>NZ_LGAA01000019.1 GCF_001294465.1 Moellerella wisconsensis ATCC 35017
AAATACAATCAATGAAATAGCAGAAGGCCCTTGTAATTTATCTGCCTGAGCTAATGCCATAGCTGCACCATCTCCCTGCATATTACAGTCGGTAATAATCGCTGTTGGAGGAGTATCTAAAGCCAATAATCTTTGAGTCGCTAAATACCCATCACGGCGGGTAGTTACACCTTGGCATAAATACTGTGAACAAAAGCTCAGCTGATTTTTTTTCAAGGTATCGAGATAACCATTTAACCGCTGAATAACAAATGACTGGTCATTACCCTCACTAAAGAAAGCGATTCGCTGATGTCCTTGATCAATCAAATGCTGAGTAGCCAACTGTGTTCCCGCATAATTATCAAAATCAAACCACGCATATGGCTCTGATAATTGGCTACGACCTAAAGCTAAAAAAGGAAATTTTAAGCGTTGTAACTGTTGTAATCGTGGATCATTTTCTAAAGTATGCGCCACAATCAACGCATCGACTCGGCGACTACCAATGATACGCATAAACATAGACTTTTGCGGATCGAAATCATCGGCAATTAATAACAAATCGATATCTTTTTTCGATAAAGATTGACTAATATGGCCGACGGTATTCATAAAGGCCGCATCATTCAAGCGTTCAATATTAGTCGGTAAAATTAATCCAACGGCATCAATTTTGCCCATTTTCAAGCGACGGGCAAATGAGTTAGGGCGATATCCACGTCGATCAGCTTCAGCTTTTACTCGTTGATAAGTTTCTTCTGACACATCATCATACCCATTCAAAGCACGACTGACAGTGGTAACAGAAAGCCCGAGCTGTTTTGCTATTTCCTTTAACGACATGATATCTACTGCCTTATTTTGATACGTTAACGACTCATAATAATTAATTATATTTATTAGCGGCTAAACATAACATGAATAACATCAACAACGAATGATTTAACCGCATAACGAGAGGGACAGTCAAAATAATAATTAATAAAATAGTGAGTAATACTATAACGTGCTCATCAATATCTATCCTACAATAGAGTCGCCTACTGGCAAAATTGACCTCGCTATTAACAGACTATTTACTTTAGCCATGTATCCCTAGCGAATTAGCAAAATTTATCCAATAAGCGGACTCGTACATTATTTTAATAACAGTTAACGATAAATCGGTAATAGATTAAATTGAGCTAATAATTGACAGCTGATCCCAACAATACCAAATGCAATTACAGCATAAATAAGCCCTTTACCGCCCCAGACTCTAAACCCTGAACCAGCAAATTTCTCACGGGCTTTTAATACCATAAATGCTGGACAAATAATTGCCCAAATACAGGCAGCCATCCCTGCATAAGCAATTGCAATTAAAAAACCATTAGGAAAAAACATGCACAATAATAACGGAGGAGCAAAACATAAGAACGAGGTCTTTAATCGCCCTAGTGAATTATCTTTAAATTTTAATGATGCCAGAATATAATCGAATAGCCCAATCGCCACACCGAGAAATGAACAAAAAACAGCACTAATAGAAAACCATAATATGAATGTTTTAATATATTCGTTATTTAACACAGTATAGAGTGAGTTTATAAATGCATCTAAATTCCCTCCTTGCTGTATTATAGTAATAAATTGTTCTCTGGGTAGATTTCCCATTGTGCCAATCATCCAGAAGATATAAATAACTAGGGCTAATACACAACCAATAATACAGCTTTTAACTACTTTCCATTCATTCTGATGATATAGTTTATATAAACTACAGACATTACCGTGATAACCGAATGAGGTAATCGCGTAAGGAATAATAACAAAAATAAATGGTATTAAGAATAATTGGCTTTCACCATTAATGGTTTGACTAAAAAGTAATGTGCTTTTAGCATTAATAAATAAACCAGAAAAAGCCAAGATGAATAATATTATTTTAATTGATAAAAATATTGAGGTTAAACGACTCGCATATGCCCCTCCCCACCAGATAGTAGATCCTAATATAATAGTAAATATTATAAATACTATTTTTAGATTAATAGTTATTCCATGCAATAAAAAGGCTTCATAAATAACTGAACCTGCAGCCGAGATATATGCGTAAATTAATATATATAATACGAACATTAGTGAAATGTTAGCAAAATAACATACCCATCTGGGTAATAGATGTTTAGATATATGAAAATAATTGGTTCCTTCTCCATATTTTGAAATACATTCAAGAATATAGATACCAGAATGAAACATAAAAAAACAAACTGCTAATAAAATAAAAATAGCGTTAATAAACCAAGCGCCTGACATAATGGTCGGTAAACTAAACATTCCCGCCCCTATCATTGCGCCGCCTAGCACAAATCCACCTACCATAATTGAAGGCTCTTTGGTAATTATAGACATGCTCATATTCATTCCTTAAAAGTATAAGGATAAGGCTCCCATATTGCATGGAAGCCATTATTAGTGACGGTTTATTTGATAGGTTTCAGTCGAGCGGTAAAGTGTCTTAATACTGGAGGTTCATATTCAAATTCTAACCCTTTCAGGGTCGCAAATTTTTCTTTTAATTCAATTAATGCATCTGCAATATAATCCATATGATCGTTGGTATACACGCGTCTAGCAATGGTTAAGCGCATAAATTCCATATCGGCATGTTTTTGTTGACCTGTTACTGGGTCACGACCTAAAAGGAATGACCCAATTTCAACGGCTCGTACACCAGATTCTAAATATAAGGCATTAATCACCGCTTGGGCAGGGAATTGATCGCCTGGAATATGCGGAACCAATTTTTTACAATCGACAAATACCGCATGTCCACCAGTAGGATATTGAATTGGAATACCATTTTCACGCAAACGGTCACCTAAATACTGAACTTGTCCGATACGATAATGCAGATAATCCTCTTGCGTTCCCTCTTCTAGACCTTGGACCATAGCCGCCATATCACGCCCCGCTAACCCTCCATAAGTTACAAATCCTTCCATAGGTACGCAGCGTTGACGGGCTAATGTAAATACCTCTTCATTATTTTTAATACTGACTAACCCTCCGATATTTAACAGTGGGTCTTTCTTAGCTGACATAGTTAATGCGTCAGCATATTTATACATATCAAAAATAATTTCTTTAATGCTGGCATTTTTATATTGTGGATCACGTTGTTTTATAAAATAAGCATTCTCACAAAAACGCGCGGAGTCCATGACAACAAAAATATCATGCTTTTTAGCGATTTCATAAACTTGTTTTAAATTATGCATTGAAACAGGTTGCCCACCGGCACTATTACAAGTGACAGTAGAAACAATAGCAACTACATTATCCGCGCCATATTCCGCAATATTTTTCTTCAACTTTTGAATATCAAAGTCACCTTTCCAATCATCATATTGCTCAGAATTAAATGCTTTTTCGGTAACAATATTAATTGCTTTACATCCGTTTAATTCGACATGCGCTGCGGTAGTATCAAAATGGAAATTAGAAATAAAGACGGGATTTTCTACTTTTCTATTTTTTTTCTTAATATTTAATAATACGGGAAAAAGAATATTCTCAGCACCACGCCCTTGATGTGCAGGAATAATATAGTCATAGTCAAATAATTCTTTGGCTTTATCTTTTAACTCATAATAGTTTCTTGAACCTGCGTAAGCTTCATCAGCGGTAATCATTGATGCCCATTGTTTATCGCTCATAGCATTAGTACCAGAGTCCGTTAATAAATCAATGTATACGGCATAGCTTGGTAATAAGAATGGATTATATCCAGCCTCTTTGAGCGCAGCTTCGCGTTCTTCTTGTGAAGGAATACGGATATTTTCTACCATTTTAATACGGAAGGGTTCTACAATTCGTTTAGCCACGATAATACCTTTGATATAAAATTAAATTCTTAAAGAAACCATAGTCTTTTATAAAAAAGAGGGTTTGTTAAATTTAAAAAATAAAAAATAAAAAGGATTATCTTTGAGGGAAGAAAAAAGCTAGATCGATATCAATATTAAACCATTTCTTCAATCTGAAGAAACCGCCTAATAGGATGAGAACATTATAGGATGAGAACATACTTTTTTCCTTCTAAGTGAGGAGCTAGTACAGTTAGACTGGATAATATATATAACAGTTAGAGGAATTAAGTAATACTATTAATGTATAAATTGAACAACTATCACACTATTTTTTATTAATACGTTATATTTAAGGCTGAGATCACATAAATTTTATAATATTTATCACAAAGCTAAAATATAACAATTAATGATAATAAATATATTAAACTTTAATAGAAACAAAAATATAATAGTTTCTAAAAATTATATTACTTAATTGAATTATCTTATATTTTTATTATTTAAATATTTAATTGTATCATATGGTGATTGTTATATTATAAATAAAGAAGTGTATAGTAAAGTTAATATTTTTTCATACACTTCAAGCTATATTTATGTCGTAATAAGTTAAATTAGAATACTAATGCCAATGATCATTGAATGCTATAACCACCGTCAATCACTAAATTATGCCCACTGATCATATCGGAGGCATCACTAGCTAGAAATAACGCGCAAGCAGCAATTTCATCAGGATAGGCAAAACGTCCGGTAGGAATTTTTTGTCTCATTGCATCAGCCTTTTCCCCTGACCATGCTTTTTTGCCTAATTCTGTGAGCACAATAGTAGGTGAGATAGCATTAGTTTGAATACCTTTTGGGCTCCATTCCAAAGCTAATACTTTAGTTAAGCCAATTATTGCCGCTTTACTGGCGCAATAAGCCGCGTGTTCAGGAAGAGCAATAACTCCTGCTTGAGAGGCCAAATTAATAATTTTACCGTGCCCATTTTTCAGCATCAATTTTCCCGCGCACTGACATACTAAGAAAGTTCCTTTTAGATTAACATTCATGGTGTTATCCCAATCAGTTTCGCTTAATGATTCCGCAGGTGACAACGCTACCATGCCGGCACAGTTGACCACGATATCTAATGTTCCATAATATTGAACCACATCATCTATCGCAGAAGTCACTGAATCGGCACAAGTAATATCACAGGGAATACCTATCGCATGAGTTAACGATGTCGCTGTTTCAATCACCGAGTCTGCCCTATCGATTAATGCAACTTTTGCGCCTTTAGCGATAAATAATTCAGCAATTGCCAAACCAATCCCTGCTGCACCGCCAGTAATCACGGCAATTTTTCCATCTAATGAAAAATTATTATCATAGCCTGTATACTCGCTCGTACTGTTCATAAAATAACTCCTTGGTTAGTTATTATGTTGCAGATGAGTCGATTAATAATAAGCACTAAAAAATAACTTATTATTTATATTGAGAGTCAATAATAAAATAAATAACTGAAGTAAATTATTATTGGCTCTTAACCGATTATATTAACTATAATAAATGAATACAGAAAATTCCATTTCTATAAAAAATAAATAAGTTTGTATATGTTTATTGTCAATATAAGCAGAATAAAATATAGCAGATATAAAAAAGGATCATGATTTCATGTCATGACCCTTAGATATTAATCTCTACTACCACGAGCTTCAGCTATAACTAACTTGTTCTATCAGCTAATAATCGATAATTAAGCCACCACTTCTAATTTTACTGCAATATTCTTATAAGCTGGAATGCCACTTTGTGGATCATAATTATCTAGCGCAATCAAATTATTGGCTTCGGGGAAATAAGTCGCCACTGAGCGGTCGGCCATATCGTAAATAACCACAGTTAAGTTATCTAGGCGTCTTTGGGTTGGCTGTTGTTGCTTATCCAGCGCGATAACGTTGACTTTATCTCCTGCTTTTACGCCTTGCTTTTGCGCTTCGGCTGCACTGATAAATAGCACATCACGCTGACCAAATACTCCACGATAGCGATCATTCATGCCATAAATCGTTGTATTATACTGGTCATGGCTACGCACAGTCGCCAGTACTAATTCACTGTTAACGGCTGATTCCGGATCTTCAATAACACCTTCAGTGGTCAAGAAATTGGCTTTCCCTGACGTGGTTAACCAACGACGCTGTGCTGCCGCATTGGGTAAATGAAAACCACCAGGCTGTTTAATTCGCTGATTATAATCATTAAAATCAGGCAATACTGCTTCCATCGCATCACGGATCAAATCATAGTTATTGATAAAATCATCCCATTCAACTGTTGAGTTAGGCAGGGTCGCCTTCGCCATACCGGCGACAATAGCACATTCTGATTTTAACCACGGACTCACCGGTTTTAACATACCGCGTGAAGCATGTACCATCGACATAGAATCTTCGACGGTAATACACTGTACGCCACTTTGCTGTTTATCGATTTCAGTGCGTCCGAGCACCGGTAATAAATACGTGTGTTTAGCCGTCAATAAATGCGAACGATTTAATTTAGTCGCTGCATGTACAGCCAGATCTAAATTTTTCATTCCTGCATACGTTAAATCATGGTCTGGCATCGCAACAGCTAAGTTCCCCCCCATACTAATCAATGCTTTAGCACTACCATCAGCTAGTGCCTGCATACTAGCCACAACAGCATGTCCGAATTCTTTAGGCGGTTTAAAGCCAAAACGCTGTTCAATCTTGGCTAATAAGCCTGCGCTTGGTTTTTCGGTGATCCCTACCGTTCTATCACCTTGCACATTAGAGTGACCACGCAATGGGCAAATACCCGCGCCTTCACGCCCTATATTGCCTTTTAGCAGCAATAAATTAATCAGTTGCTGAATATTTTGCGTCCCATGCTGATGCTGAGTGATCCCCATGCCATAACAGATGATAGTACTTTTCGCCGCAATATAAGCCTCAGCAATTTGTTCTAATTCGCTGCGCTGTAATCCACAAACCCGTAAAATATCTTGCCAATCTGTCGACAAAATATCCTGTTGTAACTCAGCATACCCTGTAGTGTGCTGCTCGATAAAATCAATATCTAATATTGGTGTCTGGCCCGCATTAATCGCAGCAAGATGTTTCTCAATTACGAGGCGCATCACACCTTTTAGTAAGGCAGTATCTCCCCCAATCCGTACTTTATAATAGCTACTCGCCAAGGGGGTTGATTCCAACGTCAGCATCTCAATCGGATCTTGCGGATAGGTGAAGCGCTCTAGTCCACGTTCACGCAATGGATTGATTGCAATGATTTTTGCACCACGCTTAGAAACTTCTCGCAAAGTACTCAGCATGCGAGGATGGTTGGTACCGGGGTTATGTCCGATACAAATCACTAAATCTGCTTGATCAAAATCGTCTAATAAAACTGTCCCTTTACCTACCCCAATAGCAGCAGCTAAACCCACACTAGTCGGCTCATGGCACATATTTGAACAATCGGGGAAGTTATTAGTCCCATATTCACGGGCAAATAATTGATACAAAAACGCCGCTTCATTAGATGTTCTGCCCGAGGTATAAAATTCGACACTGTTGGGATCTTGGTAAGATTGTAATCTCTGGCCTATTTCAGCAAATGCGGTTTCCCACTCAATTTCCTGATATTTATCGGTTTGAGGATTATATTTTAATGGGTGCGTTAAACGCCCTTCATTTTCTAAATCGTAATCATCCCAAGTGAGTAACTCTGTGACTGTATGTTGTGCAAAAAATTGTGGGGTGGTTTTTTTAGCTGTAGCCTCCCAAGCCATTGCTTTTGCACCGTTTTCACACACATCAAATGACGCGGTATGTTTAGGATCTGGCCATGCGCACCCTGGGCAATCGAAGCCGTTAGGTTTATTCATATCAAATAGCGCGATAATATCGTGACCGATTTCCATTTGTCCGCGAATAGCTTCAGCTACCGCTTTAACTGCTCCCCACCCAGCCGCAGGGCCAGTATAGTTTTCTATTTTTTTATCCATCTGCATTGCTCTTTTAATAATTAATAATGAAAATAAAAAGGCGAATATACCGTTATATGATTTTTTATATAATCTTACTTGTACTCTCTTTTTTTTACGGCCTTATTTTGACGCTTGTCATATTTTAATTTAGATCTTCTAAAAGAGTATAAAGATTGGTTAATTATAGCAACTGGAATAAAGTAAACTTGAGAAATGATATTACTAATTAATTTACAATAATGTATTTATTTGTTATTTCAATGATTGGATTATGATGGTATTTAAAATATATCAAGCTAATGTCCTTTCTGAGAGAGAATTTTTGCATCAACGATTTATGCTAAACAGCCTCCCCTAAACAATATTTCCTCAATTTGGTTCACTAGGCAAATAGAGAAATAATGAAAATAGTATAACTGACTATTAATATAATTGTTTATTTTAGCCGTTCATCAAATCAATCCATATTAAACAGCTATTTGGCTGCAGCGGACTCACTCGCCCTTGGCGAATATCAGGTAACCACCAGCAACCATGCTCTGCAATCAATTGACTGCAATTCGCGCCTTGGATCTGCCAATGCCCTTCTAATACATAAATGACACCAGCACTATTAGTTGGTAATAATTGATTTTCAGTAACCACGCTAATTTTCGGCTTCCAACATCCTCGCCGAACACTAATATTTAATAATACTATTGGACCATTTTGTGCCAATAATTGGGGATTATCCTCACCACGACAACAAAAGGATTGACCTTTTTCGATAAAGATATATTTGCTATCAGCATCATAGGTAAGCACCAGCGTATTGTCATTAAGCAGCACCAAGTAGTGATCAATCTCCGGCATTGCCGGTAACTGGTAAGCTTGGCTAAATCGGTCAATTTGCGCACACCATGAGAAATCAGAAGCGACCGGCCAACAAACGATTTCATGCCTCTGTTGTTGAGCCTTGGAGGTGGCATTAACCGAACCATCAAAGCATCTTATTTTCATCGTCCCTCGCAAATTGACTGGCTAAAATGACTTACGGGTGATTTAGCAGAGTGACAAATTTTACTTTTTAGTGCAATCAGCTAGGCTAATAAATGTGATTAATCTCGTTTCTCATTCAGTAATTGGTGACACAGGCGACCCAATATTTTCATTGCTTCTTCTAATTGAGCGCTCCAAGTAAAAGAACAGTTGAGTCTAAAGGCATGGTTAAATTGATCGCTGGTCGAAAACATACTTCCGGGCGCAATACTTATCCCCTGCGTTAATGCCAATTGATATAAACGCACTGCATTAAAGGGTGGCTCAAATTCTAACCATAGAAAATAGCCACCTTTCGGCGTATTTACTTTAACCGAATCAGGCATATATTGTGCAATCGCGCTTAATAAACGATGCTGGCGTTGTTCGAGGGTCATACGCAGTTTTTTAAGATGATTATCGTAACCGCCTTGCGATAAGTATTCGGCGATAGCTAATTGTGTCGGCACACTGGCAGAGACTGTGCTCATCATTTGTAAATGTTGAATTTTGGTCGCATGCCGGCCAGCAGCCACCCAACCGACCCGAAATCCTGGCGCTAAACATTTAGAAAAAGACGAACAATGAAAAAAATTATTCAACGTATCTAAACTCTTAGCCGCTACTGGTTGCTGATTACCAAAATACAGTTCGCCATACACATCATCTTCTATTAGGACGATTTGACGGTGATTTAAAATATCGACTAAGCGTTTTTTATTCCTTATGGGCATGGTTCCCCCCAAAGGGTTTTGATAATGAGTCATCAACCAGCAAGCCTTAATCGGATAATTTTTAACCACATCCTCGAGTGCATCTAAATCCAAACCAAAAATAGGATCGGTTTTTATCGCCACTGCTTTTAGTTTTAAGCGCTCTATTGCCTGCAAACAGCCATAAAATGCAGGGGATTCGATAACAACCCAATCGCCGGGCTCGGTAACTGATTGTAGGCTAAAACTTAAGGACTCCATCGCTCCAGCCGTGATCACTATTTCATCGGGAGAAACGTGGATCCCCTGCATGGCATAACGCTGAGCTATGTTACGGCGTAACTTTTCATTGCCCGGCGGCAAATTAGCCACTGCACTTTGCTGAGTGATGCGTCGAGCAACCGAGGCTAATGATTTGGCTAATTTTGGCTCATTAAGCAGTGCTGACTCAGGAAATGCCGAGCCAAAAGGAATAATATCTGGGTCATTACAGGCTTGCAGCACACCGAAAATAGAGGCATTAATCTCCACATTTTCACTTAGATGCGACCCCTTACCCCCCTTCGCTGCCGCAAAACTGGTTTTGCTTTTAGCGACATAATAACCAGATTGTGGGCGCGCAATAATCCAGCCTTGGCTTTCCAATAATTGATACGACTGAACCACCGTCATCAAACTTAGCCCAGATTGCTTTACGCTTTCTCGCAACGAAGGAAGTCGATCACCCACTTGCCAAATATTATCCTCAATTTGCTGACGGATTTGTGCTGCTAGTTGCTCGTATCGGGTCATACCTAGTCCTTACATCAACTGTTATAGTCAAAAACGACAAAATTGTTACTATTATAGTTTAGTCTCTCATGGTCTACTTATCCACACATGGATTGTATTTTTATCTTACCTATTTGAGGTCACTATTTTTTGAGGTCAATATGTTTGGATTGAGTGCCCTGGAATTAGCCCGTATTCAGTTTGCTTTTACGGTCTCTTTCCACATTATTTTTCCGGCAATTACTATCGGTTTAGCCAGTTTCCTCGCCGTATTAGAGGGCTTATGGCTTAAAACGCGTCACCCCGATTACAAAAAGATGTTTGATTTTTGGGCCAAAATTTTCGCCGTCAATTTCGGTATGGGAGTGGTCTCTGGTTTAGTAATGGCTTACCAATTTGGCACTAATTGGAGTTTTTTCTCTGATTTTGCCGGTTCAATTACCGGTCCCCTGTTAACTTATGAAGTGTTAACGGCTTTTTTCTTAGAGGCTGGTTTTCTCGGTGTGATGTTATTTGGCTGGCAACGCGTAGGTGAAAAGCTACACTTTTTCGCGACCTGCATGGTGGCTTTAGGCACTATCATGTCGACGTTCTGGATCTTAGCCTCAAACAGCTTTATGCAAACGCCACAGGGCTACGAAATTATTAATCAGCAACTGGTTCCTGTTGATTGGCTAGCGGTTATTTTTAATCCATCGTTTCCCTACCGATTATTGCATATGACAACCGCAGCTTTTCTAGCCTCAGCCTTTTTTATCGGTGCTTCGGCAGCGTGGCATCTGCTTAAAGGCCATCGATCAAGTGCGATGGAAAAAATGTTTTCTATGTCGCTATGGCTGATTTTGGTTTTGGCACCATTACAGGCACTGATTGGCGATGCTCATGGTTTAAATACGTTAAAGTATCAACCAGTTAAAGTTGCTGCTATGGAAGGCCATTGGGAAAATAAACCCGGCGAAGCGACTCCGCTTATTTTATTTGGACTGCCTAATACGGTCAGTGAAAAAACCGAATATTCTATTCAGATCCCATATCTTGCCAGCCTGATTTTAACCCATAGTCTCGATAAACAAGTTCCGGCATTGAAAGATTGGCCCGCAGAAGATCGCCCCAATGTGTTTATGGTGTTTTGGTCATTTCGCGTCATGGTCGGCCTTGGGCTATTAATGATTGCCGGCGGAGTTATTGGCTTATGGCTACGTTATAAACAACGTTTATATCAATCCAAACCATTTTTACGTTTCATGTTATTAATGGCGCCTTCTGGGCTAATAGCCATTCTTGCTGGTTGGTTTACCACTGAAATTGGTCGGCAACCCTGGGTGGTTTATGGACTACAACGCACCGCCGATGCGGTAAGTGCACATGGTGATATTCATATGAGCGTCAGTTTGCTGACTTTTATTATGGTTTATGCCAGCGTGTTTGGGATTGGATATATCTATATGATTAAATTAATTCGCCAAGGGATAACCGAGGAGAACAGTCATGGGCATTGATTTAGCGCTAATTTGGTTTGTGATAATTGTATTTAGCATAATGATGTACATTATGATGGATGGCTTTGATCTCGGTATTGGTATTCTCTATCCCATGGTCAAAGATAAACACGACCGTGATGTCATGATGAACAGTGTGGCGCCCGTCTGGGATGGCAATGAAACCTGGTTAGTCTTAGGAGGTGCCGGATTATTAGGGGCATTTCCCTTAGCCTATGCGATTGTATTAGATGCCTTATCCATCCCTCTAACCCTAATGTTGCTGGCGTTGATTTTCCGAGGAGTGGCGTTTGAATTTCGCTTCAAAGCCAATCATAAACAACAGCATATTTGGGATAAAGCCTTTATCTGTGGGTCGATCATCACTACTTTTGTGCAAGGTGTAGTAGTCGGTGCTTTTATTCAAGGTTTCCCCGTTACTAATCGAACTTTTATGGGTGGCTATTTTGACTGGCTTGCACCTTTTCCGCTGTTCTGTGGATTTGGCTTAGTTGTCGCTTATGCGTTACTCGGTTGTGGCTGGCTTATCATGAAAACTAAAGCCCATCTGCGCCAAACTATGTATCGGATAGCGGGCCCATTAACCTTTTTAATGTTAATAGTCATCGCCATTATCAGTCTATGGACTCCTTTGCTAAACCAATCTATAGCTGACCGCTGGTTTACTCTGCCGAATATATGGTTTTTTCTCCCCGTACCTCTACTAGTGATATTAGCCGCAGCTATTATTCTTCATTCAGTGCAACAGCAAAAACACGATTATCGGCCTTTCTTAGCGGCCTTATTACTAATTTTTTTAGGTTTTACTGGATTGGGCATTAGCATTTGGCCATATCTTATCCCACCAGTGATCAGCTTTAGAGAGGCCGCTAGCGCACCCGAAAGTCTGGGCTTTATGCTGGTCGGTGCTCTATTTATTATTCCTATTATTTTGGTCTATACCTATTGGAGTTATTATGTCTTCAGAGGAAAAATTAATCCCGAGCAAGGTTATCACTAAAGTGATGCCTTCCCCATGGTGGAAAAAACTCTCTTGGATGGTGATTATTTGGCTATCCAGTGTGGTCGCACTGTTTGCCGTATCGTCATTATTTCGCGGATTGATGACCGCGGCAGGAATGAAAATTAAATAATCGCTAGAATTATTATTCCCCTTTACTATCTAACGCACGGTGAAGGGGCTCCCATCGTCGCATCCCATCTACCCTGATGCTGTCTGCCATTATGATGACATTTTTCTATAATAGAGGCTTATAACTGAGACCGATAACAGTTGCCTTAAGTGCTCTAAGGGTAAAATCATCTTGATAATACAGTTGATAATGATAATAATTACTATTATTAAGTATTTATTCAAATTTACCGATCAATCCTTAAGGAGATTGTTTGTGGCAACAGCTAATAATAATCCAAATAGACAACGTCCGATCCCCCCTCAATTAATCCACGTTAAATCAATCATTGATATCTCTCCTGCCATCAGAAGGATCACTTTTCACGGTGAAAATCTGGATACTTATCCAGCCAATTGTGCAGGTGCGCATCTAAAAATATTTCTATCTGCCGATGCAACAATCCCCCCACTATTGCCAGTTCTCGGCCCTAAAGGCCCTTCATGGCCTGAAGATCAACCTCGGCCTAAAGTGAGAACTTATACTGTACGAGCTATTCGCCCAGCAAAAAAAGAAATCGATATAGAATTTGCCATGCACGAGGGTATAGAAGGCCCTGCTTATCAATTTGCGCGCGATGCTGATATCGGTCATTGGCTTGGGATCAGCCGCCCTGGAGGATCTGAGCCGCTATTATCACCAGCTAGTCATTACTTTATGGCCGGTGATGCCAGTTCACTGCCTGCAATTGCAGCATTGCTGGAAAATATGCCGGAAAATGCCCAAGGAAAGGTTATTTTACGAGTAGATAATCAAGCTGATATTTATTCATTACAGGCGCCAGAACAAATTGAAATTGTGTGGATTTGTGGCGATATTTCTACCACAGAGCAGCTAATCAATTGCTTCAAAACCTGGACATTGCCCACAAAAGATGTCGTATTTTGGTTTGCCGGAGAAGAACAAATAATCAAACCTTTACGCCGGTATATTCGCCACGATAAAGGCTATGATCGCCAACATATTCATGCTGTCCCTTATTGGCGCCATGGCTATAATGAAGAGGGCTATCATCAAATGCGCCACGATGTCATGGACAGTGCAGATTAATAACGATAAAAATTCATCGTGTAATAAATGATTTTTACCGCGAGTTCTAACTGATAGCACTAATTAACAGTGCTAACAGAAAATCAATTTATATTGAATTGATGTAAAATCAGCGATTAAGAATATAAATTGACTTAACCGCTGATACTCTATTTACTCGCCTAAGAAATAGCTATTATTCTAGTGAGTAAACAAAATTCATATTAATTATAATTTTACTTTACAATTTACTGCCTGACGATAACCAGCGGCTATCGCATCCTGTTCAGAGGCAAATAATACGGCATTTTTATCGTCCGTAGTTTTATAACCAGAACAGTGAGATAAATGATAAATTTTGCTTTTCACATTACCTTTTACTGTCGCATTCTCATTTATTACCGCTTTATTGGCTGAAGGTTTATGCTGTGAAATATCAGAAAATAGCCCAGATGCACTATTTTTATGTCCTAACTGCCATACTTGCTCACCAGTAACAAACGGATTGTGATGTCCCATAATTTTAGCAATTCTATTATCTCGTTCCTGCTCCCAAGCAGTGACTGGGTATTGCTTATCCCAGACTTTTAATAATTTCTGCTGTTGTTCAGACATCGATAAATCATAACGGTCGTGCATATAGAAATATACCCGCGCCACTTGCCCTTTTACACTGTCTCTCGGTTCAAATTCTCGCGCTTTAAAATCGATGCGGCTACGGCACTGGCCATACGGATATTCAACATTACCCGCCAGTTGCCCATAACTCAGATTACTGCGATCGCCATTAACTTCACCAATTGATGGGGCTAAATTATGTAAATCGGCTTCCATAGTACGAAATACCGGATCGTCGGCGATACAGTTTTTACGTCCGCCGTGCTGCCAGCATTGACGTTGATGACCAAAAACCCAAGCAGGAACAATATGTTCCCATTCAATACGTTCTGCTCTATTTTGCTGTTTTCGAACGTGGTAACCACACGAGTTAAGATCGACCCGCCCACCACTGGCACCCAACCAATCCCATTGGCAACCACAATATAGTGTACCTTCACCCTGTTTAGATTGGTCATGATAAACTTGCGTACGCGCTAATTTTTTAGCTTCATCAAAAGACGATGGCGCAGCAACAGTAGAAAGAGTAAATAGGCTAAAAAAGATAATAGAAGCGAATCCTATAATACGACTGACATATGACTGTTTCAAAGTAAATACCATTATGGAGAACGTTAAGTAATACAATTAAGTGGGTGAACTTAAGAATATAGCAATTCATTGCAGATTGTCTTATCAAAATTTGTTAAGACGACTGAAATATAAACTTTCTCTTCTATCTTTTATATAATTAAAATTTATTTAGCTTAAAATATTTACAATAAATCATATTAAATATCGAGTACTACAATGAACACATTATTAGATCAATTAATATCAGAGCTTATTAACGTTACTAAAAAATATTCAGAAAATGATGATATTACAGTGGGAATACCTCAATTCACTGAAAATAATTTAAAAATTCAGTTTCATTTCGCAGATAAGAATGGATTAGATATTACATTTAATGCTATTAAATCCGTAGAGAACAGCCTATAAATAGCTCGTCCTCTACACGTTTAATTAAACACTGGGGCGCTTACGGTATAACCATAAACCTGGTAATGATAAGCCGATAGAAAGTGCACCAACAATGAATGAGGCTTGTAAAAAATTAGTTACCAGAGTTTCAAATAAGGGCTCGCTATATCCTAAATGCGATATCTTAACTACCGAAATCATAGCAACATAAGCGTTAATTCCCGGGAACATCGGAATAATAGCTGCTACCGTAAAGACTTTAGGATGCGCTAACCACCAGCGAGACCATTGAATACCAATAATACCGACTAAAATAGCAGCACAAAAACTCGCCCATTCAATATTTTGACCCAGTTCCATCATCACCATTCGTGAACCATGCCCTATCGCGCCAAGCAAAGCACAATATTTTAGGGCGCGTTTGGGGACATTAAACACCATAGCAAATCCTACGGCAGGGATTGCGGCTAAAATCATATCTTGCACTAATGCGAATAAAAAACTCATGCCCAATCCCTCAGATCCCAAATTGACATAGCCATCACCACACCAATACAAGTCGCCAACGTAAGCAGGCTTGCCATCGTCCAACGCGCCAATCCGGTATTAACGTGCCCTTTAAACATATCAGCCACTGCATTAATTAACGGAAATCCTGGAACAAGTAATAAAACACTGGCCGCCATCGAAATAGTCGCTGTTGGCGCAAAATAAGATAATTTAAGAATTAATCCCGACACACTGGTCGCAACAAAGGCAGTAATACAGAAATTTATCAATGGGTTAATCTGACGGGAAGTGAGAACCTGCCGAATATACATACCACAGCCACTGCCAAGAAATGTAACCATCGAACCATCCCAGCCGCCACCATTTAACTTACTAAAACAGGCACATGATAAAGCCACCATCAGCACCATCATCCAGCGCGGATAACGTAACGGCTTAATAGAGTCTAGTTTTTTCTGCACTTGGCCACGGTCTAAAAGATGATGTTCAACCAAAATTACTACATGCTGAACTTCAGTCACCACATGCATATTAATACCGCGATCAATAATTTTTCGTGTTGAGGTAATACAGTGATTGTCGATAATCGTTGTCAGTACGATAGCATTTGATGAAATCGCACTATCTACTTGATCAGCACCTAATGCTCGACCCAATCGCGTGGCCAACATTTCGACCAACATACTTTCTGCGCCATGCTGCAATAATAGCAAACCGCATTCAATACATAATCGGGTGATCTCTCTTTGCGTCTCAATTGACGTATCTTTAACGCTAGCCACTTGTTCCATCACATATTTACTCAAAATTAGCTTAATGATTTATTCAGCATCATAAACTCAATAACACAGTTTAGTCATATTATTGCGTGACAATGCTCAATTAACTTACACCAACTCAGCTTATTACCACTCAACCATTCATACTGTATAGTTAGTTATATAAGCCGAAACATCATAAAACTAACCCTATACAGTTAACATGATCTTTCGCAGATTAGCGCACAATAGCTTGGATCATCCTGTAAGCCCTTACTTAAAATAACTGTAATTTTGTCTTTGCCTGCTCAATCTTTACAAGACTTGCTTATATACAGCATATAAGTGGGTACAATCACCCATATTGATATTTCTTATCCAGTTAAAAAACTTTTAACTTAGAATTTTTACAATATTTTCTCACAACTAATGCGTTTTAATAGTGCTAATGTTATGCTGAAAAAAATTCATAAATGAAAGCGAAGATACCATGAAAAAATTATTTCCACTGATTGTTGGCTGTGTATTATCACTTTCTGCACTGAACGCGCATGCAGGAAAAAATTGTGACACCTATTTCAGCGAGATGAATAATCTAATTAAGCTTGCTGAACAAGAAAATAAAGGTGCACCTGAAATGAAAGCACAAATAGATGCGATGAAAGCACAATTAACTGATGCAAAAAAAGCCTTAGCTTCTTACCCTGAAGCAGAGCAAGAAAATGCCTGCGGGCAAGCTGTTGAAGCGATTAAACAAGCGAAGGCTTCAGGAGATCTCGGTTAAGTCTCAATCTATATAAGATTAAAACCTTATTCTTAATAAAAAACACCCCATATATTGCACACTATTATGGGGTGTTTTTGTTTCTGAACGGCTTATTAAATCCATCAATGAGCCGTTTTTATCCCTTATATTTCTGACCATCTATCTCACGACTAAAACAGATATTTTTGCATATGAGACAATCCCCGAAGCATTGGATCCAAGCAAATGAGTAGATATATTAGGGCGTCGAGAACCAATCACAATTAAATCTGCATTAATTTCTTGCGCCGTAGACAATACTTTATCTCTCGGTGAACCAAAAGCTACGCTAGAAGATAGTAATTCTTGTGGATAGTCAATTTGTTGAATTAATTCTTTTAATTGTTGTTCTGAACGTTCAATCGCCTTTTTTGCAAAAGAAGACAATAAATCATAATGATAGCTATAACTCATCGAGAAACGAGAGATATCAGGTATCGCATGAAATAAATGAATTTTTGCATTTGACATTTTAGCTAAATATAATGCATGTTTCAGGGCATTATCGGTTAATATATTTTCAGAGATGTCTACAGGAACTAAGATTGTATTGTACATGTAATGCCTCTCATATAATCCATGATGATATTATCGTACTAATCACTCTTCAGAGTACTTTTATTACGACAATCATTTCTCTAATCTAATTAAGTTCTCAAGTCATTTAAATTTATCATCCGACATAATATTATTTATATCGATTAAATCCAAAAATCCACTATCTCTATATGCACTAATCCATTTATTATACTCTGATCCGTTATTCTGTCTCTTCTAAATGCCATTTATGTAAAACACGATGAATAAAAGGAGTAACTAATAACCCAATAGTAATAATAAATACACTTTGTAAAAATAGGCCATAAATAGCAATAAAAAAACGTCCCACTGAAGTTACTGGCGCAGGATTAATTGATTGCCCACTCAGCATAGATAATGCATTTAACATGGATTCAGTTAATGAATGCCCTTCGATAAAATAAAACCCTATAATCCCAGGAAGTAATCCTAAAAAGAAGATCAATACAGATAAACAATAAAAACGTAACACTCTCAAAATAAAATGATCAATTCTGAGTAATTCTTTGGAAAATCTCTCCATATTTATTTCCAACTATCAAAATAAAGTATTCATATATTAAAATATATTTAGAGTACATCTATTTTAAATCAGCTAAAAAATAATTCAATAAATGCAGGTAGATTAAATTTAACCTGCATTTTAAAGCACGTCATTTGACAGCACTCAATGACAATTATCGTACAACCAGTACCGATGATTCTGCGTATCTGACTACACCAGCCGCTGTTGAGCCTAACAAATGAGTACTAATATTCGGACGACGTGAACCGATCACGATAATATCGGCATCAACATCCTTAGCGGTATTGATTATTTCATCACGCGGTGAACCAAAAGTGATGGTATAACTAATTTTATCCACTGGTAGATCTATAGTATCCATCAATATTTTCATATCATTTTCAGCTTTTACCGTAGCTCTATCTTTGATTTCCATATATCCCAAAGCATAAGCATTGATAATAGCTGAAGAAATCGGTAAAACATGGATCAAATGCAGATTAGCCCCAGATTGCTTGGCTAGATTGAGTGCATGACGGACTGCTTTACTGGTTAACTCATCTTCGGTTAAATCAATCGGAACCAAAATTGTAGTATACATACACACTCCTATTCATCTTGAATATTCATCTTAAAACTAGCTAAAGCAAATAAGAAAAGTATAAACAATTACGATCGATTGTCTTCTAAATCAAGATATAAATGAGATCTATGACAATAATCATTTAAATAGCTATCTTTAATCAGCCTACACGGTCATCATAATAGGTCATTAATTGAAAATAGAAATGCAGTATTTATTTTAACCGGTCAAATCGAGGCTTATTTAATCACTTTAGTTAATAAGAGATCACCACTAATTATAAGATAAAAAAACATTATTTTAATTTCTATAAATAATCACTTAACCGCAGTAACCTCTTGATAACTAAAGTAACCTACTAATATTAAACGAAAAATAAGGTTGAACATCTCGTATAAACCCTTTCAAAACACAACATATTTGTTGTTTTTTTAATCTTATCTGATATGATAATGGCTAAAATAATAGATGATACTGCCATCGCTTTATCCAAACCGAGATATTACCATGTTTAATTATCCTGCTACTGTAAAATATGATGAAGATACAGAGTGTTATGAAATAGCTTATAATGATTTTAGTGAATTACAAGGAGTAGCATACGCAGAAGAAGATATAGAACTAGATGCCTCTGAGATCCTAATTGCCGGATTAGCGGATTTAATTGCCTCACGCATTCCTGTCCCTGCTCCTTCAAAACCAATAAATGATACTAATATCGTTGTTCATTTGCCTCTCTTAGTCTGTTTGAAAATAGCCCTACATAATGCCATGATCCAAACGGGTACGCGTAAAGCAGATCTCGCACGAAAATTAAATCAAAAAGCTCCACAGATAGATCGCCTACTTGATGTTAATCATGCATCTAAAGTAGAAACACTTGAACAAGCGCTATATTTATTAGGATTTGAAGTCTCAGTTATTGTTAATAAAAAACCAGATTAATAAAGCTAATTTAGCCTAAAATTTCGCCACCTTGAAGTTTTGTATTTTAATGGATTTCAATACTCACTATAGATATAGGTGGCGAATATCTAAACCTTCAATTTCTTGCCTATATTTATATTAATTATTGATTTAGATTCTTAATTGGTAAATTAATTTAATATTTAGTGATAATATTCTCCATATAAATAAACTAATTTTGCATTTAATATTAAAACATAAATAATAACCATAATTTAATTTTTCATAATAGAGTAATTATTCATCACTCATAATATTTGCATCTATTAATACTTAAATAATGCTCATTTTAACCTATTTTTAAAAAAACAGTGATCTACATCAATAAATATAACGAGAAAAATATTGCAAAAGTCACAAAAATGAACTTTAGTATAAATAGATTAAAAATAAATATTTAAGGGATGTTATATGGCGTTAAAAGATCTATTTGCTCAAACTGACAAATCTCGTCGTCGTTATGGTGTAGCAATCTTCGTAGGAATAATTGCAGGCTTTATCTCTGCTTTTGTTAAATGGGGAGCTGAGGTTCCACTGCCACCGAGAACCTTTACTGGTGGCCGTAATGAATTCAATCCACCTTATTTATTCTTACGTGATTATTTAGGTATTGATCCGACATCCACTGTATATACGTTCTCAGAACATATTATCAATCCAGTGATGATTACCCACATTATTTTTTCTTTAGTTTTTGCGATTGGTTACTGTATCATTGCTGAGCGCTTTCCTAAAATTAAAATGTGGCAAGGTGTCATGGCCGGTCTGTTAGCTACTGTTGCAGTTCATGGTATTAGCTTTCCACTGTTAGGTTTAACACCTCCACTATCTATGCTGCCAATTGATGAATATATTTCAGAGATTTTTGGTCATGCAGTTTGGTTCTGGTCAATTGAAATCGTGCGTCGTGATTTAAGAAACCGTATTACGCATCAGCCAGATCCGGAAGTACCATTAAATGCACCATTCAGATAAGCAATAATTAAATATAAGTGACGTCCAATATGTACTAATGGGCGTCACTATTTTTATTCGTTTACTTCCTTGCTACTAAACTAATCAATCAACATCATCTTACTGTTAGATCTCATCTTTATTATTGCTGTTATTTATCTTTTCTTGATTAATTCTAATTAATTAGAATTTTGTTAGCTTAAAGATTGCTCTCTCTATAATCAAGCTACTAATTAATTTTTATATATTTAGGGAGCGCAATCATATTATAGACCATCAAAAAACAACCAAAGATACCAGTATAAAAAAGATACCCTCTCAAGATAATTGCTTTTATTTTCTTAAAACCAACCATAAATAGCGATATAGCTATAATTGTTATTATACCTATAGACTGGTAAATATATAGCACATAATCTTATTATCTATATATCTATATATCTATATATCTATATATCTATATATCTATATATCTATATATCTATATATCTATTAATTAGATTAATCAATAGATTGAATTACTCAATTATTTATTAACATCATTAATTGTAAAATAAATTGAAGACCATTATTCAATAATACAGTTAAATAAATAATATATTAATGAATTAATTAATATATTATTTAACAATATTTATTTCATTATATGTAAAATCAGATAAATAACTATTAAATATATTATAGTTAAAATTACGCTTAAAAAAAAGTGAACGATAACGCCGATTATATTTTTTTAAATAAAGAATACGCCATGAATTACTTTTAGTAGGTACTAAATAAATCCGTGTCACCTTGTTCCAGTGACTATCATTTCGGATTAGCAACAAAAAAACAGATTTTTCACCAAGAAAACTACTACGCAGCTCAACTCTTAGTTCATTTTGCTGATCTAAATATAAGGTGATATCTAATCGATTAGAATTATTTTGTAAATCATAGCTTTTACATAAGCTACTGTTTTTAACACAGTCACAAATATAAGTACTTAATAATTGAAAATTAGATATATTTTTATTTTTCATATTAACTCAAATCAATATATAGATAGTATTTAAAATATATATATTCACGCTTAATCCTTATAGTTTTCAATTACAAAAATTATATAAAATTTAACCAAAATTAAGATGGCATGATTATATTCAATAGATATTCAATCAATCTCTCTTATACAGAAAATTTCTTTTAAATTCCAGATTACCGTAGTTAATTAAGTTTGATTCGTATATTACAAACATAATAAAACCATAATAATCTTTCTTTCCCTATTAAAAAATAATATTTTAGGACTAAGTTTAGATGATTAATAAGTTAATTTATTAATTATTGATCTATGCTATATATTTACTTTAATGACAGTGGTTGATTATAAATAATCAATAGTGTGTAAACTAAACATTTTCTTTATTCAACTCGAAAATAATTAAAAATTTCTTATAAAAAAATTAACTTGATCCATTAATATAATCAGCTATTGATCTAGTATATGCCTAATAAATCCATTTCACTCATCATAATAAAAATGAATTAAATATATTTAGTAATAAAAATAGTACTCATTAATAAGTCTATCAAATTCATAACGGCTAGGAATAAATACTGTCTTATTAGTACATTTACATCAATAGTAAGAGTCTCTCCCTATGTATCATAAAAAATATCACTTATTGCTAAAAAGACACTCATAAAATAATATCTGCAGATAAGATAAATCCAGATAACTTTTGGTTAATCTATAAGCTATCATCACAAGGTTGTTGTATACTCAGTCACCGTACATCGACGTGGTAAAAGTTATGAGTATCTTCAATGCTCTAAAGATGTTTAATGATAAAAAAATCAAAATAAGCTGCCCTAATTGCACTTATGTTTCAGCACAAAATAAACGTAACATGCATGAAAATATTACGATTATTTGCCCTAAATGTGGCTATTACTTTTTACCTAACAATAAACATAAATAAAATCATGATTAAAAATCGATATTCCATTGAAATATAATACATGAATCATCGGAATTATCCCTATTCGTATATTGTAAAAATGATAAATTACACTAATATTTATCTGTTTACTATAAAGCCCCCTAACCTATAATGGTTCTGGTTGACAAATATACGGGGATTTATGCTCTAATAGTGATAAACATTGTCTTATAATTATTTTATTCAGTGCCCTTACGTGATGAGGGCCATTTTCTATGGCATGCAATTTATACACTTATTAATATAGAGGTTTATATAATTTATTAATATCGAATAGTATCGAAAGTCCCCTACCATCTGCTATCATTGACTCCTTTCCATAAATTTTGGCATAGATGTTTTTAAGTTTTGTGTCTGTAAGTTTGTTTATTTCAGCCATGCTAGCTCTCTCGTGTGATACACCACGTTATACACGAGTGTTTGCAAGAAGGGAATTAATCAGAAACAGCTAGGGCAATAATAAACAATAAAACACTTAATTATCATCAAATTAAATAACAGTCAGCAACAATATAGAACAGTAGAAAATGAATACTCAAAAAGAGCAATATAATTTTAATAAATTACAAAAACGACTACGTCGTGATGTCGGACAGGCCATTGCCGATTTTAATATGATAGAAGACGGCGATCGAATTATGGTCTGTTTATCGGGAGGGAAAGACAGTTATACCCTACTGTCGATTTTACAAAGCCTACAAAAAAATGCTCCGATTAATTTTTCATTAATAGCAGTTAATCTTGACCAAAAACAGCCCGGATTTCCTGAGCATATTTTGCCTGAATATTTAGAACAACTGGGAATTGAATATAAAATCGTTGAAGAAAATACCTACGCGATAGTTAAAGATAAAATTCCAGAAGGCAAAACGACCTGTTCTCTGTGTTCTCGTTTACGTCGAGGTATTTTGTACCGCACCGCCACGGAGCTAGGAGCAACTAAAATTGCATTAGGGCATCATCGCGATGACATTTTACAAACCCTATTTTTAAATATGTTTTATGGTGGGAAACTAAAAGGAATGCCACCTAAATTAATGAGTGATGATGGCAAACATATTGTCATTCGTCCATTAGCATATTGCCGTGAAAAAGACATTGAACGTTTTGCTCAAGCCAAAGCATTTCCTATCATTCCCTGTAACTTGTGCGGATCACAACCAAACCTACAAAGACAAGTCATCAAAGAAATGCTGTGTGATTGGGATAAACGTTATCCAGGACGGATAGAAACGATGTTCAGTGCAACACGTAATGTCGTACCTTCTCATTTATGTGACACCGAACTATTTGATTTTTATCATATCACTCATGGTAGTGAAGTTGTTGATGGTGGGGATCTAGCCTTTGACAGGGAAGAACTTCCGGTGCAGCCAAAGATTGATGAAGATGATCAGTCGAATTTTACCCATACTCGCGTTGATGTTATTGAAGTGCAATAAAACAAAATAATGCCACAGTAACTTTCGAATATTATTTATCTGACCACCGTGAAGTTTTCAATTAACGGTGGTTCATCATATAGGTTATTTGTGGGAATAATTAAACGTAAAAAAAAACCGATGTCTGAGATAACATCGGCATTACAGTGATTTATTATTCTGTATAAAAACTCAACATGAGAAAAACTACAATTATGGAGCACAACGTTCATCGCTCAACGTTGCATTCACCTGCAGGGTATATACTGCCTTAAATAAGCCATTTATTTATTGATATAGCTCAAATTACCACTTATTAAGCCTTCAGACTACAGCCAGCGACTTTTTCTTAACCACCAGACAACGATACCAATTAAACAGGTTAGTAATATACAGAATAAACTAAATCCGAAACGAAATTCATTACCCGGTATTCCACCTAAATTTACACCAAATAATCCGGTTAGAAAGGTTGTTGGTAAAAAAACCATTGCCAACATAGACATAGTATAAATACGTCGATTCATCATCTCAGTCATCATGGAAGATATCTCATCCGCAATAATTGCAGTACGAGACACAAAACCATCGAGATCTTCAATACAACGCCCTAATCTATCTGAAATTTCCTGCATCCTTAACCGTGATGCATCATCAACCCATAATAATTTTTCAGTGGCTAAACGTGAAAATACATCACGCTGTGGCGCCATATAACGGCGAATAACAATAATTTGCTTGCGCAGTAATGCTAACTCGCCACGTTCAGGTATTTGATCATGCAGTAAGCTATCTTCAATAGAAATTAATCTATCATGCAAAGTATCGGTGAATTCACTAATTTCATCGGTCACTGCATCGGCAGTTTCGACTAACCAATCGGCGGTAGATTCTGCACCATTTCCCATCGAGAATTCACTGACTACCGTTTCAAGTGATTGTACTTTGCGGTGACGGCTAGAGATGACTAACCGATTATTAATAAATATCCGAAATGCCACCAACTGCTCTGGAGAGTGCCCGGGATTATTATTTAGAGTTTGTAATGTGAGTAATAAACCATCTCCGGCTCGTAAAATTCGCCAGCGACCTTCTTCTCCACTCAGTGCAGCTTTCGCCGTATCATTCAATAAATCAGTCTGCTGTATCCATTGTTTACTTTGTTGATTTTTATAATCATAATGCAGCCAAAATGGATTATTTTGCGTCGCGCTCGCATTTAGATCAATCGGTAACACACCTCCCCTACCATCTAATTGAAAGCCATGTACCGGATCTGAATTCTGAAACAGGGAACCATAAATTGTCGCCATTCGACTTGCTTCCTCACCAATAAATATTGATATAAATATTAACAATAATAATAACAGTTACAAGCTATTCGCTAGAATTTATTGTATTTAGAATTAAAATATTAAATATAAATCAGAACGATATTATTTAATGTATATAAAGAATAAAGATAATTAATTTTGAAATTGAATTTAATATTGAAATTAATTAAAAAATAACACAAAATACGCAAGCCAAAATTACCTATTCAATTCAAGGATGAATATGAAAAAAACATTAATTATTTCTATGCTCTTACCTTTAATTTATTCCTCTAATGCATTATCGAATGATGCATCATCCCAAAAACATACTTTTAATCTGGGATATGGCGGATATTATTTTACCAATACTCTGTATAATGGCCTACATGGTAGTTATACCTTAGAATTTGATGATCAATTAGGTATTTTAACCTCATTAAGTTGGGTTAATGGCAAAGCATCATCAAAAGGTACACATAATAATAAAGTTATTGATATCAATAAAAAATTCCACTACCTTAGTTTAACTTCTGGACCTATTTGGCGCTTTAATCCTTATGTTTCTGTATACGGTTCTATTGGATTTCATTTAGCCACCAGTTCAGAACTGAAAAAAACAAGTAAACATGGAATAACTAATCTCTCTAAGAATCGTGGATTAGCGTGGGGCTCTGGTTTTATGATTAATCCTATCGAGTCTATCGCTATTAAAGTTGGTTATGAGGGTGCAAAAACTAGCCTTAGAAAAAAAGATGAAATACTGAAAGCATTTAATATCGGCATAGGTTATCGTTTTTAATTAGTTAAAAAGTTTAATTAAAGATTAATCTAATAGTTAATTTAACAATATGCAAATTAGTAACCCTATCAATAAGTCAACTTATTTAAAATAATAAAAGTGGTTATGATATTAAATATAAATCTATTTATTTAGCTTGATATTTTATCGTCATCCACAGCGCGGCATTATTTGCCGCGCTATTTAAGCTAAATTAATGTTTTAAAATATAGAAAGTGTGGCTATATGCGGTATCTTCAGGATTTTGGATAGGATATCCCTTGAGCCAAGGCTTAATTAAACGGCCATTAGTATATTGATAAATAGGCGCAATTGGCGCATATTCTGCAATAAGCGCCTCTGCCTGATTATAATCATCATTTCGTACTTTAGGATCAGTTTCTTTGCTTGCCGATTCAATCAATTGATCGTACTCATCATGGCGAAATTGTGGGATATTGCCATTATGTTTGGATGTCAGCAACGATAAGAACGTAGAAGGCTCATTATAGTCTCCCACCCATGATGCTCGAATAACATCAAAATTTCCACTATTACGGCTGTCGATATAAGTTTTCCATTCTTGATTAACCAATTTAACCTGTACACCAAGTTTTTTCTTCCACATCGATGATACTGCAATAGCAATTTTTTGATTATTCTCTGAGCTGTTATACAGTAAGGTTAATTTTAATGGATGATGTGAGCCGTAACCTGCTGAGGCCAGTAAAATTTGTGCTTGTTGATCCAACTCTTGTTGTGAATAGCGCTGATACAGCCCAGGCTGTGGCGTAAATCCAGCAGTAACATCGGGAGTAAAATGCCACGCTGGTTTTTCACCCGTTCCCAACACTTTCTGAGCAATAATTTGCCGATCAATCGTCATCGATAATGCTTTACGCACTCTGACATCATTAGTCGGTGCACGCTGAGTATTAAACGCATAATAATACGTACCAAGCTGATCAGGAATAAACACCTGCTCAGGAATTTCTTGCATTAATTTATGATAACGCTGCTTAGGAAATGATTCGGTAATATCTAAATCACCAGCTAAATAACGATTAGTCGCTTGTGATTCATGGTTTATTGGTACAAAAGTAACTTTTGTGAGCTGAGTATTTTTATGATCCCAATAATATGGGTTCGGTATCAAGACAATCTTTTCATTCACAATGCGGTCGTGTAATTGGAATGCGCCATTGCCGATAATATTGCCTACGCGGATCCAATCATTACCATAACGCTCGACTGTTGCTTGATGTACAGGAAATAAACTAAAATTGGTGGTTAACGCAGGGAAATAGGCCACCGGTTTATCCAGTGTAATTTTTAAGGTTAAATCATCGATCGCTTCCACACCCAAATCGCCGATATCTTTTTGGCCATCAATAATCTGCTGTGCATGGTTAATACCAGCCAATGCAGCAAACCAAGCAAAAGGTGAGGTATTTTTAGGATTAACTAAACGCTGCCAGCTATACACAAAATCATTCGCAGTAACTGGCTCACCATTTGACCAACGAGCATTTGAACGTAATTTAAATATCCACACTCGATTATCTTCACTTTGCCAATGTTCAGCGACGCCCGGTATTACCTGCCCGCGACTATCTTGGTTAACTAAACCTTCAAATAAATCTCGCATCACTTGTGCTTCAGTTAAACCAACCGATTTTATTGGATCTAATGAAGCTGGCTCATCTTTAAGATGGCGAGTCACTTCCTGATTCTCAGCTAATATTGAGCCAGCAGGTACGTTGGCAGAATAACTTGGAGTTACTACGAGCAATGAACTTAATAGCCACCAAGTGAGCGGCAACAGTGTGCGTTTTAGCATCATGTATCCTGATGAATTTTAATTTATTTAGCTACTATTATAAAACCTCTCGAGAGGATAACAATCAGAGAAACTTGGTTTTTAAGAAAGTCTTTACGCGCAAAAAATATTATTTTCAGCTAAGCTTAGTTATATATGATTAAGTAACGAGTTTGCTCTATAATTGTAAAAATTATATGAGTATGTTAGTTTTTTTTACTAATTGTTATTTATGTATACTCGCAGGTAGGATACCTGCGTTACTCGAATCAACGATAATATGAGAGGACGCTAATAATGTCACAGACAGTAAAACTTCAAGGTAATGATATCACCGTTAAGGGAACCTTTTTACAGGCTGGAAATACTGCTAAAGATTTTAAATTAGTGGCGAAAGATTTGTCAGAAGCTACTTTAGAAAGCTATCAAGGCAAACGTAAAATCCTGAATATTTTCCCAAGCGTTGATACCGGTGTTTGCGCAGCATCAGTACGTAAATTTAACCAATTAGTCAGTGAATTAGATAACAGTGTTGTATTGTGTATTTCTGCGGACTTACCTTTTGCACAAGCACGTTTTTGTGGCGCTGAAGGGCTAGATAATGTAGTCACCCTGTCTACTTTCCGTAGCCCAGAGTTCAGTGAAGATTACGGTGTGGCTATTGCTGACGGGCCTTTAAAAGGTCTGAATGCTCGCGCTGTAGTTATTCTCGACGGTTCTAACAACGTCATTTATAGCCAACTGGTAAATGAAATTACTGAAGAACCAGATTATGACAGCGCATTAGCTGCACTGAAATAATAACAGTAACTAGTTGAATTATAGTTAATCATAGTTCAGTCAAAAAATATAACAGTCAGCCCTCACAGGCTGGCTGTATTTTTAATCATAACTAACTTATCAGTCGCTATATTTTACATCAGCTAGATGTACCACCAATTTGTTTGCTTATGAATTTTAGCATGCACTTGATTAATAAAGAGCGGATTATCTTTCATTACTCCGATCAGTGAGTGGGTTATCGCCCCTAATATTTTCATCGCCTGCTCTCCATTTGCGGGACAAAAAGTGGTGACAATATCAATAATCAAATCTCTTGGTTTATTACCATTCTTAACTAAATCTTCCCACGTGAAACGATTCTTTTGCGATAAATAAATCGCTGCTGCCTTATTGTATCGATAAATTTCTGCAGCAGAGGCGGCAGATTCAAGCATATCGCGCTGATAATGACGACTATTTAGATAGTCTCTAATTTTCATACCAACAATAAAATTAATCACAAAATGATCCATGGCAACTCCTTAATGTAAGTATGAATATTCAACCCCATTACTGGCTATATGCCCCCTATGGTTAGCCGCTATTAATTATTTAAGTATAGATAAGATAAAAACACAGCCATGGATATTCTGTCGCAATAACTTTGTAACGATCACATTTTAAACAAAAAAATACCTCAAACGAACGTTACTCGCTGAGGTATACGTATTAGCTGGCTAATTTAGCTGCGTATCGTTGATATAATTAGCTATTTAAACGAATTGGCTATTCATCCTCTTTTTTACTGCTTAATCCATATTCACGCAGTTTATTCGCAATCGCAGTGTGAGAAACATTTAACCGTTTGGCTAATTTCCGGGTGCTCGGATAATCACGATATAACATTTCTAAGACAGAAGCCTCATAGCGCTTGGTTATCTCATCTAAACTGCCATTTAAACAATCAACCGCGACTACAGGCGTCATCTCGCTTCCCGGCAACGCAATATCACGCGGGCCAAAAATGCCACTCTCTAACTGAGTTAATCCCTGATAAACCGCATTGCGTAATTGACGTACATTACCCGGCCACGAATAACTCGCAAGGTGAGCCGGTAAATCAGAGGAAAGCGTTGGTTTTTCCATGCCTTGCTCTTCAGAAAAACGGCGAATAAACATTTCCGTTAATGGCAAAATATCAGCCTGTCGCTCGCGCAAAGGCGGAATAGTGATGGTCAATACATTGAGCCGATAATAGAGGTCTTCTCTAAATTTTTTTTGTGCCACCAGCTCCAGTAGATTTTTTTGAGTCGCGCATATTACCCGCACATTAACTTTTACTTCATGCTCTTCACCCACTCGACGGAAGGTACCATCATTAAGAAAACGAAGTAATTTAATTTGCATCTGTGGCGACATTTCTGCAATTTCATCCAGCAGAACAGTTCCGCCATTAGCTTGTTCAAAAAAGCCTTTTTTCCCTTCTAGGGCGTTAGGATAAGCTCCTGCGGCATAACCAAAAAGTTCACTTTCCACGACATCGTCGGGCAATGAAGCACAATTGAGGCCTAAAAATGGAGCATGTCCACGCGCACTACGTAAGTGGCAGGCTTTCGCTAACATATCTTTACCGGTCCCGGTTTCACCGACTATTAATAGTGGCTCATCGAGCATGGCGATTTTTTTTGCCCGCTCAACCAATTGAGACATAGCGGGACTGACGGCGACAATTTGATCAAAGCTACGATCGTCATTAATAGTGATTTGTTTAAGCTGCTGCTCGATGCTTGCCACTGATTTAAGCAAGATAACCGCCCCGGTACAATGCGAATGATTATTTTCATCGGTTAGTATTATCGGTGTAGCTTGGATTAAATAATCTCGCCCTTTAATTAACACTTTTTCGGAGTACGTCTGGGGATCATCTAATTCTAACCAGCGGTGTAAACCGTGATCGCTGATCAATTGAGTCAACGTTTTCTGTTTGATACGATTTTCATCTAAGCCAAATAAGACCAGTGAGATTGGATTAGCCAGCTCAATATTCATTTTAGTATCAATGGATAAAACCGGCTCAGGGAAAGATTCGAGCAATGTCCACATGGCTTTATGTTCTCGTTCTGAGGGCATAAATGACACACGACGCACATCGATAACTCCGCTAATCCGCCGGATTTCGCTCATCAATGAACTAAATATATGGAAATCTATTTGGGCGAAATTAAGATAAATCCTTCGCTGGGGCGAAATCTCAATACCTTTTAAATCGATATTTTGCAGAACTAACAGGTCCAAAAGTTCACGAGTTAATCCTATTCTATCCTGACAAATCACTTCAAGACGCATGAATGAGAACCTTCTTTAAATAACCATGATGATTGGAGCTATTATAGATAAATTCTGGCTAAATGCAGCCTTTGTGTCAAAAAATGTTGACAGCTCTCTGTTTAGTGAGTGAATACACTGAATATAAAGCTAGACTTGCTACTAATTAGTCTATTTAACTGATATCAATCACAGTATATTACATTGCTGCCGAAAAAAATTTGAGATATAAACTGGCATTACGACTTATCTGTCAAGTAAAAATGCCAGTTAAACATAGTGTTGTATTTTATCTTAGCCACAACAAATAACCTGTTAGCGCTCACATTGTTTCATTTCACTGCGATAAAAGAAAAATTAAACTTCCGTCTGTTTTTTCGTTGATTTACGCGGCATTGCTGTTTTTAACTGCCCGATAAGCTGGCTACGAAAATCACTCAGACGTGGTTTATTATCAATCCATGGTAAAGGACGACACAACTCCATCGCTTTAATCCCTAGACGGGCAGTTAATAGACCGGCCCCAATTCCTTGTGCAGCGCGTGTTGATAATCGTGCCGCCAAATCTTGAGACAGCCAATCCATACCAACTTCACGAATAAGCTCAGATGCACCAGCAAATGCAATATTTAATAATACCAAACGGAATAATCGAATCCGGCTATAATAACCTAGCTCAATACCGTAAATAGCTGCAATACGATTAATTAATCGTATATTTCTCCAAGCAATAAAAGCCATATCAACAATCGCCAACGGACTGACAGCAATCATTAACGCTGATTCAGCTGCAGAGCGACTAATTTCTTTACGTGCTTGCTCATCTAATACGGGTTGAACTAATTGACTATATAGCTCAATTACTTCGCGATCATTATGGCTATCGTGTAACATCGCTTTCCAGCGCTGTAATGCGGGATGCTGTGGCGGTAGAGCCGACTGCTTAGCCAATTTTTCACAAAATTCAGTGCCTTGCCCCATGCCATGACTATGCAGTAATTCGCGCGCGGTATCTCTTTCTTCGGCTCGTTCACGTAGGCGATATAAACGGCGCCACTCCGTGACCAAAGAACCAACCCCAGCCACCACAACCATGCTACCCGCCGCCGCGACGCCTAATGCGGTCCAATCTTGAGTTACCCACGATTGATAGGTCCACTGCCCTAATTGAGCTAATACACTGACACCAAAAATAGCGATAGCCGCCGTCACTAAACGGCGCCAAAAGCTACGTTTGGGCTTAAGTGCAGCATTAATTAATCCTTCGACTTCACCCTCTTGTTCTTGCTGTTCTAGTTCTGGATTTTGGGGAATAAAACGCTCTAGCGTCTGTGGATCAAATGCCTGCGCCTGTTTTAATGTTAGTGGGCTATCAACATCAACCGCAGATTGTTGGCTAAAATCAACCCGTTGTTTTAAAGGCTCACTCATTTCAGTTTATCTCCCAATAAAAACTCCAACGCACTGTCCATCCGAATGTGGGGTAATGGTTGATCTATCATGTTTGGTCGCGGGCGAAAATCTTCAAAGCTAAAACCTTGTTTGTGCCAAAACTCCGCATTGGGTAAGCGCTGAGGTACTTCGCCCGGATAAAATGTCAGCGGTGCGCCATCACTCAATCGGTGGCCTTTTAATGCCGGCAAATGTTCGCCCTGATATTCAACGATGCCACTTTCAGTAGCTTGAATGGATGCTAAGCCAATACAATCCATTTTAATTCCTTCAAATGCGGCATTCTGCCACGCTTCTTGCACCAACTGCTGCAATAAAGAAACTAAATTAGCATGTTGATCGGGAGTAACATGATCGGCTTTACTGGCAGCAAATAGCAATTTATCAATACACGGAGAAAATACTCGTCTCAGCAAAGTTCGCTTTCCATAATGAAAACTGCGCATTAACTGAGTCAATGCCATACGCATATCATTAAATGCATCCGGGCCACTGTTTAGTGGCTGTAAACAATCGACCAGCACAATTTGGCGATCAAAACGCTGGAAGTGATCTTTGTAAAAGCCTTTAACAATATGTTCGCAATAATAGTTATATCGCTGTTTTAACATTCCGATATTTGAATGTTTATCCGCACGGGCTAAATTTGCTTCGCCCACTTTATCGATATCCCACCACGGGAAAAACTGCAAGGCAGGCGCCCCAGCTAATTCACCAGGTAGTACAAAACGGCCGGGCTGGATAAAATGCTGTCCCTTCTCTTTGCATAAAGATAAATAACGACTATAAGCATCAGCAATTTGCGCCAATAAACCTTCATCTGCCGGCGCTAATGGATCACAGCTATTACATAAATCCAACCATTCTTGTGCCCAAGCTAATCGCTCGCCTTTTAACAGTACTTTCATCTGACGTGACCAAGTTAAAAAATCTTGATCAAGCATCGGTAAATCCAGTAGCCATTCTCCGGGATAATCGACAATTTCAACATAAATAGATGAAGTTTCAACAAAATGTCGAAAAATAGAATCTTCTGAGCGGTAACGTAACTTCAACCGAATTTCACTGACCCCACGGGTAGGCACTGGCCATTCTGGCGGAGTACTATTTAAAGAGGTTAGCGCTTCATCGTAGGTAAAACGAGGAATGCCAAAATCTCGCTGTGGGATCCGTTTTACGCCCAATAATCGCCCATCACGTACCGCTGAAAATAATGGTAATCGCGCACCACTATGAACATGGAGAAGTTGATTAACCAACGAAGTAATAAAGGCAGTTTTACCACTCCGACTTAATCCCGTGACTGCAAGGCGCACATGACGATCAACCCCGCGATTCACCAAATCTGATAATTCATTTTGCAGGCGTTTCATGTTTCTCCCAAGGTAACAAAGCGGCAATGCGTACTAGCAATGCACTTAATATGGGCTGCATAATCATTAATATCAACCAGCGTAACGGTTTACGCGTGACCACTTTTAGTAATCCTGCCACAATTCCAGCAGGACCGTAATGGATAGCCACACTAGTGGCTAATTTTAGACCACTCAGAGCTATTTTTTGTACGCTTTTTTTTGCCATCGTTGGTGTATGCTCCGCTGAAAAATAAGTGTTGGAATGAGATTCTAAACTATGCCCCAAACTATGGCCTAAACTAGGTTCTAAGCTAGGTGCTATTTTTAATGGTTGGTTGTTACGGATAAAACCATTTTTTATTCTCATCATTCCTCCAATCTAAAGACAAAGGTAAATCGCTGAGATCCCCTGCATATAGGTTATCTCAGCGGATGTGATGGCCTTACTCTGCGTTATAGCTGGCGAAATTTATTATTAATCGAATAGCTATCTGAAGTTATATAGCGTTCCATCTGACGCAAACGTATTTCGCCTGAATTCAACTGGTGATCAATTTCATTAATTAAATGATTGACCTCTGGCCCACCTTCTGCGGTTTGTTGGTAATCTTGTGGTGCACTTTCCAAAAAAAAGCACATAGCCACATACACAATCAACGTAAGCCCAAAACTTGAGAATAAGGCAATTACCGCTAAAATTCTTACTAACGCAGCCGGCATGCCTAAATACTGAGCAATTCCTGAGCATACACCGCCCAACATGCGGTTATCGCTTAATCGATAAAGTTTACGATTTTGCAAATTATTCATTATCGCTCTCTCCAATGTGGATGCTCAGCATCCAATATTTGTTCGAGGGTATCGATTCGTTGCTGCATTGATTTAGCCTGTTCAGCTAACTGAACTAGGCGTTGTATTTCACTGTCGGTTAACTGATTTTTACCTTTCCCTTGTCGACTATAATGCAGCCATAGCCATACGGGTAAAATAAAAATAATAAATATCAGTAATACCGGCACCAGAAAAACATAAGCCATCACATTTCCTTATATTCAAATGGAGTTATCTATTTTACTTACTTTTTTTACTTACTTTTCATCTTTAGGCGCTAATTTAGCTTTTAATGCTGCCAGCTGTGCACTAATTTCATCATCAGCTTTTAGCTCAGCAAATTGCTGGTCCAGTGTTTTTTCTTTTCCAAAACTGTAGCTTTGGGCTTCGCCTTCCATATGATCAATTTTACGTTCGAACTGTTCAAAACGAGCCATCGCCGCATCTAGTTTACCACTGTCGAGCTGACGACGAACATTTAAGGTTGATTCAGCCGCTTTTTGACGCAAGACCATAGTTTGCTGTTTAGCACGAGTTTCACTTAACTTTTGTTCAAGTTCCGTAATTTCGCTCTTCATGCGCGTTAAAGTTTCATCAACAATAATCAATTCGTGTTTCAAGGTATCCACCATTGAAGCCACTTTTTGTTTCTCTATCAGCGCAGAACGTGCCAGGTCTTCTTTATCTTTCACCAGCGCTAATTCTGCTTTTTCTTGCCAGTCAGCAATCTGTTTTACGCCCATTTCAATACGGCGCTCTAATCCTTTCTTCTCAGCTAACGTTCTCGCTGATGTTGAACGGATTTCTACCAGCATATCTTCCATTTCTTGGATCATTAAACGGATCATTTTTTGTGGATCTTCCGCTTTATCCAGTAATGATGCAATATTGGCATTAACGATATCGGCAAAACGTGAAAAAATACCCATAATTGTTACCTCTTTTGGATGTTGTCATTCATTAGAGCCTCAACCTAAATCGGGTTTTCATCCGTGGTGATGCTCAAATAGTGTCACTATTAATATAATTAGATGTATTTAATAGTTAGCAAATGCTATGCCAACTTTTCCAATAAACAATAACACATTGAAAATTAACAAGTATTATAACTATCTTTCTTTCTGATTAATTTGCTCTATAGTTAATTGATAATGAAAATATGGTAAATATAGCCAAAATGAGGTCAAATAAACCATGAAATCTGCTAGTGATAACATTCTTGCTGTTTCAACTAATTTTATTGAAGTACTGGAGCAAGCCTCAGCGTTGGCGAAATTAAATAAGCCAGTACTGGTCATCGGAGAACGTGGCACCGGTAAAGAACTGGTAGCTAATCGGCTGCATTATCTCTCCCCACGCTGGCAAGAAGCATTTGTTTCACTTAACTGCAGCGGATTAAATGATAATCTTCTCGAATCAGAACTTTTTGGCCATGAAGCGGGATCGTTTACTGGCGCACAAAAAAGACATCAAGGTCGTTTTGAACGTGCGGATGGAGGAACGCTATTTCTCGATGAACTAGCAACAGCGCCACTTTCTGTACAAGAAAAATTGCTACGAGTCATTGAATACGGAGAATTAGAACGCGTTGGGGGTAGTCAATCACTACGGGTAGATGTGCGCTTAGTTTGTGCAACGAATGCTAATTTACCGCAATTAGCGGCGGAAGGTCGTTTTCGTGCTGACTTGCTCGATCGATTAGCGTTCGAGGTCATTCGTATACCGCCTTTACGAGATAGAAAACCTGATATTATGTTATTAGCTGAGCATTTTGCCATTCAGATGATACGCGAATTAGGGCTGCCCTATTTTACTGGTTTCAGTGACTATGCTCAGCAACAATTACTTAGCTATTCATGGCCCGGTAATGTACGAGAATTAAAAAATGTGATTGAGCGATCGGTATATCGCCACGGCAGCAGTGATACTCAGCTCGATAATATTGTGATCAATCCTTTCGGTGATGCCTTAGCTCCCGTTGGAGCTTTAGATCTAAAACCGACGACGTCATTATCTCACATGACGTTACCCGACCCAGACTTGTCTAATGCTAACTCACCTAATACCGACATATCTAACATCGTCTTGCCTCCATTACCTTGTGATCTAAAGCAATGGCAATTGGACTCAGAAAAACAATTTTTAGAGCAAGCACTGATCCAAAGTCAATACAATCAACGTAAAGCCGCCGAATTATTGCAGCTCAGTTATGATCAATTACGCGGATTAATTAAAAAACATAATTTAAGCGGTAATTAGTCTATCGATATATCACTGCTCTCAGTGACGAGACAGAGCTTACTTAACCGATTGTTTAGTCGCTGCTTGAAATAAAAGTATTAATTAATATATTGATATTATTCAATAAACTCAGAAATCATCGATTTATGCTTAATCAGTAATATTTAGCTAATTTCGCGAGTTAATTATCTATTTTAGTGGGCTAATTTAGTAGGTAATTTAGTTAGTAGGTAATTTAGTAAATTAGTTTAGTGAGTTTTGATTTACAAGGCGTGAGAACAAAAAAAAGCCAGCACCCAAGCTGGCTATAAGAAATACTGGAAGCAATGTGAGCAATGTCGTGTTGGTTGAAATAACTCAGTTATTCAACCGACAAAGCGAATGATAATGGTTATCAATAGTATTTGTAAAGTGGTTTTATGAGAATTTTTCTCATTAAAATTTAATCTATTGAATAACATGGATTTATTTTTTAGAGCATAGCGAATCTCTGTTTATCATCCATCTTCTCAGTATTCAGTGATTTATTATGCTAAAAAAGAGATAATATCTATTCTCAACATTACGACCAGTTTGGGCAGGCGGCGATTTTACGCTATAATACGGCAACTTAGGTTAAAGACATCTTATTTATGCGTCATTTGATATATTGGTTCCTTTTCTTATTTACTGCAATATCGCAAGCATTTAGTGGTTCCACATCGCTTGATAATATGACTGCGAATACGGTACCTCGCGATATCCGCACAAAAGGTTTTGTTTACTGTGTCAATGGCATAGTCACCACCTTTAATCCGCAGCTGGCCAGTAATGGTTTAATTATTGACCCGCTAGGTGCGCAAATTTATGACCGCCTTCTTGATGTGGATACCTTTACCTATCGCCTCACTCCTGAGCTTGCCTCGCGCTGGGAAATAACCGATAACGGCGCTACTTATCGGCTGCATTTGCGCCCAGATGTTGAATTTCAAACCACTGAGTGGTTTACGCCCAGCCGTAAAATGAACGCTGATGATGTGATATTTAGTTTTGCCCGCATGTTCGAGAAAGACCATCCATATCACTACATTAATGGTGGCCGCTATCCCTATTTTGACAGTTTGCAATTTGCTGAAAGTGTGCAAAGTATCCGTAAAATCGATAACTTGACTGTCGAATTTAAATTAAAGTCTCCTGATGCTTCATTCTTATGGCATTTAGCCACTCACTATGCGCCGATCCTTTCCGCTGAATATGCGGAAAAACTAGCCCTACAAAATCGCCAAGAGCTCATTGACTGGCGTCCTGTAGGTACCGGGCCTTTTATGCTTGATGATTATCAATCTGGACAATTTGTTAAATTACAGCGGAATAGAGCCTATTGGAAAGGTGAACCTCGTATGGAAGAGGTAGTAATTGATATGGGTGCGGGGGGAACTGGCAGAATTTCTAAATTATTAACCGGCGAATGTGATGTGCTGGCCTATCCTGCCGCCAGCCAGCTTAAAGTACTGCGTAATGACCCTCGTTTGCGTTTATCGATGCGTTCAAGTATGAATATCGCCTATTTAGCCTTTAATACTAATAAGCCCCCTCTTAATCAGCTAAAAGTACGTCAAGCTATTGCCTATGCCATCAATAATGAACGTCTAATGCAATCAATTTATTACGGAACGGCAGAAACTGCGGCATCAATTTTACCAAGAGCATCATGGGCGTATGATAACCAAGCACAAGTTACCGACTACAATCCGCAACGAGCTAAACAGATTTTGACCGAGCTGGGATTAAACAGTTTAAAATTGGATTTATGGGTTCCTGTCAGCTCTCAATCTTTTAATCCTAGCCCATTAAAAATGGCTGAATTAATTCAAGCAGATTTAGCACAAGTTGGGATTACCATGAATATTCGCCCGGTTGAAGGTCGTTTTTTAGAGAATCAATTAATGGATCGCGCACACGATATGACGCTAGCGGGTTGGTCAACAGACAGTAATGATCCCGACAGCTTTTTCCGTCCATTATTAAGCTGTGCAGCGATTAACTCACAAACTAATTTAAGCCATTGGTGTGATCCGGTATTTGATGAGATTCTGCATAAAGCGTTATTAACTCAGCAATTAGCTGCACGTATTGATTATTATCATCAAGCACAGGCTATCTTAGCGCAAGACTTACCGATTTTACCGCTGGCCTATTCTTTGCGATTACAAGCCTATCGCTATGATATGAAAGGATTAGTAATCAGTGCCTTTGGTAATGCTTCTTTTGCTGGCGCTTATCGTGATCTTGGCGATGAAACTGAAGATAAAAAGACCGAAGGGATACAGCCATGATTATCTATTCACTGCGGCGCTTTTTACTGCTGCTAGTGACACTGTTCTTTTTGTCACTGGTAAGCTTTAGCCTAAGTTATTTTACCCCGAATGCTCCTTTAAGTGGCGCGTCTTTATTTGATGCTTATGGCTTCTATTTCAATGGATTAATTCATTGGGATTTTGGGGTATCCAGTATTAACGGCGAACCCATCACCGAACAATTAAAAGATACCTTCCCTGCCACCATGGAACTGTGTATTTTAGCCTTTATGCTAGCCTTAGTGATTGGTATTCCTCTCGGTATTATTGCTGCCTTCTGGCGTAATAAACCGATAGATTTTGCCATCAGTACCTTTGCTTTAGTCGGGTTTTCTATCCCCGTATTTGTGCTAGCGCTGCTGCTAACCTTATTTTTCTCATTACGATTAGGCTGGCTACCCGTGTCTGGGCGTATTGATTTATTGTATAATTTAGATACCGTCACTGGTTTTGCTCTTATTGATGCATGGTTATCTGACTCTCCATATAGAAACCAGATGATTATCAATGTATTAGAACACATGATATTACCTGTTTTAACGCTGGCATTAGCTCCATTAACCGAGGTGATCCGCTTAGTTCGTAATAGTACAGAAGAAGTCGCTAGCGAAAACTATATTAAAGCCGCAGCTACGCGTGGACTATCACGCTTAACCATTATTCGTCGCCATGTATTGCATAATGCTATTCCCCCAGTTATCCCTAAACTTGGATTGCAATTTTCGACCATGCTCACATTAGCTATGGTTACCGAGTTGGTGTTTAACTGGCCAGGATTAGGTCGTTGGTTAGTTGCTGCCATTCGCCAGCAGGATTATTCGGCTATTTCTGCTGGTGTGATGGTAATTGGTGCGTTAGTCATAACGGTTAATGTCCTGTCGGATATTTTAGGGGCCATGATGGATCCTCTAAAACATAAGGATTGGTATGTCCTCAGATAATTTTTATCGCGAACAAAAAATGCCTTCACCGGCACGTGTTGTGTGGAATTTATTTTCTTCCGATGTGGTGTCGATGATTGGTTTTTATGGCGTATTATTATTACTGCTGTTGACCTTTTTTGGCAGCTATATTGCGCCTTATGTTATCGACCAACAATTTTTAGGCTATCAACTGATCCCACCGTCTTGGTCGCATTATGGCAACGTAGCGTTTTTTTTAGGGACTGATGATTTAGGCCGCGATATTTTAAGCCGCTTATTAATTGGGACCAAATCCACTTTCGGCTCCGCGATTATTGTCACCTTCGCAGCAACTGTCGTTGGATTAGTATTAGGCTGCTTAGCAGGCATGAGCCACGGAATTAAATCAGCAATTTTAAATCACATTTTAGATACCTTATTATCGATTCCATCCTTATTACTGGCAATTATTGTGGTGGCCTTTGTCGGCGCTAGTTTAGAGCATGCCATGCTAGCGATTTGGTTGGCCTTAATTCCAAGAATGGTTCGAACGCTATATATTGCAGTGCATGATGAACTGGATAAAGAATATATTGTCGCCGCACGACTGGACGGCGCATCTAATATCTATATTCTGTGGTATACCGTACTACCAAATATTACGCCTATCTTAGTGACTGAATTAACTCGAGCTCTTTCGATCGCAATTTTAGATATCGCCGCACTCGGATTTTTAGATTTAGGCGCTCAACTTCCCTCTTCTGAATGGGGAGCGATGCTCGGCGATACGCTGGAATTAATATATGTCGCCCCTTGGGCAGTTATCCTACCTGGTGCAGCTATCATGATCAGCGTATTACTGGTTAATCTATTGGGTGATGGTTTACATCGAGCTATTAATGCGGGAGTGGAATAATGCCGCTACTTGATATTCGCAATCTAACGATTGAATTTATGACGGCGAACGGCCCTGTCAAAGCCGTGGAAAGCGTCTCTATCACGTTATCAGAAGGTGAAGTCCGTGGCTTAGTTGGCGAATCAGGTTCAGGTAAAAGCTTAATAGCTAAAGCTATTAGTGGTGTGACTAAAGACAACTTGCGGGTAACTGCTGACCGTTTTCGATTCCAAGATATTGATCTACTTAAACTTAGCCCACGTAAACGGCGTAAGCTGATCGGGCATAATATTTCGATGATTTTCCAAGAACCGCAATCCTGTTTAGATCCTGCAGAAAGTATTGGAAAGCAGTTGATTCAATCCATTCCGGGTTGGACCTATAAAGGCCGCTGGTGGCAACGCTTTAACTGGCGTAAGCGCCGAGCTATTGAATTATTACATCGCGTTGGAATTAAAGATCACCAAGATATCATGCGCAGTTATCCGTATGAATTAACCGAAGGTGAATGCCAAAAAGTGATGATTGCCATTGCTATCGCTAATCAACCTCGATTATTAATTGCCGATGAACCGACGAATGCGATGGAGCCAACGACTCAAGCACAGATTTTTCGTCTGCTAGATAAACTTAATCAAAACAATAACATGACTATTTTGCTGATCAGCCATGATCTGCAAATTATGTCAAAATTGGTCGACCGTATTAATGTTCTTTATTGTGGACAAACGGTAGAAAGCGCTACTCCGAATGATCTATTAACGCGCCCGCATCATCCCTATACCCAAGCATTAATTCGTGCAATTCCTGATTTTGAAAGCCCTATTCCGCATAAAGGTCGGTTAAATACTTTGTCTGGCGCTATTCCTTCATTAGAGCATCTGCCCATAGGTTGTCGGCTAGGGCCACGCTGCCCATACGCTCAAAAAACCTGTATCGTTGCTCCGCCGCTACGTAACGTAAGAAATCATGCTTTTGCCTGTCATTTTCCGCTCAATACCGAGGAAAGCTGATGATTGAAACTCTGCTTGAAGTCAGAGATCTGACCAAAACTTTTCGCTTTCGTACCGGATTATTTAAGCGACACCAGCTTGAAGCGGTCAAACCTGTAAGCTTTAATCTGCAAGCAGGTCAAACTTTAGCTATTATTGGTGCTAATGGTTCGGGGAAATCTACTCTTGCACGCATGTTATCCGGTGTAACTGAACCTACCTCTGGAAAAATTTTTATTAATAATCATCAGCTAGAATATGGCGATTATGGTTACCGGAGCCAGAGGATCCGTATGATTTTTCAAGACCCTAGTACCTCACTCAATCCGCGACAACGTATCGGGCAAACACTGGAAAATCCGCTAAAATTAAATACCGATTTAACAGCCAGTGAACGCCAAAAACGGATTATTGAAACCCTACGGCAGGTGGGCTTGTTATCTGATCACGCCGAATATTATCCTCATATGCTAGCAGCAGGGCAGAAACAGCGCATTGCTCTCGCACGCGCGTTGATTTTACAGCCCGAAATTATTATTGCTGATGAAGCATTGGCATCTCTGGATATGTCAATGCGCTCACAAATTATTAATCTAATGCTAGAATTGCAGGAAAAACATGGAATTGCTTATATTTATGTCACTCAGCACCTAGGCATGATGAAACATATCAGCGATAAAGTTTTAGTTATGGATAAGGGCGAAGTAGTCGAAAGAGGAAATACTGCCGAGGTGTTAGCCGCCCCACTGCATGAAGTGACACGTAAATTGATCGAAAGCCACTTTGGCGAGCCACTATCTATTGAAGCATGGCGACAAGATACAGTGTAAATTTATCAGTGACTGCTCCGAGCAGACACGCAGATTGCACTTCTGTATCAAATACATGTTAAAATAATATTTGATAAAATAATTAGATTTATTAACTAGGTTTATTAACTAGATTTATTAACTACAAAACGTGTAATTCTATTCAAGACCATGGGTCTTCTGATATATTCGCGTTTTTAATCGAAAATATACAAGGATAATGCTATGGGTTTTTTAACCGGCAAACGCATTCTGATCACTGGTGTTGCCAGTAAATTATCAATCGCATATGGTATTGCGCAAGCCATGCGCGACCAAGGCGCTGAACTCGCGTTCACCTATCAAAATGACAAATTAAAACCGCGTGTTGAAGGCTTTGCCGCCGCATTGGATTCCTCTATCGTTCTCGAATGTGACGTTGCTGACGATGCAAGCATCGAAACGATGTTTGCTGAATTAGGAAAATCCTGGCCAAAATTTGATGGTTTCGTTCACTCAATTGGCTTCGCCCCTGCGGACCAATTAGACGGTGATTATGTTGATGCTGTCACCCGTGAAGGATTCAAAATTGCCCATGATATCAGCGCATACAGCTTTGTCGCGATGGCTAAAGCCTGCCGCCCTATGTTAACGCCTGATGCTTCATTACTTACTCTGACTTACTTAGGTGCTGAACGCGCAATTCCTAACTATAACGTAATGGGTCTGGCGAAAGCCTCTTTAGAAGCCAACGTACGTTATATGGCAAATGCGATGGGCCCTCAGGGAATTCGTGTTAATGCTGTATCTGCGGGACCTATCCGTACATTAGCCGCTTCAGGTATTAAAGATTTCCGTAAAATGCTGGCACATTGTGAAGCTGTTACCCCTATTCGTCGTACCGTAACGATTGAAGATGTGGGTAATACAGCGGCATTTTTATGCTCAAATCTAGCTGCGGGGATCACCGGTGAAGTAGTTCATGTTGATGGCGGTTTCAGCATCGCCGCAATGAACGAACTGGAACTAAAATAATTTCTATTCACTAAATAAAAATCCCCGCCGATGAGAACAATTCTTTAGGTGGGGATTTTTATGCTAGCGATATAAATCAGATATTTAATGATATCCTAACATTCTCTCTTTCATGCTATTTCTGACACTCAATTTAAAACTATTTAATACTTCTTTTAGGATTTGTCATCTCATATTCTTATAAACGAATAACTCGCACATCACTGATAAGAATAAGTTAAACCAATCATCGCCTTAGCTGATCCAGTCTTAAATGTTTCTTCCGGTTTCCTTACATAGCTGAAACCTATAGTAAAGCTCATCGGATTGTTTTTATCTGCAGTTCCAGAACGCTGTACATAATATTTTTGCTGTCCAGGGATACCCGCAGCAGAACCATCAGGCCCAAATAAAAATCGCTGGTCACTTCCACCAGTGACAACAAAACCAACCCCGGATGCAGTTGAATCAGGGGTTAAATTTGCGACATTGGTTTTATTAGTTGTATCAGTTAAATCAACAAAAGAGACCAAAACGTCAATATTAGGATCACATTGTAATGAAAATGTTTGTTTTTTCATTCCTATATTGACTGATGCATCAGAATTCTCAATAGAACTCGCTGGGATCTTATCCATATCTAATGTCATTACTTTAGTCGTTGGCTCACAACTAGTAACGGTAGCATTAACAGTAATAGTATTATACTGTATATTGGTTGCTTCTTGTGCTTTTCCCGTTTCATCGAAGCAAACATAGCGATACATTATTTTTGACGGTAAAGCAATACTCCCCACAATTCTATCAGGACCTTTATAAATATAAACACCGACAGTAACAGCCTTTGGCGAAGATATACGCGAGCTATTATTTACACTCCCTTGCCAAACCGTAGTTGTCGTAGCGGGCAAAGGTCGAAAGCTATCTGTAGTATAACTAAATCCTCCCAATGGGGAGAATGAGAATCCAGAAACTCCAGTTTCAAATAAATTAATCACTGGATGCGCACTAGTAGCTTGGTATGTTTGTCCGGTCCATGGTGCAATAGGCTCATAATCTATTCTACTCAGCGTATATTCAATATCACTATTATTACAGATTTTTATACCGGCCCTAGAACCGGAGTTTGCAATAACAGAGCCATAAGTTGTTCTATCGGCAGGACCTGAAATATTAATAGTACCAAGATAATTCGTATTATAAGTAACTTCTGGCATAGCAAAAGAATAGCTCATTTGTAATAACATAATAAAGAATGTTATATATTTTATATTAAAAATTTGCATATTTTAATCCTAAATTTATTTATACGATAAGTTTATTACCTTTACTACATCATTATTTTCATTATAGAAATTAACAAATAAATCACAGAGGCTTGAGTTACATATATTATTTAATGCGAATTTATCATTAGGTGAAATATTAAATATTTTTTCATTTTCAGAGATTTTTTTATTTGAAATTGAGATAGTAAATACATATTTAGACTTATTGAATAAAAAATATTGATTATTTTCTTTTACTATATTAATTAATTTAAAATCACTCTCTTTTAACTCTGCATGACGAAATATTAATTTAAAATGACTTCTTATGGCTAAAGATACGGAGGATATATTATTATCAAACTCTGATTTCGGTATTGCTATAATTATTAAATTTATAATTTTATCTGTATGATAATTTAATTTATTAGTTGGAATAATAGTTATATTTTTACTACTATTCTTTGAAATCAAGAATAAAGGTGGGGAAATAATAAAATTATTATCATCTATCTCACTCTTTATCAGGTATTCATTCTCATTATCATTAATTATTTTAATATTGGTATACTTATCATCTTGGTTTATAGTAAATCTAGTTCCAACAATAGTGACTCCGCTAAATGCAGTGTTCACAAATAAAATAAAAAAAACTATTATAGCTTTATTAATCATAAGATATCTCAAAATTAACAATACTTGTTATTTTTCCTGGAGATGAATCCTGGCTAGTTTTAATATAATAAGCAAAAAAATAAAATGTATTATAAATTTCATCATGATTTATATTAAGTGATATTTTGTTGTTTTTTATATCAATATTATTTTTATTAACATCATATATCCCTATAGATACTGATTTTGCTCCTTCATTTGTATTATTATTATTTTTGAGTAAGTTATTCATTATTGCATCACTTTCTCCTGTAAATTTAATATATGCAGTAGAGATATTTGCAGGACAATCTTCTAGACTTATTGTAAAAGGAGTTTCTCCAAATGGAATTCCTACTTTTTTATCTCTTAAATCGTTTGATCCTAATGTAATCGTTAAATCTGATAAGTTTTTTGAAATTGTACAACTTTTCTCAATAACATTCGTATTAATATTAATAGTTACTCGATCACTCATACTTAATCTTGGAAAGATAAATAATGTAAAAAAAAATAAGGCTATTTTATTCATAATAAATATCCAGATAGAGTAATGAAGAAGCATCACCTGGGCTGACACTTTGATTTGTCGATATATATCTTAAATAGAAAGTAAAATCATAACTCGTTGTAGTAATTGTTTCATTAAAGATTTTTTTTGTATTTATTTCAATTCTATCTTTATTATTATTTAATATTTCTATTGCTAGTCCAGTGGCTAATTCACCCATTGAGCTACCTGATTTTCCTATTATTTTTAATAGTGTAGGATCACTTGCATCTTCTTCTCCTGAAAATTGATACATCATATTATTCACATTACCACTACAATTTTCCAAATGTATTGAAACTGCTTTTTCTGAACTAACAGCACCTACATTATTAAAATCACCTGGATTTAATTCTTGAAAGTTAATATTTTTAATTAGATCATTACTAGAAATATTACAACTTTGTCCTAATATAGCCCCATTAAGATTTAATGTTACATCTACAGAATATGCAGAAAAACAAAACAAAAAAAGTACAAATAAAATAAATCTATTTTTCATTATGAGATTTCCATTACTTACAAATAACATTAGCTTTATTAATATTATTCATCTTATCATTCTCATGATAATTAATAGTAAATTGACAAGTTGTATTCTTATCTATTTTAACGGTATAACTTGAGTTTGATTTAACTCCAGTTAAATAAACTGTACTATCATCATTTACTATTGATGTCATCTTATCATCATTATTTATAACAAGAGTTCCAAACTTGATTTTTTGTCCTTGATAGTTAAGTGATACTAAAAAGTTATATCCTTTACGTACATCAAAAACAACTTTACTTATAGCGCCTCTAGTTGGCGCTACTTTCATCACTTTTCCATCTATATCGTAACCCATACCAAATGTTTCTGGGAAAAGTCCGACATCATTATAGTGATATGCGGTAGCGTAAGGAATAAGTGCATATCCACTATCTCCAATAGTGATATTTTCCCCAGATTTATCAATCCTGGCACCACTAGCTCCTATTGCTTGTACTAATATTGCAGTATCATTTGCTTCTCTTGCAAATATAATTCCATCTTGATGAGCAAGTACAGAACCAGTAACGCCATAATCAAATTCTTTTGTAGAGCTAGAATAAGACGTACCCGTGCTAAATTCGGCAACATTTGCTTTATAACGTAAATTTAAATTTGATTTATTTTCACTATTATTACTCACAGTTTGATAAAAATTGTAATTTAATTTATTATCTAAAGCTGAACCATATAAGCTAGTTGAGTTATTATATTTTGATTTATTGTAATTTATACTATTAGTTAAATACACCGTATTTTTATCTATGGTATTAGATAATGGAACTGACACTGATAAATATAAAATATTTTCAGTATTATTTATATAGGTGTTTTTATTATAACTAGTCGATATAATTATATTATTAAATTCAGAAAATGTTTTATTCCATCCGGCTTGAATATTTTTAGACTTATAATCACTGTTCCAATACGAATTTATATTACCCCATAAATACAGTTGACCATAATCACCTAAATTTTGAGATAAATTCACTTGAAAGCTATTCTTTTTTCTTTCATTATAATCAAATAGAGTATAGTTAAAGTTATTTCTATAATTATTCCTATAACTTGCTTCAGTAAATGTATAATAATTTGATGTAGAATAGCGGTAACCTGTTAATTGAATATTGGTTCCTGAGTCACTGAATGATTTTGCGTATAAAATTCGATATGAACCACCGGTGTAACTCTTATCATATATTTTAGCTTGCGCTTGCATAGCATCAATTGATAATGCACCAAGTTTTCCCATATCCTTTCCTAAGCCTAATCCAGCAGAAAAGTAATCATCAGCAATTTGATAACCAGTATAAATTGTACTATCTAAAGGTAATCCTAAACCTAGTGTCCCTTGAGAAAATTTATTTTTTTTTGCTGACGTAATATCTAATTGCCCTAAAGTCACAGAATAATTAAAGCTATCTTTACGTAATAAATTTGGTAAAGAAGAATAAGGAACGTTATATTTTACGACTGTTCCATCGGCTGCGGTCAATTCAACTTCATAATCACCACTTGTTCCTACTGAATTTAAATTATCGATATTATAAGGTCCAGGATTGATATATTCTTGATATAATATATTACCATTCTGCCTAATGGTGAGCTTAGACCTTGATTCTGCAATACCTTTAATCGTTGGGCTATATCCTCTTTCACTATCAGGTAGCATCTCATTAGCTGTAGCGAGCGTAATTCCCGTATATGATACTGAATCAAATAACATTGAACCTAAAACACTCTGACCAATAACGAGATTACTTTTTATAGAATTTATATTTCTTGATATTGATGAATTATTAGATTTCCAGTCATGATATGTACGAGATCCAACTTTATTTTGATTATAATATAAATTTGACTGTATTCGCCACGATCCTAGATTCAATCTATTATTTAAATTTAAAAAAAGTGATGAATAATTATCTATATTTTTATTTTTAGAAAATGATCCATTTAAATTATAATTCATCAGAAACATTGGGATACCATCATCCCAATCAGATTCATCAGCTAATGTTGATCTAATGGATTTAAGATAAATCTGAGGTATTGATAATATTAATGTTAATTTAGACAAATCAACATCATAACTAAAATTGTTTATATACTTACTTATATCTATGCATTCATTACCTGGTAATACTTTTAATTTACTTAATGTATCATTATTAAAAGGAATAGCATTAATAACTTCTGTAGTAAAACATGGTATAACTTTTTTATTTTTTTCTTCTATAAACTCAATATTAATATTTTTAATGAATTTATCATCTATATTTAGATTTAAAAAATACTTACCTGGAGTAACATTATTACCTGCTGATAGATACGATAAATCTTGGATTGAATCAACATCCGAGCCTAAAAACAATGGATTGAAATAATCTTGCGCATATGAATTATTTATATGAATTAAAATTGTTAAAAAAAATATTCTTTTTATTGGGCGCATAGATATATTTCCAAATTTAATTAAAAAACACATTGCTTATTTTTTATTTGAACACCATAGTCGTTAATAAAATTGAAGCTTAGAATTTTGCTTATACTCTTATTTTCTACATTTAAATAAATGTTTGACTTAGGAGGTATAGTTTCGGCTTTAGATATTTCATTTCCATTAATAGCTAATGAGGATAAATTCATATAAAAAGCTGTAGGATTTTCAACTTTTAGTCTATTTTTTTCATAAGAGCATTTTAATTCTTCATAAGAATTAAATGAACTCTCAGTAATTGAACTAGGTCTAATAAATAATTTTATTTTTGTTGTTGTTGAAATTAATAATGCATTATCTAACTTCTGCTCTTCTTCTGTTAACGAAGGTATAACTTTTGAATTTAGAAAAAATATTTTTTCTCTATCATTAGGTAATTTATTTTTATCTCCGGTATAGACAATATTTAATAAACTATCTGAATTAGGCTTTATAACAAATAATGGTGGAGTTACAATAAAGTTAGAGACCTTATTTCCATTTTCATCTGATACCCACGATTGAATAAGATAACTTCCATCTTTATCACTATTATATAATTTTAGTGATATTTGATTTTTATCCGAAGGATAAATCAATCGAGTTGCACTTAAAGATATCCCACCTGCATAAACATATTGAATAAAAAATAACAGACAAAAAAATAGGGTTGTTTTTTTTAACATAAAAACTCCGTAATTGATGATTAATCATAATGATTAATCATCAATTTATTATATTTTAATAAAATTAATTATACGTTAACGTGAAATTCGCAACAGATTGAACTTTACCCGCTGTAACAGCTGCTGCGGTTGATTTATAATCCACAGATAATGGAATAGTAGTAGTTTCAGCTAAATTTATTTTAGAGCTTAAGGCACCAATGTTTAATGTACTACCGTCTGGATTGAACAACTGCAGCGCAACATTTTTAGCTGAACCTACACCCGCAGTATTAGCTAATAAACCAGGTTTACCTTCTACTGTTTGTCCATTAAATGTAACTTGAACTGATTTACGAACATCTGTATCACATTCAAGTAAATTGATATTAAATGGTTTACTTGCATTTGCTAATTGGTCAGCAGCAGTAAACACTGTAGACTTAACAGTATCTAATGTAACAATTTTATCAGCATCTGAACTTGAAACTGCGCATGGACCCGATGTTACTTCGCCATTAAATGTAATATTACCACCACTAACTACTTGTGCTGGAAGAGGCTCATCTTCTGCAAATGCAGAACCACAAACGATAGAAGAAATAACAACAGACAACATAGCAAGTTTTTTATTAAGATTCATATATACTCCAAATTAATATATTTATTTAAAATAAAAATAATTAGTCACACAGAGCAATAGTCATTTATAAAAATAAATATTATTTTTATAAAATAAAATCAATTATTTTTAAATTGTTCTGTGCTTTTAATTATTTCATTGGCAAAGCATTTCCAATTTAAACCAAAAATATCCAAATATTGATTAATACGTCCTATAGTTAACTTCGTCTTTCCATTTTCATATCTAGATACTTGCTGTTGGCTTATTTTTAGTAATATTGCCAATTCGCCTTCGGTAATACCGTTTTGCTTTCTTACCCTCTTTAAAAATGATGATGCAACATCATTTAACATTTCATCTGTAAAACTCATTTTTATCACCAGAACATCTAATATTAATTAATATGATTTAAAAAATAATTAAATAGATTATCCACATTCGGTAAGTGAAACTAATTTAATTTATTCTATTAGATTTAACAAACACCAACTATTTCAGATATACTCTTATATTGTGTATAGCGGTTACTATCTCATTCTCTTTTAGCTAATTTTCTTGCTTTTTTCACAGTAATTAAAAGTCACATTGACATAAAATGAAATAATTAATAACACAAAAAGTTTTATTTTTAACAAAAAAATTACATTTAATTAAGACATAAAAATATCCATGCTATTTTGTCCCAATCTCTTAGTAATAGTGGATGCTAACGTTAACATTATTGCTAAATAAGAATAAAAATAAAATAAACCACGTGATTATAGCTATGTTTACCACATTGAAAAATAAGAAAAAATATACATTTTATTTACGGTTATTAACCTGTTTCGACACTTCCAATTCAAAAATTACAAAAATTAAAGAAATCATCATCTTACATTAAATTAAAATATAATATTTATAATTATATTTATCATTATTTTAACTTTTTACTTTACAATAATTTACAATTAATCATTAAAAAATAAATACCCCTACATATCCTTATTAAATATAGGTGTATTTATTAATTAATTTACAGTCTATGGCTATTACTGATATTATAATCCTTAAAGTTTATGAGCATTTATTCATATTAGAGTGATATAAACATTCAAAAGACCTTAGCTGGCTATAAGCTTTATATGATTATGCTGTATTAATTTTTTCCAGTTCTACTCTCACATGTTATATTGTTGATCGGCTTATATTTAAACATTCGATACTTTTCTGCTAAGTATCGAATAATTGGTAGTATCGTAATTAGCACAAGCCACTAGATTATTTTATAGCTCCTATTGATTACTATTTATCCAAAGATGAATTACTTTCTAAATTTTGCTTAAAGCGCTTTCTGTCTATCCTAACAAAAAAACACTTTATACAGTTCTTTCAGTATCTAATTATTTAATTTATGTGAAAATAATAGGTTATGATAACTCTGATCAGAAAGATAAAAATACTAAAAATACAAGTCATGATAAATGTTAATATTTAGCTCTCATTTTCGTTTAATTATAATTAATTAGATTGGTTTTTTATCCTTATTATTATTTTAAAATTCATTCAAATAATTATGTAATAACCAACGATGCTATTTCAGCATATATATAAAATAAATATATTTTATATAACTCCAAAATGGTTACTTATGGTCATTATTAAATTCTTAAGCTATAGATAAAAAGTCAATTAAATAAACAAGTTCTTTTATTATCTTTTTATTTCAATAAATTACATCAAAATAATCGATATTATCAAGTAAAGCTGCTTCTACAGTAGCAATATAAATTATTCAGCATACCTAATATTAAGTAGTTAAATCTTCATCTCAATGATAGGCTAAATAGGTCATCTCTATTATCATCAAGGAGTTTATAATGAAATTGTATTACTCTCCGGGGGCCTGTTCTTTGTCGCCGCATATTATCCTGCGCGAAGCCGGTATCGATTTTTCAATTGAACGCGTTGATCTTAAAACTAAAACAACTGAACACGGAGTTGATTTTAATACTATCAATCCTAAAGGTCAGGTTCCATTTTTAGTGTTAGACAGCGGAGATACCTTATCTGAAGGCGCGGTGATTGTGCAGTATATTGCCGATCAAACACCCGCTAGAAATTTGATTGCAGAGAAAGGAACACTTCAGCGTTATCATCAACTTGAAATGCTAAATTATATTTCTACCGAATTGCATAAAAGTTTCGCACCGCTATTTACACCGGGTACGCCTGAAGAATATAAGCACAGTGTTCGGACTAATTTGCTCAAAAAGTTTGCCTATCTTGATAAAATGCTAGCACAACAAAACTATATTTGCGGTGAACATTTCACTGTGGCTGACGCTTATTTATTTACGGTCGGCGGTTGGAATAAATTGGTTGGAATAGATATTTCGGCATTACATCATTTACAGAACTATTTGGCAAAAATCACCCAACGTCCTGAAGTACAAAAAGCGCTACAAATTGAAGGCCTGATTTAAAATTAATTATTCACGCCTCTTGCTAATAGATCGCACTAAAAACTTATAAATCAATAATCTCCAGGTCAAATGGCCTGGAGAAAGCTAACCTCAGTCGAGTTGTGTAGCACAAAAATGATGTACCGGACTGACCATTTTATCTTGGGCAGCAACTAACTGTAGTTCATATTTATTCATTACTTTGGTCTGTAGCATTACTTCATAAACTGCCGCCGCGACATGCTCTAATGCTTTCAGCAAACTTTCACCTTTGAGCAAATTAACCAGCATTAAGCCACTAGTTAAATCACCGACGCCTACCGGCTGCTTAACACCAAAATCCACTAATGGGCGGCTAACGTGCCAGCTGTGATCTGCAGTAACTAAAATCATTTCAAATCTATCAGCGCGATATCCAGCTCGGCTTAAATGTTTCACTAATACTGTTTTAGGCCCTTGCTGGCATAATGAACGCGCCGCATTCACCGCTTGCGCCACAGAACTAATATGTTGATCGGTCAGCGTTTCTAACTCTAATAAATTAGGTGCAATGATATCACTGGCCGCCAACGCTTGTTGGCAAAAGAATTCAGCAACACCGGGAGCCACAATGCAGCCTTTTTCTGGGTGTCCCATCACAGGATCGCAAAAATAAACCGCATTGGGATTAGCTGCTTTAACCTGTTTAACGATATGCAGAATATTTTGTCCCTGCTCCGCTGAACCAATATAGCCGCTTAATACTGCATCGCATTGAGCTAATTGGTTAATATCAGCCAAACCTTGTGCAATATCAGTTAGATGCTGAGCGGGGAATACCATTCCAGTCCATTGAGGATACTGCGTATGATTAGAGAACTGTACTGTGTTGAGTGGCCAAACATCTGCCCCCATTCGGCACATAGGAAAAACTGCTGCACTATTTCCAGCATGTCCATAGACGACATGTGATTGAATTGAGAGAATACTTTTCATTCGATGCCTAATATTGAAAGTATTATAAGCGGAAAAAATAACCGATAATCCGAGATGTTAATATTGAATATGCCCCAAATAATACCGGCTATTTAGGGCATAACGACAATTATTTCCAGTTAATCAGGCAATAATTTTTCTTACCGCGACGGATAAGTGTAAAACGTCCAAACAGGCGATCGGCATCACTGAAAACATACATCGGTTCAGCTTGTTTTTCACCATTGATCGACACAGCATTTGAGCTGATCGCGGTGCGTGCTTGACCGCGTGATGGCACCAATTCAGAATCGACTAATGCTTGCTGTAAATCAGCGCCAGTTTCCATATCAATAGTTGGCATGCCGTCTTGGGCTAACTGCTCGAAATCAGCTTCGGTCATTTCAGAGACTGCGCCAGAGAACAAGCTTGCTGTGATACGTTTTGCTGCCGCCAGACCTTGAGCACCGTGAACTAATTCAGTAACCATATCGGCTAATACGTATTGTGCACGAGGTGCTTTCCCGCTATTTTTATCTTCTTCTTCTAATGCGGCAATATCTTCCAGCGACATGAAAGTAAAGAATTTCAAGAAGCGATAGACGTCTGCATCCGCCGTATTAATCCAGAATTGATAGAATTTGTACGGGCTGGTTTTTTTCGGATCTAACCACACAGCGCCGCCTTCTGTCTTACCAAACTTGGTACCATCAGCCTTAGTGATTAACGGCACCGTCATACCAAAAACTTGTTTTTGATTAAGACGACGAGTTAAATCAATCCCTGAAGTAATATTACCCCATTGATCAGAGCCGCCAATTTGTAATTCTACGCTATGCTCTTTATTTAAATTCGCAAAATCATAGCCCTGAAGCAGATTATAAGCGAACTCAGTAAAAGAAATACCTACATCATCACGGTTAAGGCGTTGTTTGACCGCTTCTTTGTTGATCATCTGGTTTACAGAGAAGTGTTTGCCGATATCACGCAGGAAAGTCAGCACATCCATTTTACCAAACCAATCATAGTTATTGGCAATTGTTGCGCTATTTTCACCACAATCAAAATCCAAGAAAGGCGAAACCTGATTACGGATTTTTGCTACCCACTCTTGTACTGTATCTGCAGTATTTAATTTACGTTCAGTCGCTTTAAAACTCGGGTCACCAATTAAACCCGTTGCGCCACCGACCAACGCCACAGGCTTATGCCCGGCTAGTTGGAATCGTTTTAAACACAGCAAGGGAACCAGATGTCCCAAATGCAGGCTGTCGGCGGTAGGATCGAAGCCACAATAGAGAGAGATAGGGCCTTGCGCCAGTCTCTCTGCTAACGCGTCCTCATCCGTTACCTGGGCAACTAGGCCCCGCTCTTGCAATTGTTTAATCAGGTTATTGCTAGACATCAATGACTCCATCGGTTGTATTTTGTCTATTATGTTATTAAGTAAACTTTTTAGTTCCCATAAACGAACCTATAGCATAAAGCCCGTAACAATTAAGTGCCAGCTAAAAAATCATTTATTTATACCTATTATACATCAAGTTGCAGACAGGCTAATCAGCTTCTATCCTCAATTGTCATCCAGTATATTAAGGTGCTAAGCGTTCAATATTCCAGCCTAATCCCTCTTTTTGATACAAGAAACGGTCATGTAAGCGATTCGCGCCTCCTTGCCAAAATTCGACACTGTGAAATTTTACTCTAAATCCCCCCCAAAAACTGGGTAAAGGTACTTCACCATTTTTAAATTTTTGTTTTAATTCTAAGAATTTACCCTCTAAAATACCCCGAGTGGATATACGCGATGATTGATGTGATGCCCATGCAGCTATCTGGCTATCTTTAGGTCGGCTATGGAAATATTTAAGCACTTCTAAGGGCGATAGTTTTTCAGCTACGCCAAGAAAACAGACTTGCCGCTCTAACGGATACCACGGAAAATGCAAGCTGACTTTATTATTATGTTTTAATTGTTGCGCTTTGCGACTGCCGAGATTGGTATAAAAAACCAACCCATGTTGATCAAAATGCTTAAGTAATACAATCCGTTGATAAGGCTGACCGGTTTCATCGACAGTAGCAACGCACATCGCGGTCGGATCACTCAATTGTGCCTCACAGGCCTGTTTTAACCAATGTTCAAACAACGCTAATGGCTCAGAGGTTAAGTCATTACGGCGCAATCCACCTTTAATATATTCTCTGCGCATAGCAGTAAGATCGACTTGATGTTCGCCACTCATTTATTGTATGTCCTCTCGCTAATCAGTTATTGTATTCGCCGGATAAATGGCGCCTATGACCGTTTCTTGTGATGCTCCGGTGACAGAAGCCAAATTCCCGGGCAATCCTGACAGAGTTCTCGCGGCTAACCAAGCAAATGCTAGCGCCTCTAAATCATCACCGCTTAAACCAAATTTATCACTATTCGTGACTTCTGTCCCCGGTAATAAAATAGCCAAACGCTGCATTAAATAACTATTTTTAGCCCCACCACCACAGACAATTAAGCGCTCACAACCACCTGATAATAGAACTTGCTGCGCCACCGACATTGCGGTTAGTTCGAGTAATGTTGCCTGTACATCAACCGGTGATAAATCAGAGTAATCAATTAATTGTGATTCTAACCACTGTATATTGAAATATTCCCTGCCGGTACTTTTTGGTGCCGAGCGTGCAAAATAAGGATCGTTGAGCATCTTTATCAATAAAGATTGAGATACTTGCCCTTGCTGAGCCCACTGGCCAGCTTCGTCATACGGGCGTTGCTGATGCCGCCAAATCCAAGTATCCATCAGCATATTACCCGGTCCCGTATCATAACCTTTCACCGCAGAACCTGGCAGCAATGCCGTAATATTAGCAATTCCGCCAATATTCAATACAATGCGCCTTTCATGTGGCTCACCTAGCACAGCTAAATGAAACGCAGGTACCAATGGTGCGCCTTGACCACCGTAAGCCATATCACGGCGACGAAAGTCCCCTACCGTGGTGATCCCCGTTAATGCAGCCACCCGATTATTATCGCCCAGCTGCAAGGTGAAAGGAAAGTCGCCCTCAGGCTCATGCCACACTGTTTGCCCATGACAACCCACCGCTAGTATCTGATCTGCAGTTAAAGCCGTTGATTCCAGTAGTGTATTAATAGCTTCTGCATACAATGTACCTAATTGATAATCAATTTTTCCTATTTCAGACAATGTCGTCAGCTGTCCTTGGCAAATATTTAAAATGCGCTGTTTCAATGCTATTGGGAAGGGATAAGATAAGCTGGCTTGCTGAGCAACCATATTATCGCTAATAGCAGCCATAACCACATCAACACCATCAAGACTGGTACCTGACATAACGCCGATATAACGACCCGATTGCAACATTTTGTTTATCCTTTAAATAATAAATATGGTTACTACTATAAAGCGCTTTATTTTCATATAAATAGTTATTTATTAAAACAAATAATCATTGCTCTACACTGAGGTATGATTCATAAACAGAGTGAGAAATTAATATTTACTATTTTTGAGAAATTTTCCCTAGTGTTTAGACGATATTTAGATCACAATCAATATTTTAGAAATCACTTATTTCTTTAATAGCGCATGATAAGGCCATACTGAATATGATTATTTACGCGCTGCGATAACCTAATCAGTAAAGTCTAATAGGAGTTTTTATGCTTAAGCAAGTTCTCATTGGTGTGGTTGCTGTGACATCGCTCGCAGGTTGTGTGAATACCAGCACACTTTCAGGTGATACATACTCTGCTGGCCAAGCCAAACAAGTACAAACTGTCACTTATGGTACCGTTCTTAATGTCCGTCCGGTAAATATCCAAGCCGGTGGTGATGAAAATATCTTAGGAGCTATCGGAGGCGCCGTACTTGGTGGCCTGCTAGGTAATACCATCGGCGGTGGCACAGGGAACACATTGGCAACTGCGGCGGGAGCAATAGCCGGAGGGGTCGCTGGTCAAAATATCGAAGGTGCAGTCAATAAAACCAAAGGCGTTCAGTTAGAAATTCGTCTAGACAGCGGTAAAAATATCGTTGTGGTACAAAAAGAAGATCCAAGTACCTTTACTGTTGGCCAACGCGTATTAATTGCTAACAGCGGTGGTTCAGTGACTGTTTCTCCTCGCTAATCCTCCCTTGCTATCACTCACCTGCATCCACTGCAGGTGAGTTTATATTTAATTATTTCTTATTAGCAGTTTACTGAACTAAATCTCGCTGTTCCAAGCCATAATCCTTTTAGATCCACTCGAATAACATTTAATTTTTTTTGATTCTTTGCACTTCATTTCTGATTGGTTTAATTATCCTCCGCCATACTGAATAGCGTTTAATTATAAAAATAGAATTATTCTATATGCAATATTAAGTTTATTAATTAATAATTTTTTAAACTATTTATGATCAAGATACTTTAGATGTGACCTTGATCATACTTTTCTATAGGAGCTTAGTATGATTTTAATATAGCTATAGTATTAATTATTATTATGTATTGTAGATGCTTATTTAATATATCATAAATCAATGAACCCAAAGCAATCCTATTTTTATTGTGTATATATTTATTTAGAGGTTATTTAATTATATGATTAAAAATTGGTACTGGAAGAAACTATTTTATTCGTGTCAATATAGAGTAATGCCTTGTTTTGCTTCATTAATTACCAACAATCAAAGCATATACATAATAAATCATCGTATGATAGTTCCCATAATCATACATTATGCATACACAATGATTGTTTATAATTTTCTATGCTGCTACTAATATACATTAAATATAATAAATGAATGATTTAATATGCATATTATTATTAAAAAAATAAAAACTATCTACTTTGCAAATGAAGAATATTCTTTTCCAATTTTAATATTAGTGATGATAACGTGAATAATTCTGCTTCTGTGATCCCTCCCAAAATTTCATCTCGAGTTGAGCTAATCACATCATCGACTTGTTTTATGAATGGTATTGATTCATCAGTTAGTTTTATTCTTTTAGCTCGTCGATCATTCGCACAGGTATGACGCGTGATAAGTTTCTTTTCCTCAAGTTGATCAAGCGTTCTTACCAATGAAGGTTGTTCGATTCCTATCGCTTTAGCCAACTGAATCTGAGATTGATCGGGCGGTAATTGACTAATATTATGCAATGTCACCCAATGAGTCTGTGTCAGTTTCAATGGTTTTAATCGATAGTCTATCAGAGCCCTCCATACACGTACCAAACGAGCTAGATCAGTTCCTATTTTCGATTCCAATTTTCCCTCCTTAAAATAGAATATCTCAGCCGTTAAAAATTACATCAACAAAAAATTATTTCACAGAACATATAAACATTTATAGTTATATTTACGAACAAAAAATATAAAAATACCTCGTTATAATAACTATCACACTGATACATTGTGACCTAACAACAATAATCTGATTTCAATTAATATTATTTAATCAAATCCATTTTTTTATCTATAGGTAATAGTCACGCAGATAGACAGTGCAATAAGAATATCCTTACTCTAAATTCTAATCTATTTATTTTTACATTAATATTATGTTTAATTTACATAAAGTGAATAACATTAAATAAAACACATTTAAAAACAAAGTAGTATAGTTAGTCTTAAAAGCATTTATCTGATTTTGTGAACTTCACTTTATTATACTTATTTTGAATAAATTACAAATAGAGTCAATTATTGCTCTAATTAAATATAATTAATATGCTATTTATTAAAATAAACTTTGTTGCTGTGTATCATTATTTTGTTCTACTATTTGTTGACGTGTAAAGCGTATAAATCGCTGACGACAAAGACGTAACAGATTTCTTTTCTGACTATCTGAATAATTAATCCAATTAAAACGCTCATCTCGGGTACGATAACAGCCTCGACAGTAACCTTGCTCATTAGTTTGACAAATACCCCGGCAAGGACTTTGAAGCTCAAAAAACTCAAGTTGCTCCGCCATTGTTATCCCCTAAAATAAAATCACATTTATCATGTTATTAATTATAGCTCTTTCACTTATACCCTTAAAATATCAGGCAGATCAATTGTATTATCATGTGCATACGCGTTATATTAGGTGCTAAATCGATTTTTGATTCAAATAGTCAACATAAGAGAGGGTTATTATGCGCTTACTTCATACCATGCTACGCGTTGGTGATATGCAACGTTCGATTGATTTCTATACTAAAGTATTAGGAATGCGTCTTTTGCGTACTAGCGAAAATACCGAATATAAATATTCTCTAGCGTTTGTAGGCTACAGTGATGAAAGCGAAGGTGCTGTCATTGAGTTAACCTACAATTGGGGTGTTGACAGCTATGACATGGGTAATGCTTATGGTCATATCGCTCTTGGTGTTGATGATGTCGCCCAAACATGCGCCGATATCAAAAAAGCTGGCGGTACGGTAACCCGTGAAGCAGGTCCAGTAAAAGGGGGTTCAACCATTATTGCTTTTGTTGAAGATCCCGATGGCTATAAAATTGAGCTCATCGAAAATAAAAGTGCTAGTCACGGCCTCGGCAACTAATATTACGCCTAGATTTATAGGCACGCATTCTAAGTTCGGATCCTAACTACTCCATCCGCTAAGAGTGCTTAACTCTTGGAAAAATCGCTATGCTGTGATTTTTCTGAGGGTTCTTCAATATTCATCCCTGCAAAATTATGCTGATTTTGGCATAATATGAATTAACCTCAAAAACTGTAAATGAAATTCTAATGTCTGAAAAGTCTGATAAAAATAATTTAAACGCTCTGGTTAATAGATTCAGAGGATATTATCCTGTGGTCATTGATGTGGAAACGGGCGGGTTTAATGCCAAAACAGATGCATTACTCGAAATAGCAGCAATTACCTTAAAAATGGATCACGATGGCTGGCTGAAAACAGACGAGACCTTACATTTTCATGTTAATCCCTTCGAAGGTGCTATCCTTGAACCTGCTGCACTGGCCTTTACAGGTATCGACCCCAACAATCCATTACGCGGTGCAGTCAGTGAATATGACGCACTGCATGCTATTTTTAAAATGGTTCGTAAGGGTATGAAAAACGCTAATTGCCACCGGGCAATTATAGTTGCTCATAATGCGACGTTCGATCATAGTTTTGTTATTAATGCGGCAGAACGCGCGGGATTAAAACGTAATCCATTTCACCCTTTCGCAACCTTTGATACTGCCGCATTAAGTGGCTTGGTATTTGGTCAAACTATTTTAGCCAAAGCCTGTTTGACTGCGGGCATACCTTTTGATGCTAAACAAGCTCATGGTGCGCTTTATGACACTGATCGCACTGCCCTACTGTTTTGTGAAATAGTTAATAAATGGAAAAAATTAGGTGGCTGGCCGTTAGCTATTACTGAATAATCAACGAGTAATTAATCCATAAAAAAACCGCAGAGAACATAACATTCTCCTGCGGTTTTTTATACTAGCGAAATAGCTTAATAATTACTCAGCTTTTGTTTCATCAGCTGAACGATATTTATCCGCAGTTTCTTTAATCAACTTAGGCAATTCGCCGCGCTGATACATTTCCATAATAATGTCACATCCGCCGACTAATTCACCATCGATCCATAATTGAGGAAATGTTGGCCAGTTAGCATATTTAGGTAACTCGGCACGAATATCTGGATTCTGTAAAATATCCACATAAGCGAAACGCTCGCCACATGCAGAGAGTGCTTGTACAGCCTGCGCGGAAAAACCACAGTTTGGAAGTTTTGGAGAGCCTTTCATATATAATAGAATTGGGTTTTCTTTGATTTGGCGCTCAATTTTTTCAATAGTTGTCATTCTTACTTCCTTAAAACTAATATGTGCTGGTCTGTCAGCCCAATATTGCTGTAATAAACAATATTAAACAATTGTAGATAAAACAATTGCAGCTGAATTAAAAAGTTCAATACCTGAACATTGTATGTGTCTTTGTCTATACCGATACCAAACCGACCACATCAGATCCAGTATCTGTATACCTAATCGGTATACTTATAATAGTAAAACACACATTTTGGGCGGTGCCGTTTCAATGCAGGCTGCCTACTCCATGTAATCAAACACACTACCTAGAATATGCATTTTGTTTACAATAATACATTACTATAACATTACCGGTTTAAAAAAGGGATCATTATCCCTGCATGGTGTCTATTATTAACCCGTCTGATGACTAATCTCAAGATGAATTAAAATGAACTTATAAATAATATATAAATATTTTGTATTATAAGACACTGTGATTTTTATCTAATGTTGTTAATATGATAAGTAAAATAGAGGCAGTTGATCTTAACGATGCTGTCCTTAGAAATAGAAGCACCCTTTTGGCTCAATTATCGAGCAAAACCCAAAGTAGCAAACTATGAAATACAATAGTTTAACAAGGAGTATGCAATGTCATTTGAATTACCCGCTCTACCTTACGCAAAAAATGCGCTCGAACCACACATCTCTGCTGAGACTCTTGAGTATCACTACGGTAAACACCACAATACATACGTTGTAAACCTGAATAATCTGATCAAAGGCACTGAATTTGAAGATAAATCTTTAGAGCAGATTATCAAATCTTCTGAAGGTGGCGTATTCAATAACGCGGCTCAAGTTTGGAATCACACATTTTACTGGCACTGCTTAGCTCCAAATGCAGGTGGCGAACCTACAGGTAAAGTCGCAGAAGCTATTAACCAAGCATTTGGTTCTTTTGCTGAATTCAAACAGCAATTTACTGATTCTGCGGTTAAAAACTTTGGTGCCGGTTGGACTTGGTTAGTAAAAAAAGCCGATGGCAGCCTAGCTATTGTTAATACGTCAAATGCAGCCACTCCAATCTCAGGTGAAGATAAACCTCTTCTGACCGTTGATGTTTGGGAACACGCGTATTACATCGATTACCGTAATGCTCGTCCTCAATACATGGACAACTTCTGGGCATTGGTTAACTGGAAGTTTGTTGAAGAAAATCTGGCTTAATGATTAATAAAGTAAGAGCAGAGATAGCTTTTGACTCTTACTGATAGATTAAGGGCGAGACATTCATCCCGCCCTTAATCTAATGATTTCAATTGTTGCTTTTAGCAGCCAGAACAATTAAAAAATATGTGCTACAAATGCAATAATCATCACTAATGCACCTAATGCGGTGCAGAGTCCGAATTTAAGATCTGTATCCATGATATTTGCTCCTATTGATATTCCAATAACGTTATATGCTGATGCTATAATATTTAACTATGCTAGCTGATGCTTATAAAGCTCCATCAAATAACTAAAATTGACTAGCTACTAATTAGTATCTCACAGTAAAAAATTAAAACCACGCAATATATCACATGTTATAACATCAATTATTACTTTCGTTTTTGCGCTAGATCAGACAAAATTCATGACAAATCGCTAAATTATTGTCAGACAACCTCTTATGCCTCAATATACTGACAACTTTTAATAAAATTATATTATAAGACCACTTATTGGTCAGGAGTCTTTTTACATCATGGCAACGATTAAAGATGTGGCAAAACGCGCAGGCGTCTCTACCACAACCGTATCCCATGTTATTAATAAAACGCGTTTCGTCGCCGAAAATACTAAGATTGCCGTCTGGACGGCAATTAAAGAACTGAACTATTCACCTAGTGCAGTTGCGAGAAGCTTGAAAGTTAATCACACCAAATCTATTGGATTACTGGCAACCTCAAGTGAGGCACCGTATTTTGCTGAAGTTATTGAATCGGTTGAAAATAGCTGTTACGACAAAGGATACACGCTAATTTTATGTAATTCTCATAATAATTTAGGCAAACAAAAAGCCTATTTACAAATGTTAGCGCAAAAACGTGTTGATGGCTTATTAGTCATGTGTTCAGAATACCCTGACCATTTGATTACTATGTTAGAAGAATATCGGAACATCCCTATGGTTGTCATGGATTGGGGAGAAGCACGAGGTGATTTTACTGACACCATTATTGATAATGCGTTTCATGGCGGTTATCTCGCAGGGCGTTATCTTATTGATCGCGGTCATCGTGATTTAGGGATTATCCCCGGTCCATTAGAACGCAATACGGGAATTGGGCGCTTAAATGGTTTTAAAAAGGCGATGGAAGAAGCTAAAATTACCTTACGTGATGAGTGGATAGTCCAAGGCAATTTTGAGCCCGAATCAGGTTATTCCGCCATGAGCGAAATTCTAAGTCATAAGCACAAACCTACGGCTGTATTCTGTGGTGGGGATATTATGGCGATGGGTGCAATTTGTGCTGCCGATGAAATGGGCTTGCGCGTTCCACAAGATATTTCAATTATCGGTTATGATAATGTACGCAATGCGCGCTATTTTACGCCAGCACTGACCACAATCCATCAGCCTAAAGAACGTTTAGGTCAGATGGCCTTTTCTATGCTGTTAGATCGGATTATCAATAAACGCGAAGATGTACAAACCATTGAAGTGCATCCACGCTTAGTTGAACGCCGCTCAGTAGCGGACGGTCCTTTTATCGATTACCGCCGATAACGTTTATCGCAACCATTCGGCATTAAGTGTTTCGCTGTCGCCCAAATAATTGAGCAGCCAACTTAATGCCGGAGACGCATGGTTTTCGACCCACGTTAAGCAACACGGACTTTCAGGGAATGGCTGGCAAAGTTGTAAATCAACTAAAATCCCTTGTTCACATAACGGTAAAGCCCGATGTTCTGGGATTACTCCCATGCATAATCCTGCTTTTAAACACGCTAACCCATTTTCCCAACTCGGTACTATCATTCGCTGCTGATTATTCAACGCCCACGTTTCTCTTTTAGGTAAATTTCTTGAAGTATCCTCTAAACATAAACTGGGAAACGGTCGTAATTGATCATCGGTCAATGGACCTGCCACACTTGCCAATGGATGTCGATGATTAACCACACAGCGCCACGGCATAAATCCCATATCTTTGAAGCTGTAGCGTTCTCCAATTGGCGAAGCGCGAGTTGCACCAATAGCAACATCTACCCGACCATCGGCTAAAGCATCCCAAACGCCATTAAAAACTTCGGGATAAATATACAGCTCTACATCAGGAAAATGTTGATAAAAATCTAAAATAAGTTGTTCCGTTCGCTGAGGTTTAACTATTCCATCAACCGCAATACTTAGCTGTCCACGCCAACCGTTGGCAATTTGTTGACAATGGTGACGAGTATCATCCATTTTTTTGATAACAGCGCGCGCTTCTTTAATAAATACCCGCCCAGCTTCAGTAAGTTCAACATCACGATGACGCCGTTCAAACAATGGTATTGCCAGCCATTCTTCCAATTGTTTAACTGTATAGCTAATCGCAGAAGGAACTCGATGTAGCTCAACGGCTGCTGCACTAAAACTACCGGTTCTAGCAACAGCATCTATAACTTCCAATGAATACGCTGACCACATAACCTTCCCTTCAAAAAATTTAACAGCATTATGCAAATATTACCGTTTTACTTTGAAAAATGACAGACGATACAATGAAGCATCGATTAAATTTATATTCCAAATAATTTGAGTCGTAATAAATCTCGATTCAACACCTGCTGGGTATCCAAATTTAAGCAATAATAAAGACTAACTAATAAAGATTATTATTAGTCGATTGCTAATAGTGAGTCATAATAAGGTTGAGCTGTCAGTAAAATAAATTCTGCATCAGCCTCTTGATAGCTCGTGGATATCACTCAATTTTTCATCTAAAAGATTAATAAAATGACACAGAACGCTGTAAAAAATTCTTCCGGATTTCTATTTTATCTCGCTGGACTAAGCATGCTTGGCTATCTAGCTATTGATATGTATTTGCCCGCCTTTGGTGCGATGCAGATCTCATTAAATACCTCAGAGGGCGCAATTAGTGCGTCACTAAGTATTTTTTTAGCCGGTTTTGCATTTGCTCAACTACTGTGGGGTCCGCTGTCTGATAAATTAGGCCGCAAGCCAGTTTTAATCATCGGGTTATCGCTATTCACCTTAAGTTGCCTCGGTATGATCTGGGTAACGGATGCTACGCAATTATTAGTATTACGTTTCTTACAAGCCGTCGGCGTTTGCTCGGCAGCCGTCTTATGGCAGGCCTTAGTGATTGACCGCTATGATTCAACTCAGACGCAAAAAGTATTTGCCACCATTATGCCTCTCGTCGCTTTATCTCCGGCATTAGCGCCATTATTAGGTGCTTGGGTATTAGTCCACGGTGAATGGGAATATATATTTTTAATCTTAATGTTCGTTACTCTGCTGTTATTAATACCGACACTATTATTAAAAAATATTCGTCCACAAGCCTATAACCAAGAAACACAAGCCACAGAGCCAAAGCAAAAAGTGTCATTTTGGCAAATATTTAAATCCAAAACCTTTGGCGGAAATGTATTAATTTATGCCTCTTGCAGTGCCGGTTTTTTTGCTTGGCTCACCGGTTCTCCCTTTATTTTACGCGATATGGGTTATAACCCTGCGGATATCGGCCTTAGCTATATTCCACAGACTATCGCCTTTATTATTGGTGGATATGGTTGCCGTTTCTTATTAGCCAAAATAAAAAGTGAAACTTTATTTCCCCTGCTGCTCATTGGTTATGCAATAAGTATGGCGATATTATTTATAATATCGGTATATAGCTCACCGAGCTTATTTGTAATTTTAATTCCATTCTGTTTTATGGCGGCAGTGAATGGTGCATCTTATCCTATTGCTGTGGGGAACGCGTTGGGGGCATTCCCAAATGCCAGCGGTAAAGCGGCTGCATTACAAAACTCGCTGCAGTTAGGTCTGTGCTTCTTTGCTAGCTTATTGGTTTCTGCTTTAGCTGAAAATCCACTTATCGCAACAACCGCAGTAATGGCTGGAACTATTATTCCAATGATTATTGGATATATTATCCAATATAAAAAAGCTGTATCTAAAAATACGATTACTGCCGTCGAGCAATAATCGAATAAAATTTAGGATTATTCTTAAATAAAAAGCCACTCATAAGAGTGGCTTTTTTAGTCATTGAGAAATTAACCTTTGGCTCATATACTTATGTCACTTCTTATTTTTTACGAAGTGATTTTTGAGTGATCATAATAATAGGTGAATAATAACATCTAAATAATAACGTCTAATCTTAATCGGTTCCATTATCCCGTCTGATTAGGTAATAATTGTCTAAATATTGGTCTGGAAGTATCTCAGTTTAATTTTTACCTCTACATAGATAGTAAAAGGTTGTCGTAATAACTTATAAAATATCAATAATTTAGGCTTATCGACTCCCTTGAAATATTTAATCATCTCGAAATCCTTCGTGTTATGTTGGAGAGCATATGAGCACTGATGTAGAAGATCCAAAAACAAGCATCGATTCTTGGCAACGAATTGCCAGTGAATTATTAAATCAAGCCGGTATCGAAATTAACGGTACCCGCCCTTATGATATACAGGTGCATAATAATGAATTCTTCAAGCGTGTATTGCAGCAAGGTTCATTAGGCTTGGGCGAAAGTTATATGGATGGCTGGTGGGATTGTGAGCGGCTAGATATGTTTTTCGATCGCGTATTACGCGCTAAATTAGATAAGAAACTGCCCAACAACTTAACCGATATAATGAAAGTAGCCATGGCCCGGTTACGCAATTTACAAACTAAAAAACGTTCTTGGATGGTCGGTGAAGAGCATTATGATCTAGGCAACGATTTATTTTCTCGTATGCTAGACCCTAATATGCAGTATTCATGTGGATACTGGAATAACGCAGATAATTTAGCCCAAGCACAAGAAAATAAACTCGACTTAATTTGCCGCAAATTAGCCTTAAAGCCGGGAATGAGATTATTGGATATTGGCTGCGGTTGGGGCGGACTATCAGCCTATGCAGCACGCCATTATCATGTTTCCGTCACGGGCGTCACTATTTCAAAAGAACAGCAAAAGTTAGCACAACAACGCTGCCACGACTTAGATGTTACTATCCTGCTGCAAGATTATCGTGACCTCAATGATAAGTTTGATCGAGTGGTTTCAGTAGGGATGTTTGAACACGTCGGCCCGAAAAACTATGCCACTTATTTCGATGTCGTGCGTCGTAATATCAAAAATGATGGTCTATTCTTATTGCATTCTATTGGCTCCAATGAACATAAAGTCAATGTCGATGCTTGGACTGGCAAATATATATTCCCCAACGGTTGTCTGCCCTCAATTGAAAATATTGCCCATGCCAGTGAAGGTAAATTTATTATGGAAGATTGGCATAATTTTGGTGCAGATTATGACCGCACATTGATGGCGTGGTATGAGCGTTTTCTGAGCGCATGGGAAGAAATAGAACAAAATTATACTCCCCGTTTTAAACGCATGTTCAGTTATTATTTGAATGCTTGTGCCGGAGCCTTCCGAGCTCGAGATATTCAATTGTGGCAAATATTGTGGAGCCCTGAAGGTGTTTCAGGTGGGATCCGAGTTCCGCGTTAACTCATCCCGAGAGAATAAAACATTGCCTCAATTATTTAATAAAAAATAACTCTCTAGCTCATGCCGGAGAGTTATTTTTTTAAAATATTATGGTAAAAAAGTTTAATAATTATTAACACTCCTTAGCCATTTAATAATTTTCAATTTATCAACTATCCAACAACATTGTACTGCTGCTGCGCCAACACACGTTCAACTGTATCTACGATAGCTTGTGTCTGTGGATCAATTTCGATATTCACCGTATCACCCAGACGTTTGGCACCTAAAGTGGTTCTTTCTAAAGTTTCTGGGATCAAATGCACACAAAAACGATTATTAACCACTTCACCAACGGTCAAACTAATACCATCAATAGAAATAAAACCTTTATGTAAGATATACTTCATCACGGTTTTGTCATGAACAGAAAACCAAATTTGATGATTATTTTCAGAGGTGAAGATTTTTACTATCTCAGCCGTAGTGACAATATGTCCAGAAACTACATGACCACCAATTTCATCGCCGTATTTAGCTGCACGTTCAATATTAACCAATGAGCCTACTTCCAATTGGTCTAAATTAGTTAATCTCAATGTTTCTTTAATTAAATCAAAGCTGATATTATCGCCATCAATTTTACTCACAGTGAGACAACAGCCGTTATGAGCAACAGAGGCTCCGGTTTCTAACCCGGGAAGCAATTCAGGGGGGAATTTGACTACATGTGTACGAAAATTTGGTTTTTCAATAATATCAATAATCAGGGCTTTACCCTGCACAATACCAGTAAACATCACGCTTCTCCATATTATATCTTTCTCAACATAGTTTACCTCACAAATAGTATAGATCTAGCGTTTAAATGAACGATAAATCATAATTATCTTTGTTGGCTTAAATTAACAAAGTATATAGAATGCAGCATCAGATTAACCGTTTGATTTATCATAAATCATCGTTATTTCATCATTATAAATTATTCAACAAAAGGTGTATACGTGCAGAAATACTTTACCGAAGCGCGTAGTTTGCTCGCTCTAGGGATCCCTATTATCCTCGCTCAATTCTCGCAAACTGCGATGGGTGTCGTTGATACTGTCATGGCAGGAAGCGTCAGTGAAACAGATATGTCAGCAGTGGCTGTTGGAACATCTATCTGGCTACCGACCATACTATTTGGCCACGGTTTATTGATGGCATTAACGCCAGTGGTCGCTCAAATGAATGGCTCTGGGAGACGAAATCTAGTTGGAAATGCTATCCAACAAGGTTTATGGATGGCATTTCTGTTATCCATCATGGTGATCTTGGTTTTATATAACAGCAAATGGATCATCGGCAATATGCCACATATTGACCCGGAATTAGCCGATAAAGCAGTACGTTTTTTGCACGCTATTATGTGGGGAGCACCGGGATACTTATTTTATCAAGTATATCGTAGCCAATGCGAGGGATTATCTAAAACTAAACCTGGCATGGTGATCGGATTTTTAGGATTACTAATAAATATCCCGATTAACTATATTTTTATCTATGGTCACTTTGGCGCACCAGCACTTGGTGGCGTAGGCTGTGGTGTGGCGACTGCCTCCGTATTCTGGGCAATGTTTTTCTTTATGCGCTGGTATACTAAAAAAGCTCCTTCACAACGTGATATTCGTGCCAGCAAAAAATTTGCGGCTCCCGATCCAGTCATGCTCAAACGTATCTTTGTTTTAGGGCTGCCTATCGGTTTAGCTCTATTTTTTGAAGTTACGCTGTTTGCTATAGTCGCACTGTTAGTTGCACCACTTGGTGTAGTGGCCGTCGCAGGGCACCAAGTGGCACTGAATTTCAGTTCGTTGATGTTTATGTTCCCGATTTCATTAGGGATAGCGGCAACCATCCGTATTGGGTATAGCTTAGGTCAGGATTCAACCGCGGCGGCAAAAGTATCGTCATATACCAGTCTCGTGGTCGGATTAATTCTAGCCTGTATGACTGCATTAGTTACTGTGACCTTACGTGAACCTATTGCTCTTATGTATAACAAAAATCCAGAAGTGGTTATTTTGGCCTCGCACCTGATGCTATTTGCCGCTATCTATCAACTGTCGGATTCAGTGCAAGTTATTGGGGCTGGTATCCTGCGTGGCTATAAAGATACACGTTCAATTTTCTTTATTACCTTTATTGCCTATTGGATTTTAGGATTACCGAGTGGATATATATTAGGTTTAACCGATATTATCGTGCCGCATATGGGCCCTGAAGGATTCTGGATTGGATTTATTATTGGTTTGAGCGCCGCCGCTATTATGATGGCATGGCGAATTTGGTGGATCCATCGTCAACCAGATGCTTTGGTATTGCAACGCTCTATGCGCTAAGCTGTTTACTTAAATGGACCACAATCGTGCATAATTTTTCAACCACGATTGTGGTTTTTCAACCAGATAGCTGCAAATACGAGCAATCAAACAATAAAGTGCATTTTTCCTCTTGCCAGAATGACAACAGAACGTTAATATTCGTTCCCGTTGTCACCCAGACAATTCAACGATGCGTCCGTAGCTCAGTTGGTTAGAGCACCACCTTGACATGGTGGGGGTCGGTAGTTCGAGTCTACTCGGACGCACCATTTACTGTTAGTTGAGTAGTAATAATATAAAGATTTAACGATGCGTCCGTAGCTCAGTTGGTTAGAGCACCACCTTGACATGGTGGGGGTCGGTAGTTCGAGTCTACTCGGACGCACCATTTTACTGTTCAATACTTTTCTTATCCCCTTCCCTTGGTATATTTCTACTTATTTATCAATTATATTATTTACTTAACACTATTTATTTTGCTTAGCTTTACTAAAATCCTGTTTTACTAATCCAAAATTCCAAGCTTAATCACAAATAATTCTCTATATGCCCATTCATCAATTCAATCATTAGCATAATAATCTTAGATCTCCTATAATATTTGAAATAACACTTTTGCTGTATCAGCTAGAGTGATTATGTCCCTTGGATTATGTTGATTTGCGCAACGACATTTAACAATCTGTTACCTAAGCTCTTACTTATTGGCTGTTTTTTTGATAATAGATATTTTTTAAACTGATTTTTTAAATTTTGATTTAACTCACATAAATTAATGTCTATAATGTTATTCCAGTAGCTGAAAGGTTTCATCAAAGAATAATCAGTAAGTTAGTGATAGTATTGCACGTGAATAACTAAGATTAATAATTTAACTATGTGATCTACATCACTAAATTAACCCGTTAAAATACCGGCTGCCGCCACCCCGTGAGTAGTGACTGTTGCGCAACAAACCAAGATTTTACATTGCTACTAACACAAGGTGTGCAGTATACAATTTTCCTTTTAACCTTAGATAGACTGCCATGAAAAAAACTAAAATTGTTTGTACCATCGGTCCAAAAACCGAATCAGAAGAAAAACTGAATCAACTTCTTGATGCCGGCATGAATGTCATGCGTCTCAACTTTTCTCACGGTGACTATGAAGAACATGGTCAACGTATCAAAAACTTACGTGCTGTCTGCGCTAAAACAGGTAAACAAGCCGCTATCCTACTCGATACTAAAGGCCCTGAAATCCGTACCATGAAACTGGAAGGCGGCAATGACGTTTCTCTGGTTGCTGGTCAAGATTTCACCTTCACTATCGATACCTCTGTTATCGGTAATAAAGATCGCGTGGCGGTAACTTATGAAGGTTTACCACGCGACCTAAAAGCTGGCGATACTGTACTGGTTGACGATGGTCTAATTGGTATGCGTGTTAAAAATGTCACTGCGACAGAAGTTGTTTGTGAAGTTTTGAACAGCGGTGATTTAGGCGAGAAAAAAGGCGTTAACTTACCGGGCGTTTCTATCGGCTTGCCTGCTTTAGCTGAAAAAGATAAAGAAGATTTAGTTTTCGGTTGTGAGCAAGGCGTTGATTTCGTTGCCGCTTCATTTATTCGTAAACGTTCTGATGTCGAAGAAATCCGTGCGCATTTAAAACAGCATGGTGGCGAGCATATCCAGATTATTTCTAAAATCGAAAACCAAGAAGGTCTGAATAACTTTGACGAGATCTTAGAAGCATCAGACGGCATTATGGTTGCTCGTGGTGACTTAGGCGTTGAAATCCCTGTTGAAGAAGTTATCTTCGCACAAAAAATGATGATCAATAAATGTGTTGCTGCACGTAAAATCGTGATTACAGCAACTCAAATGTTAGATTCAATGATTAAAAACCCACGCCCTACTCGCGCAGAAGCGGGTGACGTAGCAAATGCTATCTTAGATGGTACTGATGCGGTCATGTTGTCGGGTGAAAGTGCGAAAGGGAAATATCCTATCGAAGCCGTGACTATTATGGCAACTATCTGTGAACGTACAGACCGTGTAATGCATACACGTATTGACTGCCAAAAGCCAGGTCAGAAACTACGTGTTACTGAAGCAGTCTGCCGTGGCGCTGTCGAAATGTCAGAAAAACTGGAAGTACCATTGATAGTTGTTGCGACCTATGGCGGTAAGTCAGCAAAATCACTGCGTAAATACTTCCCAACTGCGCCTATTTTAGCGCTAACAACCAATGAAGAAACAGCTCGTCAACTATTATTAGTTAAAGGCGTCATTCCTCAAATGGTTGAAGGTTTCTCTTCTACTGATGATTTCTATCGTATCGGTAAAGAAGCGGCACTGAAAAGTGGTTTAGCTAAATCAGGCGATGCTATCGTATTGATTTCAGGTGCATTAGTACCAAGTGGAACTACAAATACTTCATCAGTTCATGTTCTGTAATAGACGCTATCTGAGATAGAGTCTGTTGAGCCTGGTGCTAATCTAGACTCAATCAATTGAACCGCAGGGAAATTCGCTCTGCGGTTTTTTTATGTTTATTTATCTAGTCCCATTCCAGCTTAATTTTCCTGTGGCTTATGTACTGTCAATTTACCCTCTATAATGAATAAATCTCAGATATTTTTCTGCTATCTTTTGATCATTAACTAATTTCTAGCTGATGAAATTAAAGTATTTCTAGCCAAAATGTAAATTTAGTACTAGCATAAGAAGGAGTAAGTATACGTTACCTGACACTCAAATATTCTGCGAGTGAGAGGGTAACCAAAATAGGACTACTATTTCTATCTTTGTTACTCGGTCAAATACTTACGGCAATAGTTTGAGATAAACCAAATTTAGAGGGTAAAAAAATGATTCGTACTAAACTTCTACTGGGCTCTATTGTTCTAGCTTCAGCACTACTGGCGGGTTGTTCTAACAGCACTGAAGTGCAGAAACTCTCTTCAGATGTTCAAACACTGAATGGTAAAGTTGATCAATTAAGTAACGATGTTCAATCTCTGCGTACTGACGTACAAGCAGCACAACAAGAAGCTACACGTGCTAACCAACGTCTAGACAACCAAGTTCGTACTTACAAAAAATAAATCGCCTATTTAAGGCTCATCATTTTATGGGCTAAATATTGTCGGTATGAGGATCCTATTGCGGGATCCTCATTTTTTTACCTTGATGTTCTCAGTAATATCGATTGGCTAAGCAGATTAATCTACCCATTCAGAGCGATAATTAGTCTTTCTATTCATCTCAGCAACTTTATTTACTTTCACCGGTAATCCCGAACGTCTTTCTACTGCTTGTTGAACTAATTGTTGGTCTATTTGTTCATCTTCCAGAAAGGCTTTAAACTCATCGGAATAATCAATCGGCATCGTCTGTGGGTCATCAGAATCTGTTTTTGATAACGGCTGATGTACCTCAATAAAATAGCTGCCATCCGGCTCTTTGGAGAATTTTATTGGCTGATCGATGACTTGAACCCGAGTGCCTTTAGGTACGGTATTAAATAATGCTTCAATATCGTTAGGTCGTAAACGAATACAGCCCGAACTCACACGCAGGCCAATACCAAAATCAGCGTTAGTCCCGTGAATTAAATATTCACCATGCCCGTAAGCTAACCGCAGTGCATATAATCCCATCGGATTTTCAGGTCCTGCAGGCACAACCGCCGGTAAAGTAATACCTTGAGCCGCATAATTTTTGCGAATATTTTCTGTCGGTGTCCAAGTCGGATCTTTAATTAACTGGCTTACTGAAGTAACCATTTCTGGCGTATCTCGCCCTAACTGCCCTATCCCGATAGGATAAACAATCACTTCGTTACTGCCCGCAGGATAATAATACAGACGCAATTCAGCCAGGTTAATCACTATGCCTTCTTTTTCCGTAGGCGGTAGCAACATTTGGCTAGGAATAATTAATTGTTTGCCTGCCTGCGGTAAATAGGGATCGGTGCCAGGATTTGCTTCCAGCATTGCCAACAGACCAATTTGATATTCGCTGGCTATTGCTTCTAAAGGTCGTCCATCGTTAGGAACTGTATAATATTCATTCTCACCAATTAATCGCGCGGTTGTTTCTGGCAATAGATAATTTTTCGCTTCCGCCGTCGGCAGTATACAGCTAAAGACTAATAATCCGGCAAGGGCTAATATTCGTTTCATACTTACTCCAGAGAAAATCAGTAATACAATCAATATGGCTAGAGCGTATTTACAATAAACCCGCCTTTGGGTGTAACTTTATCCAACCTTGTTTTAATGGTATTTCTATATCGCGCTGTATTTTACTAATATGCGCTGAATAAATCGAGGCACAAATCATAAAGTGTTTGCTCAAGAGACGTGAATTAAATACTAAAGATAAAGTTGTACTACGTATTCGATAAGCTTAGCTATATAAAACAAATATAAGCCATAACCTAAACTATACTCAACTATGAATGAGAGGCAATAGACTCATGGCAATTATTACTTGGTCGCAACAGCAATCCAGAATATGTATAGATCTAAAAAATCTAGCTTGGCTAAAAAATTTAGTAGAATAAAAAACTAACGCCAGCCTCAGCCAGCGTTAGTTCATAGATTAGCTAATTAGTGATTATATGATTAATTATGAGTTCTTGATTAGCGGCGTAATAACTCAGCTCGCTGTAATATCGTTCTGATCATTGCGTTCAACCCTTGCGTCCGTGAAGGAGTAAGATGTTGTTCCAATGATAGTTGATGAAAAAACGATTTTACATCAGTCGCAAGGATCTGCTCAGCAGTTTTGCCTTGAAACAAAATAATCACTAAAGCGACTAAGCCTTTAACAATCGAAGCATCGCTGTCACCTGCAAATAGGATCTGTCCATCTGCTTGCGGCTCCATAGCAATCCAAACTTGGCTTTGACACCCTGCAATCAGATTATCTTGGCTACGTTGCTGCTCCGTCAATGGTGCTAATGCGCCACCCAGCTCAATCATATACAGATAGCGCTCTTCCCAGTTATGACAACGTGAGAAGTTCCGTAACAGTTTGTTTTCATCTGGTAAAGCGGCCATCACAACATCCTTTAATCAATTTAATAATAATTGTTATCCTAACAATTTTTTAATCCGCTGTAATCCGTTCACCAGCGAATCAATCTCTTCCTTGGTTGTATAAAGTGCAACTGATGCACGACACATCGCCGGTACTGCATAGTGCTCCATCAATGGTAAAGCACAGTGATGCCCGGTACGAATAGCAATCCCGTATTGATCGAGGAAAGAGCCAACATCGTAGGCATGGTGATGACCTAAATTAAAAGCAATTACGCCCTCTCGTGTTGAGGGGCCGTAAAGTTGTAAGCCGTCGACTTCTGCCAGTCGTTGGCTTGCATAGGCCATAATTTCTGCTTCATAAGCAAAAATATTGTCCAAACCAAGTTGATTTAAATAATCAAATGCTGCACCTAAGCCAATGATGCCACTAATATTTGGTGTACCGGCCTCAAACCGCCAAGGGACACCGGCATAAGTAATTCCGTGGGTTAAACTAACTTCAGCTATCATCGCTCCACCGCCTTCCCAAGGGGGAAGTTGCTCTAACAGCGCTTTTTTGCCGTACAAGATGCCAATACCAGTCGGACCATATAATTTATGCCCTGAAAAAACATAAAAATCACAATCGAGCGTCTGCACATCAACAATTTGATGAGTGATCCCTTGAGCACCATCCACCAATACCGCTAAATTACCACCACATTGCTGGGAAATTTGACGCGCTTGCTGAATAAGCGACTGTACGGGATTTAAGGTTCCCAATACATTAGAGATATGTGTAAAACTTAATAAACGGGTACGACTATCGATTAGCGTAGCTAAATCGGTTAGTACTAGCTCACCCTCGGTATTAACTGGGATCACTCTAATTTCAAAGTTCAGTGTTTCGGCTAACATAAACCATGGCACGATATTAGCGTGGTGCTCCATACCCGTGATCACGATATTATCGCCCGGCTGAATAAATTTTCGCCCGAAACTATTAGCAATTAAATTAATCGCTTCTGTCGTTCCTTTTACAAACACAATCTCTTCTGCTGAAGCCGCATGAATAAAATCCGCAGCCTGCTGACGAACGCGTTCCATACGTGCCGTCGCTTCGGCGCTTAATGTATGGATCCCTCGGTGTACCGCAGCATAATGATGAAGTGTGAATTGGCTTTCTTGCTCCACCACTTGGCGTGGTTTTTGAGCACTGGCAGCGCTATCAAGATAAACTAATGGATGCCCATTAATTTCTTGTGCTAAGACCGGAAAATCCTGTCTTATTTGAGCCATATGTTCAGCTAAAGTCTGTTTAACCGGCAATGACATACTTAAACCTCCGCCAAGCGCTTACGGATCTGAGTCATTAAGGTCTCTTTAATTACCTCATTTTCTATCTGTTCAGTCAATTCCGCAGCAAAAGCAATAATAATCATATGCTTCGCTGCTTTTTCACTGATACCCCGCGAGCGCAGATAAAATAGTTGTTCATTATCGATACGCCCAATTGTCGCACCATGCCCACATTTTACATCGTCAGCATAAATCTCGAGTTGCGGTTTAGTATCTACTTCAGATTTCGCACCTAATAATAAATTATTATTAGTCATTTGGCCGTCGGTTTTTAATGCCGCAGGTGCTACTTTAATCATGCCATTAAACACCGCTTTACTCTTGTCCATCGCAATTACTTTATGCAATTGTCGGCTTTGGCAATAGCCTTTATTATGCTCAAGATATGTCCGAGTATCTGCAATTTGATTATTTCTTGGCAACAGTAAACTATTTAAACTCAGGTCGGCATTCTCACCCTCTAACCGCACGCTCGTATGGTGGCGAGACAATAATCCACTGAGTAAAAAGGCGCTGCTGTGTACTTGGCTATCGCGACCCACCAAGATATCATTATGCGCAAAATGCTGACCGAGTGCATTTTCAAAATTTAATTTTAAATGCTGAAAACGGGCATTATCGCCAACTTCTGCGCTCAAACGTCCGCCGGTCAAGTGAACACTGTCTTCATTCACACTGGCAAAATGTTCAATCACTTCTGCCGCGCTATTGGCACCTAATTTAAAATGATAACGGTAGTGACTCGTCGTCACGCTAGACATATCTTCTGAACCGTGAGAAATATTAAGCACATAAAATGGTTTTGCAGCTATTTTATTCGCCGGCAAATTAATCAATAACGGCTGTTCAGCGAGACTTTCGGTGAGATGTAAAAAAACCTCACCTTTGATTGCCTCAGGTAACTCATCTTTATTATCTAATAAAGACACTTGGAATTCGCCAAAATCGGTTGAGCTCAACGCTGGAATAAAATGTCCATCAACCAAAACAATCCGATACGCGTCAATCGGCAAGGCTAAGGCTTCACACTGTGCCTCATCGACAGGCTGGCAACTTAACTGGTATTGAGCTTTTAGCACGGATGCCAGCGGTGTATAATGCCAATCTTCATCACGGTATGCAGGGAAGCCTATTGCTTGCACTTTATCCCAATGCCCAGCTGCGTGCTGAGATAACTCGCGATGGCGCAATTTAAATACCTGAGCAAAACTCTGTAACGCCTGTTGATTTAATTCATCAAGCTGCTGGCGTTTCTCTGCTTTTTCACTGTTGGTCAATAAGCCAGCCATATCCTTGCTCCTCCAGTTTCTTAGCTAAACTGAAATCTCCAGATTTGATAATTTTGCCTTGATACAGCACATGTACAAAGTCTGGTTTGACATAATCGAGAATACGCTGGTAATGGGTAACGATAATAAATGACCGGTTAGAATCACGTAGCGCATTAACACCATTGGAGACAATTTTCAGAGCATCAATATCCAGCCCAGAATCAGTCTCATCGAGAATACATAATTGTGGCTCTAACGCTGACATCTGTAAGATATCATTACGTTTTTTCTCACCGCCGGAGAAACCAACATTCACTGAGCGCGTCAGCAAATCTTGAGGCATTTTTAATAACTCAATTTTATCCTCAATAAAATCTTGAAAATCAAAACGATCTAATGGCTCTTGTTGACGATATTCACGAACCGCATTTACTGCCGTTTGTAAAAAGAATTGATTACTTACACCAGGAATTTCAACTGGGTATTGAAACGCCAGAAAAATCCCTTCGCCAGCGCGAGCTTCAGGGTCTAATTCCAGTAAGTTTTTACCGTTAAACTGAACTTCACCGCTGTCGACCTGATACTCTTCACGACCAGCTAATGTCGCAGATAAAGTACTTTTACCTGATCCATTAGGACCCATAATGGCATGAATTTCACCGGGTTTTACTTCTAACGACAATCCCTTGAGGATCTCATTACCTTCAACACTCACATGCAAATTTTTAACGCTTAACATATCAACATGCCTTCGAACGATATAACGCTCTTAAGAAAATAAATTTCAATCAGCCAACGCTATGCTCAAGACTGATTGCCAATAATTTTTGTGCTTCCACTGCAAATTCTAATGGCAACTCAGAGAAAACATCTTTACAGAAGCCATTGACGATCATTGAGATAGCATCATCTTCGCTGATACCGCGCTGTAAGCAATAGAACAACTGATCTTCACCAATACGCGAAGTCGTCGCTTCGTGCTCTAGCTGGGCACTGTTATTTTTAACTTCAACATACGGAAACGTATGTGCACCACATTCGGTACCAATCAACATGGAATCGCACTGAGTGAAATTACGTGCATTCTCTGCACTTGGGAGAATCTTAACTAATCCACGATAGCTATTCTGGCTTTTACCCGCAGAAATTCCCTTCGAGATAATCGTTGACTTGGTATTTTTCCCGATATGGATCATCTTAGTGCCGGTATCTGCTTGCTGGTTGCCATTGGTCAATGCTACAGAAAAGAATTCGCCAACCGAATTATCCCCTTTGAGAATAACACTGGGGTATTTCCACGTAATCGCCGAGCCAGTTTCAGACTGAGTCCACGACATTTTAGCATTTTCACCTTCACACAATGCTCGTTTAGTCACGAAGTTAAGGATCCCGCCAGTATCACTATCACCACCCGAGAACCAATTCTGTACGGTAGAATATTTAACTTCAGCATCTTTATGAATGATCACTTCAACTACTGCCGCATGCAGCTGATAACTATCGCGAACAGGTGCAGAGCATCCTTCGATATAGCTGACATAACTGCCTTCATCTGCGATCAAAATAGTTCGTTCAAATTGTCCGGTTTTAGCCGCATTAATACGAAAATAAGTTGATAATTCCATCGGGCAACGAACACCTTTAGGAATATAAACAAAGGTACCGTCTGAGGCGACTGCTGCATTTAATGCCGCAAAAAAGTTATCGTGACTGGAAACTACCGATCCTAAATATTGTTTTACTAATTCAGGATATTGATGAATTGCTTCACCAAAAGAACAGAAGATCACACCATGTTCCGCTAACTCTTCACGATAAGTTGTTGAAACTGATACTGAATCAAAAATAGCATCCACAGCAACAGCTTTACCTTCACGCACCGGAACACCGAGCTGATTAAAGGCATCTTCAACTTCTGCGGTCAGATAATTGGTGTTCGCCTCTGCGCCCGTACTTTGAGTCGCCCCCTCTTGTGAACTGCAATTATCGTCGCATGAACCACAAGACGGTGCGGAATAATAACTGTAATCTTGATAATCAAGCGATGGATAGTTAGCCTTCAACCAGTGAGGCTCTTCCATATCTTTCCAATGATTATAAGCATCCAGACGGAATTGCAGCATCCAATCCGGTTCATTTCGTTTAGCTGAAATGGCACGAATAACGTCTTCATTTAGACCTTTAGCCATTTCATCTGTGGCTAGTTCAGTAAAAAAGCCTTCTTTATAGCGACTGTCGCTCAGCCAGCTTTGAACTTCATCGCCAATTTCTACATTGCTCTGAGACATAATCTGACTTCACTTATACGCCAAAGCTTTCACCACACCCGCAGGCATGTTGAGCTTTAGGGTTATTAAATTTAAACATTTGATTAAGTCCTTCACGAACATAATCAACCACAGTACCATCAATAAACGGCATGGCTTTTTTAGACACAAATAAAAATGCGCCTTGTTGCTCAAACACTAAATATTGATCTGTTGGGTTATCAATCATTTCAAATACATAACCAAACCCGGCGCAGCCTGACTGTTTAACCCCTAGTGAGAGCCCTTTGCTCTTCGGGTTTTGCTGCATCAGTTTACGGATTTGTGCAGCGGCGCTTTCGGTCAGGCTTACGCCTTGCCAGTTAGTTTCATCAAGTGAGAATGTTTCTACGCCCTGCTCTGCGTGCTTATCCCCACTATTTTGTAAGCTCTGAGTCATTTTTGACCTCACTAATCCTATGGTTTTTCAGCCAGTTGCCTATTATTATACCCAATAACTCCATGGTAGCGATAACCGTTATCACTTCAACCATTTGTTTTGAGAGGATATACCTATTTAAGACCATTTTTTAAACAATTAGCGATAAAAGTATCTATTTCATTTGGATGGATATTGTATATCTAAATGAATTAAAAGGATTTATTTTTTATGTTTTTTTCTTTATTCTCGCTGAACTAAATTTAAAAAAAGCATTAATTAATAAACTGGTATTTATTATACCACTTAATGAAATCATCGATAAAAAAAGATAAACACAAAATAAATGTGGGTATTAAAGGAGATATTAAACATACAGTGAGGGGATGATGTTGAAGATATAGTGAAAATGAAAATATAGTGTAAATATTGCTTTGTTCCGGTTCCCTGTCCGTGAACTGCACTTAGATACTCACAAAACAGGGAGTTAAATATGATAACAGCACAAAAATCTGGATTAATCAGATAATACTGCGGTAGTTAAGCGTGAAATACAACATAACCGTTGTTTATCATCAAAAATCTCAATCGACCAAACTTGCTGACGCCGTCCCAAATGGATTGGTTTGGCGACACCGGTAACACAGCCCGAACGGACAGAACATAAATGATTTGCGTTAATTTCTAACCCAACCACTTTTTGCTCCCCTTCAGTGCATAAATAACCGCCCATAGAACCTAATGACTCAGCTAAAACCACCGATGCTCCGCCATGCAATAAACCAAACGGCTGTTTGGTACGTTGATCCACGGGCATTCTGGCTTCAATAAAATCATCTCCACAGGCGGTAATAGTGATCCCTAAAGTTCCCAGCATGCAGCTTGATGCCATAGTATTAAGTTGTTCTAAAGTAAACTCACGACGCCAGATCATGCGAGCACCTCTAACAGTGCTTGTAGCGGATGTTTCATTTCAATTCCCTCTATGCGTTTCACTTGGCTGCGACAAGAATAGCCGGTACTTAAACAACGTGCGGGCGGTAATTTCTCTATTGCTGGCTGCCAAGATAGTGCGTATATCCCTTTTGAATATGCTAAATTAGCCGTTTCATGACCGTAAGTTCCTGCCATGCCACAACATCCTACACTAATATTGGCTAATGATTGTCCATATCGGCGGAAAATATTTTCCCACTGTTTACTGCTATTCGGCAATACGGTTGTTTCGGTACAATGACCAAATAAGTACCATGGCGATTGATTATTGTTCGATGTTTGATGGCTAGAATCAATCTGTGGCGCAGGTAAACTATCTAGCCATTCGTGGGCTAATAACACCGTAAATTGACACTGTTGACTCCCTAATATTTCACGATATTCATCACGATAACAAAGTACTAATGCTGGATCGACACCGACCATCGGTAATTGTAAACGCGCAACACGATTAAGAAAATCAGCCGTTTTATGTGCGGTTTTAGCAAATTTAGCTAAAAAACCTTTAATATGCTGAGCCTTACCATTTGGTGAGAATGGTAATAATACCGGCTGGTAACCCAATTTTTCAATTAAACGGACAAAATCTGCCACCACTTTAGCATCGTAGTAGCTGGTAAATGGGTCTTGCACCACCAGCACATAAGATTGGCGTTGCTGCTCGTTCATTTGCTCTAATTGTTCTAATGTTACCCGTGAAGCCGTGTGCCCAGATAACTGCTGTTTTAGTGAAGGTTGAGAAAACAGCGGTAAATCAACCATACCAATCGTGCGCTCACTGATTTTTTGAACCCATGGCTGTTTTAAAAAGAAATTAAATACTGCGGGCGCTTTCGCCATTAATGGCGCGGTTACCTCAACATTTGCCACAATATGATCACGAGCAGGACGTAAATATCGCCCATGATAGAGCGCCAAAAATTTAGCCCTAAATGAAGGTACATCTATTTTAATCGGGCACTGAGTTGAACACGCTTTGCAGGCTAAACACCCTGACATTGCCTGTTTTACTTCATGAGAAAAATCATATTCTCCGTGACGAGCACGCCAACTATTACGGGTTTTATCCAACAACCCTTTTAGTGATGGACGCGATATATTAAAGCCATTTTCTAGCAATTGTGGTGTCACCCCTTGTTCAGTCAATAAACGTAACCATTCTCTGACCAAGGTTGCTCGCCCTTTAGGCGAATGTATACGCTGCTGTGAGATTTTCATTGAGGGGCACATCGGGCTTTTCGCATCGTAGTTAAAACATAGCCCGTTACCGTTACAGTCCATTGCGCCACGGAATGACTGCCGTACAGATATCGGAATAGTTCTATCGTAAGTTCCGCGTTTAGTTGCATCCACTCGCATCATTGGCGCATCTACCCCCGCAGGTGGACATATTTTGCCTGGGTTTAATCGATTAAGCGGATCAAATGCAGCTTTAATTTGGCGTAATTCACCATATAAAATTTCACCAAAGAATTCAGGACTATATTCAGCGCGGAAACCCTTACCGTGCTCGCCCCACAGTAATCCACCATATTTGGCAGTTAACTTAACAATTTGATCAGAAATTTGTTTCATCAATATTTCTTGCTGGGGATCGCACATATCCAATGCCGGACGCACATGTAATACCCCGGCATCAACATGACCAAACATTCCGTAATCTAATTGATAACCATCTAATAATGCGCGAAATTCGGCAATATAATCAGCTAAATGTTCTGGCGGAACACAGGTATCTTCAACAAAAGGAATAGGTTTCGCCGCCCCTTTTGCATTGCCCAATAAGCCAACCGCTTTTTTGCGCATTCCATAAATACGATTGATATCAGCCAAATCACGGCAAGTCTGATAACCAATAATCCCCGCTTGATTGTCTGCCATCAACCCATCTAACTGTTGGCATAACGCGTTCATCTGCGCGTCAACTTGTTGCTCATCGTCACCACTAAATTCGACAATATTCAATCCAAGCAACTGTTTATTAGGCACATCAAGGATCAGTTCATTCACCGAATGCCAAACAATATCTTCACGAGCAAGATTCAGCACTTTAGAATCAACCGTTTCTACCGATAATGCTTGAGCTGTCACCATGAACGGCGCATTACGCAGCGCAGAATCAAAGGAATCATATTTCACATTAACCAAACGGCGCGCTTTGGGGATGGGGGTAATATTCAGTTTAGCTTCAGTAATAAAAGCTAATGAACCTTCTGAACCGGTTAAAATACGCGTCAAATCAAATTGACTCATATCTTCGTTAAAGACATGACGCAAATCATAACCAGTCAAAAAACGATTTAATTTAGGAAATTTTTTGAGAATAAGCTCTCGCTGTTGGCGGCAACGATTTAGCACGGTGTGATAAATACGCCCCACGACTGAATCTTCCGAGGCAATCGATTCCGCGATAGCGACTGACAGAGCCCGGGTTTCTAAAATTTCTCCCCCCAGCAGCACAGCCGTCACCCCTAAAACATGATCAGAAGTCTTACCGTACACTAATGATCCCTGCCCTGAAGCATCGGTATTAATCATGCCGCCAAGTGTCGCTCGGTTACTGGTGGATAATTCTGGTGAGAAAAAATAGCCGAACGGTTTCAAATATTCATTCAGCTGATCTTTAATCACTCCCGCTTCTACTTTTACCCAACCTTGCTGAAGGTTAATATCTAAAATACGTTTCATATAACGCGACATATCAACCACAATACCCTCGGTCAAGGACTGGCCATTAGTGCCGGTTCCACCACCGCGTGGAGTAAACGTTAGTGCAGCAAATTGTTCGCGACCTGCTACTCGGGTTAATAGCTGTAAATCAGCGGTCGAACGAGGAAAAATAATAGCTTGAGGAAGTAATTGATAGATGCTGTTATCTGTCGCCATAGTAAGCCGTTCAGAATAACGGGTTTCTACATCGCCAGTAAATCCTGCGGCTTCTAGCTGCGTTAAATAATTTTTAGCCAATTCGCTTAGGTGAGGTGCTTCTGATATACGAGGGATCATTATTTAGGATGACTCTTGTTAATTAGTGTTAGCATTGCTCGTTAGGACAATATGTTATTTTCAGTTCAATATTATTAGGTACACGATTATTATTGGGTAGCCTAGCGTCAGATACCATACCGACAATTGTTCAACCGCTGGTTATTCGGCTAACGCCTAGTGACGAAGAATTATCCTACGGTATCACTCGTGACTATCAATTATTCACGGCACCACAAACACCTTATTGACCGATAATTTTAAATCAGAACGCTATAAATTTAGCTTGAGGAGAGTTAATTTGATTCACATTATCGGATTAACGTCCTTCAAAAACCGAACATTCTGATATTTATTTACTGCGCGCTGTTTAATCATCCCCCATAATTTTAACTTCGGGCGCTAAAATAACGTTATACGTTGAAATTATGGTAGCTGAATGTCAGGCTTATACTGTCTATACAGCACCATATCATAATAACGTGATTTTTTAAGTGGGAATTAGAATTACATTATTTTTGCCTAGAAAAAACACTTACTCGCAGTATTTTCATTGTTAAAGGATCTCTATTTGATGGAAAAATCTCAGCAACGAACAGATTTACCCAAGATTGTTTTTGGTCTACTGGGACTTTTATTGCTCACAGCAGCCTGTATTTGGGTATTGAATCCGTTTATTTTAGGCTTCGTTTGGGCCGGTATGGTGGTAATTGCAACATGGCCACTGCTGGAAAAAATAGAAGCACGTGTCGGCGGTAAACGCTGGTTGGCGGCAAGTATAATGACTCTATTAATCTTGCTTCTGTTTGTTATCCCATTTGCTATTTTAATTGGTAGCATTGTACAAAATAGTGGGCCATTATTTGAACTGGCCAAATCGCCGAGTAATATCACGCTACCAGATTTAGATTGGCTGCAAAGTATTCCGATGGTAGGAAGTAAACTGTATTACACCTGGCATAGTCTAATTGCCAGCGGAGGTAATGCGATTTTAGCTAAACTGCAACCTTATATTGGACAAACGGCTGGCTGGTTTTTAACTCAAGCCGTCAATGTTGGTCGATTTATGTTCCACTTAGCCATCATGTTACTGTTTAGTGCACTGTTATATATGAAAGGTGAAAGTGTCATGCTAGGTATTCGTCACTTCGCGACGCGCCTAGCAGGTATTCGTGGTGATGCAGCGGTGGTGCTGGCGGCACAATCTATCCGCGCCGTTGCCTTGGGCGTAGTAGTTACTGCCTTAGTACAAGCTGTCGTGGGGGGGATTGGTCTCGCGGTTTCTGGTATTCCTTATGCCGCTATCTTTACCATTATTCTGTTTGTCTGCTGTGTTGCTCAGTTAGGACCTCTGCTTGTTATGGTTCCTTCTGTAATCTGGTTATTTTGGACCGGTGATACCACTTGGGCAATTATCTTGGCGGTATGGAGTGCCGTTGTAGCGACTATGGATGGAGTATTAAGGCCTTGGTTAATTAAAATGGGCGCTGATTTACCCATGGTATTAATTCTAATTGGGGTTATTGGCGGAATATTATCTTTTGGCATGATAGGTCTGTTTATTGGTCCGGTTGTTTTAGCCGTCTCTTATAGTTTGCTAAGAGCTTGGATGAATGAAGTGGCTGAACCGTCCAATGACTTAAGTGAAACAGAAAGATTTTTAGAACAAGAATTTAAAATGAAAAAATAAATACAGATAAAAAAGAATAAGAGTGTAATTTGCTCTTATTCTTTTTTATCGTAAAACGGGTAAATATGAAATATTTAGAAACATGATTTAACATTAGGTTATTATTTATCGTTATTTTTAATCAAAATAATATTTTAAATCATTATTTTTTCGTTTAGTTACAATAACTAAGAATTTCATTGAGAAAAATCTTAGTGCTATTTATATTAACTTATACTATGATACAAAAATCGAATACGTAATGTGTTTATAAATTTAAGATAGGGTCGGTAATATAATCTAAAATTTTAGATACTATCTGCTAAAAAAGAATTGCTGTGTGTAGTCTTTGCCTGTCAGCCCATGATAGGCTTTTTTTTTATTTATTTTTCTTATATTAAAAACCTCAAGCTATTATATCTTTTCGTAATAAAAAATAGATAATCGTAATTTCATTCAATATATTGAATAAGTAATAATTATATTTTAATTGCTCACAGCTTGATTAACTGATTATTTATAAAAGAATAAACTCAATTATAATTTTTAAATATCCTCTAATTATTAATTAGTTAGCCTCTATTACTCGAATATCATATCGCCATACTAATGCTAACTTAAGCTAACTTTTTAGTGACTATTTATTCAATTTTTTCAATATCCAATTAGCTGAATCGATTATTTTAGCCACATTATTGATTAATCTACCAACTTATTTATCCTAGGACTAAATCAATCATAGCTATTATTCTCCCTTTCTAAAGTATAGTAATCGATTTAGCTTAGATTATAATTTGACTTAATGACTTAAATATAGTTTAAATCTCTTGAATTAAACCTAAATTTAATCACAAGAGCCTAAGGTTCAGCGCCTACATATGAAAAAAGCTCAGCAAACAAGATTTGCTGAGCCAAATATTTATTCATCACATTTAAGGAGGTTTATTGACCGAATATTGATGGATTAATCATTAAAGCATCAATAAACACCATCAGTGCTGATTTTCTGCCAATAATAGCCAAGTTTGAACCACCGTATCTGGATTTAATGACAAGCTATCGATCCCCTCATCCATCAACCATTGGGCAAAATCTTGATGATCTGAAGGGCCTTGACCACAAATACCGACGTATTTACCTTGACGTTTAGCCGCGCTAATTGCCATCGACAACAAGGCTTTAACTGCTTCATTACGCTCATCAAATAGCTCAGAAACAACGCCAGAATCCCTGTCCAGACCCAACGTTAACTGGGTCATATCATTCGAACCAATAGAGAATCCATCAAAGTGTGCTAAGAATTGATCCGCTAATAAGGCATTGGATGGGATTTCACACATCATGATCAGCTTTAAACCATTTTCGCCACGTTTCAGACCGTGTTTTGCCAACTCAGCAACTACAGCTTCAGCTTGAGCCACGGTACGTACAAACGGGATCATGACTTCTACGTTAGTCAAATCCATCTCATTACGTACCCGCTTAACCGCTTCACATTCCAGCGCAAAACAATCGCGGAAGCTATCAGACACATAACGCCCCGCGCCACGGAAACCAAGCATTGGGTTCTCTTCTTCTGGCTCATAAATATCGCCGCCAACCAAATTTGCGTATTCGTTTGATTTAAAATCAGATAAACGAACAATCACCCGTTTTGGCCAGAACGCCGCCGCCAAGGTTGAAATGCCTTCGGTCAATTTGCTGATATAAAACTCAACAGGATCACTATACCCCGCCATCATGCTGCGGATTTCCGCTTGCAACTGTGGCGATTGTTGGTCAAATTCTAGCAACGCACGCGGATGCACACCAATCATGCGGTTAATAATAAATTCTAAACGTGCTAAGCCGACGCCTTCATTTGGCAAGCAAGCGAAATCAAATGCACGGTCAGGGTTACCAACGTTCATCATGATTTTTAACGCTAAATCCGGCATGGTATCAACTTGTGAGCTGTGAATATCAAAGTCTAGTTTCTCAGCATAGACAAACCCTGTATCACCTTCAGAGCATGAGACAGTCACTTCTTGACCTTCATGCAAACGCTCAGTTGCATCACCACAACCGACAACCGCTGGGATACCTAATTCACGGGCGATAATCGCCGCATGACAAGTTCTTCCTCCACGATTTGTCACAATGGCCGCGGCTTTTTTCATAATGGGTTCCCAATCAGGGTCAGTCATGTCTGTAACCAAAACATCTCCCGGTTGGATCCTATCCATCTCTTTCAAATTATGGATAACTTTTACAGCTCCAGCACCAATACGATGACCAATCGCACGCCCTTCTACTAACACATTACTCTGTTCTTTTAGCTGGTAGCGCTCCATTACTTGTTGATTAGAGCGAACGGTTTCAGGACGGGCTTGTACAATATACAACCGCCCCGTTTCACCATCCTTTGCCCATTCAATATCCATAGGACGGCCATAGTGTTGTTCGATTAACAACGCTTGACGAGCCAACTCTTCGACTTCGTGATCTTCCAGAGAAAAACGCTGCGATAATGCATCAGGGGTATCTTCAATTCTAACTTGTTGTCCATGGTCTAGGCTTTCTGCGTACACCATTTGTAGTTTTTTAGAGCCTAAATTACGACGAACAATCGCAGGACGACCTTTCAACAACGTTGGTTTATGAACATAAAATTCATCAGGATTAACCGCCCCCTGAACGACCATTTCACCGAGACCATAAGCCGAAGTGATAAAGACCACTTGATCGAAGCCCGATTCGGTATCAATAGTAAACATCACCCCAGAGGAGGCTAAATCAGAACGTACCATACGTTGAATACCCGCAGATAATGCAATCCCCCGATGGTCATATCCTTGGTGTACACGATAAGAAATAGCGCGATCATTAAATAGCGATGCAAAGACATGTTTAATAGCCACCATGACCGCGTCAATACCGCGAACATTTAAAAATGTTTCCTGCTGCCCAGCAAAGGACGCATCAGGCATATCTTCTGCGGTGGCTGAAGAACGAACTGCAAATGATGCCCCCACTGCACCTTCGGCAAGTTGTTCATAAGCGGAACGAATATCTTTCTCTAACTGAGGTGTAAACGGCGTATCAATTACCCATTGGCGGATCTGCGTACCTGCGGTGGCCAGCTGATTAACATCATCAACATCGACCTGATCCAACAGTTGGTAAATACGCTGATTAACTCCGCTCTGCTCTAGAAAATCATTGAATGCTTGTGATGTTGTCGCAAATCCATTCGGTACAGACACACCGAGCTCAGACAAATTAGTGATCATTTCCCCGAGGGAGGCATTCTTACCTCCAACGCGGTCAACATCGTTCATTCCTAATTGGTTATACCAAAGTACATTAGACGGAGTGCTGCCATTATTGGACATTGAATGCGATCCTTTTAAACAATCTAGTGACAAAGTACAAATCGTTAAAATCCCATTGGCGATATATCGCCGCGTGAAATAGACTAGCACATACTTTTCATCGAGATAGACAGGTGAATCGTTCCACTTATAAGAATATTTTTTTAAATTAAATAAAATATCGGTAGATTATTAGTTTTGTTTATAAAACCCTACTAATTTTGAATATTTATCTATATAACTCAAAGGTCACAATATGACTCCCCTGACAAATAGCGTAATTAATGAAACTAATAATACCCAAAGAACTGTTTTTTTCATTTCAGATGGCACAGCGATTACGGCAGAAATTTTAGGCCATGCAGTTCTTTCTCAATTTCCACTAACATTTGTTTCTTATACGTTGCCATTTGTCACCACAGAACAACGCGCTGAAGAAATAAAACAAAAAATAGACAGTATTTATCAAAGCACACACACCCGACCGTTAGTTTTTTATTCAATTATCTCACCTTCAGTGCGCAAAATAATTACCCAAAGCACCGGTTTTTGCCAAGATATCGTGCAAACCTTAGTCGCACCTATTCAAAAAGAAGTGGGTTTAGAGCCTGAGCCGATATTAAATCGTACCCATGGATTATCACGCCAAAATTTAAATCAATATGATGCTCGTATAGCGGCAATTGAATATACCTTAGCGCATGATGATGGTGTTTCTTTACGCAATTTAGATCAGGCGCAAGTCATTTTAATCGGTGTTTCACGCTGCGGAAAAACGCCCACCAGCCTGTATTTAGCCATGCAATTTGGTATTCAAGCGGCTAACTATCCCTTTACAGCAGATGATATGGATAATTTGCAATTACCGGTAGATTTAAAACCGCATATCCATAAACTATTTGGTTTAACCATCAGCCCAGAAAGATTAGCTGCAATCCGTGAAGAACGCCGTGAAAATAGTCGCTATGCATCATTACGCCAATGTCGAATTGAAATCGCAGAAGTCGAAGCTTTATTTAGAAAGAATAAAATCAACTATTTAAATACAACTAATTATTCGGTTGAAGAAATTTCGGCCAAAGTGATTGATATTATGGGGCTACAGCGTCGTATGTTTTAAATTCCTATTTTGCATAAAATCTGTAATAACCTATCGCTAGCGGTTGAATTTGACGTGTTTTCGTTTATTGTGATCTCTATCACTAATGCAGCATGGCCTTTGGAAACATATTGAGAAAGTAAGATGCATAAAACTGATGAACTACGAACCCAGAGAGTTGCGAGCCTGATCACTCCGCAAACACTGGCTGATGAATACCCGATTTCCTTGGCTGTCGCTGAAAATGTGACAATGTCACGCAGACGTATTGAAGCTATTTTAGCCGGTGATGATCCTCGCCTACTAGTAATAGTTGGTCCTTGTTCGATCCATGATATTGATGCAGCGTTAGAATATGCACAAAAACTCACGGTATTACGTGAAAAATATCACCATCGACTCGAAATCGTCATGCGTACCTACTTTGAAAAACCTCGCACGGTGGTTGGCTGGAAAGGCTTAATTTCTGATCCTAATCTGGATAACTCTTGCCAAGTAAATAAAGGTATTCGCCTAGCAAGAAAATTATTAATCGATGTGAATCAATTAGGCATTCCGACTGCCACTGAATTTCTCGATATGGTCACAGGCCAATATATTGCCGACCTCATTAGCTGGGGGGCTATTGGCGCACGTACGACTGAAAGCCAAATTCACCGAGAAATGGCCTCTGCGCTCTCTTGTCCTGTGGGCTTTAAAAATGGAACCGATGGCAATACACGCATTGCGATTGATGCAATCCGTGCTGCACGTGCCGGGCATATGTTTTTGTCCCCGGATAAGACCGGACAAATGACCATTTATCAAACCCAAGGCAACCCGTACGGACATATCATTATGCGCGGCGGAAAGCGGCCTAATTACTCAGCCGGTGATATTGCCGATGCCTGTGATAAATTGCGCGAATTCGATTTACCAGAGCATTTGGTTGTCGATTTTAGTCACGGCAATTGCCAGAAAATCCATCGCCGACAATTAGATGTTGCCCGTGATATTGCCCAGCAAATCAAAGATGGCTCAAGTGCAATCGCCGGCGTTATGGCTGAAAGTTTTCTGCTAGAAGGCACACAAAAAATGATCGCCGGCCAACCATTGACTTATGGCCAATCGATTACCGATCCTTGTCTTAGCTGGCAAGATACTGAACTGTTATTGGCATTATTAGCCGAAGCAGTTGACAGTCGTTTTTAAATTCAACGTCTATCATCACGCCCAAATACTGCACAACTAGCAATCGCAGTAATCTATAAAGCCAGAAGATCACTCACTTTCTGGCTTTTATACTGTGGTGTCCTCATCTGCCAGCCCTCTTCATTTTGACTTTCTGTGTTTTCTAGTGACTAAAGACTTCTTGCTCTTGCTTCTTGCTTCTTGCTTCTTGCTTCTTGCTTCTTAGATTATGATTTGCGGCAATAAATTATTGAGCAATACTCGATAGGTAATCAATCGCTAATTATATGTTAAATATTAATTCTAGTTGTAAATAATACTTGATGTTATCTCACAAGTTAAAGATAATGATTCTCACTATTAAAGAGATTATCACTTAGATTGTAACGATAAACTATTAACTTATATTGATAAACTATGTCTGATTTGCATCTTAAGCATTTAAAAGAAGATAACTCACAGAAATCATCATCTGACGTTGTTGATTATATCGACAGCCACCAGCTATTAGGTAAAAACGGACGGATACATATTCGCCATCGTGGTGAAATTTATCAGCTTAGGCAAACCCAAGCTGGAAAGCTGATTTTAACCAAATAACGACTGTTTTATCGATTATATATACTTAATTTAGTGTTTATTTTACTCTGCAAGCCACCCAGATCTCCGTATCCAGGCAGCCAGCTTTCACATCCATACAATTAGGAAAGGATTTCCTATGGAGTTAAAACTGATGTCTGCATTTGCTGTTACGCCTCAAAAAATCTATTTATCTGATGCGACGCTTAAGCGTACTTCCACACATACCCCAAGCAATCATAACAACGAGAGTGAAAATATAGTCGCTCCTTTGAGCGCCAGTTCCTCCATTTCAATACTCGCGATTAGTGGTGATTGATTAATTTTTTTAATTAAACAATAGCCATGTAATAGTGCGATTGAACGCGCATTACCACCTAAATTTATGTCATGGAGATCGTCTTAATGTCAGCTATTTTACGCCTGTCAGTACTCGCAGCCACCATCGCTAGTGTATTATCCCCTGCACAAGCTGCAGAAAAAGAGACAGCAAACTCACAAAAAAAATCTAAAGATATCATCACCGTATATGCGACTGGTAACCAGCGTGACAGCTTTGAAGCTCCGATGATGGTGACCGTCATCAAAAATAATTCACCGCAAACCCAAACCGCTAGCACCGCCAATGATATATTGAAAAAAATACCAGGAATTGATGTTTCTGGTACGGGTCGCACTAATGGCCAAGATGTTTCAATGCGTGGCTTTGGGCCAAAAGATATATTGACCCTGGTAGATAATGTACGCCAAGGCACTGATACTGGGCATATTAATGGTACCTTTATTGATCCCGCCCTAATTAAACAAGTCGAAATTATCCGTGGCCCTTCGGCATTATTATACGGCAGTGGTGCTATGGGCGGTGTTATAGCGTGGGAAACTGTCGATGCTAAAGATTTATTAAAAGATAATCAAAATTTAGGCTTTAGAGTCTTTACTACCGCTGCTAGTGGCGATCACAGTTTCGGATTTGGTGGTTCAGCTTTTGGTCGTAACGAAAAATTCGATGGTTTATTTAGCTTTGTTGCCAAAGATGTCGGCAATATTCGCCAAGGTGGTGGCGAAGAAACGACAAACGATGAAACTATCAGCAACCTATTAGCCAAAGGGAGTTGGTTGATTGATGATAGCCAAAAATTAAGCGGGCAATTGCGTTATTATAATAACGATGCTTACGAGCCTAAAAACCCGCAAGAAGTTAAATCAAACGACAAATCTAATCCTGACACGAATCGCACAACTCGGCAACGAGATACACAGCTCACTTATCAGCTCAAACCCGCAGATCAAGATTGGCTGAATCTCAAAACGACCGCCTATTATTCAGAGGTCAATATTACGGCCCGACCAACCGCCAAAGCGATAAATACTGGCTATGAAGGCCGTCAGCAGAAAACCTATGGGCTGAAAGTAGACAATCGTAGCAACATATATAATTTGCCTATTGCCGCACATAATCTGACTTATGGGGCTGAAACTTATCAACAAAAACAAGATCCTTTTGCAAATACCACCAGCTTTCCTAACGCTAAAATCACTTATGGCTCGGGTTTCTTGCAAGATGAAATTACACTTAAAGATCTGCCGATTTCATTTATTGCCGGTACCCGCTACGACCATTTCAAAAGTCAATCAGATGGTAATAGCAATATTACCGCAAATAATTGGTCCTCAAAAGGCGCCGTAAGTATTACCCCAACCGATTGGTCGATGTTGTTTGCCTCCTATTCTGAAGCGTTCCGCGCCCCAAGTATGGGAGAAATGTATAATGATGCGAAACATTTTGAGATCCGTGGACGAGTTAATTATTGGGTACCTAATCCAAACCTAAAACCTGAATCGACTCAAACCAAAGAATATGGCTTTGGCTTACGATTCGACAATCTACTGCTGGATAACGATGGCGTACAATTCAAAGCCAGTTACTTTGATACCAAAGCTAAAAACTATATCGATACCTACGTTGATATGGCCAAAATGACCACTCAATCGGTAAATATTGATGATGTTAAAATTTGGGGTGTCGATGCCACACTAAGCTATAACACCGACTATTTCAATTGGGATCTAGCATATAACCATACCGCAAGTAATGGTAAAAGCCCACAAACGGGCACACCGTTAACTTCTATCAAACCTGACTCAATTACCAGTACCTTAAATGTCCCTATTCAAAATAGCGGCTTTGCCGTGGGATGGATTGGCGAATTCACCAAACACACTGATTATTCAGATTCAGACAAAATGCAACAGCAATCCGGTTATGGTGTAAGCGATTTCTATCTAAGCTACCAAGGTGAAGGCTCACTTAATGGATTTGGCTCTAGCGTGGTTTTAGGCAATGCATTTGATAAACAATATTATTCATCACAAGGCATCCCACAGGATGGCCGTAATGCCAAGCTGCTTGTCAGCTATCAATGGTAATTCACTTAATATTCAAGGAGATACACTGTGAATTCATCACTTTATGAGCGTTATCAACAGGCTAAAACAGAAAATAAAGCGAAATACGCTCGTGATTTAGCTGCCTATCTCGACGTTTCAGAAGCTGAGCTTCTGTATGCGCGTGTTGGGATTGATGGTGCTAAACGCCTAGATGTAGATGCACCAACCTTGTTAACCGCATTGGAAAAAGTCGGCGAAGTAAAAGCAATCACTCGCAATGAATATGTAGTACACGAACAAGTTGGTCGCTATGAAAACGCTCGCTTTAGCCCACATGCAGGGTTAATCCTCAATCCTCGCGCATTAGATTTAAGAATGTTTTTTGGTCACTGGGCCAGTGTTTTTGCCTTAACTGAGGCGTCGAAACATGGGGAACGTCATAGTATTCAATTTTTCGACCATCATGGTGATGCGATACATAAGGTATATACCACCGAAAATACGGATATGGCAGCATGGCAGGCATTAATCGAACAATATGTGAGTGATGAAAATCCACTATTAGCCCTTAAACCCGCGGAGCCATTCACTCAAACGCCGATCAGTGAAGAACTGAAAAATCAGTTAGAGCAAGAATGGCGTAATATGACGGATGTTCATCAATTCTTTAAATTATTAAAAAATAATAATTTAAGCCGTCAGCAAGTGTTCCGCGCAGTCAGCGATGATTTAGCGTGGCAAGTTCCGCTAGATTCATTTAATCAATTAACACAAACCGCATTTGCTGACCAAAATGAAATCATGATTTTTGTCGGTAACCGTGGCTGTACCCAGATATTTACTGGCCGAATTGAGCGTTTGATGCCTTATCAAGCTGAAGGTTCACCACTAAAATGGCTGAACATTTTCAATCCGGATTTTACACTGCATATGATTGAGAACGGTGTGGCGGAATGCTGGGTAACGCGGAAGCAAACTCAAGATGGTTTTGTTACCAGTCTGGAAGTTTTTGATAATCAAGGAAATCAAATTGTCCAAATGTATGGACAACGCACTGAAGGCACGCCAGAACAAACACAATGGCGCAATCAAGTGACTGCACTTCCAAAAATTTAATCTTCGGAACTGAAAATATGAATAAATGGTTTCTTCTTGCAGTGTCTGCCCTGCTCACTTTTTCAGCCCAGGCCACTGAACGTATTGTTACTTTAGGTGGCGATATCACCGAGATAGTCTTCGCCTTAGGTGCAGGAAAACAGGTGGTGGCTCGTGACAGCACCAGTCGTCATCCACAAGCGGCTTTGGCGCTGAAAGATGTCGGTTATATGCGCATGCTTAATGCCGAAGGTGTATTATCAATGCGCCCGACATTGGTATTAGCCAGTGAGCTGGTCAAGCCCTCCATTACATTGACACAAATCGAAAAAAGTGGCGTCAAGATTATCAATGTGACCGGTGAACCTGCATTAGAAGCCATTCCTAAGAAAATACGTACTCTTGCTGAGGCTCTTGACAGTACCGAGCAAGGTGAAGCGTTGATAGTTAAATTCAATCAACAACTGGCTAAAATATCGACTCAACCCATTGACAAAAAAGTTTTATTTATCATGAGCCATGGGGGCGTTATGCCACTGGCTGCCGGGCAAAAAACCGCCGCCGATAGCATTATCCAAGCCACTGGCGCTAAAAATGCGATGCAAGGATTTACTAGCTATCGGCCACTCTCTCAAGAAGGTGTGATAGCCAGTCAGCCCGATTTGATTTTAATGACCGAAGAAGGAATTAAATCCCTCGGCGGTATCGATAAAATTTGGCAATTGCCCGGCATCGCACTTACTCCAGCCGCTAAACATCGGGCATTGTTAGTAGTCGATGATATGGGGCTGCTTGGATTTAGCCTCAATACACCGCAAGTTATGCAGCAGATCCGTGGAGCGTTAGAGACGACACCATGAACCGTTTTAAATATCCTGCGATGGGTCTCTGTTTATTGCTATTAAGCTTAATTATCATTGTGTTGATCGTGTCTAATCTGGGCGCCATGTCACTTTCATTTTCAATGCTATGGCAACTGCCAATGTCAGATCCACTGTGGCAAATTTGGCTCAATATTCGTTTGCCGCGAATATTACTGGCCATTCTCATTGGTTTAGCCTTAGCCGTTTCAGGGGCAATAATGCAGGGATTATTCCGTAACCCCTTAGCTGATCCTGGGTTATTAGGCATTAGTAGTGGCGCTGCATTAGCGGTCGCGGCCTTTATTGTGATCCCATTTTCACTGCCCAGCATTTTAGCTAATTATGGTCATCTCAGCGCGGCATTTGTCGGTAGCTTAGCTGTTTCGATGATTATTTTTAGCTTAAATAGACTCTCGAGCGGTAACCTCTCCCGTTTGCTACTCGCCGGGATCGCTATCAATGCCTTGTGTATGTCATTTGTTGGCGTGCTTAGCTACATTAGCGACGACCAGCAATTACGCACCTTTAGCCTGTGGATGATGGGCTCGTTAGGTAAAGTTGATTGGCAATCGTTGTTAATCGCCACTTCAGTAATTTTACCCACCTGCTTTATGTGCTTCTTGCAAGGAAAAAAGCTAAATTTATTGCAGCTCGGTGATGAAGATGCTCATTATTTAGGATTACAAGTTGAGCGTACTAAATTTACTCTGCTATTACTTAGCGCTCTATTAATTGGTTGTGCTGTCGCCATGAGCGGTGTGATTGGCTTTATCGGTTTAGTCGTCCCCCATTTAATCCGCATGACTTTTGGGCCTGATCACCGCTGGTTGCTCCCCGGCTCGGCGTTGGTTGGCGCAATATTGCTATTAATTGCCGACACGATTGCCAGAACCTTAGTCGCTCCGGCCGAAATTCCCGTCGGTTTACTGACAGGGCTGATCGGTGGACCTTACTTTTTATGGTTGATCCTGCGCCAGCCTGTCGGAAAAATGTAATCATGCATATATCGAATAAAACGTTATTACTCGAAGCCAAGGATCTGCAATTTACCCTTGGAGAACAACAGATTATCCGCGATATTAGTGTGTCGCTTCATCAACACGAGTTGATTGCAATTATTGGCCCAAATGGTGCCGGAAAATCAACATTAATGAAGCTATTAACTGGTTTTAGCCAACCCACCAGCGGACAATGTTTATTAGACAATAAACCACTAACGCAATGGGATAATAGATCATTAGCCTTAAAGCGCGCCGTAATGAAACAGCAGAGCCAACTGAACTTTCCATTCAGTGTCGAGGATGTCATTACCATGGGGCGCTCACCGCATGGCAGTGCGTATTTAGAACAGGCATTACTGGCAGTATTAACCCAAACAGATAGCCTACATTTACGCCATCGAGATTATCGTCAACTCTCTGGCGGTGAACAGCAGCGAGTTCAATTAGCGCGCGTACTGGCGCAATTGTGGCAACCGACCCCCACCCCTAGCTGTCTATTTCTAGATGAACCAACCTCTGCATTGGATCTATATCATCAGCAACATAGCTTACGTCTACTACATCGCCTAAGCCGTGAACAACCGCTAGGAATTTGTTGTATTCTGCATGATCTCAACCTAACCGCACTGTATGCGGATCGGGTGTATTTAATCCATCAAGGTCAACTGGTCGCGACAGGTACTCCTACAGAAGTACTAACTGAAACACAATTAAATCGTTGGTATAAAGCTGATTTAGGCGTATTCCCTCACCCTGAATCCGCAGTACCACAAATTTATCTGCGTCAATAATCATTTCAAAAGTAGCTCGCCATAACGCGACCTGCCTTTTGTTTCCTCGCCCCTTTAAGTCAATAAATCTAGCTTAAAGGGGGCATACATTTTGCCTATCGATTCGATTTAACAATAATTACGCTATTGAGCTATAATCCTAGTCATGATCATAATAAAAGAGTCACAATCAATTCACTGAAATAGAGATGTAATATTGTTTTATTTATCACCAGCTTTTAGATGAAAACCAGTTATTAACCCTAACTTATTCAATATTTATAGCGTGTATAAAAAACAATATAACTCGATAATTCCGTATTATTAAATAGAAAAATAATTCTAATAATGATAATTAATGTAGAGAAGGTTTTTCATTTTCTTGCTAAATAAAATCGATGAAGAGCAACAATATTTCTGAACAATCAAATCAATCATCTATAATTCAACCAAAATTAATGGTCTCTACCAACATATAATTAATTGATATTATTAAGTATTATTTTTAAAATTTATCAATTACACTGATATTGAGTTTGATTTCACCTATCTCAGTGATAATTATTACCAATTTAAAATAGCACGTTCTGCCTATCGATTTTATCTAGAATTGATAAGAATAGACTGTAGTTTCTTACGTTATTATTTATTTTAAATGAGTTATCATCCGCCTTGTTAGGAGTCAAATATGTCAGAGAGTATAGTTAACGATATTGTTAAATGGCTGGAAACTCAATTACAGCGTAATGAAGGGATTAAAATAGATTCTATCGCTGATAAAAGTGGTTATTCTAAATGGCATTTACAGCGAGTATTTAAAGAATTCAAAGGTTGTACGCTGGGAGAATATGTGCGTAAACGTCGCTTACTTGAAGCCGCTAAATCATTACGCGAAGGTAATTCATCTATTTTAGATATTTCTTTACAATATGGTTTTAGTTCACAAGCGACCTTCACTCGGATCTTTAAAAAACATTTTGATACCACACCTGCAAAATTTCGTCAAAATGGTCAAATCCCTGAATGTAAAGGTTTTATGTCTTGCAGTAACCGTCACTAATTTGATAACCAGATACATTGATTATTAATCAAGAAATGAAAAATTAATGCTTCAAAAAGCTAAGAAGTGAACACTTAAGAAAACAACAATAATATAAGCAGATTAAAGCCGGTCATTTTATACCGGCTTTGCTGTATCAATAATTAACTCACTTGCTGAATCAACCACGCTTCCAACTCGACTAATTGCGACCTGAGATCTGGCCATTGCTGATACATTTGCTGAGTTAATGCTCTCATTGTATCGACTTGATAATTTTGCCCGTGTAAATGTTCACTTAACCATTCAAGCGGTGACGGATCTAAACTATCAGTAAAAATTTGGCAATCACTAATCACGCCCTTCTCAATATTAAAATGCAACTCAACCCCACCCCAAGTAAAACGGGTATCTGCTAATTGAGAAAATAGCGGTGTTTGTCCAAAATTCCATGCCCAGCTAGATTGTTTAGCAAAAGTCGCATTAAAATTAGGTAAGTCGGGCAGTTTTTCTGGCGATATATATTCAGGAGCGACGGTTTCACCATAAAAGGCAAAGAAACTATCAATTATTCCTTGGCAAACAGTTTGATGTGATATTTCAGGCATCAATTCAGCTAAATTAGCCACACGACTGCGTACAGAAGTTATTCCTTTCGCTTGCAACTTTTTGGGATCTGGATGCAAATAATTAGCCAAACGGCTCAAATCTGCATTAATCAATACAGTCCCATGATGAAAACCCCGATCAAGTGTTTCACGATAAGCCGAACCCGATATTTTTCTCGCGCCTTCGGTAGTATTTACTAATAAATCGTTTCTGCCTGAAATTTCAGCATCAATACCCACATTCGCTAAACCATCAACAATAATTCGGGTCGACACCGTTTTGTCATATTCAGGCTTACCGGCCATAAACGTGAAGCAAGTATTGCCTAAATCATGAAAAACTGCCCCACCGCCGCTACTGCGACGAGCCAGCTTAATTCCATCTTGAGCCATTTTCTGGGTATTGCACTCTTTCCACGGATTTTGAGCTCGGCCAATAACTACGGTATCCGCATTACGCCAGAGGAACATAACCCGCTGATCAGCCGGCATTTGGCGAAAAATACATTCTTCAACCGCTAAGTTGAACCAAGGATCATAGGATTCTGATATTAATAAACGAAGGGATGACATAAGCTATCTCATAACAATATGACTTTTTTATAAGATAGCATATCAAGGCTGTTTAGGGGATAGCCGTACCGCCAAGAGAACCGCATATTAGAGGCTGGAATTAAATTCGTCGTGCTTGCCAAAAGACTTTGCGCCAATAGACATTATCCATCGATGAGCGGATCACTCCTTTGCTCGTCGAGGCGTGGATAAAGGTATTATCTGTATCATAAATACCAACATGTAATCCATTTTCACCTGAACCCGTTTTAAAGAATACTAAATCTCCAGGCATTAAATCATCTTTGCGGATTTGTGTGCCAAGTGAAGTTTGAGCAATCGTAGTTCGCGGTAATTGTATAGCAAAGCGATCGCTAAAAGTACGATACACAAAACCAGAACAGTCAACACCACCTCGGTCTAATCCTCCATAACGATAAGGCGCACCGTACCATTGTTCTAACTGATCTTTCAATTGAGCAATAGTCATTATAGGGTCTGATAGTTGTGTTTTTAATGGCGGGGGCGAATGCTTCGGACCCGAACTACAACCGATTAATAATAAACTTAATAATAATGGCCAGTGGTGTATTGTTAGTCTCATTAGGCGCCTATTTATCCGTATTGAATGTGATAACCGTCTTGCTAATCATTACCCAAAGTAGGGACAATAACCGCCCCAGTAATTAATACCCCAACCTCAAGTTTAGTGTCAACTAATCAATATAATGAGTTACTGTTTTGTCGCTGGCGATTTGTCTGGTTTCATCGGTTGGCTTATCAACCAAATACCAAATAGAATAAAAATAATTCCTAACGTTTTTAAACCGCTGGCTGTCTCATTGAACCACGGTAAGAATACCGCTAGCAAATAAACAAAGACATAACTCAAACTAATCAATGGATAAGCCTTATTGAGCGGTATATATCTTAATGCTAATAACCAACACAGCATAGAGAGTACATAAAAAATCAAGCCAATAAAAATACTTCCCAATGCCATTTTATTGGCTACAAACCAATCAATTTGTAGCCAATGCCAACCTAACTCAAACGAAGGAAGCCCAACTACGCCTATTTTCAGGCAAAGTTGGGCAGCAGTCGCCAATAGCACACTGCCAATGCCCCAAAAATAGCCCTTCATCCGTTAAGACTCATAAGTAAAATTCCGACCATAATCGCCAACACCCCTAACCAATGTTGTTTACCCGTTTTTTCATGATAAACACATTGGCCTATAAGGGTGACTAACACAAAATTAATACTAAGCATCGGATAAGCTAAACTTAACGGCATAGTTTCTAGTAGTTTAAGCCAAAATAGCATACCAAAACCGAGCAATAACAGCGCCAGCACCAGCCATTTAATCGCCGATACTGACTTGTTAATACGCTCACCCTGCCAACAAACTACAGCTTGTTTCTGGGCGATTTGCCCTGCGCAGGTCAGTAGACTCACCAACAACAGTAATAATAATTGTCCGATCATTGTTGATGATACACCGCAAGTGCCATACGAGAATTACTAAACACTTCATCAGCCGGTGGAATATCCGGTAACGGCTCCCGCTTACGCAGCAAGAATACCACTGTAACTTGCCCTTCTTTACGTGCTTTTGCTAACCACTGCGCAAAATTATCCGCTTTGATTAAACGATGTTGACTGTCAGGATATTCCAGTCCATAAGTTAACTCGCCACTGCTATTGTACAGATAAATTTGTGACCGTTTGGTTTCCCATGCTAATCCAGCCGCCAGCCCCACATTATTAGCCACGATATAACGGCTATCCATCAAAATATCATGATTCTGATGAATAAAATTCTGGGGCAGTTTAGAGTCAATTGTATTTTGTGGCAGCGCATTGCCAATACATAGGCTCACCGCTAATGAGCATGCTGCTGCCCATAACCAATGCTTGGCATTTAAAACTAAGCTCAAATAACCAATAATACCCCAAATAGCAAAGGCCACTATCCCTAAAACTAATTTTGGCCATTCATCTGGTTCAAAAATAGGATGCTTAACAAATAATCCCATAATAACTAACGCGATAACCGCTAATACCCCAATGCTAACATTGATTATGCCGTTAGCTTTCATTGGGTTCATGTTGCCATTACGTACGCAATCAACACCAAATTTAGCCATCATTAACGCCAGAGGTGCCATAAATGGCAGCATGTAGGTCGGCAATTTACCTTTAGATATGCTAAAGAATATGAATGGGATCACTAACCAGCAAAAGAGGAAGAACATTTCAGGATGAGATCTACGCTCCCGCCAGCCTTTAGCTAGCGCCCCCGGCAACAATCCTAACCATGGGATAGCCCCTAATAAGATCACCGGAATATAGTACCAGAACGGGGAGGCATGCTGAGCATCATCCGCAGTAAAGCGTTTTACATGCTCAATCCAGAAAAAATAATTCCAATAGTCAGGCTGCTGTTTCGCCACCGCCAATGCCCACGGTAAACTAATTAATACCGCAGAAATAATAGCCAGTGGACCAAATTTTACCATTTCAAGGAATCTTTTCTGGTATAAAGTCACCGGGATCATCGCAATAACCGGAATTGCCAGCGCTAAGAATCCCTTGGTCATAAAGGCCATACCGCAAGCTAAACCTAACATAATCCATGCCACTATTTTGCTACGCACACTGGAACTTTGCAGTGCCCATAAACAACAAAACATACTGGCGGTTATCCATAAGGAGAACATTGGATCGAGCACGCTATATGTACCGACAGCAAAAACTAAGAACATCGATACATAAATAAAACTGGCGACAAAGGCAATATGGCTATTACGCCACATCATTTTTGCCATTTGATAAATCAATAAGGCACTCACAAAAATACAAAATACTGAACCAAATCGAACCGCAAAGTTATTTTCGCCAAACAGTAACTGGCTGATATTATTAATCCAGTATCCTGCGACTGGCTTTTCAAAATAACGTATATCCAGAAAATAAGGGACTATCCAGTCGCCACTTTGTAGCATTTCACGACTAATTTCTGCATAGCGAGTTTCATCGGGTTGCCAAATAAGGCGACCATTAAGTGGTAGTAGGTAGGTCAAGGCAAAAAACAGAGCCAACAGAAAGGCGCCTACTTTGCTAGCCCGCTTATTCAACATATTTATTTATCCCTTTTGCTGACAGCCCAGCCAACCTTCTCTTCCCGGAAAAGATGAACGCACAACTTTACCGAGCGGAAGCGATTGAATATCATCAGGTAGTAACTCAGTGAGTTTACAGAATTGAATATTTTCTTGTTGTATTTTTTCAAGTAACGCATCAAATTGCGCCGCCTTTGACATCCCTTCGACTTCAGTATGGATGGTGTAAACCGGCACGCCCTGATCGTCTTTTATCGCTTGTAGGATGTAGTCATTAAAATCATTATCGCTGATAATAGTTCCAACCACTTCATCATAAGTTGGCAATGTCACAGGTATTTGTACCGTACCTATCGAACCATCAGTCAGGATCGGGCGGAAAGGATACTGCCCTCTACAATCGCTATTATACTGAAAACCAAAGCCCTGCTTAACATCAAGTACTCGTTCATCAGCACGCCATCCTGCAACCGCGGAGCACATAACTGGCTGCCCAATCGCTTGCTGCAGTGCATCAACACCCAGCTTAACTTGTTGGTTAAGTTGCTGTTCTGACCAACGTCCGACTTTCGCCTGCCATCCCTGATGATCCCACGCATGCAGACCGACTTCGTGGCCTTCATCCAAGGTTTGTTTCATCAGATAACCTAAATCTTTGGCGATTTTTTTACCTGGCCACGCAGTGCCTGCCAGTAAAATATCCAGCCCGTACAGAGATGCAGCATTTGACCTTAGCATTTTCCATAAGAATTTAGGCCGTAAGAGGCGCCATAAATGACGCCCCATATTATCCGGCCCAACACTGAAGAAAAAGCTGGCCTGAATGTCATGCTTTTTGAGTGCTTTAAGCAGTTGTGGAACCCCTTGTTTAGTACCTTGGTAGGTGTCCACATCAATTCTCAAGCCAACTTTTTTCATCAGTTTTTACCTAACTCTTCTACCGCACCTTGCAAGAAGAAATCTAACGTTTCATCGATAGTATCTTTCATGTCAATAGTAGGTACCCAATCCAATAGAATACGGGCGTTTTCTACGCTTGGTTTACGGTGTTCAACATCCTGATATCCTTTACCATAGTAGCTGCTGCTTTCAATTTCACGGAAGCCAGCAAATGGAGGGAAATATTTGCGTGATGGATGTTTTTCAAAGCTTTCAAGCAGCATTTCTGCTAATTGACGAATACTTGCTTCGTTAGTTGGGTTACCAATATTGATGATCTGGCCGTCACATTTGCCGTCTTTATTTTCGATAATACGGAACAATGCTTCGATACCATCTTTAATATCAGTGAAACAACGTTTTTGCTCACCACCGTCAACTAACTTGATAGGTGAACCTTCAACCAGATTCAAAATAAGCTGAGTAATAGCACGAGAGCTACCGATACGCGCAGAATTCAAGCTATCTAAACGCGGTCCCATCCAGTTGAATGGACGGAATAAGGTAAATTTCAGGCCCTCTTTCTCGCCGTATGCCCAGATAACTCGGTCAAGCAACTGTTTAGAAACAGAATAAATCCAACGTTGTTTATTGATTGGGCCAACAATCAGACGTGAGTTATCTTCATCAAACTCTTTATCATCACACATGCCATAAACTTCTGACGTCGATGGGAAGATAATGCGTTTGTTATATTTAGCGCAATAGCGAACTACTTTTAAGTTTTCTTCAAAATCTAGCTCGAATACACGTAATGGATTACGGGTATATTCGATAGGCGTTGCAATTGCCACCAATGGCAGAATAACGTCACATTTTTTAATGTGGTATTCAATCCATTCGGTGTGAATACTGACATCACCTTCGATAAAGTGGAAATTAGGATCGCCAATAAAACGGTCAATTGCCGAAGAACTGATATCCATACCGTAGATTTCGTAGTTACCATCACGTAATAAACGTTCAGTTAAATGGTTACCAATGAAGCCATTGACGCCCAGAATTAAAACACGTTTACGGCGTTTGATAAGCGCGGTTGGTTTAGCGCCAACACGGACATCAGTGACGATCCCCATTTCTGTCGCTAAGCGATTACCCTGCATATATAAGCCAGATTCGCTTTGACCACTGATAACTTCAATTATACCTTCAGCACAAACGATGCGTAGCGGGTTAGTAGAGATAACCGTCCCCGGACGTTTGTCGCTATTTTCAGCCAGAATACGTGCACGCCAGATAATCATCTTACGCTCACCGAGGTAAGTGAAGGCGCCTGGGTAGGGTTCAGTAACCGCGCGGATCAGGTCATAGACTTCTTTCGCAGAACGATTCCAGTCAATCAAGCCATCAGCCGCGGTACGACGACCGAAATACGTCGCTTCGCTCTCATTTTGAGCTATTGCTGTGTACGTCGCTTTTTCAATTTGTGGTAACACACGCGTTAACAATGTTGCTGCCGCTTCACGCACTTTTGCATGCACAGTCAGTGAAGTATCTGTCTCGGTAATAGTCACTTTTTCTTGTGCGATGATATCACCAGCATCAGCTTTAGCGACCATTTTATGCAGCGTCACGCCTGTTTCTGTTTCGCCTTTCAATACCGCCCAGTTGATCGGTGCACGGCCGCGGTATTTTGGTAATAAAGAACCGTGCAGATTAAATGCACCTTTTGGCGCTAATGCCAGCAGTTCTTCATTCAACATATCACGATAGTAGAAAGAGAAGATTACCTCAGGTTTCAGTTCACGGATACGCTCTACCCATAATGGGTGATTTACATCTTCTGGCGCATAAACCGGAAGTTCCATCTCCGCACTGACACGCGCGACAGATGAATAAAAGTGATTCTCACTAGGATCATCGGTATGCGTAAAGACAGCTTGAATATCGAAACCCGCTTCTTTAAGCGCTTTCAGCCCAACACAGCCAATATCATGATAGGCAAAAACAATAGCTTTCATTAGTTTTCTTCCTGATTTTTGTCGGCTTTAACATCTGTACCGACTACTTTTTGAATAAAATAACGGGGGCGTGCACGTACATCATTATAAATCCTACCGATATATTCACCGAGTAGGCCCATAGCAACAAACTGTGCGCCTATAAACATAAAGAGTATGGCGAATAATGTGAAGACCCCTTCCGCGGCCCACATTGCCCCAAAAATAAGACGCAGCACAATTAATAATACTGCTAAGAGGAAGCCAGAGACGGCAATCACACTGCCAACAACGCTCAGCAAACGTAATGGCGCAGTAGTCAAACAGGTAAGCAGATCATACATCAAGTTGATCAGCTTCATAAAACTATACTTGGAATCGCCAAATTCACGTTCGGCATGCGCTACATCGATTTCGATAGTTCTGCGCGCAAAAGTATTGGCCAAAATAGGAATAAAGGTACTTCTTTCATGACATTGCAACATTGCCTGAATAATATGGCGACGATAAGCACGCAGCATACAACCATAATCGCCCATTGAACGACCGGTTGCACGAGTGATCATTGAGTTGATCATTTTTGAAGCGGTTTTACGGAACCAAGAATCTTGACGATTCGCACGACGTGTACCAACAACATCGTAACCTTGCTCAGCAGTTTTCACTAAACGAGGGATCTCCTCAGGCGGATTCTGTAAATCAGCATCCAGCGTAATAACTAAATCACCATCAGCTTGATTAAAACCGGCCATAATCGCCGAATGCTGACCGTAGTTACGGTTTAAGATAATAGCAATAACATGATTATCTGGATTTTCAGCCGCTTCGGTTAATAATTTAGCGGAGCGATCACTGCTGCCATCATCCACTAAGATTAACTCATAAGTTTGAGATAATTGCTTACACGCAGCAATAGTCCGTTCCAGCAAAATAGGTAGGCTCTGCTCTTCATTATAAACAGGAATAACGACTGAAACTTTTTTTATTTCTTCAAATTCATCTTTAAAAGACACTATTTCGACTCCAAAAGGATTTCATTTATTGCTTTAACAACGCGATCAACATCAGCATCTGTCATATCTGGGAACAATGGCAGCGAACATAATGTTGCTGAATTCCATTCAGAATGCGGTAATGACAGTTCAGGATAACGCTCACGATAATATTTTTGAGTATGAGCAGCACGGAAATGTAATCCGGTCCCAATATTTTTTTCTTTTAATTTTTCCATAAAGCTATCGCGATCAATACCGCAACGATCTTTATCTACTCGTACCATCAATAAATGATTGGCATGAATATGTGGATAATCAGGCACGCTTAATAATTGTAATGGCGAATCGTTCAATGCTTCGCGATAACGTGTAGCTAAAGCAGCACGACGAGCATTCAATTGCTCGACTCGCGATAATTGCACTACGGCAATCGCGGCATGAATATCGGAAAGATTATATTTAAAGCCGGGCTCAACTACTTCTGCCTGCGGTTTTCTACCTTGAACTTGACGATCAAACGCATCGACACCTAATCCATGAAATTTTAGACAGCGAACACGGGCTGCGAGTTCATCGTCATCAGTCGCCAATAATCCCCCTTCCGCACAAGTCACATTTTTTATTGCATGGAAAGAAAAAATAGCGGTGCCTGTTTGTCCAATCCAAACATCTTTATAACGAGTACCAACAGCATGAGCAGCATCTTCAATTAACGCCACACCTGCGTTCTTAGCGATAGCACGTAAAGCGTCAAGATCACATGGCGCCCCTGCATAGTGAACAGGAATAATCGCTTTGGTTTTGGCAGTAATGGCATTTTTAACTGCGTCTGGCTGTACCATCAATGTATCGCGATCGACATCAATCATGACCGGTTCAGCACCCAGCAACGTAATCATGTTGATAGTTGATACCCAGGTTTGTGACGGAGTAATCACTTCATCGCCAGGGCCAATACCCAGCGCCATTAATGCAACGTGCATACCCGCAGTTGCAGAGGCTAATGCGATGGCATGTTTACAGCCGTAACGCTGACAAAAATCCTCTTCGAGCTGATGATTCTGCGGCCCTGTCGTAATCCACCCAGAACGCAACACCTGTTCTACTGCGTTAACCTCTTCATCTCCAATTGCTGGACGAGAAAAAGGAAGAAAATTATTCATATCTATGCAGCCTAGTTTTGCCAAATGAAAAAATATTTTAGCTAATGCTAATTTAACCAAGCATCAACTGTTAATTTATTTTATGTATATGTGCTAAAAACCAGTGATTAAAACAACTTTTTGTTTAGCCGTCAAAATTAATTACCTGCCAAAACTGTTTAGTTGATTTTTCACTCAATTTTATCGGGGCACCAAATACGTCTGAAAGATTTTTTTCGGTCATAACATATTCAGGTTGACCCGATGCTAATAATTCACCTTGCCGCATTAACCATATTCGGCTGGCATGCTCATAAGAATGATTTAAATCATGCCCGCTCATTATAACGGTTCCTTCTCTCCGACAGAAATATTTAATCCATTTATCTAAATTAGCTTGATGAATAATGTCTAAATTATTCTTTGGCTCATCAAATAAAATAAAATGTCCTGCCAAAGAACCCGTCTTCCAGACCTGTAAAAAAGCAGCAATAATTTTCACCCGTTGCCACTCTCCTCCCGATAACTGTTCGACAGATTTAGATAATAATGGATGTATTTGAAAATCATCACATAATAATTCCAACACCTTACTGTCTAAAGCCACAGTTGGATAACATAACGCTAAAAACTGAAATACTTTTAATGCGGGTATTGATGTCGATTGCTGTAATAAATAACTGCGGATTACTGCCAATTCTGCTGCTGAATATTTAGCTAACTCATGACCACCGATAAAAATTTGACCTTGATACGATAAATATCCACTAAGCGCTGAAATTAATGAACTTTTACCCGAACCATTCGCGCCGATTAAATGTATTTGTTCACCAGCGTATACCTGTTGAGAAATATTTTTCAGACGCTGATCAATAAATAAATTAATAATCTCAATTAATATACTTGGCTGTTTTGTTGTTTTTATCGTAGGTGTAATAATTGGCTGCATAATAGCTATCTAGCCTCATTTCAACGCCAGTGATTATTGCGTATTAATAAACCGATAAATAAAGGGACCCCCAAAGTCGCGGTAATTACGCCAATCGGAATTTCTGCATTAGATAATAATAATCGCGATAATATATCAGCTAGTAATAAACCTGCGGCACCCGCCAAGGCACAAGCTGGTAATAACATCCGATTATCAGTTAATCCCGCTAAACGTAACAAATGTGGTACTACTAAGCCAACAAAACTAATCGCTCCGGCAATCGCCACGCTGAGACCAATTAAAATTCCACTCATCACAATCAAAATTAAACGCCAATAATATGATGAAACACCCAATTGATAAGCTTGGATATCCCCTAATGAAAGATAATTTAATACTCGGCCCTGTAATATTAACCCCAATAAACAGGGGATACTGGCTATCAACATCCAACTCTGTCGCCAATCAACGCCACTAAAACTGCCCATCATCCAATATAATAATTGACGTAAATCTAAGCTGCTACTGAGATACACCATCCATGTCATGATGGCGCCACAAATTACACCTAGCGCCACTCCAACCAATAAAAGACTGGTGTTACTAAAATGCTTTCGACGGGCAAAAAATAATAAAATAAAAGTTAATAGCAGTGCTCCTGCTATCGCCCCAAGGCTCAATAACCAATAAGGAGCTATCCCGTGATAAAGTAAAACAATGAATACTACCGCAACCCCCGCCCCATTACTGATGCCTAGTAATCCCGGTTCAGCTAACGGATTTTCAAACAGCGCCTGCATAACTGCGCCGGTAACTGCTAACCCAGCACCAACCACTATCACCGCTAACACACGTGGCAAGCGAATATTCCAAACAAATAACTGTGCCGCATCACTGCTCCACGACGTCGGCCACAGCCAAATTTCGCCAGCACTTAATGCAAACAACATAATAACCAATAAAAAACCGACCAAAAGCAGAATAAAGCGGCTATCTGCTCGTTTTTGGCGCTGATTAAACTGTTGAATAAGATTTGTCGTTTGCATGGGAAATTAGATGAGTCATCAGTGATAATAAAGAATTGAATTCTACCGCGTATTAGCAAGCTGCGTAAAATAAAAGACCGCCTAGGCGGTCTTTTAACTGAACTCTAACTCAATTATTCTTTTGGTGTTGCTTTTTCTACTCGGCTTTTTAATTTTTGGCCTGGGCGGAAAGTGACAACACGGCGAGCTGTAATTGGAATATCTTCGCCTGTCTTTGGATTGCGTCCAGGACGTTGATTCTTATCCCGTAAATCAAAATTACCAAATCCAGATAATTTAACTTGTTCGCCATTTTCTAAAGAACTGCGAACTTCTTCGAAGAAATATTCTACGAGCTCTTTGGCATCGCGTTTGCTAACACCAAGTTTTTCAAACAGATTTTCTGACATTTCAGCTTTAGTAAGCGCCATAGGTTTAGTCCCTCAAGGATGCTTGGAATCGCTGTTTTAACGCAGCAACACACTGATCAACGGTCGCGGTAATTTCCTCTTCTTCCATGGTACGCTGGGTATCTTGGAAGGTAAGGCTAATAGCAAGGCTTTTATAACCTTCTGCTATCCCTTCACCACAATACACGTCAAACAAGTTTATGCCAACTATATGATTTATGCCAACTTTTTTACATTCAGCTAGCACATCAGCTGCAGCCACATTTTCAGGTATCACCACAGCAATATCACGGCGGTTCGCTGGATAGCGTGAAATCTGTTTCGCGTCAGGCAGTATACGCTCTGCAATCGCATCCCAACGAATTTCAAATACTACTGTGCGGCTGTTTAGATCCAGTTTGCGTTCAAGTTCTGGATGAATAACACCGATGAATCCAATATATTCATTTTCCAGATAAATTCCAGCACTTTGACCCGGATGAAGCGCAAAATGAGCTTCTTGTTTAAATGTAATTTGATTCAGCTTGCCAGTCAATTCTAAAACAGCTTCCAGATCCCCTTTTAAATCAAAGAAATCGATAATTTGTTTATCAAGTGACCAGTGTTCTTCAAAACGATTACCCGCAATGACACCTGCCAGCATTAATTCCTGACGAATTCCATATTCTGCTTTAGTATCAGGAACAAAGCGCAGACCCGTTTCAAATAATCTCACACGACTTTGCTGACGATTTTGATTATAGACTACAGTGGTCAGTAATCCTGTCAATAACGAGAGTCGCATTGCAGACATATCTGCTGAAATTGGGTTAGGTAAAATCAGAACCTCTTGTTCTGGATGGACTAATGCCTGAATTTTTGGATCAACGAAACTGTAGGTAATCGCTTCTTGATAACCACGGTCAACCAGCAAAGTTTTAACACGTTTCAATGGCAATTTAGCTTCTTTATGCTGCGTCATAATTAAATCAGCACGCACTGGTACATCAGGAATATTGTTATAACCGTATAAACGGGCAACATCCTCGACTAAATCTTCTTCGATAGCCATATCAAAGCGCCATGACGGGGCAATTACATCCCATGAGCCCGAGTTAACTGTGACTTGGCAACCTAAACGAGTCAAAATATCAGTGACTTGTGAATCATCAATATGATGACCTAATAAGCGATCTAATTTTTTGCGCGTTAAAGTGATCGTAGATGCTTTCGGTAAATACTCTTGATGAGTAACATCAATAATATCCGCAGCTTGTCCGCCACAAATATCCAATATCAGCTGAGTAGCACGCTCCATCGCTTTAAATTGTAATTGTGGGTCAACACCGCGCTCAAAACGATGAGATGCATCAGTATGCAATCCGTAGCCACGTGCACGGCCAGTGATCGATAATGGATTAAAGAACGCACATTCTAACAGAATGTTTTTAGTCCCATTGTTAACCCCTGAATGCTCACCGCCGAAAATACCCGCAATCCCTAACGCGCCAGTTTCATCTGCAATGACTAATGTATCTTGAGTTAACTTAGCTTGTGTACCATCGAGTAGGACTAACGTTTCGTCGGGTTGCGCCATACGAACAATAATAGCACCGTTCAATTTATCTAAATCGTAAGCATGTTGTGGTTGACCCAGTTCAAGCAATACAAAATTAGTGATATCTACCACCGGATCAATTGAACGAATACCGCCACGACGCAGTTTTTCTTGCATCCACATTGGCGTAGGTGCTGTTACATCGATATCTTTAATCACTCGACCTAAAAAGCGAGGGCAAGCTTCTGGAGCATCAACGCGGATAGGAAAACTGTCATTAATTGTCGCTTTTACTGCGGCAATTTCTGGTTCAATCAGCGTCATTTTGTTGGTTGCTGCGACATCGCGAGCCACACCTAAAATGCTTAAGCAGTCGGCACGGTTTGGTGTAATGCTGATTTCAATCGCGTGATCATTTAATTTTAAATAGTCACGAATATCTGTGCCTATCGGAGCATCCGCCGGTAATTCTATAATGCCGCTGTGATCTTCTTTAATACCTAACTCAGAAAATGAGCACAGCATCCCTTCAGACGGTTCACCACGCAATTTAGCCGGTTTAATTTTGAAGTCACCTGGTAATACTGCGCCAACAGTAGCTACAGCCACTTTTAGCCCTAAACGGCAATTTGGTGCGCCACAAACGATATCCAGTAAGCGTTCACCGCCTACATTCACTTTTGTTACGCGCAGTTTATCGGCATTTGGGTGCTGTCCACACTCAACAACTTCACCGACTACAACACCGTGGAATTCACCCGCAACCGGCTCAACACCATCAACTTCTAAGCCAGTCATTGTGATTTGATCAGATAATGCTTCACTATCAATGGCTGGATTTACCCACTCGCGTAACCAGAGTTCACTGAATTTCATGAGATAATCCCGCCTTATTTAAACTGTTTGAGGAAACGTAAATCATTTTCGAAGAATGCACGGAGATCGGTAACACCATAACGTAACATGGTTAAACGCTCCATTCCCATACCGAAGGCAAAGCCGGAGTAAACTTCAGGATCGATGCCAACACTGCGCAGAACATTTGGATGAACCATACCGCAGCCTAACACTTCTAGCCATTTACCATTTTTGCCCATGACATCAACTTCTGCAGACGGCTCAGTAAATGGGAAATAAGAAGGACGGAAACGCACCTGTACTTCCTCTTCGAAGAAGTTATTCAGGAAATCATGCAATGTTCCTTTCAGATTAGTAAAGCTGATATCTTTATCAACAATTAAGCCTTCGGTTTGATGGAACATTGGAGTATGCGTTTGATCATAATCGTTACGATATACTCGGCCCGGTGCAATAATACGGATAGGTGGCTCTTGCCCTTGCATAGTGCGAATCTGCACACCAGAAGTTTGGGTACGCAGGAGACGAGTCGCATCAAACCAAAACGTATCATGATCAGCACGCGCTGGATGATGAGGAGGAATGTTTAATGCATCAAAGTTATGGTAATCATCTTCAATTTCTGGACCTGATTCAACAGAGAAACCGAGCTCACCAAAAAACGCTTCAATACGCTGAATAGTACGGGTGACTGGATGTAAGCCCCCATTTTCCATACGGCGGCCTGGCAGCGATACATCAATAGTTTCTGATGCCAAGCGTGCATTAAGAATATCTGCTTGCATTTTTTCTTTGCGAGCATTTAATACTTCTTGCACTTGAACTTTAGCTTCATTAATCACCGCCCCTGCTGCTGGACGCTCCTCAGCAGGCAGATCACGCAGCGTTTTCATCTGCAGTGTTAAATGGCCATTTTTGCCTAAGTATTCAACACGCACTGATTCTAACGCAGCAACATCCTGGGCTTCCTCAATGGCTGCTTTTGCCTGTGCAACCAACTCAGCGAGATGTGGCATTGTTTCCCCTTTATGACCTCATGGTCGTTTAACTAGTTATCAATTGATAGTAGATATAACCTTCACATTTCGAATTACCACGAGCACAGCATGAAACAGCGGCGGAGAAGCTCATCGAGTTAACTCACTTGCTACATTGCTATAATTCTAATTGTGTAGATTATATATTAACCACTATACAAACTATGAAAAGACATTCATCTGATTTTAATGCATTTTTACAAAAAACTAAAAACAAAAAAGCCTCCATCAGGAGGCTTTAGCGTAACTTTTCGTTTTTTCTCTTACGCAGATAAGCCCCGTATATCAGGCACTAAAGTAAAAGAAAAAGCGAAAAATCAATGTTTTCATGGGGTTAATCTGCCGTTTTATTTAGCATTTAAAATTAGCATTTCTACTATTAACTGACTGTTAGATAAAGTAAAAGAGGAGAAAAATCTCCCCTCTTTTAACTAGCAGTTATGCTAAAGCACTTTTCGCTTTTTCAACTAAGGCCGTGAATGCGGCTTTGTCGAATACTGCGATGTCGGCTAAAATCTTACGGTCAATTTCAATTGAGGCTTTTTTCAGGCCATTGA
>NZ_LGAA01000020.1 GCF_001294465.1 Moellerella wisconsensis ATCC 35017
TGAAACGGCTGTAAGACAGACCATTTTGACGTGCTGCAGCATTAATACGTGCAATCCACAGTTGACGGAATTGACGTTTACGCTGACGACGGTCACGGTAAGCATATTGACCTGCTTTGATTACCGCTTGAAATGCTACACGGTAAACACGTGAACGTGCTCCGTAGTAACCTTTCGCTTGCTTCAAAATCTTCTTGTGACGTGCACGGGCCACTACACCACGTTTTACGCGAGCCATACTATTCTCCTATCATCTCGAATCGAGTTCGATATATTCTTTAACCAGTTAACTTATGCGTAAGGCAGGCAAGCAATTACCAGACCCAAATCGCCTTTAGATACCATGCCTTTTGGACGTAAATGACGTTTACGCTTAGTAGACTTCTTGGTCAGAATATGACGGAGGTTTGCATGCTTACGTTTAAAGCCGCCACCTGCGGTTTTTTTGAAGCGCTTAGCCGCGCCGCGAACTGTTTTAATCTTTGGCATTATTGTTTCCAACTTCGCATTGTTAATATACCCGGCCTAATTTGACTCACTGCCCGACAACTCGCTCCTCAGTTCATAAGCATTTACGCTGTAAACTCTTATAAATCAAGGTGAATCATCGCAATGCTGCGGTTCAAACTATTGGGGTAAGCCATGAATTAATCAGGCGAATAAGTGCTCAGCAATTGCTGAACACTCATTACTTGCATGCCTAATTATTTCTTCTTCGGTGCCAACACCATGATCATCTGGCGCCCTTCAA
>NZ_LGAA01000021.1 GCF_001294465.1 Moellerella wisconsensis ATCC 35017
TTCGTGAAGGGAAGGATTCAACCACAGCCAGTTCTTCCAGATCAGCCTTCAGGCGATGAAGCACTTCCATACCGATCTGTTGGTGTGCCATTTCACGACCGCGAAAACGCAGAGTGATTTTAGCTTTGTCACCATCTTCTAAAAAGCGAATCAGGTTGCGTAGTTTGACCTGATAGTCGCCTTCATCTGTGCCAGGACGGAATTTAATTTCCTTAATCTGGACAATTTTCTGTTTCTTTTTCTGTTCTTTCTGAGATTTGCTTTTCTCATAGAGGAATTTGCCGTAATCCATGATCCGGCATACTGGCGGTTCAGCATTTGGGCTGATTTCAACTAAATCGACGCCCGCTTCCTCAGCTTTTTCTTGCGCTTCTCGTAAACTGACGACACCGACAGGTTCGCCTTCTAAATCAGTTAAACGAACTTCTGTTGCACGGATTTCATCGTTAATACGATGTGGACGTGCTGTTGGGATTCTTTTTCCGCCTTTAATACTTTATTCCTCCAATTGGATAAAGAGAGCTACGGTATATCATTATTTTTACGCAGCATCTTATATCGCGTTCGTGAGACACTCTCAGGAACTTTTTATTATGAAAATAGACTGATTTATTTATAGTAATCTATTTTTATAATAAAAAACACAGCCACAATCACATCAATACTAGATATATAACCACTAGCATGGTGATTTGACCGCAGATTTTAGAACTTATTGCCCGATTACTCAAGCATATAATGCACTAAATATTATTTATACAATCAAATCCGGCAATCTGTTGACGCTAAAATAATACAGCAATGAGCAACCGCTATTATTATTTATTCGCCAAAGTAATTATAGATGAAGTGAGTTTTGTAGGATAAAACAGCTTAAATTAAAAGGGGAGACGCATCTCCCCTTGCATTAATTAGCGCTTACTGCGAACAGTTATGCTAAAGCACTTTTCGCTTTTTCAACTAAGGCCGTGAATGCGGCTTTGTCGAATACTGCGATGTCGGCTAAAATCTTACGGTCAATTTCAATTGAGGCTTTTTTCAGGCCATTAA
>NZ_LGAA01000022.1 GCF_001294465.1 Moellerella wisconsensis ATCC 35017
CACGTGAAGGGAAGGATTCAACCACAGCCAGTTCTTCCAGATCTGTTTTGATGCGATTAAGCATCGCCATACCGATCTGTTGGTGTGCCATTTCACGACCGCGAAAACGCAGAGTGATTTTAGCCTTGTCACCATCTTCTAAAAAGCGAATCAGGTTGCGTAGCTTGACCTGATAGTCGCCTTCATCTGTGCCAGGACGGAATTTAATTTCCTTAATCTGGACAATTTTTTGTTTCTTTTTCTGTTCTTTCTGAGATTTACTTTTCTCATACAAGAATTTGCCGTAATCCATGATCCGGCAGACCGGAGGCTCAGCATTTGGGCTGATTTCAACTAAATCAACCCCTGCCTCGCCCGCTTTTTCCATAGCTTCTCGTAAACTGACGACACCGACAGGTTCACCTTCTAAATCAGTTAAACGAACTTCTGTTGCACGGATTTCATCGTTAATACGATGTGGACGTGCTGTTGGGATTCTTTTTCCGCCTTTAATACTTTATTCCTCCAGTTGATTAAGATGACGACCGCGAATTTCTTCAAGCAATTTAGCCATAAATTCATTGACATCTAAGCTGCCTAAATCTTTACCGCGACGCGTACGAACTGAAACGGTTCCATCGTTGACTTCTTTATCACCGCAAACCAGCATGTAAGGAACACGACGTAACGTATGTTCGCGAATTTTAAAGCCAATCTTTTCATTTCTCAAGTCAGCTTTAGCGCGGATCCCGACACTTTGCAGTTTATCGGCCAATTGTTGCGCATAATCCGCTTGTGAATCAGTAATATTCATCACGACAACTTGCTGGGGCGCTAGCCATGTTGGGAAGAATCCTGCATATTCCTCGGTCAGAATACCGATAAAGCGCTCTAATGAGCCCAGTACCGCACGGTGGATCATCACCGGAACAATACGTTCGTTATTTTCACCAACATAAGAGGCATTCAGTCGACCCGGTAAGAAAAAGTCTAACTGCACTGTACCGCACTGCCATGCACGATCTAAACAATCATACAGAGTAAATTCAATTTTTGGCCCGTAGAATGCACCTTCTCCTGGCTGATATTCAAATTCAATATTGTTATCTTTTAATGCGCCAGCTAAATCGGCTTCAGCTTTATCCCACAGCGCATCATTACCGATACGTTTTTCTGGGCGAGTGGATAATTTAACCACAATTTTTTCAAAGCCAAATGTCGCATAAACATCATAAATCATTTTAATGCAGCTGCTGACTTCACTCATAATTTGTTCTTCAGTACAGAAGATATGTGCATCATCCTGAGTAAAACCACGAACTCGCATTAAGCCATGCAATGCGCCTGATGGCTCATTACGATGACAGCTACCAAATTCTGCCATTCTTAATGGCAAATCACGGTAGGATTTCAAACCTTGATTAAAAATTTGTACGTGCCCTGGGCAGTTCATTGGTTTAATACAATATTCACGGTTCTCTGAAGAGGTCGTAAACATCGCGTCTTTGTAGTTTTCCCAATGTCCTGTTTTTTCCCACATCACACGATCCATCATAAATGGACCTTTAACTTCTTGATATTGATATGACTTTAGCTTAGTGCGAACGAAAGTTTCCAATTCACGGAAAATAGTCCAGCCATCGTTATGCCAGAACGCCATTCCCGGCGCTTCTTCTTGCATATGATATAAATCAAGCTGTTTACCAATTTTACGATGATCGCGTTTTGCTGCTTCTTCCAAGCGTTGCAGATAAGCATTCAGCTGTTTTTTATCCGCCCATGCAGTCCCGTAAATGCGTTGCAGCATTTTGTTGTCGCTGTTACCGCGCCAATATGCACCTGAAATTTTTTGTAATTTAAGGTGATGGCAGAAGCGCATATTCGGCACATGAGGTCCGCGACACATATCAACATATTCTTCATGATGATAAAGACCTGGTTTATCATCTTGGCTGATATTTTGATCAAGGATTTCAACTTTGTAATCTTCGCCACGCGCAACAAAAACTTCACGCGCTTCTTGCCAAGAAACACGTTTTTTTATCACATCGTAATCTTTTTTAGCCAGCTCCAGCATACGCTTTTCGAGCTTTTCTAAATCTTCCTGCGTTAATGGATGATCAAGATCAACATCATAATAAAATCCATTATCGATAATCGGACCGATCGCCATTTTGGTGTTTGGCCATAATTGTTTTATGGCATGACCGAGTAAATGAGCGCAAGAGTGGCGAATAATTTCTAACCCTTCTTGATCTTTACTGGTAATAATCGCCAAATTGGCATCATGTTCAATCAGCTCACAGGTATCGACTAACTCACCATTTACACGACCCGCGATACAGGCTTTAGCCAGACCTGGTCCGATATCACGCGCAACATCGAGAACTGAAACAGCATGGTCAAACTGACGTTGACTTCCGTCAGGAAGAGTAATTACAGGCATTTAAAATCCTTATCAACAGTGGTGACCCCCACGAAAGATCACTTGTTTGATTATTTTTGTGTATTAATTCAATACGTTAATGACAATCACCTGCTTCACCCTGCAAGTTGTGTACACAACAATGTACTCAAACCACTATAGATTGAACCACTGATATATTATGTACATTGTCAAAACTCGAAACCCATAATATCACAGCAATCCCACATAAAAAATATATAGCCTTCAACCTTCTAGACGCTTAGCTTATTAATTAACCCATTCTTTGAAGTGTTATTCTAATTATTACATTTATATTTCATTCAGTTTATTCAATTTATTGGCTTATTTTGTAATATTAACATCGGTGATTAATAAGTAATTGACTGAGTTAACGCCATTTTTTGTTTTATAGTCGGAGTTTTGAAAACTTATATATTGAACTCATTTCTACTTAAACTTTTCGAGTTTATAACCAGCGACGCGTCTGTTGGATATAATCAGACCACGATTCAGAAAAGCATCTGGCCAGCATTTTTTCTTCTTTAGGCACAGTATAATAATGCGTCAATAAAAAGAATAATCCACCAGCAATAATAAAATAGGCTGAACGACTAATGGCTGCGATGGCTAAGCTGATTAGTAAAAAAGCTAAATACATCGGATTTCTAGAGAACTTAAACGGGCCGGTAGTGATTAACTTTGCTGTGGCTTTTCGTGGATCCGGTGAGGTATTAAAATAAATAAAGTAACCCACACAAATAAATATCCATATGAGGCTTATCAGTATCACTATACTGCCAATAATTCCCGGTAATGAATAAATATCAATTGTTTGCCATGAATCAGAAGGCAGCATTAAACCAGCTAATATCATTAAAAATATCCAATTTAGAAAGGGTAAATTAAACAATTTCATCGAGTGATTCTCTCCGGCTTAATCATATTTACTGACTATCATCTTATCTATTGGCTGATGTTATTTACCCCAAGATTCCGCTGGGTTCGATATAAGCGAGTATACTAAATAGTAGAGCTGTAGAGTGTAATTGTAGAGTACCACTGTCTCATTATTTAGAATAATCATAATTTATGATCTTCTAAAAAGAACACACTTTTTAAACCCTCTAATTTTGCCATTTCATGCTGGCATGCATTACGTTTCATTTTTACCGGCATTTGCTCTATACGCTGGCGGATTAGCTCTAATTGCTCATCGAGTCCATTCATTCCTTTAATGTGTACAATCGCTGTATTAGCCTGTAAATAATCAGAAAAACTGTCTAAATTATTGCCTAATATTTCACAGGCACTGTTATCCTGCCCCCATTGAGACAACATAATATAGGCGGACTCCGGTAAAATAACGGCTATTCCTTGCTTCAAATAGCTAACTGCATTATCGCTCTGTATATTATTACTTTTAGCCGGTTGATTAAATAAAAATACCGCCCCCAAAAATATGATCACCGTACCACCGATTAGCGAGCTAGTTAATAATATTATTTTTTTCATCGTAGAATTAACCTGAAAACTAAAAATAGACGACTTAATGATAAAATAAAAGGTGTAAATCAATCTGTAAAACACAAATATTTTGTAAAGAATATTAGAGTACTAAATAATTATAGAAATAAAATTTGAGACAGAAAAGACAGAAGTATAAATAAAACAATATCTATTATCGATTAGTCTCTATTGTATTTAAGCATCTGTTATTGGCTGTTTTTATTATAAAACATGATTTTTATCTTTTTTATTTACAAAAAATAATTAGATAAATTTAAAATTACCATCTGTAAAGAACATCATATTTTGATACAGTAATGCATGAATGTTTTAATAGCCAACTATTTAACATCCTATCAATAGACACTTTTATTCCCTCTATTAGACGGTTTTTTTATAGCAATAATCTTATTTCCATTGATTTTTTTCTATACGAAAATGGTTTATCCCAGAGAATATTTTTGACCTAAAGATAAATTAGATTGTTTTTTAATCAATCTAAACATCTCTTTGATTATAATAAATAAAATTGAGTTATTAACATTAGAGCGCTAGTTTTATCCACAGGAAATGTGTGCAGTTTTGCGATCTACATCAAATAAATGATTATTAATGCCATTCGAACATCTAATATACAGATTAATAACATTTTTTGTTATGATGGTTATAATCAATTAGATCAATATGCTAAATGAAGTGTAGAAATCCCTAAATAAAGGCGTCGTAAAACTATTATGAAAGATATTATTGAACTGTTTCAGGCTGTCGGCATTGGGTTAATCCTGCTACTTCCTCTAGCAAACCCATTGACCACCGTCGCGGTGATGCTGGGTATTTCCGGTAATATGACCAAAGAACAGCGTAATCAGCAATCGTTGATGGCCTGTGTGTATATCTTCGCGATTATGACAATTGCCTTTTATGCCGGGCAATTAGTCATGAATACCTTTGGTATCTCGATTCCTGGTTTACGTATCGCCGGGGGATTAATTGTGGCGTTTATTGGTTTTGGCATGCTATTTCCGAGTAATGAAACTACCGATGATAGTGCCAGTCTTTCAAATGAAGATCCTGCTGTTTCCAAGAAACGGCAAAAAGCACCAAATATTGCGTTTGTGCCATTAGCTATGCCAAGCACTGCCGGCCCGGGGACTATCGCGATGATAATCAGTTCCGCAGCCTCAATGACAGGCGACGTAGGTTTTTCACCTTGGGTCTTAAAAGTAGCGCCAGTAGCGACCTTTTTAGCCGTTAGCGTGGTGGTGTGGCTGACATTAAAAAGCTCAACCTCGATTATGAAATGGTTGGGCTCAAGCGGAATCGATGCTATTTCACGAATTATGGGATTTTTACTAATTTGTATGGGCGTTCAATTTGTGATTAATGGGGTCATTGAGATTATCGCCGACCTACCGCATTTAATTTCAGCTCATCAATCTGTCATTGCTAAAGCGTTATAAGCATTCTTCACTTTCCATAAATAACGTGGTGCTTGAGGTGCAGGATGTTTACTCTGCACATGCTGATAAAACTCCTCAGGCGTCAATCGGTTAATCTTATTAATAGCCACTCGCCTATCATTATCGAAAGTGCGTAACAACGCCCCGGCTCCATTAACATATGCCACCACCGTGGCATAATACAGGGTTTGTGGGTGAGCAATGCCTGTCAGTTGCTGCTCGCGCAATACCCGAATATACGCGGTGCCTAAATCAATATTAGTACGAGGATCTTTTAATTCACGCGTACTTGGCTCGCCACTACGCCCCTGATAACGAAATGCATCTCGTCCTGCCGTTGACGCTTTTATTTGCATTAAACCAACGGCATTTGATTTACTCACCACATCGGGCCTGAAGTTAGATTCAACCTCAATAATTGCTCGGATCAAAGTCTCTTCGACTTGATAACGATGAGCTGATTCGCGAATAAATTGATCATAGGGTGTGCGGGGAAAAGAAGCCAGCTGCGATGAAGCATTTACCTTATGTGTTTTGCTTAACATCTTTTGAGTTGATGACGGCGTTTTTTGTTGGCTTGAACAACCAACTAATAACAAAGCCATACATACTCCACCAATATATCTTTTCACCTCTGGATCCTCTGCTAATAGCCTAAATAATTGGTATGACTCTCACCCATAATACACACTCACAATATACGATAATCGTGTTAAAAATTTGTATTCGCGAGACGCGTCATAAATAAGATAATAAACTGTATAAGTAGATAAGGCTGATAAATAATACCGATAAATTGTATTCTCCGCAGAGAATAACCAAATGTAAAAAAAATAAAAATATTTTTACTTAACTTTTACTTTAAGACATGTTTTATTCATAGATAAAACCATTGCTAACGATAGGGTAATTATAATAGAAATAGCCTTGACTTTTCCTTAATGATATTGATAATCATTATCAATTGGTGTTTTTCTTGACCGGTTAGGCTGTTTCAAAATTAGACCTTTGATCCCTTTCCTTAGACAAGTTAACAGCAGAACACCAGAGGATAGCTCACATGGCTATAATTGCAGATTATCGCGCAATATACATACCCTAAACAGCACTATCATAAGGCTTAAAATATGAAGAAGAGATTGTCGAGATTTTCTCCCCCTTTGTTTACCACGTTAATAGCAATTATTGCAATGCTCTTTATTAGTCAGCCCGCATTTGCTAAAAAATTCAAAGTGGTCACCACCTTTACTATAATTCAAGATATCGCGCAAAATGTAGCGGGTGATGCGGCAATCGTGGAATCAATCACTAAGCCCGGCGCTGAAATTCATGATTACCAACCCACACCACGGGACATTATTAAAGCTTATGACGCTGATTTAATCTTGTGGAACGGAATGAATTTAGAGCTGTGGTTCAATCGTTTCTTTGAAAACTTTAAAGATGTTCCGAGCGTTATTGTCACCACCGGAATTCAGCCAATGTCTATCCGTGAAGGCGAATACCAAGGAACGCCTAATCCGCATGCTTGGATGTCTCCCGCTAACGCAGCTATTTATATTGAAAATATTCGTGCGGCTTTAGTGAAATACGATCCACAAAATGCAGCCACTTATAATCAAAATGCCGCAGCCTATGCAGCAAAAATCGCCCAACTTGACGCGCCTCTGCGTGAACGTTTAAATCGTATTCCTGAGCAACAGCGTTGGTTAGTCACCAGTGAAGGCGCCTTCAGTTATTTAACTCGAGATTATGGGCTTAAAGAAGTTTATTTATGGCCGATTAATGCCGAAGAACAAGGGTCGCCACAACAAGTTAAAAAAGTCATTGATACCGTGCGTAAATACAATATTCCAGTAGTGTTTAGCGAAAGTACTATTTCAGATAAAGCTGCCCGTCAAGTAAGTAAAGAGACGGGTGCGAAATATGGCGGCGTACTGTATGTCGATTCGCTCTCATCTGCTGAGGGTCCTGTTCCCACGTATATCGATTTATTAAATACCACCGTAGACACTATAGCAAAAGGGTTTGGTCAGTAATGAGTAGCGCAAGTAACTTTGAAAAACCTAATTTAGTGGTTGATGATGCCACCGTAACTTACAACAACGGGCATACAGCCATTCATAACGCGAGTTTTGATATCACCGGCGGCTCTATTTGTGCACTCGTCGGCGTCAACGGCAGTGGTAAATCCACCTTATTCAAAACTATTATGGGGCTAATTACGCCATCTCAGGGGCAAGTTTCACTAAATGGTCAACCGATTAAAGCGGCCTTAAAAGATAATGTAATTGCTTATGTGCCGCAAACCGAAGAGGTTGATTGGAATTTTCCCGTTTTAGTTTCTGATGTTGTGATGATGGGACGCTATGGGAAAATGGGTTTTTTCCGCATTCCGAGTAGCGCAGATAAAACTGCGGTCGCAAACGCATTAGCTCGGGTTGATCTCACAGGATTAGGGCATCGTCAAATTGGCGAATTATCCGGTGGACAGAAAAAACGTGTATTTCTGGCCCGCGCTTTAGCTCAGGAAGGTAAAGTGTTGCTGCTTGATGAGCCCTTTACTGGCGTGGATGTTAAAACTGAAAATGCCATTATTGATTTATTACGTGGTCTACGTGATGAAGGGCATTTAATTTTGGTATCAACCCATAATTTAGGCAGTGTACCGGAATTTTGCGATCATGTTATTTTGATTAATCGCACCGTACTAGCCAGCGGCCCTACGGAAACCACCTTTACACAAAAAAACTTGCAAATGACCTTTGGCGGTGTGTTACGCCATATAAATTTATCCGGTTCAACACTTCACGATGATGATGATCAGCGTTCCGTGACTGTTATTACTGATGATGAGCGTGCCGCGGTATTTTACGGTCACGACCACGATGCTCCTGTTCATAAAAATCCACCTAAGGAATGACAATGTTTGAGTTGTTACTTCAGCCTTTTGAGTACAACTATATGGTTAAGGCGATTTGGGTTAGTGCGATTGTTGGCGCTGTGTGTGCCTTTCTTTCGGCTTATCTAATGCTCAAAGGCTGGTCATTAATGGGAGATGCGCTCTCCCACTCGGTTGTCCCCGGTGTCGCTGGCGCTTACGCTCTCGGCTTGCCCTATGCTGTCGGTGCTTTTTTTACCGGTATTCTCGCGGCATTAGCGATGACATTTATTCGCCATATAACCCGATTACGGGAAGACGCGGTGATTGGCTTTATCTTTTCAACCTTTTTTGCCGCAGGCTTATTGATAGTTTCATTAAATCCAACCTCAGTGAACGTACAAACCATCATTTTTGGTAATATTCTTGGAATTGCTGATTCCGACGTACTGCAAGTTGAAATCATTATCGGTATTTCGTTTGTGGTTTTAATGATGATTTGGAAGGATTTGTTAGTCGTATTTTTTGATGAAAGCCATGCCCGTTCTATCGGTTTAAACCCGATGAAATTAAAAATTATCTTTTTCACTCTATTAAGTGCGTGTACTGTCGCCGCATTACAAACGGTTGGGGCAATTTTGGTTATTGCTATGGTGGTTACCCCTGGCGCTACCGCCTATTTATTGACAGATCAATTCAAGCGTTTGTTAATTATTGCCGTTGCGATAGGGACAATAAGCAGCGCTGTTGGTGCGTATGCTAGCTATTTCCTTAATGGTGCCACCGGGGGATTAATTGTCACTTTACAGACAGTTATTTTTCTCCTTGCATTCTTTTTCGCGCCGAAGCATGGAGTATTAGCCTCTCGGCGTAATGCTAGAATAGAATCTGCCAATCTGCGTGCTATCCATCAGAAAAAACAACAAGGAGCGGAAAATGAATGATTTTATTGAGATATTAACCGCTCCGTTTATTTTTCCCTTTATGCAAAAAGCCATTATTGCTGCTATCGTAACCGGGGCGGTTTGCGCTGTTTTATCCTGCTTTTTGGTTCTCAAAGGTTGGTCATTAATGGGGGATGCTATCTCCCATGCTGTACTGCCAGGGATTATCTTAGCTTTTGTGGCAGGGATCCCTTTATCTATCGGTGCATTTATTTCAGGCATATTTTGTGCATTTGCTACTGGATATCTAAAAGATAATAGCCGAATTAAAGAAGATACCGTTATGGGGATCGTTTTTTCGGGAATGTTTGCTGTTGGTTTGGTGTTATTCGCTAAAATTGATACTGATCAGCATTTAACCCATATTTTATTCGGTAATATACTGGGGATCACTGATGCGGAGTTTTCTCAAACCTTATGGATTGCAGGAATTACTATTGCCATTATTCTATTAAAGCGTAAAGACTTTATGCTTTATTGTTTTGACCCTAACCAAGCTAAAGTCATTGGCTTGCCAGTTAAACTACTGCATTACGGATTATTATCTTTATTAGCATTAACTATCGTTGCATCATTACAAGCCGTCGGTATTATTTTAGTCATCGCTATGCTGATATCACCGGGAATAATTGCTTTTATTCTCTGCCGAAGTTTTGGCTGGATGCTGGTGGTCGCGGTTATTGCCTCGGTCACATCAAGCGTAATCGGCACTGTTGTTAGCTTCTACATTGATGGTGCAACAGGCCCATGTATTGTTATTACGCAAGCTATCTATTTTGTTATTGCACTAATTTATAGCAAAATTCTATTGGCACGTAAAAAAGCCAAATCACACCAGCAAGCACTTAATGCGGCCTAATATTGAATGTTTATTGCAAGGGGCATCATTTAATCCGTGATGTCCCTTTCCATTTAAACATTTGTCACTTTTCATTCTGATATCATCCCTATATTATATAAAGACATTAGCGGGCTGAGCGAGGTGGATCATGTGGCAGGCGATAAGGCGTGTATTGAGTGAGCACTGGGGTGAAGCAGAACTGCATAATAAGCAAATTCTTTCTGGCGGTGATATTCATCACACTCTAAAAGTTGATTATGGTGAACACACTGTATTCATTAAACAAAACAGGCGAGAATTTTTACCGCACTTTAAAGAAGAAGCCGAACAACTAGATATTCTCGCCCATAGCCAAACAATAAGAGTTCCGAAAGTCTATGGCGTTGGCAGTAATAAAACTCACAGTTTCTTATTACTCGAATATATTGAGTTAAAACCCTTTACTCCCACCAACGCATGGCAATTCGGTCGACAATTAGCCCAATTACATCAATGGGAAGAACAACCCGCTTATGGCTTTGATTTCGATACTCGTTTAGGCACCACATTTCAGCCAAACAGTTGGGAAAAGCGCTGGAATTCATTTTTTGCCGAAAAGCGCATCGGCTGGCAATTACAGATTTCCGCAGAAAAAGGTATGATTTTTGGTGACATTCCACAGATTGTGGAGAGAGTCAAACAGCGCCTACAAGGACATCAACCTCAACCTTCTTTATTGCATGGTGATTTATGGCCAAGAAACAGCGCCATAACTGACGAACATACGGGTGTTATTTTTGACCCAGCCTGTTATTGGGGAGATCGCGAGTGCGATTTAGCCATGTTAACCGCTTATAATCATATCCCCATCCAGATTATTGACGGATACCAGAGCATCTGGCCCCTATCTCATGGTTTTATTGACCGACAGCCTATCTATCAGCTTTATTATTTATTGAATAGTTGTAATCTATTTGGCTGTGAAAAAAGCTATTTACAGGCACAATCAATTATTGAAAATCTTTTAGCTGAATAACATTTATAGTGTTATACCGCCTGAGCATTATTTGTTCAGGCGTTTTTTTTAGCGCATTATGGACATTTAATCAAATTAGGCTCAATAAAAAACTATCAACTGAAATTACCAATTTAGTAATTTAAAGCCAAAATACAGAATTAACCCGAAGATAATTGGCCAGAAATACAGTACAAAGATCTCGCTAAAAATACTGTGGCGAGGAATGGTCACTTTCTGTTCTAATTCAGTCTGTGAAATATCATTTCCTTTAGCTTTCTCAACAATAACGTGATCTTCTAAACTCTCGCGAATAAATTTAATTTGTCGGAACATACGCAAACCTGAAGCACTGAGTGCCAAACCAACAAAAATCAGCAAAAAAATAATCATAAAACTAATATTTGCTGAAGAAAATCCCATTTCAGTCGAAGGTACCGGTGAATTTTTCCAGAAAAAATTCAAAAAAGGTGAACTTTGACGTGCCATCTCCGCCATGACTTTAATAAAATCATTTAATACCGCATTAATACCCTCACCCTGAATTCCTTTTATACCCGCCAAGCTAATAAGAGATATCAAAGTAGAGATCAGTGAAAATATAAAGATTATCCAGCCGACAACACGCTTACCTATTGCGATAGAACTCATGGTCTTAAAATTCATTTTTATTCCCCTGTATTTTTGGCATCATGATAACCGAATTTAATTATATCCTCTACGCTGATATATACTGTGTCTTGCCATGGCTGACTTTATCAATAATCAACAGAGTCATTTCTGAATAATGCTATGCTAGCTTTCTTTAAATTATTTATTGTTGGACGCTATTTATTTCTCGATGTAGTCAAAATTCTGGGTTCTAGCCATAAACTATTTTAAATAATCCAGTGCTTAGAATAGGCAATAAATGATAATAAAGGATTTATTCGTGCTGAATTGCTACACTCTCGATTATAAATAACTGTTTTACTGGAGCCCCTTTGATGTCTCATAAATTATCAATTCAAGCTGCAATTTTTGATATGGATGGTTTACTGATTGATTCAGAACCTTTTTGGTCACAAGCCACAAAAGAAATTTTGGCCGAAATAGGTGTGGATTTTTTAATGGCTGATCAAATGCCTGATACTCTTGGATTACGCATTGATCATGTCGTTGAGCTTTGGTATCAAACCGCACCTTGGCAAGGATATAGCCAAGAAGAAGTGGCACAGAAAATTATCGACCGAGTCATTAGCCTAATAGAAGAAACTCGGCCGCTGCTGCCCGGTGTTAATCAAGCGTTAGAACTTTGCCAATCTCTTAATCTGAAAATAGCCTTAGCTTCTGCCTCTCCGCTCTATATGCTAGAAAAAGTCTTAGCGCTATTTAATCTTCGTGATTATTTTTCAGCAGTTGTTTCAGCCGCGGAACTTCCCCACAGTAAACCTAATCCTGAAGTCTATTTGCAAGCGGCACAAGCCCTTGGCGTTAATCCAATTAATTGTGTCTCATTAGAAGATTCATTTAATGGAATGATTGCGGCTAAAGCAGCAAGAATGCGCTCGATTGTCGTTCCAGATCAACATCACTTCAATGATCCCCGTTGGGCACTAGCTGATGTAAAACTGGCATCTTTACATGAACTTACAGCGAAAGAGTTGCGATAACTCGCGGAGCACTTACTAATGGATTCCTCTCGTTTATTTCGGGAGGAATATCAATTAATTACTTCTATTCTGTGTATTTCTATTTTTTTACACTCTTAGTACAAAACTTACCTTCAGCATAAAATATTTCGCTTATTCCTTAATAACTAAACACTTTTCTACTGTTCCCCCCCTATCTAAATACTATAAAAAACTTTATACTGGCCATTAACTGTATAGATTCACAGATGGTATTTTATCCACCATGACAGCTGAAGGACATCTTCTTTTCTCTGTTGCCTCATTAGTTTTGGCACACAAATTAGAAATTACCCCAGAGTTTACTCAGGGCGATTGGCTACACATGCTGCCAGGGGTATTGCTGGGTGCTTTATTACCAGATATTGATCATCCTTCATCTATTATCGGCCGCTTATTTCGTGTTATCTCAGTACCTATATTTAAATTATGTGGGCATCGAGGATTTACCCACAGTTTTATCGCATGGGGATTATTAATACTTTTTTGCTATACCGGTATTCCTACCGGATGGGTATTACCGAATGATTTACTGCAAGCTTTTTTATTGGGTTATTTAAGTCATTTAATCGCCGATATGTTAACTCCCGCTGGAGTTCCGCTATTATGGCCCCTCCCCCAGCGCTTCCGTTTACCTATCTTGCGCGGTAAAACTAACAAAAAAGCAGAGCGTTTTATTGCCGTTCTTTTGACGGTTTGTGCCTGTTTTATCCCTACTCATATCTCGCTACCGTTACAACAGCAAATGTCACATTTTATAAATTTAATTATTAATCAATAACATGCGTTAATTCCAGGTCATTTTTTTTTATTACTTAATTGTCCTATTATTTATAATACTATCTAATTCGATTTAATTATAAGTAATGTATTTACTCAACTGATACCATATAACCAATAGTTAGTTTTATCGCTTTTCTTATAATAGATAATGCCGATAGCACTAATAGATGATAAATATAAATCTCAGTCTGGATCTGGAGTGTAGGGATGAATCTACCGTTAATTCTCAATGTGCTAGTTTTTGTAGCATTGATGTTCCTGTTAGCAAAACTAGGGGCTAAGGGTTGGAGCTTATCGAAAAAAGTTCTTACCGGCTTAGTTTTTGGTGTAGCTTATGGCGTCGCTTTACATTTAGTTTATGGCACTAATCATCAAACGGTAAAAGAATCTATTCAATGGTTTAATATCGTCGGTAATGGGTATGTTCAACTGTTACAAATGATTATCATGCCATTAGTCTTTGCCTCAATTTTGAGTGCTGTTGCCCGACTGCACAAAGCGTCTTCATTAGGTAAAATCAGTTTTCTGACTATTGGTACCTTACTATTTACCACCGCAATAGCTGCATTAATTGGTATTTTAGTCACTAATATGTTCGGTTTAACTGCCGATGGGCTGGTACAAGGTCAGCAAGAAAGCGCACGTTTAGATGCTATTCAAGCTAATTATGTGAGTAAAGTCTCTGATTTATCTTTACCACAACTTATTTTATCGTTTGTACCTAAAAATCCATTTGCCGATTTAACTGGTGCTAATCCAACGTCTATCATCAGCGTTGTTATCTTCGCCGCATTCTTAGGCGCAGCTGCATTGCAATTACTAAAAGATGATAAAACACGTGGTGAAAAAGCCTTAGCGGCGATTGATGTGGTTCAAGCTTGGGTCATGAAACTGGTTCGTTTAGTTATGCGTTTAACGCCTTACGGTGTTATGGCGTTAATGATTAAAGTGGTCGCTAGCTCAAACCTTGCTGATATCATAAAATTGGGTAGCTTCGTGGTTGCCTCTTATATCGCACTGGGTTTAATGTTTATTGTCCATGGATTATTAGTTTCGTTTACCGGGATCAACCCGATTAAATTCTTCAAAAAAGCCGGACCATTACTTACATTCGCCTTTACCAGCCGTTCAAGCGCTGCGAGTATTCCGCTGAATGTTGAAACACAAGTACGTCGTATTGGGGTGCCTGAATCTATCGCTAGCTTCTCTTCTTCATTCGGTGCCACTATCGGACAGAATGGCTGTGCAGGTATCTATCCTGCAATGTTAGCAGTAATGGTTGCACCAACCGTGGGTATCAATCCATTTGATCCTCTGTGGATTGCTACGTTAGTCGGTATTGTTACTATTAGCTCCGCGGGTGTTGCTGGGGTCGGTGGTGGAGCAACATTTGCCGCCTTAATCGTACTCCCTGCGATGGGATTACCGGTGACATTAGTTGCGCTACTAATTTCAGTAGAACCATTGATTGATATGGGTCGTACTGCACTGAATGTCAGTGGTGCCATGACCGCTGGAACAATTACCAGCCAACTCATGGGTGAAACGAATAAAGAGATCTTTAATCAAGATAATGAGGAACAGCTTAAACACGTATAATGTATAAGCTACCTTTACCCTAGTAATTTTTGACTAAAAATTAACTCCCTCGCAGACTCAATCAGACTCTCCGAGGGAGTTTTTTATCACTAATCCATTTAGCTATTTAGCTATTAATAAATAGCTACTCACACTGAAATCTATCCCTTTTATTTACCCTTCCATCTTTGGCACTTGCTGACGTATAAATTTCATACAAATAAAATCAATTATAGATATTATTTCCCCTAAAGAAGACCATTAGTCTGTATAAATTTTTAATTAAGCCGTTTAACCTAATTGAAATCTTGCAAAAATCAGCCTAGCTATACAATAATATCTGCGCAATAATCCGCCTCTATTTTTTGATTGGCGGTTAGTTATGGCTGTTTGGGATCCCCCAAACTATTATCATAGACAACAGATTTTATGGTATTAGAAATGACTAATATTCATACGCTAACAATTCAACATCCAGAAAATCCTTGCATAAACTGTGGTGCTTGCTGTGCTTATTTTCGTGTCTCTTTCTATTGGGCTGAATCAACCGAGGGGGACGGCAGCGTCCCTACGGAATTAGTCGAAAAAGTCACACCATTTATCAGTTGTATGAAAGGCACTAATCAAAAAAATCAGATACGTTGTGTGGCTTTGGACGGTGTGATTGGTGAATGTGTCTCTTGTTCCATTTATACGCAGCGGTCAACGACCTGTCGAGAGTTTGATGCGTCGTGGGAGAATGGCGCACATAATGAAGCCTGTGATCGTGCTAGAGCAGCGTACAATTTGCCTCCGCTACAACCTGCTGATCCAACGAAGATAGCCTGTTAGTTATCAGCACTTGATACTCTTAAGTCACGGATATCAAGTGCTCCATTTGTTGCTTCCCTGATATTAGTTATTTTGCCAAATTCTTCTTTATATTAGTAAACAAGTGGTCATCATCAGCCATATCCTTACTATGCCGCTGGCTATAACTAAATACCGTCCCTAAACACGGCTCAACAATTGGAAAAGTAAATATTTTTTCACTTCATGGAGAAAATATGAAGATCGTGCAGACAATATGAGGTTTCAGTCAGTCAGGGTAAATACAGTTGCCGCTTAAATAGAATTACGAGATTATCAAGGCATCAACTACCTAGAGGAAAATATAATGAATAAGATAAAATCTGGTTTATTAGCCGTCGCGTTATTAACCGTTGGTTTTAATGCAGCAGCTGCAGATTTACACCCTAACGGCCCTGGCCCACACTCTCAACGCCAGCATTCGCAACAACAGCATAATGCAGTTTATCAATCATCAATTCAAACTGAAAACCCGAATGAATCACTGAAAAAGTTAGCCGCAGATGCTCCGACTATTGAGCAGGGTAAATCCTATTATGTGCGTGTAGGTGTGGCTGACATTAGCGAGCGTAATTTAGCGACGAATAAACCTATCAATGATGCAAAAAATACCAAACAACGCGATAGATCTATGCAATGTGATCAAATGAGAAATAAACATAACTCAGTTTATCAGGCTTCTGTACAAACTACAGATCCTAATGGTTCATTGAAAAAATTAGTCGCAGATACCCCGGCATTAGCTACAGGCAAACCTTATCAAGTTAGAGTTTCTATCGTGGAAGCACGTAATCCACCCGTAATGCCAGCCGCGGTCACTAACTAAATATCGCTATAATATTCATCAGTTTTGTCTGTTATAATAAGCACAACCAAATAGCAACCGCCCCATACCCAACTATAATTGTTGAGTAAAGTTAAATATTGTATATGTCCTACTTTAGCCTGTGCATCTGTGCAGGCTTTTTTTTACTTCGAATATCGAAGTAATAGTAATTAACAATCTAGGTTTAAAATAAGATACGTAATAACGCCGTTACTATTGAAGCCGATAACACAATCACAATAAATGGTTTTTGATACCAGGTTAAAATACCCGCCACGATCACCCCAATAATTTTAGCCCCATCAGAGAATTGAGTACCTTCAAATAGCGTAGATGTCATCGCGACAGAGAATAAAATAATAATAGCTGCTGCTGAAAAAAGAGTTTTACTGTATTCAGATAAAATAATCCGCCCTTGTAATAACGCTCCCGAAGCCCGCATTAAATAAGTTGCCAGCGCTAATAAAAGAATTCCCGCCAGCATTAACCAAGAATTAGGCATTGTATTATCTCCGAACATAGAGCAATAAGCTCAATAATGAAACCAGAACAGGTATCCCCGCAGGTAAATATGGGGTTAAAATGACAGCCAAAATCGCACCAATAATCGCCGCGGCTCTTAAACGTTTATCCTTTAAAGCGGGTAAACACAGCGCCAAAATAATTGCTGGGAACATCGCATCCATACCAAACATTCGAGTGTCATGAATAAATGTTCCTAAAACTTCACCAATAATCACGCCGGCTGGCCAACACAGCATAATTCCTAGGCCGCATAGCCAAAAGGCGGCTTTTTTGTCTGCCTCTGTCTGTTGTGCCAATCCAAAAATGACACTTTCATCATTCATAATATGGTAGCCCAAATAAGCCTTTGCGCCTTTTCCGGTCAAATTACCCACGGCAAAACTAAAAGGAATATGCCGAGAATTAACTAGGATCCCTGCTAATGCCGCGGAGATAGGACTACCGCCCGTAAAAACAATACCGATAAATAAAAATTCTGAGGCGCCCGCCAAAACTAAAATGGATAAGGTTAATGGAACCCACCCATCAAATCCTTGAGAATGTGCTAGCGCCCCATAAGAAACACCCACAATCAAATCTGCCAAGCATACCAGCGCAATATTTTTAACCGTGTTATGATTTAAAGCTATTGTGAACATAATTTTCGTTCTATATATTAAACATTCGTTCATTATGTTGTTATAATTTTATAAAAGCAAGTCAGGAAGGATTGTAAATTGAGCATCTCATCTCCCCCGATTGCATTAATTTCACAGGCGCTAGTACGAGAAAGAAAGAAAAGTGGTTTATCATTATCAGAAGTATCCCGTAGGGCGGGTATCGGTAAATCAACACTTTCTCAATTAGAATCGGGCACTGGTAACCCCAGCATTGAAACACTGTGGGCAATTTGTATTGCATTAGATATCCCTTTTGCCAAGCTCATTGAACCGGAAAAACAAGAAATAACAATTATCCGCCACGGTGAAGGCACAATGGTCAGCGCTGAACATGCTAACTATCTGGTCTATTTATTATCATCCTCACCTGCGAATGCCAGAAGAGACATCTATACCGTTATTGCCCAGCCCGGTAGAGATAGAATCTCTGAGCCCCACATGCAAGGCGTTAAAGAGCATATTATCTTAATGACTGGACAAGCTTTAGTCGGTCCCTTAGATAATCAAACCGAGTTATTTCCTGGCGATTATATTTGTTATTCCGCCGAACAGCCTCATATCATGAAAGCTTTAGTGCCTGATACCATGGCTATTATGATCATTGAAAAAAGCTAATTAACGAGTAAAAATGGCGATTAGTTTAAGAAGATTATTAATAAGGGCAGGAGCAGCAATCAATTAATAACTGATACTATGATAAACAATGTACGTCTATATTTTGAGGGTATTTAATGAACTACTACGATGAAATTAAAAATAGTGTGGATGCTCGGCTCAAAGAAAATTCAATTACTGAAATGAATATCTTATTAACTCAACTTTCACATGATCAAAAATTGACGCAAGAACAACGCTTTGAACAACAACAGCGTTTAAGAGAAGCTATATTTACTCATCATGAAACCAAATAGTCTAAAACGTAAACATCCGATATCTAAATGACAAAAAACGATTAAAACAACTAAGCTGGATTATCACTATTCAGCTTGGTCAAGCAACCTGTCAGAATGCTATTAACACGAGATTAATTGGTTACTTACTGAATAACTGAACTGACCATTTTCACGTTTAAACTTCGATACATTATATTCGAACCTATACATTCGCAGCTATACCTACGCAGCGATATAATAACCTCATAGCTGTGCTTTAGGATATGGATAAAAAAGTAGGTAAATCAAAATATTATGTTGTCTATAATCAATTTCATACAACAACAATTAAATAAGAATTAATGCGAATGGGATAATCAATAAAACGAGGGATAACATAAAATGATTGGAGCGGCCAGTGGGAATCGAACCCACATCATCAGCTTGGAAGGCTGAGGTAATAGCCATTATACGATGGCCGCGTCATTGGTGTTGATCATAGCGCTATCATCAGTAAGTGTAAATAGCATAACACTATTTTTTTATCTTGTATCGTATCTCGCTGTATCAAATAACGGCTAATTAAACCTTATGATAGCAATAAATAAAAAGCCAGGCCAATAGCAAGAGGATATGCCCTGTGGAACAGAACATTCCACTAGCATGTACTATTCGCGTACTAGATTTTATCTTTTGGCTGGCAGATATACACCCATGCGGGAGGAACATTGCGGTATACTCTTACTTTGCTAAACGAGAAGTAGCGGCTTAGCATGTTTTCACAGCCTTTGGTATATTGAAATAAAATAAATCGCCCTGCACTACTCGCAACTCTTTGATTTACTTGTTTCAATATTTTCAATCCACAACGTTTACTGAGTGAGCGAAACGGGATCCCTGATAAAATAATATCGTAATTATCGGCCAAATACTCTGCGGAAGTATGTTTGACACTCATTCTTGAATCACTAACTTTATTCAAAATAGAAACAAAATTTTCATCAATTTCATAGGCATCTAATAAAGAATGTTCTCCCATACATTCCAATATTTGTTTGGTTAAAACACCATCTCCAGCACCTATTTCAGCAATATTTAAATCTTGCTGCCAATTAATTGGTTTTAGCATCGCATCACACAACCAACGAGAAGAAGGCATAATTGTTCCCATACTTTTTGGCTGCGTAATAAACTTTTTCATGTATAAAAAATAACTACTAAATGGAGAATACGACAGTAAATCCATGCTTATCTCCTTATTATTATGTTTTTAATTTCGCTTCCATTACGACACATTTCGCATCCCAGATACGAAATTAAATTCAGATAAAAATCCAAGCCACTAAATACAGATACCGCATTGATTACAATAGCTCAATTTATTCATTAATCGTGAATTACAATGGCAACATTTAGCACTATCACGCTCGAATTTATTCGTCGTATAACCATAACGACTAGCCATTTTTCCATGCTGTTGAGGATCACTTAATTGCTGATATTTATCTGCTTTACGCCCAAACATCATGCTTAAAAAACCCATAATAATAACCTCACTAGCTGCCTGAATTCGAATAACAGTAAACTATAGAGTTACCTTCACACTCAATAGTAACAGCCATTTATTACAGAACATTACATAATCAAACAAATAAACCAAAAATAATAAAATTACATAATAAATCGAGTAAATTAGAATTAAATTAATTCATAATTTTCTCATATTTTTGAAATTACTAGAATATAACCAGACATAATGGCATGAAATTTAGCTTAAGTTAATTCAAATACATTGAAAGTAACCTACTCTACAGATTACTTTTTAGATCTTAATTACATAGCTATACCTGCAAAGCATCACTAACATAACTTAAATATTATCTATAAATTAGCCAGTGGATCCTATAAAAAAATAAAAAGTGTCCCTTATTTAGTACCACAATACGGAGTAACATCTTCTCCATTGAATAATAAATTACTATTTTATTGGAAAATAAACCTATGCAGATTGATAAAAAAACCATTACTATCGAATTAATTCAGCCCGATGAATATCAACAATGGTTACCTCTTTGGCAGAGCTACCAACAGTTCTATCAAGTTACACTCTCTGAATTAACCACTAAAATAACTTGGCAACGTTTTTTTGATACTAATGAGCCGGTATATTGTGCAGTAGCTAAAATAGGAAATGAATTAATTGGCTTTACACACTTTGTTTTTCATCGCTCAACTTGGGCAGAAAAAAATTTTTGTTATTTAGAAGATTTATTTGTTGTACCCAATATTCGAGGAAAACAAGTCGGTAAACAATTAATTGATTATGTCAAGCGGCAAGCATTAGATCAACAATGTGCACGGTTATATTGGCATACCCAAGAAACTAATAGTACCGCACAAAAACTTTATGATTGGGTCGCAGAAAAACCCGGTGTAATTGAATATAGAATGGCACTATAAATAAGCAATTATTATCTAAATATAATAATGTTTTAATAATTAATCATCCCCATCTCAATTTAATGAAATGGGGATGACATTTGTAAGAAAAATAGTTTTTAGCAATCAAGCTAATTATCTGCCAATATAGGAGCTACTGTTTTAACCCGTTTATTATTCACAAATCCAGGTTGAGGTACTTTAATAAAGAAGGTTAATATACCGGCAAAGATATATAGTAAAGTGTATGCCCATACTACTCCTTCAATATCAAAGAACGGTAAAACTAAACTGGCAATCGCAGGCGCAGCAAAGTTACTCAATCCAGCCGATAAATTATAAATCGAAACAGCAGCACCTTTGTGATGAGGTTCAATCGATGGGAAAACTGCCGTCATTGGCACAAATGCTGCGACAAAAACACCTAATAAAATCGCTGGAATCAATGCGATAGCAAAATTGTGACCATAATGCAGTGGTAAGTAATAAAATAATAAACTGGAAACGGCCATACCTAAACAACCGAACCATCTTACCTGACGGATCCAACCAATATGTTCACCTACAATTCCCCAGAATATATTGGTGAAAATAGTAGTAAAAAAGAATACTGCCCAAATTTGCAGCCACTCAGAAATTGTAAATCCTAAACGGTCAACAAATAACAATGGCATAATAATCGCAAATCCGAATAAAGAAATGGTATTAATTATTCGTATAATCGAGGCCATAAAAATATTGCGATTAGTAAATAAAATCGTAATCGCTCGTGAAAGTTCGGTTAATTTTTCTTCAAGTGGTAAATTAACTTTTGAGCGATCAACGGGTATATTTCTCAGGCTAAAATAAGCAATCATTCCACCAACAGCTACCCAGCCAATTGCCATCCATAGCGTTCCTATTTCACCTAAAGCAGGAATAGTTAAACTCGGTAAATAACTGCCGATAACACCGATACCGACAGAATACATGGCCCAGAACCATCCTGTAGCAGCGGCTAAATGATTTCGTGGAATAACTTGTACCAGCATCATCATAAATGAATAAATAAATAATGGATAAGCCAGTCCACGAATACCATAGAATAATAGCATTAAAGTATAATTATGCATGCCTAGGCCAAAAGCCATAAATAAAGTATGCATGACTATCCATAATAAAAAACCAATTAACATTGCTTTTTGCGGTGTAATAATCTCAGCAACAACACCTGATGCCCATGCTGCTATTGCTGCTGCGAGGCCATATACAGTAAATACCATCGCTGATTGGGTTGGTGTAAAACCAATATCCGTAATATGTTTAGATAAAAAAGCCATTTCAAATCCATCGCCACTCATAAAAATAGCTATTGCGATGAATCCCCAAAATAAGTTTTTAGGTAAACCTAACCAATACTGCTTTTCTGTCATAGCAGTGTTCCTCATTATTTGTAGTAAAAGTACAAGGTAAGATTAAATAATTATTTGTTTTGTAATCGGTAATTTTTAATATTCTAAATTAGCTAGGGGTAGGTTAAGGTTAAATAACTGCCCCGATTTTTATTTTTAACCGGTATTGTTGATAAACTATGCGGCACCTTATTTTGCTCAACCGATGTAGCAGTATGTGCAAATTCATTATTTAGTGTCAATTAGCGTTAAAATATTTGTGACCGAGGTCTGAGAATGCAACAAAAAACCTCATGCCCATCACAAATAATTAACCTTATTAAGTACGAGAAATTCGTATATCTAATAAGAAAAATAACGATAAAAAATATCAATATGAGCGATATAGTGAATAGGCCACACTTTTATTCATCGATATCGCCCTCGTTATTATTCTGGCAACAATTTCCGAGCCTCTACCTGTTGCTTATATAGCAAACGAAATAGTGCTAAACGTTGCTGTAAATAAGCTTGATTCGCCTCTTGTGGCTGATATGAATTACTGATAGGTGGTTTTTTGCAAACTTGTTTTTCATCACCACCGACCGCTAGCCATGCGAGCCTGGCCGCACCTAATGCCCCAGAAGAGCTGGCTGGATGCGTAACAATAGGAATGTTAACAATATCTGCAATTAATTGGGCCCAAATCGGGCTACGCGCACCGCCACCGGTTAAACTACACTGCTTAATATTCGTTTCACTGTTGGATAAGACAGCCATTCCATCGGCCAACGCAAACGCAACACCTTCAATTACCGAATATCCCATCAATGCACGGTTCGTTTCATGTCTTAAAGCAAAAAACGATCCCATCGCATAAGCATCATTATGTGGAGTTCTTTCCCCAGATAAATACGGCAAGAAAACCGGTGCTCGCTGTTTATCTTGCTGCGATAATTCGGCAATTTCTTCCATTAACTGATTTTCTGTGATCGACAGTAAATTGCACAGCCAACGCAAACAACTAGCAGCGCTTAACATTACGCTCATTTGATGCCAACGATGCGGTAGAGCATGAGCAAAGGCATGCACTCCACGTTCAGGCGCTGTCTGTAAGCGATTATTAACCACAAAAATAACGCCAGAAGTACCGAGCGAAATAAAAGCATCATCTTGATTTATCGCCCCTACACCGACGGCAGACGCAGCATTATCCCCCCCACCTCCAGCGATAATTACCTCGGCACTTAATCCCCATTGAGACGCTAACTCTGCATTTAAGCAGGTACTTTTTTCACTGCCTTCGACTAATCGAGGCATCTGTTCACGAGTTAATTGTGTCGCTGCTAATAATTCATCAGACCAATCACGCTTAGCCACATCCAACCATAAGGTGCCGGATGAATCAGACATATCGCTGATATATTCCCCACTCATTTTCCAGCGCAGATAATCTTTAGGTAATAATACTTTGGCTATTTGATTGAATATTTCCGGCTCATGCTGTGCCACCCAGCGTAATTTAGGCGCTGTAAACCCTGGCATAATAAGATTGCCGCTAATCGTTAAAAACTCCGGATGATGAGCTAGCAACCATTCACATTCTGCAGCACTGCGTGTGTCATTCCATAAAATACAATTTCTGAGAACCTTTCCTTGACTATCTAATAATACTGCACCGTGCATTTGCCCCGATAAGCCAATCGATTTAATCCCAGCCCATGCCTCTGGCGCACTTTGCCTTAATGCTGCAACCACCGAATGTGTAGCATCCCACCATGCATTAGGCGCTTGTTCTGCCCATTGCGGTTTAGGACGCTGAACCGTCAAGGTGACATGGCTAGATGCTACTATTTCACCTTGATTATCAATAATTAGCGCTTTTAGCTCCGAGGTTCCAATATCAATTCCGAGATACATGTTTGCCTCTCTATAAACAGTTTTTTGGCAAATTATTTTGGCGTAAATTACTGTCTGGTGTCGTTATCCAAGCCTCAATATTAGCCACGGTTTGTTGCATCAATTGATAAAAATCCGTTGATAGAGCTAATTCACCAAATAACGTTTTATCTGCAACGAAAGTAGCTAAATCGCCTTCATGATTCAAAAATGACTGATAATGTAACTGATTCATTACCCCATCCTGATACTCATAAGGGATCTTTTTCTCCGCCCAATAGCGTAAGAAAACAAAGAATAATGCGGGTAAGACAGCCGTTGCTACGGGAATATCACCCTGCGCGTAACGCTCAATAAGTGTCGGAGTAATAAACCCAGGAATTTTTGATAAGCCATCCGCAGCAACACGTTGATTAGTATCTTTAATATACGGATTACCAAACCGTTCTAATACTACATCACGGTAAGCCGCTAAATCTAATGGGCTTGGCGATAGCGCCGGGATGACATCTTGAGTAACATAATTCCAAGCCATCTGACGAATAGGCTCTTTATGTGTACTTTCATCAATATAGTTCAGTCCGGTTAATGTTCCCGCCCAAGCAATACAGCTATGGCTGGCATTTAAAATACGGATTTTCGCCTCTTCCCACGGCAATACCGAACTGACCATTTCGACTCCAACCTGCTCTAGTTTAGGCCGTCCATTAATGAAATCATCTTCAATAACCCATTGAATAAACGATTCTCCCATCACTGGTACTTGATCATCCCAGCCGGTGTGCTGTTTGACACGTTCAGCAATATCAGCGGTTGGACGAGGAGTAATCCGATCAACCATCGTATTCGGTGACACAGTTTGTGTTTTTACCCACTCATACAGGGCATTATCCCCTTTGGCCTGTAAGAAAGAGAGAAACCCATGGCGAAAACGTTCACCATTGTGCCGCAAATTATCACAATTCAATAATGTAATAGGCTCACCCTCATTCTGTGAACGCGCTCGTAAAATGAGGCTCAGAGCACCATAAATTGTACGGCTGGCGCCCGCTAAATCTGCTTGAATATCGGCCTGTTGAAGATCCAATTCATGCTGTGGCGTCAAATAGTACCCCCCCTCGGTAACAGTAAATGATAGAACCCGAGTTTGTGGCTGACAACCCTGCACAATTAATGCACTAAGATTTTCATCCCACGGAAGGATTTTCTTGATTGACGTAATTTTTTCATAATGACGTTCGCCTTCAGGTGACACGGTTTCTAGCGTATATTCACCGTGCTGAGCAGCTAATTTTTCTAATAACTCATTGGCATCATTACGAATATTTCCCAGCGCGATCGACCAACTATCATCACCTTGAGCGATTAATCGATGCAAATACCAAGCTTGATGAGCGCGATGAAAAGAACCTGCACCAATGTGCATCCAAACAGAATGTTGCTGCGGCATAATGCCTCCTAAGAACCAATTAAACATTTGACCTTTAAAGGGGCATCTGCCCGTTTGTTATAGTTTAGTTAGGTTTATGCTATAAATACTGCGAAGCTTCTCACAAAATAAACATTTGCCCTTTCAAATAGCATCTGCTCACAAATACAATAAGCTCAAATAATTGGGGAATGGCTAATGCAAAAAGAAGAAAAAAAACAGGAACAGGCGGCGCGGGCAGCTTGGATGTACTATGTAGCAGGAAAAACACAGCAAGAGATAGCCCATGAGCTCGGATTATCTCGTCAAGTAGCGCAAAGACTGATTTCTATGGCAAATGAACAAGGAATGGTCAATGTCAAAATAACCCATCCTATTAGTGAATGTTTACAATTAGCTCAGCAATTACAACAAAAATATCAATTACAACTGTGTCAAATCGTTCCTTCAGGACAATTAGATAACCATGCAGTAAATAACATGATTGCTGTCGCTGGTGCTGAAGTCATGACTCAGTGTGTTGATCACGCAGAATCCACCATTATCGGCGTAGGATCGGGTAAAACTTTACGCTCAGTAATTGATGCTTTGCCCCGTTTAAATTATCCCGCACATCAATGTGTTTCGTTAATAGGAGCCATTGCCAGAGACAGCTCAGCAACACGCTATGATGTCCCTTTATGGTTAGCTGAAAAATTACAATGTAAACACTTTATTTTGCCTGCTCCATTATATGCCGATAGCTTGATCGATAAACAAATGTGGTGCCAACATCGCGTTTATCAAGATGTAACCACCAAAGCATTACATGCGGATGTGACATTTATTGGGATTGGTGAAGTTAATTTAGGCTGTCCTTTAAACTCAGAAGGATTTATTACTGATGAACAAGTCGAAAAAATAAAAAAACAAGGCGCAGTTGCCGAATTACTCGGGCACTTTATTTGTGCGGATGGTAAACGATGTCAAACCGAATTAGACGAAACATTAACCAGCATTCCATTAATGAAAAATACCTCTCGCTCTATTATTGCATTTGCTGGTGGTGATAATAAATACTTAGCCATCAAAGCCGCATTAACTGGACGATGGATAACAGGTTTAGTGACTGATGAACATACCGTAAGAAAATTATTAGCAGATAAAAACTAATTTTTATTCATAGATTCTGTATTAGTGTCACTATTTTCTAGATCCCAATTAGCTCATGATAAGAATTAATTGGGATAATATTCAATCCTGTCATGACGACTAAAATTGGTAATCATTTAAACTTAATATGCTTGTCTAACATTAACTTGATTCATCCATGACTCAACGTTACAGTAACGTTGGATTAGTCGATATATCCCAATTATTGATAAAAATAGCCCAGTCTATTAATAGGGGACTGTTAGCCTTGAGTTAACAATTTTATTTATTAACCCACTATATTTCACTTTATTATTTACGGCTCATGTAATTCATCTATTTATGAGCTGAACTTTATGCTTATTACTAACAGACTACTTTAGATAATCATTTTATGGAAATTACTATACTTGTTTTTTTAGTCGTCTATATCGCGATGGGATTTGGCAAACTCCCCGGCTTTAAAGTCGATCGTACGGGCGCAGCTGTCATTGGTGCATTAGCCATGATGGCCGCAGGCAGTATAACCGCGCAACAATCTTGGGCAGCTATCGACTATCGCACTATTGGTATGTTATTTGGCTTAATGGTAGTTTCCGCCTCTTTTGTGGTTTCTGGCTTTTACGACTGGACAGCTCACCGAGTCGCGAACCTTAAAGTCAGTGCACCGATACTATTGGCAGTATTGATTGCTGTGGGTGGCCTATTATCTGCACTCTTGACAAACGATGTGGTGGTAGTTGCAATGACACCGCTGTTGGTCTCTATCACTTTGTCACGCGGGCTAAATCCTATTCCTTTTTTACTCGGCTTTTGCTTTGCTGCAAATAATGGTGCAGCCGGTTCGCTCATTGGTAGTCCGCAAAATATGATTGCAGCGCAGGGATTAGACTTATCATTTGTCGGGCTATTACAAGTTTCAGCCCTTCCTGCATTAGTCTCATTACCGATTATTTGGGCTGTATTAAGTATTATTTATCGTAAGCGCTGGTATTTATCTTCAGCCGACAGCGCATTACCAAGCCTCAATAATCAAGAAAAAACACCGTTAAATCTCTGGGAAACGAGTAAAGCAGGTATTATAACCGCTATTGTCATTGTCGCATTCGTGGTCAGTGATATTCCCCGCGAATTAATTGCACTTACTGCCGCTGGATTTTTATTGCTTAATCGCTCAATTGCCTCTAGTGATATGTTAAAATTAGTTGATGGTAATTTATTATTACTTATCATGGGCTTATTTGTTGTTAATGCTGCATTTTCTGCAACTGGTCTTCCTCAATCGCTGCTAAATGACCTCCACCATGCTGGAGTAGATCTTAATAATCCTTTAATATTATTCTTTACTACTGGCGTACTCAGTAGCATCGTAGGGAATAATCCGGCAGTTATGTTATTGGTGCCCTTTTTAGCGCCAGATGGGAATGCAGAAGCGCTTGGTGCAGCACTGGTGCTTGGCTCCGGGTTTTCCAGTAATTTATTTGTCTTTGGCAGTTTAGCGGGGATCATTGTGGTCGAACAAGCCGCTGTTTATGGGGTCAAAATTTCCTTTATGGAATTTGCTAAATCGGGTGGAATTGTCGCCGTAATCTGTATGGCAATGGCTGCTGGATGGATAATATTCACTGGCTAGTCAATCAAATTTAAGTTATTTATTAATTTTCACAAGTTATAAATATTAATTCTCTATCAAACTTTTACCAAGACAAACGCGAAAGTTAGCCTATAAAATAACGGCTTTGAAAATAGTGTTATTAGATTAATCAATTGCTAAAACTCTACGGAGAACTGCCTAATAACGCTAATTTTTGACTAGCGTAGAAAAAGAGTACACTAAGCAATACAGCGTAATAATAGCAATTGAACGGTAATTAGCTATTAGATGTAATCAAGTTAAAAAATGAGGTAAAAATGAAGCTAACGCCGATAGAAAAACTACAATTACTCATGCTATGTGACATCTATAAGCAATCAAATATTCAAGGCAACTTTAATCCGCAACTTATTGAAGATGCTATTCGTTCAGGTAATAGTTGGGTGATTGAAGAAAACTATGCCTCATTAATCAATCAACCTGATATTGATGACAATAAAGTTGCCTTAGTTTTTCAAATATTAGCCATGTATCGAACTATAAAATCTAGCTATGACAAATTGTCAGAGGCAGATAAACAGCGATTAAGTGAAAAACTACAACCTTTTGGTCGAGAGAAGGATCTACAATTTTGTGGTTTTGATGCTAACTTAGAAGCTGATTATTTTAGCATTGCTAATATGCTCAAAAAAAGCAAACGATTCATCGAAATAACTGGCTTAGATAGCGATTCACATACTTTAATGTTACCTACTTACCAAAAGATGTTAACTGTCTATACTCCTTTATTTAATACTCGTCATATGGCAGAAAAACTCAGTGTGGATGATTTAATTCGTATTTTCTCCATTCGTTATGAAAGCCATTAGCGCCTGAATTCTCTGCCCTATTCCAAGTTACTGGTAACTATCTTTCTAGTAACTTGGTTGATTAAATAATATAACTAATCACTACTATTATATTAAAAAATATAAAATACTCCTTAGTGTAAAATTAGTAATTTTATTATTTACCTTTAATAGAATGTAATTAAAAAATTAAACTCATTGTTTAAAAATAAACAATAAATATTAAATTATTCTAAGAAATACAGTTATTGAAATATTTATTCAAACATTTCATATAAAACACTCTTCATATAATTAAAACAAGAAAACAATATTTAACATAAAAATCAATAGGCTATTCAGTTTTACACTTTGAAAATTGGAGTTTTCAATAAATTAACCAATCGATCATATTACAATGATCATATAAAGATACATGCACTTGATTGTATAAAAAACAGTTTATTTATTAACTACATTAATAAATGAATTGATATGCATCATTAAATAAATAAATTTTTCTGGTATGGTTTACTGACAGGTGAATACTGTTTTAATGTTATGTTCCTCAAAGCCCTCGCTCATTGGAGGGCTTTTTTAGATATTAACACCGAAATATATAATTATTATCTATCAATCTTATAATATGCAATATCAAAAAAATTATTTATACTGTATATATATTATATTTTCAGCTAAGAATATAAATAATAATCCTATCATCGCCTGACAATATGATGATAATTATCCATACATAAAATATAGACAGTTGTTTCGCCTTGATATAGTTCTGCTCAACTATATTGAGAGTTCACAGAAAAAATCCGCGTTTAGAGTCTATGTTTCAAGCACTTTTTTAACTGTTATAATTATTAATATACAAAATCCATTAACATAAAAATGCTCCGAAGATACTCATACAATTCATTTTTCATCTGCAGACGAAGTATTTGATATTAACTGATGAGATTCTTGCTGTTCTCTATTTGGTGCTGCAAAAGCTAATGTTTTAATCCAATCAGCTAACAATGGCGTTGTTTTCTTGGCTTCCAATACTGCTCGTTCTTGTTTGGTTAACCGAATAACAATAACTTCTGTTTTCATAATAACTAAATTCCATGACTAAAAAATCTAATTTGCCACAGAATCTTTATTTTACTATCACAGAACCATCTGATTTACTTAGATTTACCTATTATATTCATTCGCGTATAATCCTTTAAAAAACCAATAACTATTAATAGCTCTGTTAAATATAGAGGATAAAAAATTATTGGTGCAAATATATTCGCTATTCTCGCATATCGTGAATATCCAGCATCTGATGATGAGCCACATTTAATTTAGAGCTTGTATCATCGCAGAATTCTTGTAATTCAACAGACCCATAATCACTCGACAGACAGATATGATTAATAGTAGAGGAGGAAATCACTCTTGATAAATCAATAGCTTGTTTTAATTTTTTAGTACAGGAAACTTGTTCTGTTTTACAGTCATCATACGCAATCGCAATCACTGCTTTTAATGATAAATGATCGAAACTGACATCAGTAGTACCTTCAGCAGGTAACGCACTACAACTGATCCCTATAAATAAACAACAAAAAGTAATATTTTTCATCATGTTAAACCTACTTGTATTAGTCTGTTTTATACAATTAACGGCGACAGATAAAATTACTCCTTCTGTAGGATCCTTGATATTTATCCAGCCATTATTACTTGTATTGATAAAGCAATAAGCTAATGCCACTAGTTTTAATCTTTTACAAACAATTAATGATAAGTTATTACTAATCGTTAACAAACGCAACAACAAAAGATATTTTAAATAATGTCAAATTTACTCAAATTAATATTTTTTATTTATCAAAATTATTTTAGTCGCTCTCACTTTATCGCTCCCTCTTTTACCAAGTAGACAACAACATGAAAAAAGGATGAAAGTGCTCTAATAAATAAGTCAGTTATATGAGAACTTTTATAACCCGTTGAATTAACTTCAGATATTATATCTATTCCCTAACTAACCTTAATAAATTAAAGATTGATATCCAAAATAACAACGAGTATTCTCCTAGCTATGAGTACCTGACTGTATATATCAAGTATTCATAGCGACATTACTCACATTGCTTCCAATTTATTATTTAGACCAGTCGATATCTGAGCTGGTCTTTTTTTTATATAAAAAATTAATTAATAGCTATTTATCTTTATTAATTAGTTTCTGAGTTTGATTAACGCGTTTTTCGATCTGATGTTTTTTCTCAATCCCATCATTTTTTATTTTTTGACTATCAACATCTAAGCTTTTATCAATCTTTTTCGTCCCTTGAGTCTGTAGAGCTTTTTTACTGTCACAATTACCTGATATCCCTATCTTCTGCTCTAATACTTCATTTCTTGCCACTTTTTTAAAATCACACTGTGCTATGGCTGAAGTCGATAATAAAAATAGCGATACTATCCAATATATATTTTTCATAACACCTTCTATTTAAGCTATTTTACAAAACCATTATAAAAATAATGAGGAAAATTAAATATTATATCATTGTCTGCTGTTATCTAACTTAACGTAGCTTTCTATATTAATACCACTTTAGTATATATACTTATTGTAACTAATTGTTATTTTAAATAAGTAATTGACGAATTATAAAATGATATATTTAATTCTTTTTGTGAGCATCAATATTAGTGTTTTTATTTATCTTGCTTTATGTGCTCTACTCATATAAATATATATCATTAATAATTTTTTATTTATTGGGTGTACAAATTGAATCTTCTAAATTCAATCTGGAAATTTTTTAGTATCTATCAGACTCGTAAAATACGCGTTATTCATTTACTCATTTTATTATTAGTTATCACTCAAATTATTATTAGTAATTGGATGGAAATAGCTAAAACTGGTGTGATTGTAGATCAAGGCTATCAATTTTATTGCACTTGGCTACATATTATTATTGGGATAAGCTTATTTTTTTTAGCTCTCTATTTTATTATCAACTGTATGAAAAATAGAGGAATTCATTACTTTTTTCCTTATTTATTTGGTGATTTATCTCAAATAAAAAAAGATTTTAAATTACTTAGTCATTTAAAATTACCAGGAAGCTCTGCTAATGGCATAGCCACTTCAGTACAAGGTTTAGGACTAGGGGCATTATTTTTGGTCGTTAGTTCTGGGTTAATTTGGCTGTTATTGTGGTTACAAAATGCTCCTTTAGCTAATGAAGCCAAAAATATTCATAAAATGCTAACTGGTTTGATTGAAATATATATCGTTGGCCATGGTAGTATGGGATTGTTACATTTTATATTATGGCATAAACATCATTAAGATCTAAAGAAATCGATATTAGAATATCGTTTTAATCTCAAAAACGATATTCCTTCGATACATTTATTAAATAATATTATTATAATAACATATAATTTTCATTTGAGATTAAACTAGAAAATAATATCATGCTATTATTCTTTAACGATCACATGATGATTTATCGCTCGACCATTCAACAAAAATTGCCTTATAGACGCTATCATCTTTACCGACAATCGATATTTCACCCCATTTAGCTGCATTTTTTTCAATTGAACCTAATAAGTCTAATTGAGTTGTTCGAGCTACATAACGTTTTCCTTGTTTATCAAAGGCTTTATAGCAACCGCTAAACCCTGTCAACTCAACTTTGCTTTCACCCCGATTAACTACCGTTATCGCTAATTTACGTTCATACAATGCTTGGCCGTTAATCACTAAAGTGCCATTTTTTGAAGAGAAAGTTTCAACTGATAAGCTATTTTTTTCAACATTAAGTGTTGTTGCTTGTCCACTGCATGAAAGATACAACAAACATAAAGTTCCAAGTGTTTTTTTCATTCTACTCCTACTATCAATAGTATATTGAATAGTGCTTATTTTATAAGCCATAATCCTTTTATTTATCACAATAACAATTCCTTTAATAAACAATAGCACGCGTTTTGATTATAGGCATAACTATTGCTCTCTGTTTATTTTACTACACACTTTTATCGCTCGGATGCAAGTTCCTCACGACATAACAGAGAAGTGATAGTATCATTGCTGGCTATTATGTATTTTATTTATTCGGAATTTTGATTGTGACCTCATTTGCTGAACTTAACGCGCTTCCTGCGGAACAACTTACCAACTTAAACGAGCTGGGTTATTTGACTATGACCCCAATACAAGCCGCGGCATTACCGGCGATCCTCGCAGGGAAAGATGTCCGTGCACAAGCCAAAACAGGCAGCGGTAAAACAGCAGCTTTTGGTCTCGGCCTACTTCAGGGTATTGATGTCAAACAATTTAAAACTCAATCACTGATCCTATGTCCTACCCGTGAACTAGCTGATCAGGTAGCAAATGAATTACGTCGCCTTGCTCGTTATCTGCCGAATATCAAGGTATTAACTCTGTGTGGTGGTACGCCTTTTAGTATTCAACGTGATTCTCTACTGCATCCCGCACATATTATTGTCGCTACGCCGGGTCGATTATTAGATCATCTTAAAAAACAAACTGTTGATCTTGATGCTTTACAAACACTGGTGTTAGATGAAGCTGACCGTATGCTCGATATGGGCTTTGTCGATGCAATTGATGAAGTTATTGCTTGCATGCCTACTCAACGTCAAACCCTGCTATTCTCGGCCACATGGCCAGAAGCTATTGCGGCTATTAGCCAGCGAATTCAAAATCAACCATTAACAATTGAAATTAATTCCGTTGATGAGCTCCCTGCTGTCGAGCAGCAATTCTATGAAGTGCCTCGCAAAGGTAAAATCGATTTATTACAAAAGCTATTGAGCCGTGAGCAACCCGCTTCATGCGTAGTATTTTGCAATACCAAAAAAGATTGCCAAGATGTCTTTGAGGCTTTATCCGATAGTGACCAGAGTGTACTGGTGCTGCATGGTGATATGGAACAGCGTGATCGTGACCAAACCTTGGTACGTTTCTCAAATGGCAGTAGCCGGATTTTAGTCGCGACAGATGTCGCTTCTCGTGGATTAGATATCAAAGCATTAGAAATGGTAATTAACTACGAACTGTCTTGGGATCCTGAAGTTCACGTCCATCGCATAGGGCGTACTGCCCGCGCAGGAGAAAGTGGCTTGGCTATTAACTTGTGTGCGCCTGAAGAAGCCCAACGTGCAAACGCGTTAGAAGAAATGCTCCAGATAAAACTCAATTGGCAAACTGTTCCGGGAGGATTACAAATTACTCCTCTCGAAGCTGAAATGGCCACATTATGTATCGATGGTGGTAAGAAAGCTAAAATTCGTCCCGGCGATATTCTCGGTGCCTTAACTGGTGATATGGGCTTAGAAGGTGCAGATATTGGCAAGATTGTCATTCACCCTGTACATGCATATGTTGCGGTTAAACAATCTGTGGTAAAACATGCTTTAAAACAGTTACAACAAGGTAAAATTAAAGGGAAATCAGTCAAAGTTAGATTATTAAAATAATCCTCTTTTATTATCCTCCAGTTTTCTTTCACATCTTTGAGGAAGGAAACTGGAATTATTTCGCTAATATACAACGGTTTCTTAGTCTAAAAATAAAATTTCAGTCACAAAAAAAGCGACCTTATAGGTCGCTTTTTTCTGACTCTAACTTGTTGATTTAACAACTAAGTTTTATATGGTGCCCAGGGCGGGACTTGAACCCGCACAGCCTTACAGCCGAGGGATTTTAAATCCCTTGTGTCTACCGATTTCACCACCTGGGCTAAATTCTTGGAGGCGCGTCCCGGAGTCGAACCGAGGTTCACGGATTTGCAATCCGCTGCATGGCCACTCTGCCAACACGCCATCTTTCATCTCATACTGTAGTTATAGTTGAGATTGGAGCGGGAAACGAGATTCGAACTCGCGACCCCGACCTTGGCAAGGTCGTGCTCTACCAACTGAGCTATTCCCGCTTTAAAACTGTTTTATTGATTTATTTATTTATTTTATAAATCATTGCGTTGTATTTTACGCATCTTACATTTCTAGTCAACACAATTAATGTTTATTATCATTAGTTTTAATTTTTCTTTAGTATATGATAATCGCTAAAAGAAATAATACTGATATTTTTATCAATGCATTGGAAGATTTATACATAAAAATGGACCTCATTTTAGGTCCATTTTCTAATTTTGGTGCCCAGGGCGGGACTTGAACCCGCACAGCCTTACAGCCGAGGGATTTTAAATCCCTTGTGTCTACCGATTTCACCACCTGGGCTAAATTCTTGGAGGCGCGTCCCGGAGTCGAACCGAGGTTCACGGATTTGCAATCCGCTGCATGGCCACTCTGCCAACGCGCCTTACCTAATCTCATTACTTTAGCAATCTGAGATTGGAGCGGGAAACGAGATTCGAACTCGCGACCCCGACCTTGGCAAGGTCGTGCTCTACCAACTGAGCTATTCCCGCCTTCAAACTTTTCAAACTCACTGATTTACTTATTTATTTTAATAAACCGTTGCGTCGTTCGATGCGTTGCATTTTACTGATTTCACATTTCTAGTCAACACAATTATTTAATATTCAGTTCGTTCGGCGATTTTTCAATCATTTCGATCACGCTTCATTCAAATCAGACCATGCAGCCTGTAAATATTGAAACATTGACCAAAAAGTTAAAATTGCCGCGATATATAAAAGAACAATCGCCGCTATCTCAACTTCCATATTTGGCCGCCATAATAACCCGACTAATGACATCATTTGTGCCGTAGTTTTAAATTTTCCTATCCAGGATACCGCTACGCTACTTCGTTTACCTATCTCGGCCATCCATTCTCTTAACGATGAAATAATAATTTCACGCGCTATCATAGTGGCCGCCGGCAAAGAAACCCACCAAACATTATAATGTTCTGTCACCAAGACTAATGCAACAGCCACCATCACTTTATCCGCAACCGGATCTAGAAATGCCCCAAACTTAGTCGTCTGCTTCCAGAGCCTCGCCAAAAAACCATCAAACCAATCGGTGATAGCCGCAATGACAAAGATAAATGCACAAGCAAAGGGTGCCCATGTATATGGGAGATAGAAAGCCAAAACAAAGAATGGAATTAAGGCTACGCGAAATAGCGTTAACAGAGTTGGGATATTTAGTTGCATAATGCTCGCTAACTTTTTGGCCAGAATAAATTTTCTTAATATGGTGCCTTAAGACACCTACTGTTTCAATGCATTATAAATCTTTTCTGCTAATGCGTATGAGATCGAGGGCACTTTTGCGATCTCTTCTACACTTGCATTACGTAAGGGTTGTAAACCCCCCATATATTTTAGCAGCATTTGCCGCCTTTTAGGTCCAATACCTTCAATTGATTCTAATGCGCTGGTATTTTTAACTTTTGCTCTTCGCTGACGATGCCCAGTGATCGCATGATTGTGTGATTCATCACGAATATGCTGGATAACATGCAATGCCGGTGAATCGGGAGGTAACGAAATTCCCTCACCTTCAGGTTTAAAAAATAATGTTTCTAATCCTGCTTTACGATCACTACCTTTAGCTACACCAATTAATAAAGGATGATTTTTATTCCAATCAACTTCTAATGATGAAAAAACATCTTTTGCTTGCGCGAGCTGTCCTTTACCTCCATCAATAAAAATTATATCGGGGATTTTATCCTCATCGAGATGCTTACCATAACGACGCGTGAGTACTTGATGCATCGCCGCATAGTCATCACCACCAGTGATCCCAGAAATATTATAGCGCCTATATTCTGATTTTACTGGGCCATTTTCGTCAAAAACCACACATGAAGCTACTGTTTGGTCACCCATCGTATGTGAGATATCAAAGCACTCCATACGCTGAATATGTTCAATTCCAATCACCGTCGATAATGCACGGAGCCGCTGATGAATTGTTGATTGCTGAGCTAATTTAGTGGTTAAAGCGATAGTCGCATTGGTTCTAGCTAATTTCAAGTAGCGCGCCCGAGCACCTCTAGGATGGGTCTGGATATTAATTTTACGGCCTGCAATCTCTGATAATGAATTAGCCAGTAATTCTTTATCAGGCAATGAGAAATCGAGTAATACCTCGCTCGGTAATGTTCTATTTTCACTGCCTTGTAAATAGAATTGTCCTAAGAATGTCTGAACAACTTCATTTAATAATGTTCCGTTAGGTATTTTAGGATAATAACTGCGACTCCCTAATACTTTTCCTTGGCGAATAAACAATACATGTACACAAGCCATTCCAGCATCAAATGCAACACTAATTACATCTAAGTCATCTTCACCGCCTGAAACATATTGTTGTTCAGTTACGGCTCTAACAGCTTGAATTTTATCACGATAACGGGCTGCTTCTTCAAAGCGTAAAGCTTTACTGGCTTCTTCCATACGCGTAATTAATCCGGACAATACTTGTTTATCTTTACCAGATAAAAATAATCGCACGTAATTTACTTGGCGTGCATATTCTTCGTCACTAATCAGCTCAGAAACACAAGGCCCTAAACATCGACCAATTTGATACTGTAGACAAGGCCGTGAGCGATTACGATAAACACTGTCTGTACATTGGCGAATTGGAAATAATTTTTGCATTAATGCTAACGTTTCCCTCACCGCATATGAGTTTGGGAAAGGACCAAAATATTCACCTTTTTTATGTTTTGCTCCTCGATGCATCGATAATCGTGGATGCCGTTCGCTGCTGAGAAAAATATAAGGATAGGATTTATCATCACGCAATAATACATTATAACGGGGCTGATAAAGCTTAATATAGTTATGTTCAAGTAGCAGTGCTTCGGTTTCAGTATGGGTAACCGTAACATCAATTTGTGCAATGTTTTTAACTAGTTGTTCAGTTTTTTTACTCGCAACATTGCTGCGAAAGTAGCTTGATAATCTTTTTTTCAGATCTTTAGCTTTTCCGACATAAATAACCGTCCCTGAGATATCGTACATCCGATAAACCCCTGGTTGGCTAGTAACCGTTTGTAAAAATGCACGTGAATTAAATTGATCTGCCACTTTGATAAACCCGCTCTATTGCTATTAATCCATAGCTTATTGCTATATGAGTTAATTCTACATCACTACGGATATTTAGTTTACTAAACATTCTATAACGATAAGAATTAACTGTTTTAGGACTAATTTGCAAACGTTCTGCGATAACAGTAACCGCAACCCCCCCTGCAATCAAGTGCATAATCTCCATTTCTCGCCGTGAAAGTATCGCGTATAAGTCGCATTGCTCAGCATAACTAGCACGATGTAACGCTAATTTCTGTGCTATATCTGGCGATAAAAATTTTTGCCGTGTATTAACTACTTTTACTGCATCAATAATATTGTCCATGGTGGCACTGATACTGAGTATGCCATGAACCCCCATTTCTAACGATTTCAATAAACAAGCATAATTGTCATATGCCGAGTGTAATAAAATCACTGCATCTGGTTGTAAGCGCATCAGAGTTTGTATTTTATCTAAAGAGATAAAATGGCACTGATTTGCATTCATTAAAATAACATCCGTATTATGATGTCGGCACCATATGATAGCCTGGCTCACCATAGATACCGCTTCCAATACTTTAAGGCGTGAGCTCTTCGTAAAAATAGACTGTAATCCATGTAAGATAATATTATTATCTTCAATAATGAGTATATTAATCAAAGAATATCCTTCTTCTTAGTTAATATTTTTTATATCTTTAATAATCAGTCTGAATAAACCTGATCCCCAGATAATCAAATATCTTATTTGTCATGCTAATAAAATGACTAAATTATTGAGCTAACATTATTAATCACCAGCGATGCATACTATAAACATTCAATAATTCAATATCAAACAAGCTTAATCATACAATAAGCGTTTCATTACAGCATTAAAAGATAGAATAGAAAGTTTATAGCTTTTGATTTATTTAATTATCATTTAAATGAATTGATTTATATTTGATATTCAAATTAATTTTTATTTAGTTCCAAATAAAAATAGCTATCCTTACGAATAGCTATTTTTATCATATTTATCTGTTTTAGCGACATCATGCCTAAATAGACTATTTAGCAACTCTTTGAATCTTATCATCCGCTAGGCACGTTTTAATTTTTCCGTATTGGCTAAGTAAAGTGCAATAACCAGAACTAGAATGGCCCCCGCGTGTAGTAGTGTCGTCGTTGGGTCGCTATGATCAACAATAATCAGACGAATTATTGCAGTTATCCCTATATAGATAAAATAACGTAATGGGAAATGATAACCTGATGTAAAATACTTAATAATCAGAGCAATAAACTCGAAATACAAAAAATATGTAACAATACTTTCGAGCAGTTGATAAGAAGTTGTCTCCTGTACTTCGTTTAATATATCACCAAACATTAATGATGATAAAATATAAGTTTCTTTAACTAAAAAGAACACTAGTACTGTCGCAAGACAGATTAATCCCAAATTAAGAACCCACTGTAGTAGCGAGGCCATCTTTTCTATATAGTTGATATCTTTCATCTTTATGTATTCCTGCACTACAATTTAAACCGCATTATTTTTAAACTAAATTTTAATGCTATATTTTAAGCCAAATTCCAAGCCTCTTTTCCATCTATCTGCATCAGTGGACTTATTTTTATCACACCGTACCTTAAAACCCTCTTAAATTATGTTACTTCAGACGAGGTATCAAAAGCATTGGCTATTACCTAGTACGAAAACTATACACTTTCAATCAATACAGAATCATGCAAAAAATCAGTTAGATACAAAATACTAGGGAATATTTAACTTCTTGATTTTATTTTTATCTGTTTACTAGAAAAACGTTTATCTAGATCGACATCGCTAATTAAAATCCGATTAAATTCATTATTTTCTCGAATAGATTCAATATCTGCATCAGAGTGTGAAGCTTGAGAATGCACAATATGGGATACTTGATAAACAACTGGCGAAGATAAATCACTAGCAGAAGCTACCGCTGTGCTAAATGCAAGGCTAATCGCTATCAGTAAGCCAAAGACTGATTTAGTCCAAAAATCATTTGCCATATTTATTTACTCCAGATAGACAGTTAAGTTGTTATTCATTTAACACCTAAAACTGCAATGGAGTGACAGTTAAGCGTAATAATTTGCGATTTTCATGTAAAGTTATCAGTAAGATAAACAGTATATAAACAAGAAGGCCGATAAAAATATCACCGTACCTTCTTGGTTTAAACCATATTGAAGCTAATCAATCAAATAATTAAAAATGATCGACTTTCACAACATCGGAAAAATCAAATTTTCCTGTTCGTGGATATGGCTCAGTATTGGCTTTACCCACAGCAATCATCAGACAAACTTCATGATTTTCAGGTAGCTTGATTAATTTTGCCATCGCATCAAAATCAAAACCATCCATTGGACAGCTATCTAACCCTTGGCCTTTCGCTGCTAGCATTAATGTTTGGGCAAAAATACCGGCACTTCGCATAATTTCATCACGCTGAACTTGAGGACGATCACGGTAATATTGATCAATTGCAGAAGTCATTAATGATTTAACTTGCTCTGTTGCCCCTTCCCAGACACGCTGCGGTTTGGTTTGCCAACTAGTCACTTCAGCACACAATACAATCAACATAGAGGCATCAGTCACTTGTGGTTGATCCCACGCAATTTCACGTATCTGCGCTCTTAATGCTGGGTCTTCAACTAACACCGGGCGCCAGTGTTGTAAGTTAAAGGCACTGGGCGCATTTTCTAATACTAACTCAATTAATTGCTTTTTTTGATCTGAACTCAATATAAATTTACTATCGAATTGTTTAGTTGCCCTACGTTGTTTGATAGCTTCTATCACGTTCATCGCTAAACTCCTTGCTAATAAATGGCAAAATTAACCTGACTTATTATCGACAATAATGACAGTTATCCGTTCAATCTAAACTGCTCAATTAGTCACCACTCGGTGATTGCCTTTTTAAATCAATCAGTAATCGCCAACAAAAAAATCCTAGAATGAGTATACCAAGGCACAAAATGCTCCACAAAATATAATGTTGCCATTTCGTATCATTGGCTAAATTATTTTTATTCTTCAAACGATCTGAACCACCCAGCTCAATAATATCTTTATCCGCTTCAATTTGATTAAATTGTGCCATCACCTGCTGGGGTGTCAACGAACTCGCTAATAACTCGGTTAATGGCAAGCTGCCATTTTGAGCATTAATATTACCCCAGACTAATAAATAAGGCGCAACTCCTTGTGCATTAAAAATAATATTCATTCCATCACGCGTACCAGAAACATACGGAGGATGTTCCCCCCAACCACCTCTAAGCGCTGTTATACGCATTTTACGGATGATTAAATTATTCACGGTGATCGGTAAGCTATATTTCTGCAGATCATTATCCTCTAATGAATAAACCACATAATTCCCTAAGTGGATCCACGGACCATCGGCATGTGATTGATAATCAATTTTTATCGGTAATACCTGATTTTTTTGCTGTAATGTGATTTTTAGCGAACTAATCAATTGTTCTGTGGGCAAACGATAAGTAACTTCATTACGCGTTTCACCTTCATTAGTTTGTTTAAACTTAAATACTTGTTGTCGCGCTTGTACATTTTTATGCTGAGAAATACCGTTTACAGACATAATTTTTGGCGCTGATTGTGATTTATCGGTATCGATAATTAGTAACCAATAGGCTGATTGAGCCTGTTTATTTAATACAATATTGCGGCTAATTAACTTACCATCAACTGACGTTAACTCCATTAATGGCACATTATTTGCCAACGGTGTCCAATTTTTTTATCGCTACTGCTGTACACCGTTGCTTTTGCTTGCCAATTATTAGTTATCGTGGACCAATTAATAATTAATTGATCTAATGGCGTGGCTAATTCTTTCTCATCCTGAGCCACTAACAAATAGGCTTGATTATTCACATTTGAATGCTGTTCAATCATTGCCCCCGAAACTTTCAACCAGATACCCTTCTCAGTATTAATCTCTAACTGCGGCTTATTATCAGTCACACTGTTATTTGTAATAAATTGAGTTTGTACCGGATACAGCATAAATTTTATCGGCGTTTGTACCGAATTTTCTGTGCTATCTTTAAACAGTGAAAATGGGATTTCCTCACCTTCGCTATTGAACACACTAATATCTTGTAAACTGTCTGGATACGCCGAATTTAAATAGGCCTGCTCTGGTAATTGTAACCAATAAAAAGCGTCAGTATATTGGGTTACCAATGGCTTATTTATCGATGAATTGCTTATCGGTACCTTTGGCGTGGTTAATTCAGTACCTTGATAAAAATCATATACCATCCATGCAGTGGTGTTATTTTCATTAGCAACAGCAGATAAAGTAAACACCGTCAATAATGATATCAATAACCGAATCAGTGCGGAAAACATAATCCTACTTTTTGGCATCGGATAATTCTCCGGTTTCTAATGGTGAAATTTGATTTCTCGGTGGTAACGGAGAAAAATAACCCACAACTAAAATTAATACAGCGACCACAATAAATGTTATCGCTTTGATTAATCCATCTTCATTAGTTATGTCAATTAAAAATAGTTTAGCCATTACCGCACTAAGGATAATTGCACCTACAAACCAACTGATTCGTTGCTGTTTATTGTGAGCCATAATCATGATAATTAACGCAACGAGAGTCCAAACTATCGATAATGTTGTTTGAATAAATCGTGAGTCTAAAATACTGCTGAGAGACCAATATAAATCAAGATAATCCACCAGCCCCCGTAATAAAACACCATTAAACCAACAAATACTTAAGATAATAATAGCTAAATTTAAGCTATTAACTAAGATCTTACGAGTCTTACTTGACAGATTTTTTAACCGTCGAATACAACGCGTAGCACAAATCAATGCCACAATGCTAAATAGTCCCGCCTCATCCAATGGATTAAGTAAGGGAATATAAGTCCAAAATGTTAACTTTCCATCGAGTAAGTTTCCGGCTAATGAACAGCCAACCATTAATCCAATGAGCGGTAATGTAGCTAGCCAATATAATTTCTTATGCAAAACCATCGGATTAATACAACTCCGCTGTAACCAATAAAGCATTAATATAATTGCTACCATTGCCATGATATAAATAAAGTAGCTCCATTCCGTCATGCCCCAAGGCAATAATGAAACGAACCAAGATATTTCAACAGCCAAGAAACACAGAATCAGCCAATATGTAGCAATATGCATAGTCGCATAGAACCAGCGAGGAACTTTTTGATAAGAATTAACAATAAATAGAATCAAGCTACCCAATAATACCGGCCAAATCAGTGAACTTTCAGCCTTACCTAAGGGTTCTTGATTATTAATGAAATCTAAGAACAGATAATAATATCCCGCCAGCCACAATAATAATTGGCAATAAAGCAAACTTGCCCATTGAGTTTTCATTCCTACTACACGCCAAAACCAGGCAGATAGAACAACTACTGCCATAATAGTAAAGCTTTCTGATTCTATGCTCCAAGATAGAATATCGGCGATATCGAATAGCCAGTTAGCCCATGCACATAAACTAAGCCATAAAAACAGTCGGCTAATAACTTTAGTTAATGGTTGTCCTGGGCGATAATAACGGAATAATACACCGGCAAAAGTACAGCATATAATCAATACTGGCACCATATAAACACTACCTCGACTCCATGTTGTGAAGCCCAGTCCGCCGAGTAATGTCATACTACTAACAAAGATCAACAAGCTACCAGCGATAATCACATTTCTACGATTTTGCTGAAAACCAAACCACAGAATAGCCAAACCTTCTACTGCCCAGACAATAGAGGTCCATTCATAAGAAATCGCGAGGGGAATGGCTAATGTTATAAATGCCATTCCCAAAGTAATGTATCCCAACGCTAAGTTTCTGCCTAAAAAATAATAACGTTTATGCGATATGTAGCCGATGAATAAATATATTGCTGCAAAAATTAGTGCTGAAAATGCAGCGCCAAGGTAAAAAGGCTCAACTAATACATACTGCAACATAAAACTAATTATCGGTGGACCAAATAATAAAACATTATCAACTAACATCTGTTGATGTTGACAGTTTTTATTAGCGAAGAGCTGGGTCAATAAGCTGAAGATTATTAAGTTGGCGATTAATAATAGCTGGCAAGAAAGATAATATTGGTGCTGATAGTATTCCATACCCCACATCAATGCAGTGCCATAAGTAAATATAAACCCTATCAGGTTTAACGGCCGCCAAGACTGCCAATAACTTATCACCAATATCCCAAGAGATAACATAAGGTAATAAGAAAACAATACAATATGACTCCCACCGCCAGTAGACAGTAAGATAGGCGCAGCATAGCCCCCAATAGATGCTAACATCGCCAAGCTTACTGCCCGCTGTAAAATAGCTAAAATTACACTCGCCGTACAAATAAATACCATCAACATTAAGGCTGCAATATAAGGCAGCATGAAATACAGTTTACTGGCAGCAAACACGGTAATATATAAACCGCCTATCGCCCCGCCCTGCAAAATAAGCGCATACAATAACCGTTTCTTTTTTAATCCAATCCCTAATCCTAATAATATAATGCAGCCAACTGCCGCAAAAATTAATCTAATTTGTGGCGATATTAGCTCTTTTTCGATACTGAATTTCAATAAATAGGCTAAGCCCAAAAATAACAATAAGATACCAATTTTAGCTAATGGATTGCCTTTAAATAACCAAGAAATAAAATGGCTAACCACAGTGATAACTTCAGGGGATTTATTAACCTTAGACTGTAGTTCTGGCGCTGTAAAAGAAGGGATATCAATCATTCCTTGAGCCTTCAAGGAAGACATATCTGCTGTCTCTATTTCACTTTGTTCACTCGGAATCGCTTTTATCTGCACATTTGTGGGTAATAGTTGCTCTTGTTGACCATGAGTCGGCGAAGTAATATCCGAGGATGAAAATGTCGGTGACGGTAACGATGACGACGATAAAATGGACGACGCTGAAGATAATCGTCGTTCAAGTTGCTGAATCTTTTGCTTTTGAAGTGCTAATTCTTGCTGTATCCGCTTGGTACGACCCATCGCAATCAATGCCAATATAGGGGAAATAATTAGCAGACTAACAATCAACAATCCGATAAATAACAGTTCATCCACTCTGGGTTATCTCTCAAATGTAGGGACGGGAAGGTTTCCTCATCATCGCCATGAAGTAATAGGCTGATCAGTAATTAATAGCAATAACATCCATCTGGGTTAAAAACACATTTGCCACATAAGCGTTCTATCATCAAATAATCATTCGCCATGACAAGTATAAAACGAATAGTGAATACGCGCCATTAGTGTATTTGTTATTACATTAATCAATCGTAATACCAACATCTCAGCTAGTTCCCTGACTATGTTTAGTTTGGAATAAGCATTAATGATAACTGATCTCATCAAGCAATACTTAGTATGATAAATCATTTATTTTCCACAAAATTTTAAGCCAAATAAATCGCAAATCGTACTATTTAAAATTTAATTTTTCTAAAAAAACATTTCATTTGAATTAAAAATCTTTCATTGATATTAATCTCTCAAAAATAAAACCTAACTCTGTTTTATAAATAAATAATGTGTATAGTTAATATATTATAATTATAAAAATGTTTCTGTTCACCATAATCTAATAATAGAAATAATAAATAGTTTATTGCGTTTACGTGCTGATGTTTAATTCTGATAACTTTATAATGAACCTATCATAATGAACACATCAAAATAGGGTTTTATTAACTGATATTTAAATAATATTAATATATTTAGACTTACCTCATGAGGTAGAACATGATTTTATTCCAGACAATTTTGGCCGCCTTAGGCCCCATTATTCTAGGCTTGGCCGTTGGCTATTTTTCTGGCAAATACGGCTTCATAAAAAGAGAATATTCCCAAGCATTTGCTGATTTTGTGGTCAAAATAGCTTTACCTTTTGCACTTTTTTTAGCCGCGGCAACGGCTTCGCCTTCAGTGATCCTCAATATTGATTATTTACTGGCGTTGGCTGCCGGTCTAATCATCTCTTACGCTATAGGTTTTATCCTCGGAAAAATTTGTTTTAAACACGATAAAAAAGATGCTGCCATGCAAGCTCTTTCGGTATCCTTTCCGGATATGGCCTATTGTGGTCCACCGGTATTATTAGCCACTGTAGGTTCTTCTGGGCTAATTGCCATGGTACTCGGTAACCTTATCTATACAGTGATTATTATTCCATTTACTTTATTAATGATAAGTGGCAATAAACAAGGCAAAAGTATTTCAAGTTCATTACTCCATGCTGTTTCTCAACCTTTAGTTTTTTTACCTATTCTTGGGGCTATTTTAGCCATCACTGGGGTAAAACTGCCTGAAGTCGTACAGAACTCCGTCAATGAATTAGGAAAAACTGCCGGCGGGGTCGCGCTATTCTTCTTAGGGTTATTACTTTCTGGCATCAAGCTAGTCATCAACCGCGAAATTATCTTTAATGTGGGGATCAAAAATATTATTCAGCCTGCATTAATTTTAGCTACAGGTATGGCATTGGGACTGGAAAATGATTTACTTAAAGCTGCATTTCTTATCGGTGTACTCCCTACAGCGACCGCCGTACCTGCATTAGCGATCACCAATAAAGCCTATACCGATACCGCAGCAGCAACCGTGCTGTTAAGTACCTTGTTCGCGTTAGTATCGATTATTGTCGGTATTTCAATTGTCGAAATGATGTAAGGTAAACTATCTATCGGGCAACAGCGTCATACAAATATTATTATGCCGATGTTGCCTAAGATATCTTAACCATCAAGATACCACGACTGCGCTGAATTGATTTAAAATAATAATCTTATCTAGCTGGATACTTTGTCCCCTATTTTTCTCATTTTCTCCACAGTTAAGTTTGCAACCCATTGACTAAAAAAAGTATCATATCCCTATTATTTCCTTCCATTTCTTCACTCGAGAACTAGTTAATCATGAAAATTAGCGATGAACTTGCTCATGCAATCGCTTCCGTTACTGAAGTTGCTGCAATAGCAGCCTATGATTGGGTTGGTAAACAAGATAAAAATGCAGCAGATTTAGCTGCGGTTGAGGCGATGAGAAATCGTCTTAATGAAATAGATTTTCAGGGTAAAATCGTTATTGGTGAAGGTGAAATTGACGATGCCCCGATGCTGTATATTGGTGAAACTGTTGGACGTCAACATAGTAACTCGTCGTTAGATATTGCCGTAGATCCGATTGATGGTACTCGAATGGTCGCTTGCAATGAACCAAATGCAATCGCTGTACTCGCAGCTGCTGAAGCCGGATCTCTGTTGCAAGCTCCTGATATGTATATGGAGAAGCTAGTTGTAGGCCAACAAGCTAAAGGTGTGGTCAGCTTAGATAATCCTCTAGAAACTAATATTAAGTTGCTTTCCTCTGCGCTCAATAAACCCATCGAACAATTATCTATCTCTATTTTAGATAAGCCTCGTCATCAGCACATTATCCATCGACTCCGTAGTCAAGGAGTTAATGTCATAACTATGCCTGATGGCGATGTTTTAGCCTCATTGTTAGCTATTTTGCCGCAACATAATATTGATATGATGTACGGTATTGGTGGTGCTCCTGAAGGCGTAATTAGCGCGGTTATCGCCAAAGCCTTAGGCGGTGATATGCACAGTCGTTTAATTACCCGTGATCAAGCTAAAGGTAATAGTGTAGAAAACCAGAGAATTGCAGAACAAGAACGTACTCGCTGTCAACAAATGGGTGCCGAAGTCGGGCAAATTCTCACCTTAGATAACGTTGTAAGAAGCCAAAATATAATGTTTGCGGCTACAGCGATTACCCCGGCATCACCAATGGCAGGAATTTATAATGATTTGTATGTGAAAACGACAGAAACATTATTAATTAATGGACACAATAAATCTTTAAAATTGATTAAAAATCACTATTATCAATAATCAAACAATAATTCTCTCTACGCTGGTGATCTCCTCTATTACCAGCGGCTCATTTCTTATAATTTACAAAAAGATCACTAATTAAATCGAGAAAAAATTTAATAAATCAGATAATTAACTTTTTTTCGATAATCAAATCTATAAACCTAACTAAACGAGTTAATTCTTTTAGTCCATAAAGTGACCCCGTCACTTAAATATCTACTCATATTTTTTATAAGTAAATAATCTAAAATTGATAGCATGATTTTCACTCCCCTCCAGCCTAATTTTTAGGCATTTAAGGTTAAATCAATTCTTTTTTAGAAAAAATAGTTTCATTTATACGCAAACTAATAATTTATGAGCTAATATTTAACAAGTAATTATTATTTTTATCGCATTATTCTGGCTAAAATTTCTATAGGGAGACCATTTATGTATCAAGATTTACATGGAAAAGTAGCCATTATTACTGGCGGATCATCCGGTATTGGTGCTGCCGTCGCTGAACGGTTGGGCCAAGAAGGTATGAGTGTGGTAATCAACTACCATTCAAACAAAGATGATGCTCAAAAAGTAGCTAATATCGTAGAACAATCTGGTGGTAAAGCCGTTATTTATCAAGGTGATATTAGCGATGAACTACATGCTAATCAGGTAATTGAAACCGCGCTAGATAGTTTTGGTCGGTTGGATTTATTGGTGAATAACGCCGGAATTGAATTTCAAAAACCCACTCATGAAGTTGATTTAGCGCAATGGGAGCAAGTTATTAGCGTTAATTTGACGAGTTTTTTTCTTACGGCTAAAGCGGCGATCAATTACTTTATTAAACATAATATCAAGGGCTCTATTATTAATATGTCATCAGTCCATGAAATTATTCCTTGGCCGACATTTGTCAGTTATGCCGCCAGTAAAGGTGGCGTGCGAATGCTGACTAAAAGCTTAGCATTAGAATATGCGCCTTATGGTATTCGAGTAAACAGCATCGGTCCTGGAGCAATTGAAACGCCAATTAATCATGAAAAGCTACAGGATGAACAAAAAAGAGCAGCATTAGAGAAAATGATCCCAATGGGTAACATTGGTCAGCCAGAGGAAGTAGCAGCAGCGGCAGCATGGCTAGCTTCTTCTCAAGCCTCTTATGTGACAGGAATTACGTTATTTATTGACGGTGGAATGACTTTATACCCGTCGTTCCAAGGTGGTGAAGGCTAAACCTTCATTTTTAGCCGATTCATTATCTGTATCATGCGTTAGAATACATCAATAAAAAAGGCCAGCGCGAATAATCGACGGTGGCCTTTCTTTTTATACCTTTTCAATTAACGACTGCACTCAGCCGTTCACTCAATCAGGCAGATTAAAAACTAGCGATCTAATGTCATTCTGTTCAACATAGGTGCCGTTATTACCATTATAATTGCGATAACACCGGTTACAATACCAATATTTAAGAATACATCGCTATAGACATTCAAAGAAGCAATAGGGTCGGCAATTTGACCTTCGGGTGCTGCAGTCAGTGAAGCCACATATCCAGCAATAAATGCTGCCGCAGAGCTAGTCAGGAACCATGATCCCATGATAAAGCCCATCAAACGCTGAGGAACTAACTGTGCCACCATCGCCAGACCTAAGCCAGAGATCATCAATTCGCCAATACTTTGTAGTGCATAACAAACAACTAACCAACCGACAGAAACAATCCCAGCATCGGTGGCAAATTTAGCGCCTAATGGCAACACTAAGAAAGCTCCGGAGCACAGCAGCATTCCGATAGCAAATTTGTGAGGCATAGGTAAATGGTCACCCAGCTTATTATATAAAGCGGCTAAAATTGGACTCGCCAACATAATCCATAAGGGGTTCAGGGCTTGATACTGCGCAGGTTCAACCGTAATACCAAAAATTTCATGCTCAACGTTATGAATAGCAAAGAAATTTAGTGAAGTTGGCATCTGGCTGTATAGAACAAAGAATACCACGGCCTGCATCATCAAAATAAAAGCTACTATCATTTTACGGCGTGCTGCGCCCGTCAGTGCAAAGGTCTCTTTGGCAAAAATGATAAAGATACCCAAAGAGATAATCCCTAACGCTGCACGCGCAACACCCATGTTATGCAGTAACCAAGTAGATAAAGCTACTAATGCAATCACACCAATAATTGATGCAATCAATTTTGAAATGACTAATGGCTCAAAGTCAGGTTTAGAGCCATGCTCTTTCACCCAATGTTTACATATGAAAAAGTTAATTAGAGTGATCACTAAGCCAACTACACTGAGGGAGAATGCGACATCCCAACCATAGTGTTTGGCTAACCATGGTGTAGCTATCATTGAGAATAATGAACCAATATTAATCGACATATAGTACATGGTAAATGCACCGTCGAGACGTGGATCATTTTTATCATAACATGTTGAAAGTAAAGATGATGGGTTAGCTTTAAATAAACCATTACCCACGGCAATCGTTGCCAATCCAATATAGACTAATTCTACATCGTGACCAGAATATGCCACTAAGGCATAACCAACTATCAGTACCAGTGTTCCCAGCACAATGACACGTTTGGTCCCGAGGACTTTATCACCTAACCAGCCACCAATCGCGACAAACCCATACACTAGCGCGGTAAATGCAGCAAATAAGGTGAAGGATTGGGTCTCTGACATACCTAACACCTGGGTTAGATATATTGCTAAGATACCTTGTAGACCATAGAAACCAAAACGTTCCCATAGCTCGATAGAGAAAATTAGGTAGAACGATTTTGGCTGTTTGAATGCATTCAAACTCACATCGTCGTTATTTTTATTCGTTGACACAAGTGACCTCTATTACAACCTGTACATAAATTAAAAGGAGTACTTCTGTACTCTCGGCTTATACTCTCAGTTTGTACTCTCAGTATTATTATTCCCATCAACATCAGTTCAGGCTTATTGGCTACACTCAGCTACCCTATTCTCCTAACTGAATGATACCCTCTGCCGCTGGCCTGATACTGTTATATTCTGGGTACATCTCAAGAATTAAAACCAAGAAAAGATTATTATCAGATAATTACAGTACTTATTTCCTGCTCATTATTTAAGCTCTGATTGTCGTCTTAAAATATAAATATTTTTATATGCCCATCATAATTCACAAATGATCATCCACTTGCGCTATAGGCAAACAGTGAATTTGATGACATTGGACATAGAATTAATACTTATAAATCATGGATAGTAAATTCAATGAGTTAAAGCAATAAATGATTTTTTATTCATCACACATCGCATAACTTTCGGCTAATATGTGCAAATCATCGCAGCAATATACGCTATTTATGCACCAAAAATAAAGATTTAGCTAGTATTAATTCATCACTATGCAGCTTATTATTGTGATAAAGCTTACTTTTACAGTTACATGGGGATTAGATTATTGGCGTTAATTTAACCTTATATCATCCAATTTTATAGAGATCATACTAATTAGCACAAAATATATTCATTACTATATTAATGTTTTATTGTTAATATTTTAGACAATATATTTTCTAAAAGTTAATTTCAGCACAAATAATCAAATAACTGTTAGTAATTTATTATTTTATGAATATTTTATTACACTTGAAATTAAAATCATCTATTTCATCTAGAAAGTAGAAGCTTTAGTTATGCTAATTACTGGCTAAAATGGATAGTTTTTAATCTAATATTTAACACAATAATAAAGCTCAATAAGTTGATTTTCAGTGTTCAAAAATCAACCTAAATCTAAAAAAGAGACAAAAAAAACCCGGTTTAAAACAAACCGGGTATAATGCATTCTACTCAAGGATTTTCGTTACTACGTTTGAAACGGATTTCAACGTTAGAACATCAAAATCATCATCTCATAGCTGCATTATTGCATTACTTTATGTAAAGAAATGAAAGATGAGGGTAAAAATATGCATTCTTGCAGCAGCAAAAAATCATATTCATTGTTATATATGACTTGGCTTGTCTCACAAAGTTCATCTTTTTTTCGTTATTTTTTATAATTACGTTATATTTAAACTCTGCTTTACGTGAGTTAATAATAAACATCCATTTATCCGATTGAAATTTAAAGAAAAATAAAATAAGGCCTGCTGTGAAATATTTTACTGTCAGTATAATGATTATTTTTACTCTACTCACTGCAGTAGCTACCGCCTCTCCTTTTATACCTTCCGAGATCAATCAGCTTTCTGAGCATGAAATGTCCGAGTTGCTAGCTCAAGCAGAACAAGGTACAGCAGAAGCTCAATTTAATCTTGCAATCTCCTACCAAGCGCAACGACAATTCAAAAACGCGTTACACTGGTATTTACTCGCAGCACAACAAGGCTTTACTAAGGCTCAGATTAACTTGGCACTACTGTATCAAAACGGTTATGGCAGTGAAAAAAATCCACAACAGCAAGTCTATTGGATGCAGATAGCCGCCCAGGCGGGAGATCCGCTCGGTCAACTCAATATGGCTGATTATTGCCTACATGGGGTACCTACTGTATTAGCCGCTGATCCCCAACAGGCACTACAGTGGCTAAACAAATCTGCACAACAAAATTATCATCCGGCACAATTAACTCTAGCCTATTGGTATGAACAAGGTATTGCTGTTCGAGCCGACCCACAGCATGCTCAACAGTTATATAAGCAATTAGCCGAAGATAGCAATGCACAAGCGCAATATATTCTAGGTTATCAATTAGCAACTGGGAAATATCAGCCCATTGATTATACACAGGCTTATCATTATTTTAACCTAGCGGCACAGCAAGGATTAGCCCAAGCAGAATATAGTTTAGGCATGCTGTATTTACAGGGGCAAGGCGTAGCAGCTAATTCAACACAGGCCAAAAATTGGTTAACTAAAGCAGCCAAACAAGGCGAGATTTCTGCACAATTTAATCTTGCCTTGCTTTATACCCGTGGAGATGGTGTTAAAAAAGACAATAATCAAGCCTGCTATTGGTATCAACAAGCCGCACTACAAGGAAGTGCTGAAGCGCAATACGCGACCGGGGCCTGTTATCAATATGGGATTGGATTTGCACAAAACGATAAGCAGGCACTTAGCTGGTATAAAGCGGCGGCTCAGCAAGGTTATGAACGCGCAAAAAAGAAAGTATTAATCCTCTCCCAGCATTAATCATCTATATTACTGTCGAGCCAACTGTTCATTGGTATTTTATGGAAAATTATTTTCAATTCAATACCATGCAGTTCTGTTAGCTCGACGATGTAAGATTAACAAGCTAGCTACGGTTGTTTTTTAACCGCGCGATATACTCGTTGTGGGCGGCCTACCCTGCCATATTCAATTTCTGCTTCAATCTTATGTTGACCTGAGCAATATTCTAGATAGCGACGGGCGGTCGTGCGGCTAAGCTTTAAGTCTTTAGCGATGCTTTCTGCTGTATGCTCCGCTTCAGAATGTTGAAATAATCCCAGCACTTTATCGAGCGTGAGTGAATCAATCCCCACAGGCAACTCTTCTTTTGCTTCGCCTCGCGCATAAGTATTGAACATATCATCAATTTGACTTTGGCTTGTTTTATCATTCGCTTGCAGCACTGATCTGCGTTGAATAAATCGATCAAGTGTTTGCCCTAACCGTTCATAGGCTATCGGTTTGACCAAATAATCAAACACTCCCAATCTAATCGCCTCAGAGACTGTTTCCATATCACTAGCCGCCGTAGTAAAAATAATGCTGGTATCTATCCGCTCTTGAATAAGCTCATGCACCAGATCAATGCCTTTACCATCAGGTAAATAGTTATCAAGCAGAATTAGATCGGGCTTTAACACGTCAATCATTTTTCTGGCTTGAGCTAAATCACCCGCTACCCACACTTTGTCACACGCTGGATAGTTTTTGATAAATTCGCCATGCATTTCTGCTAGCAGCATTTCATCTTCCACAATGAGGATTTTAATCTTTATCATTTGGTATCTTCACTTTTGGAATGAAAATTGAAAAAAGTGTGCCGCAGGGGTCATTATCTTCGATAATCATCACTCCCTGACATCGTTTTACATACGAGGCAATCAAATATAATCCTATACCATGTCCTTCTGGTGATTGTATTTTTGTCGTTATTCCTCTTTCAAAATAGTTGTCGCGCCCTTCTTTAGGGAACCCACATCCTTGGTCAGCTACTTCTATCACAATCTCTTTCCCTTCGTCCGATAAATATAACTCAATCTGCTTATTTCCTTGCGGATTTTTCAGACTTGCTTCAAATGCATTATTTAACAGATTACCTAATATGGCACAAAATTCTGTACTCGTCAGCTTAGCCGGAATTTCACTCAGTTGACATCCTTCGATAAACTCTAATGTCAAGCCTAACTCTTTGGCACGATGATATTTTCCAAACAATAATCCCGCAACTTGTTTATCCGCAAACTTTCCTCGCAATGAGTCAATAAGCTGTTGTTGTGAAGCGGATTCACCTTTGATCATTGCCAGTGCTTGCTGATATTCACCCATCTGGATTAAACCACCTAACGTAGACATCCAATTAAGGTGTTCGTGCCGTAAAGTACGTAAATTTTCAACATATTGTTTAACTTGAGTTAATTGAGTATTTAAAGATTCAATATCATTTTGACTTCGAAAACTGACTACTGAGCCCATCTGCTGCTGTCCATCCATAATTGCAATACGACTGGAGATCACGTTCAATCCATTGAAAGTTGAGAGCTGATCATACTTAGCGTCTGATGTATCAGAGAGGAAAAAATTAACCGGAGTAATAACACTGGAAATAGGCCGTCCAATTAAGCTTTTTTCTGGTTCAATAATCCCTAACATTTGGCGCGCATTATGATTAATTGCAATAATGTTACCGTCACAATCGATTGCAATAATACCTTCAAAAACCGCATCAAAAATTGCATTTTGAAGCATCACGACCTGTACGATTTTTTGCGGTTCCATACCCAACATTTGACGCCGAATATGCCGAGAAAAGCCCCAAGAAAAAAACAATAAAATCACTAAAATAGCCAAAAATGCACCCGCAGTTTGCACTAAGAACTCTGCCCGTGACACATTGATCGTTTTAGTTAAATAACCAATTGAAACAACCCCGATGACCTTATTATTAGCATTAAAAATAGGCGTTTTTGCACGTATTGCCCCGCCAATAGAGCCTTCTCCGTCAATGAAATAGCTTTCACCTCGTGCCATTGCACCAGGCTTATTCCACTGCATCATAAAACCAATTTTTTCACTATTGGGATGATAAAGCCGAATCGAATTTTCATCTCCAATCACAATATAGTCAAAGTCAGAACGGGAGTTTAATTTATCCGCGATAGTTTGTAAGCGATGTGTGTCTTTATTTTCAACCGCGCTCACAATACTGTCCATTGAGGCAATGATTTTTGCCTGATTCATGGCGAGCGTACGAACATTATTAATTAAATTATTCTGAAAACTGTCAGTAAAGTATTTACCCAGTACCGCTATCAGCACGACAGAAGCCAACAGTAATAAGATGAACACGCGGACCGGAAACGATATAGAGCGGATCTGATGGGCGAATATTTTATTGTCCAAACCTTTCATCGTAATCCTAATATAAGTTTTTAATGACAGATTATACATTTATCCATTGATAACACATAATAAGCACACTGAGTAATAATCAATATAACTAGCTATAAAAAATGCGACAAATTTCATTAATGTTAACAATAACATCCTGATAACCTAATATGTATTGTATACATAATAATAATTAAAATAATAAAAACCAACTAATAAAACACATATATTTTAATTAAATTAATAAAAACCATTAAATAAATACAAAACAAAGTTCAAAACTTGAAATAGGTCAAATATATTTTACTATTAACTACCTACTATAATTAGCAACTGGCAAAGATAATTAAATAAGTATATTTACATTCTAAATATTTATTAATTGAATAAACTTATTTAATTAACTTTAACATTAGCAACATTTAGCATACATCTCTAAATGAGATGCAGGATACCCTATATGTTCGAACAAATTGCCTTCCATCAGGTGAAGCGTCACGAGAACAGAAAAATCATTGAAATCAGTAAGTTTTTACAAGAAAATAATTTAGATATAGATTCCAGTGTTGATGTTTTTATTACCGTCACCAAAAATGATAATTTAATTGCGTGCGGTGGATTGGCAAAAAATATTATTAAATGTGTTGCCATTAGCGATGAAGTTCGGGGCGAAGGTTTGGCATTAAAACTTGCAACTGAACTTATTAATCTAGCTTATGAAAATAATATAACGCATCTATTTATTTATACTAAAACCGAAAATGAAGTTTTATTTAAACAATGTGGTTTTCACACGCTAACTATCGTACCCGGTATTATGGTTTTAATGGAGAATAGCCGCTGTTATATTAAACGCTATATTAAAAGCTTAACCGCACAACGTAAACCAGGCACTAAAATTGGCTCTATAGTGATGAATGCCAATCCTTTTACCTTAGGACACCGTTATCTAATCCAACAAGCGGCGAAACAGTGTGACTGGCTGCATTTGTTTGTAGTTAAAGAAGATACCTCACGCTTTCCGTATGCCGATCGCTTAAATCTAATCGAAGCCAGCACCCAAGATATCCCCAATTTAATTATACATAAAGGTTCCGAATATATTATTTCTCGGGCAACCTTCCCTTGTTACTTTATTAAAGAACAAGCGGTAATCGATCACTGCTATACCGAAATTGATATCAAAATCTTTCGTCAATATATCGCGCCCGCGCTAGGGATCACCCATCGCTTTGTTGGCACCGAACCATTTTGCGCCGTCACTCATCAATATAACGAAGATATGCGCTACTGGTTAGAAACTGAAGAGATGCCTTTCCCTGCTATCGAGCTGGTTGAACTCCAGCGAATGGTTTACAACGGCACTGCAATTTCTGCATCACAAGTTCGTAGACTGCTCGCTAAAAAAGATCTTGCGGCAATCAAGCCTATTGTTCCTGAAGCTACTTATCAGTATTTACAGAAGCTGGTGGCTTCTCGGCCAGTATCAGCACCGAGCCGCTCCGAAAATTCTACTTTAGTCACAGGTGAATTATGAAAATACTCCATGCCGCGGTTGCCGGCACTCTTGAATCCAGTGATGTGATGGTACGCATCGAACCGCTGGATGATCCTGAGGAACTCGATCTGCAAATCACCAGCAGCGTTGAAAAACAATTTGGCGCTGCTATTCGTAAAACAGTATTAGATATTTTAGAACAACAAGATATTATTGGCGTACAGCTCATCGTTGATGATAAAGGTGCATTAGATTGCGTATTAAAAGCCCGAATCGAAGCCTTGATAGCACGTGCTTGTGATATTGATTATCTGCCGTGGGAGGGTCAAAAATGAGCCCTGAAAGAAAAAAACGTACCCGCAGAAGCATGTTATTCGTCCCAGGCTCCAACGCGGCCATGCTTAGTAATTCGTTCATCTATAAAGCCGATGCACTGATGTTTGACCTTGAAGACTCGGTGACACTGCGCGAAAAAGATACCGCTCGTCGTTTAGTTTATCATACATTGCGTCATCCGCTATATCAGGATATTGAAACCGTTGTTCGCGTTAATGCTCTCGATTCCGCTTATGGTGTGGCTGATCTGGAAGCTGTCGTCCGTGGCGGTGCAGACATTGTTCGTTTGCCAAAAACCGATAATGCACAAGATGTGATTGATATTGAAAGCGAAATTTTACGTATTGAGAATGAATGTGGCCGTGAACCGGGCAGCACCGGCCTACTCGCTGCTATAGAATCGCCAATGGGAATTACGCAAGCCGTTAATATTGCTCACTCATCACCACGGTTGATGGGGATTGCATTAGGCGCAGAAGACTATGTACGCAATTTACGTACTGAGCGTTCTCCCGAAGGTGTTGAGCTGTTATATGCACGCTGTGCCATATTGCAAGCTGCACGTTCTGCCGGTATTCAAGCTTTTGATACCGTCTACTCTGATGCCAATAATGAAGAAGGCTTTCTCAAAGAAGCATCTCATATCAAGCAATTGGGCTTTGATGGTAAATCACTAATCAATCCACGCCAAATTGAGTTATTACACAATCTGTACGCGCCGACCCAGAAAGAAGTCGATTATGCCCAACGTGTTGTCGATGCGGCTGAAGCTTCTGAGCGTGAAGGCCGCGGTGTCGTTTCTCTCAACGGCAAAATGGTTGATGGCCCAGTCATCGAACGTGCGCGTTTGGTTCTTTCTCGCGCTGCATTATCAGGACTCCGGGAAGAGTAAGGTAGAATTATGACACAACAAACTCAACGTCAGGCCCGCGTATCCGCATTTGCTCATGATGATGCGCCGCGTCTGTTTAATGATATTGGTAAAGTTCAACAACAAACTCAAAAACCAAGAAACCGTAAATTGTGTGCCGATCTCGAAGAGGCTATTCGCCGCTCAGGCCTTAAAGACGGAATGACCATTTCATTTCATCACGCATTTCGCGGTGGTGACTTAGTGGTCAATCAAGTTTTAAAAATTATTGCAGATATGGGATTCCGTAATCTGACCCTCGCCTCTAGCTCGCTTAGCTCTTGCCACTCACCGCTGGTAGAACATATCCGCCATGGGGTGATTAGCAAAATTTATACCTCTGGGCTGCGTGGCACACTAGCCGAAGAAATTTCACGCGGATTATTGAAAGAACCGGTACAAATTCATTCTCATGGTGGTCGCGCTAATTTAATTCATAGCGGTGAATTATCTATCGATGTGGCCTTTCTCGGTGTACCTTCTTGCGATGAGTTCGGTAATGCCAATGGGTATAGCGGTAATGCTTGCTGTGGTTCATTAGGCTACGCCAAAGTGGATGCAGAAACGGCGAATAGCGTGATTATGTTGACCGAAGAATTAAAGCCTTATCCACATAATCCTGCCAGTTTGAAACAAGATGAAGTGGATTATATCGTACAGATTAAGCGCGTCGGGGATGCCGATAAAATCGGGGCTGATGCTACTCGTATGACTTCAAATCCGCGCGAATTATTAATCGCACGTCGTGCCGCTGATGTGATTGAAAAATCAGGTTTATTTAAAGAGGGTTTCTCTCTACAAACCGGTACCGGTGGCGCCTCATTAGCAGTGACTCGGTTCCTTGAAGAGAAAATGCGTCGCCATAATATTCATGCTGATTTTGCCTTAGGTGGAATTACATCAACCATCGTTGATCTGCATGAAAAAGGCTATATTCGTAAATTACTTGATGTACAGAGTTTTGACCGTGCAGCGGCTGAATCCTTAGCTCGTAATCCAAATCATATTGAAATTAGTGCCAACCAATATGCTTGTTTTGATTCAAAAGGTGCCTCCGTTGATCGTTTAGATATCGTGGTGCTTAGCGCTTTAGAAATCGATACACAATTTAACGTCAACGTACTTACCGGGTCTGATGGTGTGATCCGTGGCGCATCGGGTGGTCACAGTGATACCGCGGTGGCCTCAAAATTATCGATTATTGTCGCACCACTGGTTCGTGGGCGTATTCCGACATTAGTCGACGAAGTCATTACCTGTGTTACTCCCGGCTCTAGCATCGATATTCTGGTGACCGATCACGGCATCGCCGTCAATCCGGCTCGTCCAGAATTGAAACAGCAATTAGAATCCGCGGGTATTCAAATCGTGTCAATTCAGTCTCTACGAGAACGCGCAGAATTACTAACCGGAAAACCGGATCCGATTGAATTTACGGATAATGTAGTTGCTGTCGTGCGCTATAGAGACGGCTCTATCATTGATGTTGTTCATCAAGTGAAGGAGTAAACCATGTTTCACCCACTGCCTAACTCACCACAACAATTTGCAATAACACTATCTGAATTGCTGGCAAGTCGTGATGCCCGTCAAGCTCGCCAGCAAACTTGGTTACAGAGCCATCAGGTAACTCTGATTTCGTTTACTGTCGTTATCCCCGGTCCAGTTAAAGATAATCAACGGGTCAGGGATATCTTCAATCAGGGATTATGCGCGCTAAAACAAGTTGTTAGTGAACGGCAGTGGGTGATCATCGCTCAGCAATCACTGGCATTAACCAGTGGCCCTGAATGCTTGGTTGCTGTCGATGCTCCCGCAAAAGAAGTTAAACAACGGATGATCGAAGCAGAGCAACAGTTTGCAGTAGGTCGATTATGGGATTTTGATGTTTTCACTGCCCAAGGACAGCTACTTTCTCGCCAGCAATTAGGGGTAACTGAAAGACGCTGTTTAGTCTGTGACCAACCAGCAAAAGTCTGTGCTCGCCAACGGACCCACTCATTGTCTGAAATTCTTAATCAAATTGAGGTATTGGCTAATGCGTCAATCAACCATTAATCAAGCTGGATTGCTAAGCGCAGAAACGGTGAATTATTTTAGTCAACTCGGCTGGCAAGCGATGTTAGCAGAAGTCAATTTGACACCTAAACCGGGTTTAGTCGATCAATTTAATAACGGTGCACATAAAGATATGTCGCTGTTAGATTTTCATCGCAGTGCTCAGGCAATCGCTCAACATTTTCCGGCTTTTTTAATCGCGGGGGCTACCACAGCTCAGTGCCCTAGCCAGCAAATTTTATCATTAATCAGACCGATTGGTTTGGCGTGTGAAAAATCAATGTATCAGGCAACCTCGGGGGTAAACACCCATAAGGGAACCATTTTTTCGCTCGGATTAACCCTCACTGCTGTGGGTCGATTAATCGCACTGAAATCAATAGTCTCACCATTTGCTATCCATCAGTTAGTGGCTGAATTTTGTCAGGGAATAACCCTTGAACTCAAAACAAACAGCATATCTCCCACCGCTGGGCAGCGTTTATACCAAGAATATGGTTTAACCGGTGCGCGTGGCGAGGCTGAAAATGGTTATCCTTTAGTCATTCAATTAGCGCTACCGCACTATTTGCAGCGATTATCGGAAGGAAAAACACAGTCAGTCGCACTATTAGAAACACTGATTCTACTTATGGCACACAATGACGATACCAATATTGCAAATCGTGGAGGTATGCAGGGACTTTCTTGGATTAAAAAAACTGCGCTCACCTTACTTTCTACTGGAGGATTAACTAGCAAGGCTGATTTTCATAAAATAAGTACCTTTGATAAGCACTGTATTAATAGAAATCTCAGCCCGGGAGGAAGCGCTGACTTGCTAATTCTTACCTGGTTTTTAGCGCGTCTACCTTATTCAGGCGTTAAGTTACAAAATTGATATTAATTAAATATGAATATCAATTTATTTAAACCATAAATGTTTTTTATTGAAGATAAAATTACTTAAATTAAACAGTGAAATAATTAATTTAAATAACTGTTTGAAATAAAATTTGATTTATTTTTTCTCAATATTGATTTAACCAAATTATAACTTATATCTATTTTAATTAAATACGAATATTAACAAATCCATAATATTAATATTTATTATATATAATATTAATCAAGTTTAGTTTTCTATTAAAGGAAATTGGCCTATGAACAAGAGTAAAATGTGGAAGCTATTATTATTAATAGCTATTCCCATTATTATTGCCCTCATACCCACGCCCTCGGGGTTACCTCATATAGCGTGGTTATTATTTGGATTATATCTTGCAGCCATTGTTGGGTTGGTATTAAAACCCTATTCTGAACCGGTAATTTTAATTGCTACTATTGCTGCTAGTGCTGTAGTTATTGGTATGACGGGAACTAAAGATATTAAAGTCTCGGCAGTTTTAGGCGGGTATGCTTCAGGCACAACTTGGTTGGTCTTTGCAGCCTTCACGCTAAGTGCAGCCTTTGTAATTACCGGTTTAGGCAAACGACTGTCATATATTTTAATTGGTAAACTGGGCGGCACTACCTTAGGACTGGGTTATGTTACGGCAATTCTTGATTTAATTATTGCACCTGCAACGCCATCAAATACTGCACGTGCTGGCGGAATTGTATTCCCTATCATTAATAGTGTGGCGGTCGCGTTAGGCTCTGATCCGGTTAAAAGTCCGCGTAAAGCTGGGCATTATCTATTAATTAACGTTTATATGGTGACCAAAACCACTAGCTATATGTTCCTTACTGCAATGGCGCCAAATGCCTTAGCATTAGCCATGATGTCGGACATTATGGGGATTCATTTAAGCTGGGGTGGATGGGCATTAGCGGCCGCAGTTCCTGGGCTGATCATGTTAATTTTAACTCCGTTGATTATTTATAAACTTTACCCACCAGAGCTAAAAAAGGTCAACAATAAAGAGATAGCCGCGCAAGGCTTAAAAGAATTAGGCCCGATGACCCTCAGAGAAAAACTGCTTGGCGTTATCTTTATTCTGGCACTTTTAGGCTGGATATTTGCCGGTAATTTCGGGGTTGATGCTTCCTCTATCGCATTATGTGTTATGGCACTGGCTTTAATTCTCGGGGTGGTTACCTGGGATGACGTATTAAAAAATAAAGGCGGCTGGAATACGCTTATCTGGTACGGCGGGATCATCGGGATGTCTGGCGTCCTGACCAAAGCAGGATTCTTCAAATGGTTAGCCGATGTCATGGGGCAGCACTTATCCTTTGGTGACCAAACCATGTTGGCCTTCTTCGTCATTATGTTCATCAGCGTAGCAATTCGCTATCTATTTGCTTCGGGCGGCGCTTACGTTGCAGCCATGGTACCGGTGTTCGCAACCGTCGGTATGGTTGCTGGTGCACCTCCAATGCTATTAGCACTTGGCCTACTATTCTCTAACGCCTATGGCGGTAGCTTAACCCATTACGGAGGCGCTGCAGCCCCTATCATCTTCGGTGCAGGCTACAACGATATTCGTTCATGGTGGATTATTGGTGGAATTATTGCATTCTTAAGTTTACTGGTTCACATGACTATTGGTCTCGGTTGGTGGGAGATCCTCATCAATATGGGGCTAATCTAATACCACTATGTTTACTCTATCAAAAAACAATAATGGCGGAATGATCACTACCTAGCCATTGATCAAAAAAGGGACTCTATTGTGCAATTGAGTCCCTTTTTTTAACTTTATTATTCCAGGTTGCCATACTTCACGCTGCAAATTTCGGGATCGACTTCTGTTCTGCAACATGAATTATTCCAGCTAAGAAGCCCAAATAAGAAGAGTAATACTGATGAAAAAAATACCCTGTATATTAATGCGTGGCGGCACATCTAAAGGTGTTTTTCTGCTAGCTGATGATTTACCACAACACATTGAACAACGCGATAAAGAAATTTTAGCGCTAATGGGTTCTGGTCATGATCTGCAAATTGACGGTATTGGCGGCGGCAGTCCACAAACCAGCAAAGTCGCAATTATAAGTCGCTCAACACATCCTGAGGCCGATATCGATTATTTGTTTGCCCAAGTATCAATTACCGAAAAAATTGTCGATACTGCGCCCAACTGCGGCAATATCTTGTGTGCTGTAGGTCCATTTGCGTTAGAAAAAGGTCTTATACCTATAACAGGTGCCACAACCACAGTACGGATCCGAAATGTAAATACCCAAACATTGATTAACGCGACCATACAAACCCCCAATCAGCAAGTCACTTACCAAGGTGAAACCTCAATTGCCAGTGTACCGGGCACTTCCGCACCTATCGCTCTCACCTTCTTAGACGCCTGTGGCGCTAAAACTGGACAGTTTTTACCTACCGGCAAGCCTATTGATATTTTTGATGGTGGTATTGAGGCCACCTGCTTGGATATGGCGACTCCGGTCGTAATTATCGCGGCACAACAATTGAATAAAACCGGTTATGAAAGTGCTCAAGAATTAGAGTCTGATAGGTTATTTATGCAAAAATTAGAAGCGATTAGATGCCAAGCCGGACAAGCGATGGGATTAGGAGATGTCAGCCACAAAGTGATCCCTAAACCGATTTTGATTTCACCGGCAAGACATGGCGGTACAATTAATGCCCGTTACTTTATGCCGCATAAATGCCATGGAGCACTTGCTGTCACTGGTGCGATCGCTATCGCAGCAGGTGTAATGTTACCTAATAGCATTTTTCCCCCCTTCTTAGCGAAAAATCTGGATATGCAACATATTACTATTGAGCATATCAGTGGTGATTTTGAAGTTACATTAAACTTACAAGGCGATTTTCCGCAAGGATTACAAGCCTCTATTATTAGAACAGCTAGAAAACTGTTTGCCGGTGATGTTTTTATTCCCTAGCTACTATTTATCAAAAATTAGATCAGCCTTATCAAAAATTAGATCTGGCTAACTATTCGATACTTTCTGATAAACAACGAAAAATGGCCTGATGAAGATCTCAGGCCAAATTAAAGAAATAAACAATTGTTTAATACAGACCTAACAATGCTCCAACCCCTAAGGTGAAGAAGCTGAATAACCATATCCAACCAAAAGAGTAACGTAAATGACGCCCCATATCGGTGCCCGCTAATCCCATGGCTAACCAAGCCGCCGGAGAGAATGGACTAACAAACGTTCCCGCATTGTTACCAATCGCCATCGCATACACCACGGATGAAGGATCAACGCCCGCAGTTTCCGTAATTTGTTGAATAATCGGTAACAGTGCAAAATAGTATGCGTCAGTACTGGTAAAAATATCGAGTGGGACGCCTAGTATACCCACAAAAATATGTAATTTAGACACCCAATGGGTTGGCAATATAGCGGTTAAATCTTCAGCAATAGCGCGTAGCATGCCACCATCACCGAGTATCCCTAGGAATGCTCCCGCAGCTAAAATAATAGCCACCATACCTAATGCCTGCGGTGCGTGTTTAGAAATGATTTTCATCTGATCTTTCGGATTAGGAAAGTTCACTAATAATGCCAGTGACAACGCTATCATAAAGACATAAGGTGCGGATAATAATCCTAATGCTAAACAAATAACTGAACCCACAATCAGTAAGCCATTAAAAATCGGTCTTATTGGTTTTTGGATCTCACTTTGGCTGGCCAAATCATCTTCATCTTCTAGCAAAGAATCCAATTCATATGGCGTAGTACCCTGTAATTGCGCCGCAGCAATACGACTTTTTTCGCGCATTCCCATAAAAATTGCAAATACTGCAGCCCCCGCGACTCCGGCAATTTGTACAGGGATCAATCCCTGCCATAACATCGATGCATCAATCCCCGTAACTGCCGACGCTCGCCCAAGAGGCCCGCCCCATGGTACCATATTCATTACTCCCATACTGGCACTCATCAGCAGCAACATTAAATAAGGGCTCATACCTAATTGGCGATAAAGCGGTAATAATGCAGGAATAATAATCAAAAATGTTGCGGCACCAGAACCGTCAAGATGGACTACCGCTGCAATTAACGTGGTCATAATACACACAATAATTACATTACCTCGAGTCATTTTAACCATCGCACGAATTAGCGGGTCAAAAATATGCAAATCTTTCATCAAACTGAAGAATAGAATTGCAAACAAAAACATGGCGGCAACTTTTGAAACCTTATTTATTCCACTCTCAAAAAAGACTGATATTTCAGATATTGAATAACCCGCAATCAGAGCGCCAATAAAAGGAATACAAGACATTGCTATAATCGGGCTCATTTTCCCCATCATAAGCAATGTGACTATCGAGACAATAATTAAAATACCGATTATCGTTAGCAAGGTTATTTCCTTCTCAATATAATTACTTCTTCATTATAGAAAATTTTAATTTCAGCATAAAACCACCAGCCTAGCTTTGCCAAATTAAAACCAAATATTAATTTTACTAAGTATCTACAATGAAGAATTTCTATTTATATTTAAATAAAGCTAGCAGCAATTAAATATAATCCTTATTTAATCACTCACTAAAAATATGTTTCTTTCATTGTTTAATATGACTATATAGTCTAAACCTTATATAAATCAATCTTATAATATGCAAGGTGATTTTTTAATTTTTGCTAGTTAGTACACATTTCAATAAAAAAATAACTATAATAATAATTAAAACACTGGTTTTATTATCCATTAACAACATAAAAACCATTAATATATATTTAAACCAATACCAGAGAGTTTTAATTATTCCAAAAGAATAACTGGATAATATTAATCATATATTTTCCCAATTATCATTTTATTTGAAATTTTAATTATTTTTTTAACTCGTGATGAATAGTTTATTTTTTTAGATTAGTATGAAATACTTTTTTGTACTTGTACTCATAATCAAACTCACCCATTTATGCACAAAATATAACCTACCACTAAAACAATAATACTACGAGTTGACTGATTATTTGCCCACTTGCCACATAAATCGCACAACAATTTATAATTTGCCCGTTTATACTTATCAAAGTACGTTCCATTAAATAACGATAAGGAAGGGATAGATGAGTAAATTATTTTCCCCAAGCCCGTTGGGGCAATATTCACTGGATAATCGCATCGTTGTTGCCCCTATGTGTCAATATTCAGCCCAACATGGTTTAGCCAATAGTTGGCACGCTCAGCATTATACTAATTTAGCACTTTCAGGCGCATCGCTGGTTATTTTTGAAGCGGCAGCAGTCAGCCCTATCGGCCGGATTTCTGATCACGATCTTGGGCTGTGGGATGATCAACAAGCCGTTGAACTGAAAAAAATAGTTTCGGATATCCGCAGCTATTCTTCAGCCAAGTTAGGCATTCAAATCGCTCATGCAGGCAGAAAAGCCTCAACTGAGGTACCTTGGCTTGGTGGACATGGAATCGATGAACAGCAGCCACGAGGCTGGAAAACAGTCGCACCTTCTGCCATTGCATTTGATGATTACCCAGAGCCTGAAGCTTTAACTCAAGAAAATATTCAGCAGATTAAACAACAATTTATCGATGCAGCTCTCCGAGCAGAAACCGCAGGATTCGAGGTTATTGAGTTGCATGCAGCGCATGGCTATTTATTGCACCAATTTCTATCTCCACTATCGAATCAACGCCAAGACCAATATGGCGGCAACTTTGATAACCGATTACGCTTGTTAATTGAAACATTTACTGCTGTACGTAACGCCGTTGCAGAAAAGACAGTCGTTGGCGTACGAATTTCAGCCACCGATTGGGTAGACGGCGGATGGAGTTTAGCCGAATCTATTGAGCTAACTGAACGGCTTGAAGAATTAGGCTGTGATTATATTCATGTTTCTTCAGGTGGATTATCAGAAAAACAGCAGATCCCTGTAGGGCCTAATTATCAAGTTCCTTTAGCACAAGCGATCCGCGAGACAACAGATATTCCGGTGATTGCCGTAGGATTAATTACCGAGCCAGAACAAGCAGAAGCAATTATCGCTACCGAACAAGCTGACTTTATCGCATTGGCACGAGGTATTCTCTACAATCCTAGATGGCCATGGCATGCGGCGGCAAAATTAGGAGCTACAATTCATCCTGCACCGCAATATTTACGCTGTGCACCACATCTATATAAAAATTTATTTAGTTAATAACAGCAAAATTTATTTAGCTGTTATTTGACTAATAACTACAATAAACCCGCCTGTAATATTTAACTTACAAGGCGGGTTTATAAAATTTCAAATCAACTATTTTGCTGCTGTTATATTAACGAGTAGAAATAGTACACTGCTGAACGAAGCCAAGCATATCTTGTTCAAAACCACTGCTGGCTTTGCCGGTTTTAGTTAATTCTTCGTCAATACGTTTAAATTCTTTAATACCGTATTTTTCGATAGTTTTATCATAAGCACAGCCACAAATTGCACTCACAGCAGCTTTAGTTTCACCATCAGGATCGCCAGAAGCTTTGATACAACTATTAATAAAAGTAGCTTTATACTGTTCAATTTCGGCTTTATCATCAGAGCAGCCAGCCAGTAATGTCATAACGCTAGCAATTCCTAATACTAATACGATTTTTTTCATGTTAAACCTTACCATTCTGTTTTTAATCGCTCAATCATATTAAAAGTAAAAATATCATTTTGGACTTTTCATTTTTAGACTAAGCGGCCAGTTTAAGAATATATAGATTATATGATAACGCCTAATTAAAAAAAAATCCGGTGCATTTTCATAACTTAACTTAAATTTTTCATTTTGTTTTATTTTATCCGGCAGAATTGAATGAGCGCCAGCGATAATAGAATAAAGCTATCAATATAAGAATGCAGCCAATAATTTGAATCAATGGCATCCTTTCGCCATACCAAAAAGCAGCAACAAATACCGTCATTACCGGTTCTAGAATCATAATAATAGCGGCATTTGCCGTTGTGGTATTTTTTTGCCCAATCAACTGCAAGACAAAACGTAAGCAGGTTGCAATGACTACACTGGCTAAAAACCATAATAATGTTATCGACGAAAATTCAGTCGTCCAATTTTCGAACAATACAGATAATATTAATCCAATTGTACCAGTACAGGTCAATTGAATAGCGGTGAGGGGAAATATTGGAATACTACGTGCATACAAACTGGTGTAACAAAAATAGATCGCTTGTGCTAATGCCGCAGCTAAAAACCATAATTGGCTAGATTTAAATTCAACCTGAGCTTTAAATAAAGTCAAACACGCTAGCCCCATAATTGCCACCGGTAAAGCTTGCCAAAAATAACGGGCAGGCCTAATTTTCAAAATAACCCACGCTATTAATGGAACAAACAACATCGATAAACTCATAATAAAAGCCCCTTCACCTATTGAATCGGTGATAGCAACTGCATAAATCCACAGCACTAAATTCAGGGCCATCCAGCCTCCTGTCATAATAACCTTGGGTAACTGACGAAGAGGAAAACGATTCTTTTTACCGTGGCAAAAAGGTAACAAGATAATTGCCGCAAACAAAAAACGCGTCCCTAAAAAGCCAAAGATAGGCATTCCCTGCACCGCTTCACGAGAAAAAACCCATCCCCAAGCCGCGATAAAGGTGGTTAATACCAAAAATAACTCGGCTTTACGCTGTGGTTGCATTTTTTCTCCTACCGACTAACTGAAACGCTGTATTTATTATCTATAATAGACCGTTTATATATTAAACCAATAATAATTTAACTCATGCTAATATAAATAATATTAAACCGAATCGAGTTAAATTTCACCCTTACACCTCTGTATTTGCATATATCACGAGCATTATAGGCATAAAAAAAACTATTTTGGCAAAGAGTGATTAACATACCAAAATAAAAGAAGATTTTTACGATGAGCTCTTATTCAATTAATTGTAAATATTAATAGCAAATATGCCCCAATAAAAAACAGGCTATTCACTATAATAAGCAAAATAGCCTGCAGAAACTATATTAGCACTAAATCAATCACCAATAACCCAAGTATTTCCACCACATACTGCCTAAAGTGAGCCAAATAATTAAATTAACAATACTCATGATAAACCCCACTTTCCACCATTCACCGAGTGTGGCATATCCCGAGCCAAAAATAATCGGTGCGGTGCCGGTACCGTAATGTGTCAGAGACATCATTAGTGAAGAAGAGAATGCTAAAGTTAAACCAAGCAACATCGGTGGCACACCTAATGCTAGTCCAGCGGCAAAAAAAGCGGCAAACATGGCAGTGATATGAGCGGTAGTACTGGCAAAGAAATAGTGGGAATAAACATATACAAGGACTAATATCAGCATTCCGCCGATCCAGCTAATGCCCATTTGCTCAATCGAACCACCAACAGTCATTGATAACCACTTGATTAATCCAAGTTTTCCCAAATAAGTCGCCATCATAACTAAAGCCGCAAACCACACAACGGTATCCCAAGCACCTTTATTTTTTAACACATCATCCCAACTTAATACGCCTGTCGATAATAAAATAGCCAAGCCAATAAGTGCAGCAGTGGTCGGATTAATTGCAAAGGTATTACCAAAGATCATGGCCGGTACGCCCGCCCACATCATCAGTAACAGTGCAAAAACGCCAAGCGTTATAAATTCAGGTAACGATATTGCGCCTAATTCTTGTAAACGCTGTTTAGCAAAATTAGGCGCATTCGGCGTGACTTTTATTTCTGGCGGATAAATAAAATAAATAATCAACGGCATCACAATTAAAGAAACTAACGCTGGAACAAATGCAGCAATGGCCCACATACCCCAAGTTAATTCAAATGCAGATGCGGTGCCCGCAGCAATCAGACTAACAATTAATGGATTTGGAGCAGTGGCGGTAATGAACATCGCTGAAGTGATTGGGTTAATATTATAATTCACCAAAGATAAATAACGGCCAATTTTCTTGGTGGTCCCATCATCAGCTTTTGAACCGAAACTGTCTGAAATAGAACGCATAATAGGATGAATAATTCCACCACCTCTTGCGGTATTACTTGGTGTTACTGGTGCAAGTACGGTTTCAGCTATCGCCAGAGAATAAGCAATACCTAACGTGTGTTTACCAAATAGAGAAATAAAATAATATCCTATTCTCGCTCCTAATCCGGTTTTATTTAAACTCATTGATACCATAATAGAGATACCAATTAACCAAATTAAGTCATTAGAAAAACCACTCAGAGCATCAGTAATTGCGCCTTTGGTCGATGTAGGATTGGTAACTCCAGTAACGGCAACTAATGCTAATGCAACAATGGATACGGCACCTATTGGCATTGCTTTACCGATAATAGCGGCAATAGTACCGACAAATAATGCTAATAGATGCCAAGCTTCTGGCGTAACACCTTCGGGGACAGGAATAACAAACCAAATAATTAAGGTAATAGCTAGCGAGATAAGGCTTGGAATAACTTTTAACGGCGTGAGTTTATTCATCAGGATATCCGTAGAGGTCAGAGTTTATTATTAGTTATAAAAATTCAATTATTATGTTATGGCCTTATAAGAAATATACTTTGATCGTTATCACTAAGTAATGAAAAAATTAGCAACCCATCGATTGTTAATTAAATGTGAAATTAAAGTTTGTGTATTCTGATGAATATCTCTACAAATAATAACTACTATACCCATAAACGCATATTTGTAGAGATATTAACTGTTATACATGATCCTTAATTACAAGATTTTAAATTAATATTCCAATTACTTCCTGAAGATATTTGGTATTTTTCCGCGAAATTCATCATATTCAAAGCAATTGAGACATTCATTAAGCTATTAATATATACCAATGGCTTTCCCTTATTTACATCACCAAAGGTTGACACAAAAGGTGCCTTACCTTGGTATTTGATCACTTTATGCTCAAATATTGTGATACATAATTTATCATGTTTATTAATATTAGCTTTCTTGAGCATATCAGCAGGAATATTTGTCCAGACATTACCATAGCGTATATCTAATATAGAAATATTACCGCTAATCTGCTGTTCACCTGTTATTTCTGCTGCTTGATAAGGAATAGAAGTTATTTCTTGAGAAACTTTGGCACCCACATCATCAAAACGCATTAAACCGGAGGCTAATTTAGCACCGACATAGGCGTAAACATCACGGCCATGAAAGGTATAAGATTGATTGGAGTTTTTTAATCTATTCGTCGCTTCATTAATTTCTCTGACTTCAGCAATACCGAACTTTTCCGCTACCAATGTCAAAGTTCCATTATCTGGTGAAACGAAATATTGATTATTTTTTGTTTTCAATACGACGGATTTACGCTCTGTTCCAACACCAGGGTCAACAACGCTAACAAATACAGTTCCTGCTGGCCAGTACTCTGCAGTTTGATATAATCTATAAGCAGCCTGCCAAACATCATACTCAGGAATATCATGGGTTAAATTAAATAATTGAATTTTATCATCAACGGTAAACGCTACCCCTTGCATTGCAGATACAGCGCCATCACCGAGACCAAAATCGCTCTGTAATACTAAAGCATGGTTAGCCATCGAGGAAAAGGATGAAAGCCAACCAAGGATAACTAGCGAAAGTAATCTTTTTTTCATATAAACCAACCTAGAATATAGTTTTATGCAGAATTATTTCCAATCAAAAAATGATATTATTCTACTAGTATGCATTAACTTACAACAATATACTATTTTTAAAATGTAAGTTAATTTATATTTATAAATTCAATTAAAAAATAATACGTTATTATTTTAAAGATCTTCCCACAGGCAAATGATTTTACATTTAAAAATGTGAAATAACTCGCAAAAAATAAATTTTAAATAGTGTAATAGACAGGCAATTAAACGAGAAATATAAAATTAAATTAGTAAATATTCATTTTAAAATTAATATATTTAAATTACCTGAGAATATTTCAGCATAATTATTATGATTAAAAACTACTTAAGTATATAAATAAACTCAATCAATTATAAGATACTTTATTTATCGAATCAGCATAGAGAATAGAATTGGTCAGCAGTTATAGAGAATGATAAATATACTTTTACCACATCAGAATATATTACCTCAGTATTAATACGGCCTAAATAACAATCTAGAGAATCTGTCAATAAATGGAATAAGCACCCCACGGCTATCGCTTTTATTTTCCATGAAGGAATAAATAATAATAATCCATAAATAGTAGCGGCCCAAAGAGTATGTAGTGGGTGAAAGCCAATACTACAACGATTGGGATCAAAAATCGGCGTGGCTAATAAATGGTCTAAATCTATTGCTATAGTCGCTATCATTAAAAATGCTGCCAGTTTCCAATGCTTCCCCCAAAATAAATAGGCTAATAATAGAGGAACCAAAAAATGGAAACTGTAATGGAGTATATTTCTAATCAACTCAAAATTTCCAAGCAATTCAATATTCTTAATCAACTCAGACATCGCAATAAAATCTCTAATTGGTGAATAGTTTTGTGTCTTTATTGAATATGATTATAACGTAAAATATTAAATAACATCGAAATTCATTATTATCTGAGAAATAAAACTTGAGAGATGATAGACAGGAGTCGAAGTTGATAAGTTGAATCGACAAAAGAAGAACTGCAAGCTACTCAAAAATGATATTCTTTTTCATCAGAATAACATAGGTAACTTGCAGTCTTTTATGAGGCATTCAGTTAACGCAAGCAAAATTATCAAACAGCATTATTATGCTCAGTTATCAAATCACATCAATACAAATACGATTAGCTAGCGTTACAACCTATCATGAATTAGCCACAAAATAGTCCGCCGTACTGGCGACTAATGGTTGATGACCACGAATTTTATCGGCCATTTTTTCAGCGATCATAATTGTCGTCGCATTTAAATTACCAGTAATAATTTGTGGCATAATTGATGCGTCAACAACCCGGAGGTTTTCAACACCATAAACCTTACCTGAGCCATCAACTACCGCCATTTCGTCAGTGCCCATTTTACAACTACCACACGGATGGAAAGCGGTTTCCGCACATTCTCGGACAAAGGCATCCAATTCTTCATCGCTCTGAATATGTTTACCCGGCTTAATTTCTTCGCCGCGATACGCATCCAGCGCCGGTTGTGACATGATTTCACGAGTGATGCGAATAGCCGCTCTGAACTCTTCCCAATCTTGCTCCGTAGACATGTAATTGAACAAAATACTCGGATGTTGACGTGGATCGCGTGATTTTAAAGTTACACGACCGCGACTAGGCGAACGCATTGAACCAACATGTGCTTGAAAACTATGCTGATTAATTGCATTACTGCCATTATAGTTCACCGCTACAGGCAAAAAGTGGAACTGTATATTTGGCCAATCAAATTTATCGCTAGAGCGAATAAATCCCCCGGCTTCAAATTGATTGCTCGCACCAATGCCCGTGCCTTTGAATAACCATTCAGCGCCAATCATCGGCTGATTGTACCATTTTAATGCTGGATACAAAGATACGGGCTGTTTACATTCATACTGAAGATACATTTCCAGATGATCTTGTAAATTCTGCCCGACTCCCGGCAATACCTGTACCTCAGGAATATTAAATTGTTGCAATACTTCCTGCGGACCAATACCTGAACGTTGTAATATTTGTGGCGAGGCAATCGCTCCCGCACACAGCAACACTTCTTTTCTCGCTTGAGCCTGCACTGGTGTATTACTTTCACCAATAAAATAACGCACGCCTTTGGCTGTTTTGCCTTCAAATTCAATAACATCAGTGGTAGCGTGAGTAACTATGGTTAAATTACTGCGTTTACGCGCTTGATCAAGATATCCTCTGGCAGTGCTAGCACGGCGACCTTTCGGGGTGACCGTTCTGTCCATCGGACCAAAGCCTTCTTGTTGATAGCCATTAAGATCATCCGTTTGCGGATAACCGGCTTGAACTCCGGCCTCAACCATGGCATGAAATAATACATTATTGCCATTTTTTGGTGTAGTCACACTCACGGGACCTTCGCCGCCATGATAGTCGTTAGGGCCAATATCACGGGTTTCTGCTTTGCGAAAATAAGGCAAACATTCGGCATAGCGCCAATCTTCAAGGCCCGGTGTTTTCGCCCAATTGTCAAAATCCATGGCATTACCGCGAATATAACACATGCCATTGATTAATGAGGAACCTCCGAGACCTTTTCCGCGTCCACACTCCATACGACGGTTGTTCATATGAGGCTCAGGATCTGTTTCATAAGCCCAGTTATATCGTGTTCCCTGCAAAGGGTAAGCTAAAGCCGCAGGCATTTGAGTCCGGAAATCAACACGATAATCCGGGCCTCCCGCTTCCAGTAGCAGCACAGTAACATTAGGATCTTCTGTCAAGCGGGTAGCAAGAACGTTACCGGCTGAACCAGCACCGATAATAATGTAATCATAGTCCATTGTTATCTCCTCTGTTTCAGTCATTATGAGTTAATAGATAATTTAAAAAACCGATTCAAAATCTCCTAATTCAACTTGGATAGATTTTATTTGGGTATAATTTTGTAAAGTGACAATGCCATTTTCGCGGCCAACACCGGAGTGTTTATATCCACCCACCGGAACTTCAGCGGGTGATCCTCCCCAAGTATTAATCCAACAAATTCCAGCCTCCAATTGATGGATAACACGGTGAGCTTGCGCTAAATCTGGAGTTACAATTCCTGCCGCTAAACCATACAGCGTATTATTTGCACGGCTGATTACTTCTGATTCATTTTGATAGCTTAAGATACTCATCACAGGGCCAAAAATTTCTTCTTGGGTAATTTTCATTTCATCGGTGCAATCAGTAAAAACAGTCGGTGCAACATACGCTCCATGCGCCAATGCGCCTTCTGTTAAACGATGACCACCGCACAGCAATTTTGCGCCCTGCTGTTTACCACTATCAATATATTGCAGCACACGTTCCATATGTTGAAAGCTGACTAATGGACCAAAATTAGTCTCTGGATCCGTCGGCTCGCCTACACGAATACGCTGTACACGCTCAATGATTTTTTGTTCAAAACGCGATTTTAATGCGTCAGGAATAAATACCCGAGTACCATTGGTGCATACCTGCCCTGAGCTATAAAAATTAGCCATCATGGCGATATCTGCGGCTTTATCGAGATCTGCGTCCTCAAAAATAATCAGCGGCGATTTACCGCCCAGTTCCATGGTGACATCTTTTAAGCTAGAAGCAGATGCACTTGCCATCACTTTTTTACCGGTAACAACCCCCCCGGTAAATGACACTTTGGCGATATTAGGATGCTCAGTTAGCCATTGCCCCACTTGAGCGCCGGTCCCTGTTAAAACATTAAATACGCCATCAGGAACTCCTGCCTCGGTATAAATTTCAGCTAACTTAAGTGCTGTCAACGAGGTGACTTCACTGGGCTTAAAGATCATCGCATTTCCCGCGGCTAATGCCGGCGCCGATTTCCATAAAGCTATCTGAATAGGATAATTCCATGCGCCAATACCAGCTACCACGCCTAAAGGTTCACGACGGGTATAAGCAAAGGTGCTTTCCCCTAACGGGATCTGCTGGCCTTCGAGCATCGGGATCAAGCCAGCATAATATTCCAGCACATCAGCGCCAGTAACAATATCAACCGCTTCAGTCTCAGAAATCGCTTTCCCAGTATCTAATGTTTCTAATTGGGCTAGTTCTTCATTACGTTGGCGTAGAATATCGACCGCACGGCGTAAAATACGCGAGCGTTCCATCGCACTCATCGCCGCCCAAACTTTTTGCCCGCTGTTCGCACTTTCAACCGCACGTTCAACATCTTCAGGCGCAGCGGATTGCAGAGTTGCAATTATCTGACCATTGGCAGGGTTAATTGCTTCAAAGGTGTTATGTTCCGGACAGATACTGTCAACATAAGCACCATGGATATAAAGTTTTTTTAATTCAGTAACCTGCATTATTTCTCCTTTAAGACTTGCCGTATGCAGCCAGTTGCATATCGATATAATGATTAGCGATAGTTATCGCCTCATCAGACTGAAACGGCTTTTTGTTCAATGCACTCCGTAGCCATAAGCCATCAATAAGTGCAGCTAACCCCTTGGCAGACTGTCTGGCGTGGGGTTTGTCCATCACACGCGCAAATTCAGCGCATAAATTCGAGTAAAGCCGTCTATCATTCACTTGTTGTAAACGATAAAGATTGGGCTGATGCATACTGCTGGCCCAAAATGCTAACCAGGTTTTCACCGCTGGGCCACTGGTTTGGCTAGGATCAAAGTTAGCCGCGACAATCGCTCTTAATCGCATCGCAGGCGAACTGTCTTCCAGCAAACGTAAGCGAATAGCCACAGCAAAACCTAATTGATACTGGATATACCGCATACTGGCTTCGAGTAAGCCGTTCTTATCTTTGAAGTAATGGCTAATAATACCGTTGGATACGCCAGCTTTACGTGCAATCAACGCAATACTGGCTTCCTGCATACCGACTTCATTAATAACTTCTAAAGTTGCCTGGATTAATTGCTGTTTACGAATCGACTGAATTCCAACTTTTGGCATGCTTTTTAACCCGAAAAATCATTTTGTCTTACCCCATTAAACTTTTTTTTTATTGAATGTTCAATCAATATTACATATCTTTTATTACAAATGGTTTACAAAGATAGGCTATTTTGCATCTAAAAATTTAAATGTTTTGATTAATATTCAATAAGTTAATTGAATTTTTATCTTTTCATTCTTTTACCAACAAATTCAGGAACTGCAAAATGAATACACAGAACAGTTCAAAAAAACCACAAAAGGATAAATTAAATTGCGTGGTGTTTTTCACTTCTGCCGGACTGATCCTTTTGTTCGCATTATTTACAATATTGGCTACAGATACAGCAAATGTATGGATCGTTAAGACATTGGGCTGGGTATCAAAAACATTTGGCTGGTACTATCTGCTCGCTGCAACCTTATATATTGTTTTTGTTATCTTTATCGCGACATCTCGTTTCGGTAATATCAAATTGGGGCCCGAGCAATCAAAACCCGAATTCAGTATGATCAGCTGGGCGGCGATGTTGTTTGCTGCTGGGATTGGCATAGATTTAATGTTTTTCTCTGTAGCAGAACCGGTTACTCAATATATGCTGCCACCCACAGGCGAAGGTGAAACCGTAGAAGCAGCTCGTCAGGCGATGGTGTGGACTCTTTTCCACTATGGCCTGACGGGCTGGTCTATGTACGCACTCATGGGCATCGCACTTGGTTACTTTAGTTATCGTTATAATTTACCCTTAACTATTCGTTCTGCTTTGTACCCTATTTTTGGACAACGTATTTATGGCCCTATAGGGCATACCGTTGATATTGCAGCAGTTATCGGAACTATTTTCGGTATCGCCACCACGTTAGGTATCGGTGTAGTGCAGCTCAATTATGGGCTAAAAGTCTTATTCGACTTCCCTGAGGGATTAGCCGTACAAAGTGGTTTAATTTTGTTATCGGTGATCATGGCGATTATTTCGGTAACGTCAGGCGTTAACAAAGGGATCCGTGTTCTGTCCGAACTGAATGTATTGCTCGCCTTAGGATTAATCATCTTTGTTTTATATGTCGGCGATACTGAGTTTTTACTCAATGGGTTAGTGCAGAATGTCGGCGATTATACTAACCGCTTTATGGGGATGACGTTAAACAGCTTTGCTTTTGACAGACCAACTGAATGGATGAATAGCTGGACGCTGTTTTTCTGGGCATGGTGGGTTGCTTGGTCACCGTTTGTTGGGCTATTTTTAGCGCGTATTTCACGCGGACGAACTATTCGTCAATTTGTGATGGGCACCTTAATTATTCCGTTCGTTTTTACCCTGTTATGGTTATCCATATTTGGTAACAGTGCGCTATATGAAATTATGCACGGTAACAAAGAACTTGCAGAAACCGTATTAGCCTATCCTGAACGTGGATTCTATTCATTGTTAGAACTGTATCCCGGCTTTGGATTAAGTGCCTCTGTCGCCACTATTACCGGCTTATTATTCTATGTAACTTCCGCCGACTCGGGTTCTCTAGTCTTGGGTAATTTCACTTCGGAGCTGAGTGATATTAATAGCGAAGCCCCTAATTGGCTGAGAATTTTCTGGTCGCTAGCGATTGGTATTCTGACGCTCGGTATGCTGATGACCGACGGTATTTCTGCATTACAAAATACCACTGTGATTATGGGCTTACCGTTCAGTTTCGTGATTTTCTTCGTGATGGCTGGATTGTATAAATCGCTACGGGTCGAAGATTTCCGCCGTGTAAGCTCGCTAAATACCACCGCCCCTACGCCAACGTATGGCAATGGCTCGTTGAATTGGAAACAGCGTATTAGCCGAGTGATGAATTTCCCTGGTACAAAGTATACCCAACGGATGCTAGATTTAGTCTGTCGCCCAGCAATGCAAGACGTTGCTAAAGAGTTGTCACTGCGCGGTGCAGATGTACAATTCTCTGAATTACCAGCAGAAAATGGCGAAAGGCTTTATCGTCTAGAACTAATTGTCTCTTTAGGCGAGGAGCAAGACTTCGTCTATCAAATTTGGCCTCAGCACTATTCTGTGCCCGGTTTTACTTATCGCGCACGCTCCGGTAAATCACATTATTACCGGTTAGAGACTTTCTTAATGGAAGGTACGCAAGGTAATGATTTGATGGACTATACTAAAGAGCAAGTGATCAGCGATATTCTGGATCAGTATGAAAAACATTTAAACTTCATTCATTTAAGTCGTGAAGCACCGGGACAAACCTTGACATTTCCAGGCGCAAATTGATTGATTAATATGACTAATAAGCGGAATTAATCGCCATGCAAAAAGGAGAAAACCAGTGTGGTTTTCTCCTTTTTTATCGATATGCAGCCATTTTATCGCTGTATCTTATTGTGATAAAAACCAGTGGCGCATGGTCTTTTAACGTCTAACTTTTAATTCATCGCGATATGACGCGATATAGAATTAACCCGCTAGACCATTAATATCGGTGATATAAGATTAAATAATCTGAGCTATTTGACTTTCTGCATGAATAAATTCGCCTTTAGGCACACCGTGTTTTAATTGGCCTGACTTAGGTGCTATCACCTGAACCTCCATTTTCATCGCCTCCATAATCGCAATCACATCGCCTTTTTCAACATGTGTGCCTTCTGCCACCAACCAGTTAAACAGGATCCCGGAAATAGGCGCTTCAACCCTATTTTTTGATTCAGAAACTGCACTGGACTGAGGCCATTCAGCTAAGTTATGGCTCGTAGATTGCGCCGCTAGTCCATTCAACAGCAAAGCAGGCAGCGCTAAGCTATGCCGCTTGCCATCAATTTCAATTAATGTATGCGTTAACTGTTCAGCTGGTGAAGGTAAATATCGTTTAGCCGCGGGAATTTGCACCGAAAACTCAGTTTCAATCCACTGGGTATGCACCGCAAAATTATGTTTAAAATCTGATTGTTCAACGACGGCTTGATGAAAAGGCAATACCGACGCAACACCTTCAATCTGACACTCGGCTAAGGCGCGACGGGCTCTCGCCAAGGCTTGTTCACGCGTCGCCCCGGTCACAATTAGTTTCGCCATCAACGAATCAAAAGTGCCAGGAATAACTGACCCCTGCTCTACTCCACTATCGACACGGATCCCTGGACCAGAAGGCATTAAAAAATGGGTGATTTTACCCGGTGTGGGTAAAAATCCATTCCCTGCATCTTCAGCGTTAATTCGAAACTCAAAGGCATGACCACGCGGCACAGGAGTTTCGGTGATACTCAATGGTAATCCTTGAGCCACTCGCAGCTGCTCAATAACCAGATCGACCCCCGCGGTTTCTTCAGTGACAGGGTGCTCAACTTGTAGGCGAGTATTCACTTCAAGAAAAGACAGCGTTCCATCTTGGCTCAATAAAAATTCGACCGTACCAGCTCCAACATAACCCGCCTTAGCACAAATAGCTTTAGATGCTTGGTGGATGCTGTCACGCTGGTGGTCGGTTAAAAAAGGAGCGGGAGCTTCTTCAACTAGCTTCTGATTTCGGCGTTGCAAAGAACAATCTCGGGTTCCCACCACCACGACATTCCCCTGCTTATCCGCAATAACCTGCGCTTCTATATGGCGTGGGTTATGTAGAAATTGTTCGATAAAACATTCACCGCGTCCAAATGCAACTGTCGCTTCTCTGACCGCTGAATGATATAGCTCTTCCACTTCCTCTAATTTCCAAGCCACTTTTAATCCACGGCCACCGCCACCAAACGCCGCTTTTATGGCGATAGGTAATCCGTACTGCTGGGCAAAAGCCACAACTTGGGAAGCATCAGTTACCGGGGCTTCCGTCCCAGTAACTAAAGGCGCGCCAACCTGTAGCGCTATTTGACGGGCTTTTACTTTATCGCCCAAAATATCGATGGTCTCTGGCTCTGGGCCAATCCAAGTTAATCCGGCTTCTTGAACTGCGCGAGCAAATTCCGCACGCTCTGATAAAAAACCGTACCCCGGGTGAACCAGGGTAGCACCCGATTTTTTGGCGATAGCGATTAATTTCTCAATATTTAAATAGCTATCAGCTGGGGTATTACCAGCCAAGCTATAAGCTTCATCAGCCAATTTAACATGCAGTGCATTAAAATCACTTTCTGCATATACCGCGACCGAAGCAAGGCCATAGTCGCGGCAAGCGCGAATAATACGTACCGCAATCTCACCACGATTAGCAATTAAAACTTTATCCGTTGTCACAGAAGGATTGATATTATTCATCATTTGCGCTGCCTTTATTTATTTCATTAAATTGACTAATCGGGTTAAAACGAATACGGCCATTAATCGGAATTTGTCCTGCTAAATCAATATGATACTCTGCCACAGTAGCTATTACTGGATACCCTCCAGTCAACGGATGATCATGGAGAAATAACACTGGCTGTCCATCTGCAGGCACTTGGATCGCACCGAGACACGTTCCCTCACTAGGGAGCTCTTGCGTTTGACTGCGACTGAGCCCATGTTCAGCGGATAAACGTAAGCCAATACGATTAGAGGCCGGAGTGACTTGCCAAGATTGCTGTAATAACCGTTCTAGCGCCTGAGCAGTAAACCAGTCCGTTCGCGGACCGAGATAAATATCCAGTACCGTTATCTCTTCGCTAGTAGGATAACGAAATGCCGGCATTTCAGTTAAGGAAACAGCAGAGAGCGGCGATGAGTGTTGAGATAAAGACCAAACCCGAGAGTTAATTGCTATCTGCTCACCGACTTTTAATGGCGCAGGACCAACATTGGCGAGCGAATCATAAGAACAACTGCCCAAAATAGGAGACACAGCAAAGCCGCCACGTACCGCTAAATATCGACGAACCCCAGAGGTTAACTGCCCCAATATCAGCTGATCACCACAGGATAAATGCACTGGCTGATAACTGGGCAAAGCATGAACCTGTTGATCTGCCGTGACCAACTCGATAGCACCGGTTGCCCCGGTGATAGCAATCAGCATATCGCACTCGGCTTGAGCACGAAATCCACCTTGGGTTATTTCTAAACACACCGTATCAGGAGGATTACCGACGGCACGATTAGCACTGTGCAGCGCCTGTTTATCCATAGCTCCCGAGGCGGATATTCCTAATGCCGCCTGACCAGCACGCCCAGCATCTTGATATAACGTTTGCAATCCAACAGATAATAAGGTGAGTCCGACGATAGAAGACGGTGTTTCTTTGTCGGTCATCGCGGTATTTTGCGAGGCTGGAGTTGCAGATAACACACGGCTATTTTCAGTTGAATCAATCGTGGGCAAACTAATAGTTGGGGGGGCTTGATCGGCATTATAGAAACTAACTTGATAACCGGGTTTTAATAAAGCTGGCTCGGCGCGATCAATATCCCACATCGCCATATCTGTTTTACCAATCAACTGCCATCCTCCGGGACTAGCCTGCGGGTAAATCCCACTGAATTCTCCCGCTAAAGCAACTGAACCGGCAGGAATACGAGTTCGGGGAGTCTTTCTACGTGGTACATTTATTTGTGCATCCGGCGCTATCATATAGGCAAAACCTGGGGCAAACCCGGTAAAAGCGACCTGATAGAGAGATTCTGTATGGCGAGTAATCAACTGCGCTGTTGTCATACCTAAATATTCAGCGACATCAGACAGATCTTCGCCACAATAATGAACAGGAATAGCCAAATGTTTACCCTGCTTCAGTAACTTTGCGGATAAATCACAGCGAGCAATTTGACGCGCTAAACGCGTTGGCGTAGTGATCCAAGGGGAATAATGGACTAACAATGTTTTTGCCGCCGGAATAATTTGCTCGATGCCGGCTATTGATTGAGTATTTAGTGCAGCAAAAAGCGCTAACGTGTGTTCTAAGTTCGTTAATTCAACCAATAGCGCACGATCATTTATCGGTAAAAAGCGCACAATAACCCCCTAAACATGGTAAGCCGCATCCGGCACATCGGTAATAAACATATAACCGGGAGCATGACTAAGAGCAAAAGGTACGCCAGATTTTATGACCGCAGCTTGTGGCGTCACACCACAGGCCCAAAATACTGGGATCTCGCCAGCCTCAATTCGCACGGCATCACCAAAATCTGGCTGCATAATATCACTGATCCCTAACGCTTCAGGACACCCTACATGCACCGGACTGCCGTGTACTGCAGGAAACCGCCCACTGATCATTACAGCGTCAGCCACTCTGTCGGCGGCAATAGGGCGCATAGAAACCACCAGCTCACCTTGTAATCGCCCTGCGGGTCGACATAACTGGTTAGTACGATACATGGGGACATTACACTTATCTGTAATATGACGGATTTCAATACCCGCTTCTCGCATCGGCGTTTCAAACGTAAAACTGCATCCTATCAAAAAAGTGACTAAATCAGGATGTTGATGATAAATATCTGTGGCATCAGTGATTTCATCGACAAGTTTACCTTGCTGCCAAACACGATAACGCGGTATGTCTGTACGTAAATCGGCATCTTCAGCTAATACCGTTTGCCAATTTCCCGCATCACAAACATCTAAAAGAGGACAACTTTGAGGATTACGCTGTGCATACAATAAAAAATCAAAAGCCCATTCTTTTGGCAGCGCTATCATATTAGCTTGTGTCATGCCGGGAGCCATTCCCGCAGTCGGCTGGTTAAATCCATGGCGAATAGATTCGCGCGCGGCCTTGGCAGCCGCGATTGCCGCTGTACTTGCTTGCATCAGTGCGCTCATTTTGCCTCCTCAACAATGGTGGCAGAGATAAATGAGCCGACAGTAATACCTTGCTGCTCGAGGGCTAGACGTAGCTGACGCGCCATTTCAACCGCGCCCGGGCTATCGCCATGCACACAAATAGAATCAGCCTCTATTGGCGTAAATTGGCCTTCAATAGACATCAATCCGCCTTGCTGCACTAATTGCACCATCCGCTCAGCAACCTGCTGTGGATCATGTAATACGGCCCCAGCCTGTTGGCGTGAAACTAAACGCCCATCGGCATGGTAAGCTCTGTCGGCAAAAGCCTCAGCAACCGTATTTAATCCGGCATCTTTGGCCCATTGCACTAACGGGGAGCCGGCTAATACCACCAATTCTAATTGCTTATCAAGCGCCAATATGGCGTCGATAACCGCCATCGCCTGACGCTTATCCTGCGCGATGGTGTTATATAACGCCCCGTGCGGTTTAACGTATCTCACATCTGTGCCCGCTGTCGTCGCCAAACCAATTAATGCCCCAATTTGATAAATGACATCCGCAAACAGCTCTGAATAGGACAAATCCATATTTCGCCGACCAAAACCGACTAAATCGGGATAAGCCACATGAGCGCCAACCACGACATTATTCTGCATCGCTGCTCGTAAAGTAGCCAAAATGCCCGTTGGTGATCCCGCATGGAAACCACAAGCAATATTGGCGCTACTAACAATTTTCAGCATCGCTGCATCGTCGCCCATTTGCCATTGTCCAAAGCTTTCACCTAAATCACTGTTTAAATCGATTCTTTTTCTCATTATTTGGTCTGCCTTATTCTGTGTATTGGCTTATTAGCGCCGAGGATCAAATACATTCTGCTGCTGACTACTTCAAATAGTTGAAAATAGCACTGACAGACATCGCGCCCATATACCAAGTCAATACACAGGTAATTACGCCTAACCACAACAACCAGCGTGGGTATAAATATCCGCCCATTAAATCCGCACGTTTCCAACCGACATAGATAAAAATACTTAAGCCAATCGGTAAAATTAAGCCATTAAATCCACCAGCAAAGACTAACAATGCTGCTGGGGCGGTTCCCATCATTAAATAAATCACTAGCGAGATAGCAATGAAAATGATGGTCGCAATACTGCGCTGGCGTTCAGTGATTGAACGATGAAAAACAGTAATAAATGTCATCGAGGTATAGGCAGCACCGATAACGCTAGTTAACGCAGCAGCCCAAAGGATCAGACCGAAAATACGCAAACCAAACTCCCCTGCTGCCGCTTGAAATGCCTGTGATGCGGGGTTTGATGCATGCCCAGAAATATCGATAGTCACCCCACTAGCCACCACGCCTAGAATGGCCAAAAATAAGATATAGCGCATTAAACCAACCACAATGATCCCCTTGGTTGCCGCACTCGATACAACTTTAATATTTTCAATTCCTACCGCGCCCTTATCCAATAATCGATGGGCACCGGCATAACTGATATATCCGCCAACCGTTCCGCCGACAATCGTAGTGATCGTGGCAAAATCCACCTGATCTGGCATGACACTCTGTTTTAAGGCTTCGCCTAAAGGAGGGTTAGAGACAATGGCGACATATAAGGTAAGGAAAATCATAATTAATCCCAACCCAATCATTAATCTATCAATCGCTGTACTGGCTTTACGGGAGGAAAAAATATAAATCGCCAATAAAGCACTAATCATCCCTCCCCATTTGGGATCTAAACCAACTAGTGCATTTAAACCCAATCCAGCGCCCGCAATATTACCAATATTGAATACTAGACCACCAAAAATAACCAGTATGGCCAATAAATAACCACTGCCGGGGATCGCTGCATTTGCTACATCGGATGCATGCATTTTAGTCAAAGTAACAATGCGCCAGATATTTTGCTGAACCACATAATCAATCACTATTGAGGCGAAAATACCAAAGGCAAAAGCTGAACCCATGGTTACTGTGAACGTGGCTGTTTGTGTTATGAATCCGGGACCAATCGCCGAGGTTGCCATTAAGAAGATGGCCGCAATCAATGAGGAGCGACGAGCTTTTATATAACTGCTGGGGCTTGCTTTGTGTTGAGTTGCCATGTGCAGACTCCTGATTATTTATTATTGTTTGCCGCTAACGCTATGATTGTGTGAGTTATGCACAGCTGGATCTTGCGGTCACTAGGTAGAATAACAGAGGCAATTATCGTGCCATTGTTCTATCAGACTTGATAATTGTTAATTCATTGATGTTATATTGTTGAACAATTAATAGGACATGATGAATAAATCAGCAATCTAATTCGTTTTTTCAGATTCAAAAATCATACTGCGATCACTTTTTTAACAAAAATAATATTTAATTAACATTATTATGCTTGTTAATTAAGCTAATTTGCCGAGCACTATGGTGGTGCAGTTACGTCGTTTTTCACTGTTAAAGTGCAAATTAAAAGTGCACATCGAAAATACAGATCAAAAGCGCTCGCGGCTGGCTTACGATGCCTAGCTTGCTGCGCTCTAGTGAATATGTGAAGATAACGCTGTCCCTGCTATTTCGCCGCAGTGTTCACTTATTTGCTACTTTTATCTCGGCTATCTGGGCACATAGCTATAAATAAATAGATACATAACTATAAATAGACATATAACTGTGAATATCATGAAAAAACAAAAGACTCCCCCGATCTTAGCCGTCACTATCGCAGAAACTATGCGCAATAAAATTACGTTAGGAGAATGGATTCCGGGGCAGCGATTATCCGAAGCCGCATTGAGCGAAGAGCTTGAGATTTCACGCAACACATTAAGAGAAGTATTTCGCGTTTTGACTCAAGAGGGCCTGTTAACATACACCCCAAATCGTGGCGTGTGTGTCTCTATTCCCGATGTTGCTACAATAAATGACATTTATCGGGTGCGACAACTGATAGAATGCGATGCGCTACAACACGCTTATGCTATGCATCCCGCCGTCGAGAAAATGCAGCAAGCGGTAAGCAATGCTCGCGTTCATGCAGAAAATAAATATTGGATAGGTGTCGGAAGTGAGAATATGCAATTTCACATGGCGATAGTGGAGCTTTCTGATAGCCAACGATTAATTAAACTCTATCGCCATATTTCAGCCGAATTACGTCTCGCCTTTGGCCATCTGCAAGATGCAAAATTATTGCATGCTCCTTATATTGATCAAAATGCGCAAATACTTAACTTACTTAATGCAGGAAAAAATCAGCAGGCCGCTGAATCTATGCGCCACTATCTTGATTTATCTGAGCGCACTTTACTCGCAGCACTCGCACGCCAAGCCTTATAGCGAATATATTCGATCAATATAATAATCTTAATCATAAAGTATAAGGTTTCTTGGAACGTTAAAAAATTAACCCCGCGATAAGTCAACACTATTAAAATTCATAATTATGCAATAATAGCCTAAACATAATAGCTGATAATATTCAAAGCGAGTTATTCGACAAAGTAATCTTCGGATATTTATATTTGTATCAAAATAAATCATTGCTTTCAGCGTAAAATACCGAGATCATTCACTGCATTCAATCAAGTAACATCTTATTTAATTGATAAAGACAATGAGTTAACTCCTTTCTAGAAAGAATTAATTAACCTTATCATTCCTTAGCTTTCGATTCTTTACCTCAACTAAAAGCTGTCAGTTTAAGATTTTTAATTATTCAAAATTTATTATTAATTCACAAAATATGATTGCGAAGCCTAAGATATTTGTGTATTTTTATTCACATAAAATGCATAAATAGAGGCAAGTATGTTAAAGAAAATTATTTTCGCAGGATGTTTATCGCTGATGGCATTCTCAGGGGGAGTGGTAGCCAAAGAAACTTATGTGGTTGGATCTGGCGGAACTTATCGTCCCTTTGAATTTGAAAATAGCCAAAAACAGCTGGAAGGATTTGATATCGATATCATTAAGGCTATCGCCCAAGCAGAAGATTTCGACATTAAATTAATCAACACGCCATGGGAAGGTATTTTTGCCACTCTGTCGACCGGTGATAGAGATATTTTAATTTCAGGTATTACGATTACCGATAAGCGTCAGAAAATGGTCGATTTTTCTGCCCCTTATTTCCCAGCAGATCAGGCGATTGTCGTTAGTGAAAACTCAAAAATTGCAGATTTAGAGGGATTAAAAAAACTTAATGTCGGCGTGGTGAATTCCAGTACTGGGGATATTGTAGTATCCGATATTATTGGTAAAAACAGCACCGCAATCAAACGCTTTGATAATACACCGTTATTACTGCAAGAACTGTACGAAGACGGAATCGATGCCGCGGTCGGGGATGTAGGCGTGGTAAAATATTATATCAAAACTCACCCAGAGAAAAAATTCAAACTGATTTACGACCCACACTTTGAGAAACAATATTTCGGCATTGCCGTCGCTAAAGGTAATAGTCAATTACAGCAAAAAATTAATACTGGTTTACAAAAAATCGTTGCCGATGGTACCTATGCCAAAATATATCAGCACTGGTTTGATGAACAGGTCCCCGAATTACCAAGTAAATAATTAAGTTATTAATTAAACCATACTGTGGGTAAATAGGATTTTATCAGGAATGTGTTATGACAGGATTTCGCTGGGAAATTATCGAGGAGTATGCGCCTTTATTTGCTGAAGGCGCATTAATGACCATCAAATGTACCATTATTTGTGTCATTTTAGGGACGCTCTGGGGCTTAACCCTTGGGCTAGGCAGAACGGCTAATGCTGAACAAGGCCCATGGAAACTAGGATTGCGTATTTTTGTACAATGGCCTGTTCGTTTTTATGTCAGCGCATTTCGTGGTACGCCATTGTTTGTACAAATCATGGTGGTTCATTTCGCACTGGTTCCATTATTTATCAATCCACGAGATGGGCTATTAGTTACCAACGGTATTATGTCGATAGATACCGCCAGAATGTTACGTTCAGATTATGGTGCGTTTCTCTCATGTATTGTGGCTATTACATTAAATTCAGGGGCTTATGTTTCTGAAATTTTCCGCGCGGGTATTCAATCGATTGATAAAGGTCAAATGGAAGCCTCCCGCGCTTTAGGCATGAGCTGGGCGAAAACAATGCGTAAAGTCATTTTGCCTCAAGCTTTTCGGCGTATCCTGCCTCCGCTGGGCAATAATGCCATTGCGATTGTCAAAGATTCTTCATTAGCTTCGGCTATCGGTCTCGCTGATTTAGCTTACGCCGCGCGTACTGTTTCCGGCGCATATGCCACTTATTGGGAGCCGTATTTAACTATTTCAGTTATTTACTGGATGCTGACCTTTATTCTGGCGCAGTTAGTTCAATATATGGAAAGAAGGTTAGGCAGAAGTGATTTACGTTAATAATTTACAAAAACAATTTGGTCAATCACATGTGTTGCGTGGCATTTCCTGTGAAATCAAACCTCAAGAAGTGGTTTGTGTTATAGGCCCTTCTGGGTCAGGAAAAAGCACTTTTCTGCGCTGCTTAAATGCATTAGAGCGTCCGGATGGCGGCGAGATCATCGTCAATGGTTTTAATGTACATGATCCTAAAACTGACCTGAATAAAATGCGCGAAAACGTTGGGATGGTCTTCCAGCGCTTTAATTTGTTCCCACACATGACCGTGCTGGAGAATTTAACTATGGCACCACTGATGGTTAAAGGATCGAAAAAAGCCGAGGTACTGGAGAAGGCCGAACAATTATTAATCAAAGTGGGTCTGCTGGACAAAATAGATGCATGGCCTGCCAGCCTTTCTGGTGGACAGCAACAACGGGTCGCCATTGCTCGCGCATTAGCCATGGATCCATCGATTTTATTGTTCGATGAACCGACATCTGCTCTTGATCCTGAATTAGTGGGTGAAGTTTTATCGGTGATGAAAACATTGGCGACAGAAGGTATGACCATGGTGATTGTGACCCATGAGATGGGATTTGCTCGTGAAGTTGCAGACCGGGTATTTTTTATCGATCAAGGGATTATTCAAGAAGCCGGAACGCCGGAACAGATTTTCAATCACCCTCAGAATCCTCGTACCGCCAGCTTTTTAAGCAAGATTTTATAACTTTTAAGGTTTATCTCTGCGGGGATAAACCTGTTTCCTTGCAAATCGATTCTCCGCCACGCTAAAAATCTATTCTCAGCTATTTTAAACACCATTACTCTATGTTAGCGTAACTAATCACATATAATTAATGTCATTATTATCATTTTTTGAATAATAAACTATTATTATAGTGAAAGAACAATAGTCTTCAAATTATAGCCCTCGGCTAAATCCACTGTTTGCTCTCAGCTTTCCTGATAATAGATAGCCGTTCTGACGCCTATTCGCTGGGATAAGACAAATATCAACCGGAGATACCAATTATGACCGTAAAGATCTTAGGTTATGCCGCAAAATCCGCTACTGCGCCTCTTGCTCCATTACATTTTGAACGCCGCGAACCTCGCGCTGATGATGTAGTTATTGAAGTTCTCTATTGCGGCGTTTGCCATTCAGATCTACATCAAGCACGTAATGATTGGGGCTTCAGCCAATACCCATTAGTTCCTGGACATGAAGTTATTGGTCGCGTCACATCTGTCGGTAAAAAGGTGACTAAATTTGCTGTCGGTGATATCGCCGGCATTGGTTGTATGGTCGATTCTTGTCGTCAATGTAACCCATGCAAACAAGGATTAGAGCAATATTGTGAAGAAGGCAATATTCAAACTTATAATGGTAACGATCGTCATGACCATAGCGTGACCTATGGGGGATATTCACAATCAATCACTTGCAGTGAAGATTTTGTGCTTAAAATTCCTCAAGGTTTAGAACTGAGTGGTGCAGCACCTTTATTATGCGCAGGCATTACTACATGGTCGCCACTGCGTCATTGGAATATCGGTAAAGGCAGTAAAGTCGCTATTGTAGGACTCGGTGGCTTAGGTCATATGGCTCTGAAATTAGCCAATGCACTAGGCGCTGAAGTGACCTTATTTACCCGCTCTGCCAATAAAGAAGCGGATGCACGACGCCTCGGAGCCCATCATGTGATTTTATCCAACGATCCTGAGCAAATGGCGCAAGTAAACGGCCAATTTGATCTGATTATCGATACCGTCCCTTATACACATGATATCAATTTATACATGCCAACCTTAACGTTAGACGGAACACTCGTCTTTGTTGGTTTATTGGGAGAAATTGATCCGACAGTCAGCACCGTATCTATGGTATTAGGTCGCCGTTCGATTGCTGGCTCATGTATTGGGGGAATTGCAGAAACCCAAGAAATGCTCGATTTTTGTGGACAATATAATATCACTTCCGATGTTGAAGTGATTAACATGGCAGAGATCAATGAAGCCTACGAACGGATGTTAAAAAGTGATGTGAAATACCGCTTTGTAATCGATATGGCAACATTACGCCCTTAATTTTCCGAGCTACGTGAACAGAGTAACCGGCTAAATTATCTAATAATTTCACTCGTGATTACCTACCGTCCATACTGATTATGGACGGTTTTTATGGGTTCTACTCCAGATAATGCCCGCCACTATTCTTATAACTATTCTTGCAACCATTCTTATATCTTGCGCCATTGATAATTCTATCGTATCAATAATAAAGCGGTTATCCAGCACATACATAGAGCTTAATCACCGGTAGATTAATGTCAACCTCAACGTATTTATTCAGTTATACACCTCATTTATTTAAACTTTTATTAAATCCGTTGCAGCATTACCTTCAAAAATCGGGATGCCAATATTAGTCATATAGTCAATGCCAATACTGCACATTCAACTATAATCAATTTTCATCTCAACTTTACGTTCCCTACTAATCCATAAAAAGAACCCCGCTTAGAAGCCGATGAAATTTATCGTTCTTGTATTCGCCCATATAGTAGGCAATATCACACAATATATTTTTATATAATATTAATTTAAATAATTTAGTGGACATAAGAGGCTATAAAATGAATAAATACACTGAAATTACAACTGACATCGCGAAAAACATGACTGAATTAAGTAAAAATATTCCCGATGTGATGAAAAGCTTTTCAAATTTAGCTAAATCAGGTGCTGAAGCCGGAATTTTGGATGAAAAAACCAAAGAGCTAATTGCAATGGGGATAGCAGTTGCGGGTCGTTGTGATGGATGTATTGGATTTCATACAAAAAAATTAACCAGCTTAGGGATCTCAGAGCAAGAATTTTCAGAAATGTTAGGCGTAGCTATCTTTATGGGGGGTGCCCCTTCTGTGATGTCTGCGGCTAATGCCCTTTCTGCTTATAAAGAATTTAGCCAGAAATAATTGGCCTGATTATACAACCAATAATAAATCGACTATCTGACAAAAAAATAAAATAGCGCCCTTAAAATAGTGGACGCTATTTAATATCAGCATGATTAAAACATAGGTTAAATAACTTACTGTGGCTGATTAATTTTAACCACTAATTTACCAAAGTTTTTTCCTTCGAGCATTCCCATGAAAGCACTAGGTGCATTTTCAAGCCCTTCAACAATTTGTTCTTTATAATAAATCTTATCCTGTTCTAACCACGCGCTCATTGCTTGGGCAAATTCATCGTACCGATCAGCATAATCATTAAAAATAATAAATCCTTGTACTTTAATCCGCTTAACTAACAATTGTCCCATCAGCATAGATAAACGATCCGGGCCTGATGGCAAAGATGTCGCATTATATTGCGAAATTAATCCACATAATGGAATTCGCGCACGCGGATTTAAGAGTGGTAACACCGCATCAAAAACTTTTCCGCCGACGCTTTCAAAGTAAACATCAATTCCTTTATCGCAGGCTGTAGCCAGCTGTTGTGCGAAATCAGCATCATGATGATCGATACACGCATCAAATCCCAACGTTTCTACTGCATAACGACATTTTTCTTTTCCGCCAGCGATACCGATAACCCGACACTGTTTTATTTTACCAATTTGCCCGACGGTCGCCCCCACAGCTCCGGTTGCTGCCGCAACTACAATAGTTTCTCCCGCTTTCGGCTGGCCAATATCTAATAAGCCCATATAGGCGGTAAAACCTGGCATCCCCATGACACCTAAAGCCAGTGAAGGATGTGCCGGATTTTTACCCAACTTGATTAAACCTTCGCCGTTAGAAACGGCATAATCCTGCCATCCTGTATAGGCTAAGACCCATTCGCCTTCAGCGAAATCAGCATGTTGTGATGATTCAACTTGGCAAACTGTTGCGCCAACCATTACATCCCCTACGGCCACAGGCTCAGCATAGGATGCGGCATCACTCATACGACCACGCATATACGGGTCTAACGATAAATAAATACTGCGTAATAGCATTTCACCAGACTTAATGCTTGGTTTTTCTACATTTTCCAGTCTGAAATTCTCTGCCGTTGGGGCACCATGTGGACGAGACGCCAGCACAATGCGCTGATTTTTTGTTAGAGTCATGTCAGAAGTCATAATATTTCCTGTAATTTTTATCACCGACTATCTTATTATCGAAATACATATTATTGATATAGATAGATAAATAATAGACCGGTCACTTAGTTGTAGGGTAAAAAATCAATTAATTTGATTTTTAATTAGTATGAATCACGGCGATTACCGTGAATTATAGTTTCTCTAGTTTTAATCACTGTTTGGAGTAATAACTATTTTCTTTAATCAATTATTAGGTTTCAGTAAATCTTTAGTACTTTCTAAACATTGATGTAGCCCGGACTGATCTTGATATAATTTATTCAAGACACTGGCCCCCACCCACAAAAAATACAATTGATGAGCGGTTTTTTGGCTATCACTTGGCTTAATCGAACCATCGGCGATACCTTTTTCAATACATCCAGCAATAGAAGTAACCACTTGATCGGCACCATTACGCAGTGCTAAGCGCATTGGTTCTGATAAATCAGACACTTCGGCACTCAGTTTTACGACCAAACATTTGTTGGCATTACAGCATTGGTCATCTTTGCCTTTCCAGTATTCAAAATATTCTAACAAGCAATCATAGCCACTGCGCTGGGGATGATTAAAAATATTACTTGCCTGCTCGAGGTAATGTTTAAAATAAACGTGAATAAGCTCAGTACCAAATAACTCTTTAGATTTAAAGTAATGGTAAAAAGAGCCCTTTGGCACATTGGCTAATTTCAGTAACTCTGATAGCCCCACTTTAGTGAAGCCCTTGGTTACAATCAGTTGATAGCCGACATCAAGTATATGTTGGCGTGTATCATTAGTCGTTTCATTCATAACTTTCATCATTAAGGTTATCGATATCAATTATCATAGAGGGAATTAGACCAATCGTCTAGTCACGTTGCTCATTTTGAGCATGACTTGCCTCGCACATCACATTAATTCTTTGAATTTAAATGAAAAAAATTTCAACCTCTACCATAAATAGCTTTATTTTTAATCAATAAGCCCCGCACCTAAAGCAAAAAATAAAACACTAGACGACTAGTCTATTTTTTTGTTAGTGTGAATACATAGTCAACATAATCCCTCGAGTTACTCGGTTGATAGTTAATAACATCAGCGATTAATTCAGCCAGTAACCTAGTTTAGGACAATTTAATGCTTAATTTTAATTTCTATAATCCAACTCGTATTATTTTTGGGGCTGAAACCATCGGTCAATTAAATCAACTTATTCCAAGCGATGCCCGCGTTCTGTTACTGTTTGGTGGTGAAAGCGCACGACGTAATGGTACCTTAGACGAAATTTATCGAGCATTAGGGCAACGCAAAGTCGAAGAATTTGGCGGTATAGAACCTAATCCAAGTTATGAAACATTAATGCGAGCTGTCAGCCAAATCCGTGAAAATCAAGTTGATTTCTTACTTGCTGTGGGGGGTGGCTCGGTAATTGATGGCACTAAATTTATTGCGGCAGCGGTTGAATATGACGGTGAACCATGGGAGATCCTCGAAACTCGCGGTAGCAAGATTACTCGAGCATTACCGTTTGGTTCCGTATTAACCTTGCCTGCAACAGGTTCAGAGATGAACAGTGGTGCAGTTATTACCCGCAAAGCGACACAAGATAAACTGTCCTTTATGAACCCACTGGTTTTCCCACAATTTTCTATTTTAGATCCAACCAAAACCTATACATTGCCGACACGTCAAGTAGCAAACGGCATCGCCGATGCTTTTGTCCATGTGGTCGAACAATATTTAACCTACCCGGCAGATGCCGCAGTACAAGATAGATTTGCCGAAGGATTATTACACACACTAATCGAGATAAGCACTCAGATTAAAGATGCACCAGAAGACTATGCCGTGCGGGCTAATTTAATGTGGGCAGCCTCTTTAGCCCTCAATGGATTAATCGGTGCAGGTGTACCTCAAGACTGGTCAACTCATATCATCGGCCATGAGCTAACCGCGATGTACGGCATTGATCATGCAAGAACATTGGCTATCGTTCTGCCGGCTAATTTACAGATACGCCGCGAGGCTAAACGTCAAAAATTACTTCAATATGCGCAGCGTATTTGGGGAATAACTGACGGAACAGAAGAAAGCCGTATTGATCAGGCAATTGAAAAAACCCGTCAATTCTTTGAAACGCTGGATATCGGCACCCATTTATCCGACTATGATTTATCTACCGATACTATCGATGCAGTAATTAAACAGCTTGAAAAACATGGAATGACCGCGATTGGTGAACATCAAGATGTCGATTTAGCAACTAGCCGTCGTATTTTACAAGCCGCGCTTTAATTGCTCAGCCAGCGTAACTATTAGCTACCTTAAATATAAGAGAGATGCCAATGAATATCCTGCTCATTTTGACCTCGCATGATAGCTTGGGCGATAGTGGAGAAAAAACCGGTTTCTGGCTGGAAGAATTAGCTGCGCCCTATTACACCTTTATTGATGCAGGCGCACAAGTTACACTTACCTCGCCAAAAGGTGGATTACCGCCATTAGATCCAAAAAGCAATCAGCCTGAATTTCAAACGGCTGCAACCGTACGTTTCAGTGCCGATACTTCGGCAATGCAAGCGCTGCAGACTACCCTGCCCTTATCTACAATTAATGTGGCGAATTATGATGCCATTTTCTATGCCGGAGGACATGGTCCATTGTGGGATCTGGCCGAAGATCCGTGCTCAATTAGCTTAATCGAGCACGCGATTAAAGCAAATAAACCCGTGGCTGCCGTTTGCCATGCGCCAGGGGTTTTTCGCCATACTAAAGCCGTGGATGGACAATTTTTAGTGCATGGGAAATCAGTCACGGGATTTAGCAATAGCGAAGAGCAGGCTGTTGGTCTTACCGACATTGTGCCTTTCTTGCTTGAGGATATGCTGAAAAATCATGGGGCTAACTACAGTAAACAGCAAGACTGGCAGCCATACGTGGTGACTGATGGTTTATTAGTTACCGGGCAAAATCCGGCGTCTTCAATGGAGACAGCTCAAGCAGTATTAAACTTATTATCAGCAAAAAATAGTGCTGGCGCCGCATAAGGGTGACATCATAGAAATGCCTATCTTTGTGAATAGATTATATTATATTGCCACACTATAAGCACTAACAGAGACAGAAAACGCGGCATAAAATACCGGATAGAATATAGATAAGCCAAGTGGATTAACTCTTTTTGGCTTATAGGAAAAGGGAAGAATAATTTATTATTCCTCCCTTTTTTAATCATAGTATTTTAATTATTTATCGACTTATCACGCCGACACTAACGCTGCGGTATAACTCCAGTTTGCAGCAGAAGTTAGCATACGATTTATTTATTCTAGTATATGGCTTATATCTTCTTTATAGAGAGAAGATATACAACGACTTATTAGAATTTATTCGCAACATTTTACCGTCAGTGTTTCAAATTAGTCTTTTACTATGTTAAACCGCTATTATTAAACTTAAAAACAGCTATGTTTTGAACAGCTATAGTAAGTATCTATAGTAAGTATCTATAGTAAGCGGCATTAAGCGGCGCTAAACTCTCGAATAAGATGCTGTTTATAATCAGCAATAAACTGGTCAACCTGTGGCTGTTTAATCACATCATTAACCATAAACGAGGGCAGACTCGTCATTCCTAAAAACTGTTGTGATTTATGGAATGGAAAATAAACACCATCGACTCCCTTCCCTTCAAAGAAATTATCAGCATCATTAAAGGCAGCTTCAGGTGCGTTCCAGGTAACTGAAAGCAGATATTTTCGACCTTGCAATAAACCACCACTTCCATATTGCTTCGTTGGATCTTTACGGGTTCGTCCATCACTTTCATATAACTTAGAATGACCTGCCGTATAAACCTCGTCCATATATTTTTTAACTTGCCACGGCATCATCATCCACCAGCCCGGCATTTGATAAATTATCGCCTCGGCCCATAGAAATTTTTCAACTTCTTCCTCAACTTGATAACCATGCTCAATATCTGTCGTTTTAATGGTATGACCTAACTCGGCTAACTGATTACACGCCGTTTCATGCAATGTTCTGTTTAATTGTCCACCGGAGTGACCAAATTGATGCCCACCATTTATTAATAATATATTCATAAGCTAATCACCTTAAGTTGAACCAATATCATAGACTTTAATTTATGTGATCAGCTTAACAAAATTGACATAAATCTGACAGATTGTTCTAACGTCAGTATTGAAATCTCGCACAAAAAGATAATTAAAAAATCATACTGTGCATCCAGTTTATTTTCTCTAAAATAGAGTGATATTAAGATATCAAAATTCCCATCTATCTCATCTACGCATCACTATTTCGGTACAGTTCATCATAGGCGTGGCATTCGTTATCTCGCCCAAAAAGAGCCCTAAGCTTTTTTACCTTCCAACTTTCTGTCTTCTCTCACGCATACGCCTTAGCTTCAGCTTGCTTTTAATTATAAATAGAGCCCGGGCATAAATACCCGCACGTCGCTCCAACGCCCTGCGAGGTTTATCTACCGGCGTACTATTTTCTAATTCTGCAAACTCACTATTTACGGCTTAGTGAGCTTAGGCTAAATTTTTAAATGTGTACGCTTGAGGTTCCGTGATAAATGCAAGCATGACAGTAATGTTATTCAGCGAAAGAGTTTTCTCGGTAATTAGAGTGATGCAATAGCGCCTAACTCACGGCTGTTTTCTCAGTCGCTTACATCACTCGCGTACGATAGCTTTCTTCAATGACTTCTCCACGGGCGCTGTTTTAGATTTACTGCTCGAGTAGATAAAGAACAGTGCAATACCTAAACATATGACTGCTCCTAGTCGTGTTGACGAGAAGTGAATGACTTCGTTTCCTAACCAACCGAAGTTATCGATCAGCATACTCATTGTCAGTTGCCCAAAAATAACCGCAACAGTAGCTACAGCTGAACCGATTCGTTGGACTGCGATCACCATAATAACGATATAAGGCACACCACAAAGAGCCCCCAGTAACTGCCATTTTGGAACATCCAGCAGTGTAAGTGCATGCTTTGGCTCAAAGAAAAAGATCAACAGAGCGGTAACTAATGCACCAGTAGAAAAGGTCAGGAATGCACTTCGGAATACACCGACATTGCTACCCAACTTTCCACCTATTGCAGCCTGCATGCTCAGCACGGCTCCACCTACCACGGCAAGAATAATCATCAAAATATTCATAGTTTTACCTCAATCTTTTGCCACTAAAGCCAGAGCAGCAACAATAAAAATAAGCGCAATGACTCTTTTACGATCAATTTTGCGATGAGCGGTGCCAAAAAGTCCATAGTGGTCAATCACCAGACTTTTAAATACCTGGCCTGCAAGAATGCCGATCATGGTCATTGCAATACCAATACTGGGAACCGCAATAGTGAGGATCACCACATATATCGGTCCAAGAATACCGCCTACTAATGTCCATGCCGGTTGCGAGAAAAAAGAGGGGCTATTACGCGGGCTGAAGAAAAGCATCAGCATGAATGTCAGCGCAGCACCGACACCAAAAATGCTAAATGTGGCCCATAAATCTCCAACTTCCTCGCCTAGTGGTCCTAATAAACCAGCTTCAACGGATAATCCCATCCCGCCAGCAACGACGAGTAATATAAATAAAAGCGGCATAAAACAGTCTCCAACTTGGTTTAGGAGACAGATGATAAAGATGCTCAGAGTAATGAAAAACAGTATAATTCATGAAACACTTTTGCAGGAATCGAGATAATGTATGATGTCAGTTCAATAAACTTTCGTAGCTTATTGTTTTTTATAGAAGTTTTTGATTCACAGAGTTTTTCTGAGGTTGCCAGGCGAGAGGGAGTGTCTGCGTCGATGGTGTCGCGAGTGATTCTGCAATTGGAAGATACTCTCGGACAGCAGCTATTCTACCGTAATACTCGCTCTGTCATTCCGACCGAAGCTGGACGATTATTCGTAGGATATGCCCGAATAATGAGTGAGCAGCTCAGCGAGGCAAGAAAAGAACTTCAAGACAGATCTCTTGAACCTTCAGGGTTGGTAAGAATCAATGCGCCGGTTTTTTTTGGCCAACGGCATATTGCGCCCTGGTTGACTGGCCTATCCGAGCGCTACCCTAAGCTATTGATCAAGTTGGCGCAGACAGATGACTATATCGATCCCCACCGTGATGCTTCAGATATTATTTTTCGTATTGGAACACTTACCGACTCATCTTTTCACGCACGCATCTTCTGTACTCAGCGCTACCATCTTGTTGCGTCTCCTAAATACATTCAAAAGTGGGGAATGCCAGTTATCCCTTCAGATTTAGCACAGCATAAATGTCTGGTTTATGCGGGCTCATCCGGCCCTAATCGATGGCTATTCAGAGAACAAAATGATAACTGGATTCATTATCCGGTTTCTGCATTATTGATTTCTAACAATGCAGAAACGCTTCTTACTGCTGCTTTAGGTGGAATGGGGATGGTGCTCTTCCCGGACTGGCTGATAGGAGACAGCATTGATAAAGGGAAACTGGTCAGAATTATGCCCAATCTTGACGCTGCCATAAAAACAGAGCCACAGCATATTGCTGCGATTTATCCAAATGCCCGTCATCCCCCTCTGAATGTTAGAGCGGTTATTGACTACTTTCTGGAGGTTTATGGCGCCCCCCCTTATTGGCAATTCGACTGAATAATATATCTAATAAAATCATGCAATTAAGATGATCAACACGAACGCTCTAAAGATAATATATCACTAATAGTTAGCGTGCTTTTGGCGTATTAAGTGTGTGCTGATCTAGAGAAAATAAAATGCAGTTATTCCGGAAATTCTCGGTCAGACGCTCTGATTGCATTGATATAGTTGTGAAGAACGCCACGAAATCGTCATCATAACGAGGGAAGTGGCGCAGTCTCGGCACATTATCTGCATTCAGTCCATTGCTCAGTTATCTGCTTTTCACCATCAGAGACTGCAAAATCATTTCTTGTGTCTGCCATCACATAAGCGATTTTACCTTTAGTTTCAATAAATAGATTACCATTTTTCTTTTTCATTGCAGGGCTGGTTATTGTTGTCTTATCAGGCCTATTAGCTTTAAAAATATCTCCATTAACCTCTACATTAGCCAGCGAGAAATCTCTCATTTCTCCTACAACACCGTTTTTTATTGCCGCTTTGGCATATGAGCATCTGTATTTTATTAAATCAGATGATGACGCGGCGACAACAGATGTTATCGATGCCCCTGCTATAGCTAAAGATGATGCCTTTAATGCCTTACTTTTGTATTTGCTAGAGTCGTTGCTGGAGCGGCTATATAAACTTGATAAGCTTGAGTTATTATTACGCTTATATGTATTTGAACTTGATGAATAGCCCGTTCCTATACGGCAAGTTTTGCTAGCTGAAATGCAGCTATTACCACAAGGTATTCCTTTTTTACAATTTTTTGCTGACGCAGGAAAAGAAAAAGGTAGACTCAATATTGCAACTGATACTGATATAAGAATTATATTTTTAGCCTGCTCCATATCCTCACCATAAATTTAACTTAAGATTCATTAATACTATCAGTGAAACGAAAAAAGACTCAATCAAAAGACTCTATATGTGAACTGAGTTACAAGCCCAAGAACAAGCTAGATTGTGGTAATAAATTAGGCACTATGTGGTCAATTTATAACTATCATCAACCAATGCCTTAAGCTCACTTTCAGGGAAGTCACTATCCAACTTTATAGTAATCCAATGCTCTTTATTCATATGATATGCAGGATAAATATTTTCTTTTAATCGCAAAGAACCGACTAATTCAGAGGGAACCTTTAAGTCTATAATATCAACGATGTCATCAGTTCCACCTTCATACAGTTTTTTAGAAGGAACATCCATGATTAGAGCAAACCATTTTGAGTTATTTTTATGCCTGAAAATGATGTAGTTAGGAAATCTATCCCATAGATATTCTGCGGCGACACCATAATTACTCTGAATATAGTCTACAAGCTCATTCCTTTTCATTTTCTTTGCCCTTCTCTATTGATTTACTTTCATAATGATAAACCTAAAGCGAAGTATATCAAGATGAACTCTTAGCACTAATAATAAATCCTGTAATAAAGAAGATAGTTGGAATAGTAATAAAAATCATATTAGACGGGATATCGACTGCACCCCGATTTTTTGTGATACGTCCATTGAGCATAGTTTTAATTTATTTAGGAATAAGTGCAAAGAGTTTAATGATGCAACAGATTATTTAAAATCAGCCTAAAACATCAATTAAATAAATTCAAAATTAATAAGTATGCTATCTCATTAATTATGGACACTGATATTTCTATTATTAGTAACACATTGCGCGAACATAAATCTCGATTACTTATTCGTGCAAACGAAAACTCCCTAGATAAAGCATCTAGGTAAGCTATTAATTATGCGCACGAGTCTCAGGCTTAGTGTCATTGGCGATATTCATCCTAGTAACCAGATAGACTAGTGAGCGACTCAATCTGCTGAAAAAATAGCTACCCAGCCCAAGGCCGTGCTAATGAATCAAAGAGAGCAAAAGTTAAATACTATTGACTATTAAAATAAAAACTTTAATAGTATCTTTTAGTGACTTAGGTGAAATATTTATTTTATTATTGGTTCACTTTCAACTGCAAACATCTATTCTTATAAAGGATTTACAATGGACAGACGAAGTTTCATGCTAAAGTCAGCGATTCTAGCATCCTCCATGTTATTACCATTTAAAGTATTAAGTAAGCCGACTGCTGACAATAATCTTAACGGAGCAACTTTTAAAGAAGTAGAGCCCAAAGACTTCATCAAAGTAAGTTACGGCCCAGATAAAAATAACTACTTTGAATTAAGGTTACCTAAACAAATCGCAGGGAAAAAAGCACCAATAGCTATCGTGATTCACGGCGGGTACTGGAGAAACAAATACACTCTAGATTATATGAGTTACTTTTGTGAGTGGTTAAAAAATAATGGGATCATAAGTATCAACATGGAGTATCGTAGAATTGGAGACGTCGGTGGAGGATATCCTAATACATTCCTTGATGTGTCCGCATGTATAGATAGCATTCCACAGGTACTTGACAATATAGAGTCATTTGATATCAAGAATATTGACCTCAATAACACTGTCTTAATTGGACACTCAGCAGGAGGTCATCTAGCTACTTGGGCTTTTAGCAGAGGAAGCATTACTCAAGAGAGCCCTCTGTATGATGAAAAGATGTTTACGATTAAGAAAGCAATATCATTAGCCGGATTATTAGATCTAGAATATGCAAAAAAATATCACTTATCTAACGATGCAGTGCTAGAACTAATAAATGGTGTTCCTCTAGAGTTTATATCTAAAAATATCTCCCCTATAGATATGTTGCCAATAAAGAATGGAGAAGTTATTTTATTTCATGGTAATAAGGATAGTGAAGTTCCCATCGAAATAAGCACTAACTATAAAGAAAAAGCACAAGAAAATTGTCAATATTTTACTATCAATGGAGCTGGACACTTTGATCTGGTGGATCCCAAATCGCCTTATTTCAAAGAGGTAGGTAATAAAATATTAACCTCTTTTCTATAAAATAAATTCGCTATAACCATCTGAAATATTACGCATTGTACAAGCAGAAAATTTATCTATCTAACCTAATGATCGCTTAATTATATCCAATACCATTATGGAGTAAGTAGAATTGATCTGCTTTTTAACTAAATTAGTAAGAAAGGCGATAGCTGATAACTGAGCAAAGGACAGCACGCTGCCCTATTTTTTATCTTTCTGCTCTTGGTCTTTCACCCCACTTTCGCGGAATAAATTATCTAATGCAAAAATTCCGGACTAAAATCCTCTTCGAGTTATTGCTGTTAGCCTTGTTAATAAGCATTAATCTATATCGCTAAGAGATAAGGGTAATGGGCTAGATGATATTTCCGTATAGTTCCAGTGCCGATATGTGATACTGTAAGTCATTGATAAATAATTTTTTATTGCATGTAATGCTAGGGTGGGAATCTCAAGAAAACCTAGTACCTTTCGTTTTCAGCGCGTATTTTTCTCCTAAATCATCGCCAAACTCAACAAGCCATACCAAACAATCATTTATTTGGATCACATCAATCTCATGCGCTGATAAATCACTGCGCCCATGAAAGAAACGGTTTCACTTCGTAAAATACACAACATCGCCCTTATCTGCACAATCTGTACAATCTGTACAATAAAATTATTTCAGTTTTAAAATTCTACAAAACATATGGCCAGACCGCTCCACGCCTAGGGACTTGCGAGGGATCACAAACTGAAATGTGTGAAAGGATTTTCAGTAAATTTCAGCTTTTGGATCGCCGAATAGATCGCATTAAAAACATAACACAATGAAAAATATCGATAATTTTTATTTGTCGTAGGATTGATTAGATCGCGAAACTAACCGCATAATTTCAAAGAGTCAGTAATTATGCGGGTTTAGGAGAAATGAAAAACTGAAATAAGCTATAAAGATATTTATAAAAATTAGCGTGACATATTTTTGAAAAATAAAATGTATTGTGACATGTCACAAACTAATTAGGGCACGCAAAAAACCTGTCGCCATTTTGTCGCCAATGACTCATAAAAATAAAAAAAGCCACTTCATTAAAAGTGGCTTAATGTACTGATTTAACAGCTTAAAATTGGTGGGTCGTGGGGGGTTCGAACCCCCGACCAATTGATTAAGAGTCAACTGCTCTACCAGCTGAGCTAACGACCCGATAAGTATTATTTAACGCCTCTCATTCTGTACAGTCAATATTTTTCTGCTATTTTTATTAATATGGTTAATCCTAAACCATCTAAGTAAATGCTTTGTCATCAACAGGTTAAGTAATAGTCACTTCGAGCTCTATTAGCAAACTTTTTATTACTAGAACTACAATTTGTGTCACAATAATTTCGCAAACACCGTCACAACAATAAAAAAACACTGTGACAGCGAGTAACAATAAAAACATCGGACAGAATATGGCAGACAATCATCAAGCGACAACTAGCCACCCTGTGGCAGAAAAAAATCAATTGCGGCGAAGTCTTAGCAATCGTCATATCCAATTAATTGCTATTGGCGGAGCGATTGGTACCGGCTTATTTATGGGATCAGGTAAAACCATCTCGCTAGCGGGACCTTCGATTATCTTTGTTTATATGATAATCGGCTTTATGTTATTTTTTGTGATGCGAGCAATGGGCGAATTATTGCTTTCAAATCTTAACTATAAGTCGTTCAGTGATTTTTCGGCTGATCTTATCGGTCCGTGGGCTGGTTTTTTTGTCGGCTGGACCTATTGGTTTTGCTGGGTCATCACCGGAATTGCAGATATTGTGGCGATTACCGCCTATGTCAGCTATTGGGCACCAAATTTTCCAGAATGGGTGACGTCATTTATCTGCGTGCTAACCTTGTTAACTTTGAATTTAGTCTCTGTTAAGTTATTTGGCGAGATGGAATTTTGGTTCTCAATGATCAAAATTGTAGCGATTGTTTCACTGATTGTTATCGGTGGCACACTAATAGGCATGTCATTTACTTCGCCTTCGGGACACACTGCTGCGCTAGAAAATATCTGGAATGATGGAGGGATGTTCCCTAAAGGGCTGAGCGGATTTTTTGCTGGTTTTCAAATTGCTATTTTTGCTTTTGTGGGGATTGAATTAGTCGGAACAGCCGCTGCGGAAACCCGTGATCCTGAAAAATCTTTACCAAAAGCCATCAATGCTATCCCTTTCAGGATTATTACTTTTTATGTGCTTTCTCTCATTGTAATTATGGCAGTGACGCCTTGGCGCACCATCTTGGCGGATAAAAGCCCGTTTGTTGAGATGTTCGTGCTCATTAGCCTGCCTGCTGCGGCCAGTATTGTGAATTTTGTGGTATTAACCGCGGCAGCATCATCAGCGAACAGTGGGGTGTTCTCCACCAGCCGTATGTTGTTTGGTTTATCAAAAGAAGGTGATGCCCCCAAACAATTTAGTCAATTATCACGTAAAGCAGTACCTGCAACGGGCTTGATTTTTACTTGTCTCTGCCTGAGTTGCGGTATTATCTTAATCTATTTTATTCCAGATGTGATGCATGTGTTTACCTTGGTAACCACGGTTTCAGCTATCTTGTTCATGTTTATTTGGAGCATGATTATTTGCAGTTATTTGGCATTTAGAAAAAAACGTCCGCACCTGCATCAAGCTTCACGCTATAAAATGCCGGCAGGAATAGTGATGTCATGGGTCTGTTTGGCGTTCTTTGTCTGTATGATTATTTTGTTGACCTTACAACCAGATACCCGCCAAGCATTATTAGCTACCCCGTTATGGTTTGTGGCGCTATTTATTGGTTATAAAGTGGTACAACGCCGCAAACAAAAAGCATAATCGCTCTGCGATAAGATATAGATAAAAAAATAGGCGCTGATAATCAGCGCCTATTTTCATAATGACCCCATATAATTTAGTTTATTACTGTTTCAAGCTACAATATTCTAATGGGTTTTATACTCGGCTTCAGCTTCATCAAAACGTTGCTGTGCTTGAGCACTCGGAGCTCTAGTCACTAAGCTGACTGCAAATATAGCGATTGAGGCTAGAATAAAGCCGGGAATAATTTCATATAATCCAAACCATTTATACTGCACCCAAACCAAGACCGTACCCGCCCCTACTAGCATACCTGCCAACGCGCCACTTCGGGTCATGCGTTTCCACAGTACTGAAATTAAGACCACCGGGCCAAAGGCAGCACCAAAGCCGGCCCAAGCATTACTAACTAAGGCCAAGACTTTGTTTTCTGGGTCTCGAGCAATATAAATAGCGATAGCAGAGACTAGCAGTACCATGCCACGACCAACCCACACTAGCTCTTTTTGACTGGCATTTTTGCGTAAGAACGGCTTATATAAATCTTCAGTTAATGCGCTGGAACAGACTAATAACTGGCAGCTTAATGTGCTCATTACCGCCGCTAAAATCGCTGATAATAATATCCCGGCAATCCATGGATTAAATAATACTGTGGCTAATTCCATGAAGATACGTTCATTGTTACTATTAACCGGCCCAGCGAGTTGCGGGTTCATTTCGTAGTAAGCGATACCAAAGAAACCTACAGCAATGGTGCCGATTAAACATAAAACCATCCATGTCATACTGATGCGACGCGCACTACGAATAGTACGGTGAGAATCCGCGGCCATAAATCGGGCTAAAATATGCGGTTGCCCAAAGTAACCTAAACCCCAGCCTAACAATGAAATGATCGCCACAAAATTAAGCCCTTTGAACATATCTAAATATTCAGGATTTTTGGCTTCAATAATCGCAATCGAGGATTCAAAGCCGCCCACCGACATAATCACCATAATTGGAGTTAAGATTAAAGCAAAAATCATTAATGACGCTTGTACTGTATCAGTCCAACTTACGGCTAAAAATCCGCCTAAGAAAGTATAAGCAATCGTTGCTAACGCCCCGAGCCACATGGCTTTTTCATAGCTCATATCGAAGGTGCTTTGGAATAATAATCCACCGGCAACTACGCCAGATGCACAATAAATGGTAAAAAAGACTAAAATAACTAGCGCTGAAATGATACGCAGTATCTTGCTATTGTCTTCAAAGCGACTAGTAAAATAATCCGGCAACGTTAACGCATTATTATTTTTTTCAGTATGAACACGCAGTCGTCCTGCGACAAATAACCAGTTAAAATAGGCTCCAAGGCTTAAACCGATAGCAATCCAGCTTTCTGAAATACCCGCCAAAAATACCACGCCTGGCAATCCCATTAATAACCATCCACTCATATCGGATGCTCCCGCAGAGAGTGCGGTTACTACGCTTCCTAGACTTCGCCCACCGAGGATATAATCATCAAAACTGTTGGTTGAGCGGTACGCTAGATAGCCGATAAGTAGCATAAAGCTAATATAGATGATAAATGTCACTATCATCGGTGTACTTATAATCATCGGTTTTCTCCATTGAATTTTCGTTGTTATATTTTGCAAGTTACTGCTTTCCGTGTTTTACACGTGTTATTGCTGTGAAACTCTAATTACCTTGCCTATTGTTAATAATTTATCTTTACTAATTTTTAGCGTTTTACCCGCATCATCAAGGCTATTAACCTAGGTTATCGTAGGGTTTATAGCCTGAATTTAACCTCATTTTTAACTTTATCAATAAATAATGTTGTACATAATTGTTTAATTATGTTGCACATTTAGCGATCTAATTAGCTATTTATGTATAACTATAGAAAATATCTAATTAATTTAGATAGCCTCAATCCTAGACACTCAATTGATAATTTAACAAGAAATTGACTTATATTTATCTTAAAAACGACGTGTTAATCACATTTATTACTTTTTGACTATGTGGATTACATCAATTGATTAACTTACAAAATCAACACACCGCCGAATAAAACAAATAAAATCAAATATATAATAGAGAAATTTATTATATATATATTTTATTGATAGAAAAAATACGACTTAATTCACATTTCTTTGCTAACTATCATTAACAAAGTTGCACAATGTTGCAACATGATCGATATTGATACCTAACTAAGTAAATTCGTCGACATAATGTTGAAAGGAGCGGGGATGAGCAGTACAACCATGGGTGTCAGACTTGATGAAGCAACTCGAGAGCGAATTAAAACCGCTGCTCGGCGTATTGACCGAACTCCACACTGGTTAATTAAGCAGGCAATATTTAACTATCTGGAATTCCTTGATAATGAACAGATCATCCCTGAACTTTCTGCCCAAAAAGATAGCAGAGAAGACAGTTCTGATGAAGAAAATTCTGTTCCTGAAACCACATTCCAACCGTTTTTAAGCTTTGCTGAGCATATTTTACCCCAGTCGGTTAAACGTTCTGCAATTACCTCAGCTTATCGCCCCCCAGAAACACAAGCAGTGCCAATGTTATTACAGCAAGCTCAGCTCCCTGCCCCGCAAGCGGATGCGGCGCATAAGCTGGCCTATTCAATTGCCGAAAAATTGCGCAATCAAAAAAATGGTATAGGTCGTTCGGGATTAGTTCAGGGGCTATTACAGGAGTTTCCGCTCTCCTCTCAAGAAGGCGTCGCGCTAATGTGTTTAGCCGAAGCATTATTGCGTATTCCAGATAAAGCCACCCGCGATGCGTTGATCCGCGACAAAATTAGTCGAGGAAATTGGCAATCGCATTTAGGGCAAAGTGCATCGATGTTTGTTAATGCAGCAACTTGGGGACTGCTATTTACAGGAAAATTAGTTTCTACCCATAATGAAGCCAAATTATCCTCATCACTTAATCGTATTCTCAGCAAAAGTGGCGAGCCACTAGTGCGTAAAGGGGTCGATATGGCGATGCGATTAATGGGTGAACAATTTGTGACGGGCGAAACCATCGCACAAGCGCTAGCCAATGCCCGTAAATTAGAAGAAAAAGGCTTTCGTTATTCCTATGATATGCTGGGTGAAGCGGCATTAACCGAAGAAGATGCCCAAGCCTATTTAGTCTCGTACCAACAAGCTATTCATGCTATTGGCAAAGCCTCAAATGGCCGAGGAATTTACGAAGGACCAGGGATCTCAATCAAGTTATCCGCTCTGCATCCGCGCTATAGCCGAGCGCAATATGACCGAGTAATGCGTGAACTGTACCCTCGTCTATTAGCGCTGACATTACAAGCTCGCCAGTATGATATCGGGATCAATATTGATGCCGAAGAAGCCGATCGCTTAGAGATCTCCCTCGATCTATTAGAAAAACTGTGTTTTGAGCCGCAACTCGATGGCTGGAATGGTATTGGATTTGTGATTCAAGCCTATCAAAAACGCTGTCCATTAGTCATTGATTACCTGATTGATTTAGCACAACGCAGTCGCCGACGCTTGATGATCCGCTTAGTTAAAGGGGCCTATTGGGATAGCGAGATCAAACGCGCTCAAGTTGACGGCTTGGAAGGTTACCCGGTATATACCCGCAAAGTGTATACAGACGTGTCTTATCTAGCCTGTGCTCGTAAGCTATTGGCTGCGCCAAATCTGATTTATCCTCAATTTGCCACGCATAACGCCCATACGTTATCGGCTATCTATCAACTGGCAGGCCAGAATTATTATCCTGGTCAATATGAATTCCAATGCCTACATGGCATGGGCGAGCCATTATATGAGCAAGTTGTAGGTAAAGTCGCCGACGGTAAATTAAATCGCCCATGCCGTATTTATGCACCGGTAGGCACCCATGAAACACTGTTAGCTTACTTGGTGCGTCGTTTATTGGAAAACGGCGCTAACACCTCATTTGTTAATCGTATTGCTGATAACACCCTACCGTTAGAGGAATTAGTCGCCGATCCAGTTAGCGATGTACTAGCATTAGCTGAAACCGAAGGCCACATTGGAATACCCCACCCCAAAATTCCACTGCCGCGTGATCTGTACGGTACACGCCGAGTCAATTCATTAGGATTAGATTTATCCAATGAGCACCGGCTCGCCTCCCTATCGAGCGCGTTACTGACCGCCTCGATGAGTCCCAAACTAGCCGAGCCGTTATTGGGCGGAAATTGGCACTCAGAGACACCACTCGCGGCAGCTAAACCCGTTATTAATCCAGCACAGCAGCAAGATATTGTTGGCCACGTGCGCGAAGCTAGTGAGGCCGAAGTTGAACATGCCTTAACCGTGGCGCATCAAGCCAGTGAGATTTGGTTCGCGACGCCGCCTTCAGAGCGTGCCGCCTCGCTGTTACGTGCCGCACAATTAATGGAGCAACAGCTCCAACCCTTATTAGAGATTTTAGTGCGTGAAGCAGGAAAAACTTATCAAAATGCAATTTCAGAAGTTAGAGAAGCGGTTGATTTCTTAAATTATTATGCCGTGCAAGTGCGTGATGATTTTGATAACAACACCCACCGACCATTAGGGCCGGTAGTCTGCATTAGTCCGTGGAACTTTCCCCTCGCGATTTTCTCAGGCCAAATTGCAGCCGCATTAGCCGCTGGCAATACTGTGTTGGCTAAACCCGCTGAGCAAACGCCATTAGTGGCGGCCATGGCGGTCTCATTGTTGCATCAAGCCGGCATCCCGCGTGATGTATTGCAATTATTACCCGGCGATGGTGAAACTGTCGGCGCGACCTTAGTTGGCGATCCTCGGGTGCGCGGCGTGATGTTTACTGGCTCGACCCAAGTCGCTGGCTTGCTACAACGTAATATTGCCGGTCGTTTAGATATACATGGCCGTCCAACGCCATTAATTGCCGAAACGGGTGGGCTAAACGCCATGATAGTCGATTCCTCCGCATTAACCGAGCAAGTGGTGACCGATGTGGTGGCTTCCGCCTTTGACAGCGCGGGCCAACGCTGCTCTGCCCTGCGCATTCTGTGTGTGCAAGAAGATATCGCTGAACACACATTAAGAATGTTAAGAGGCGCTATGGAAGAGTGCCGCATGGCCGATCCACAACATTTATCCACCGATATAGGCCCAGTGATCGACGCACAAGCCAAACAAGTTATCGAGCAGCATATTCAACAAATGCGCAATAAAGGCAAAGTAATTTTCCAAGCAGCATTAGACAATAGTGCTGATCAAGCCGAGCAACAGGATGGAACTTTTGTTAAACCGACACTTATCGAACTGGATTCTTTCGACGAGCTAAAACAAGAAATTTTTGGCCCTGTATTGCATGTTGTACGTTATAAAAGTGAAAATCTCGACTCACTCATCAAGCAAATTAATGCCGCGGGCTATGGATTAACCCTAGGCGTGCATACTCGAATTGATGAAACTATTGCTAAGATTGTCGCGCAAGCCAAAGTGGGTAATTTATACGTTAATCGCAATATGGTCGGAGCCGTAGTGGGCGTGCAACCTTTTGGTGGCGAAGGATTATCCGGTACCGGTCCTAAAGCGGGTGGTCCATTATATTTATATCGCTTATTGGCAGAGCGTCCCGCAAACGCACTGCTCAAAACACTAGAACGTCAAGATAATGAATTGCCAATGGATGCCACTTTGCGTTCGACGTTGTTAGCACCGTTCAATGCTTTTAGCCAATGGCTAAATGAGCAAGCAAATAATGAATTAGCTGCTGTGACAGAAACTTTTAATCATTTGTCACAAAGCGGTACTTGTCGGGTATTACCGGGACCTACTGGTGAGCGAAACACCTACTCGTTATTGCCCCGAGGCCAGGTCTTGTGCCTAGCGGATAATCGCCACGATATCTTAATTCAACTTGCCGCTGTATTAGCCGCCGGCTGTCAAAGCCTGTGGCCATCATCCGATATTCATCAACAAATAGCGCGTGAGTTGCCTGAGCAAGTGCGTCAAACTATTCAGTTCACTAAACAATGGCAGGATGATCCACTGGCTATTGAAGCGGTGATCCATCACGGAGACAGTGATCAGCTCAGAACCGTATGTCAGACGATTGCCCAGCGTAAAGGGCCGATTATTTCGGTGCAAGGGTTTGAACGTGGGGAAACTAACCTATTATTAGAGCGCTTAGTGCATGAACGTTCGCTAAGCGTTAACACCGCTGCGGCCGGGGGTAATGCCAGCTTAATGACTATTGGCTAAGTGGCTAAGTGGCTAAGTGGCTAACGTGCTAAGTAATCATAGATTGACCATGGATAGATAAGCCAATAAAAAATTGCTTGATATCTATCAATTAATATCTACAAAGTTGATATCCACAGAATTAATAATCTTGGATATCAACGAATTAATCTAATGATAAGCTCAATATTGATATTTATCGGTATCATGGATAGCAAGGAGCGCTATACAGTATGGCCAGATACGATACAAAATAAATGCAAAATAAATTACTGAGCAGATAAAAAAAGCGTCGATAACATTTATCGACGCTTTTTTATTAATCACTCTGATGCTGTTTAGCCGCAGTGATTGACAGCGTGTACAGTTTACGACTAATAGTAGTATTAATAACAACGCATTATTACTAACTTATCGAGATTAACCTGCTGCCTTGACCTCTAAATATTCATCGGTATAGATAACACATCCAATGAAATTAATTAGAGCTCGTATGCCAATTTAAATATTGCTCATATTTACGCAGCGCAATATTGTAGTTACTGAAAGCTGACTCAGTTAATTTATCACTGAGTTGCTGCTGGATAACATCGGCAGTGAATTCTTTCATCGAGAAATTAGTTGAAGAAAGTAATTCATCTAAGCGGCGTAGGCGAACAACATATTCACGAACGGTGCTATGGCTCATTTCAGTCTGCTCAAACAAATACTGTTTAAATGACATAATGTCAAAATAATCAGTATTGCTGTTACAGAAAATTTCGCTGCAAAAACGACATAATGCAGTAAATTTTCCCTGTAGCTCATTCCATTGTTGTTCATCGACTAACTCGGTCATCTCGGCGATAGCATCTTTGTTTAGAATTTTATCGTCAAAAACTAACGAGATACGGTCGAGTGTTTTATGGCAATGTGCACAATAAGTTTGGCTGTGTTTAAAATCTTTGATGTAACGGCTAAGCGGCCGCTTCTTTACATTAGAAACAGACATGATATTAAAGCCCTGTGTGTGAGTCTTAAAATTAAGAAAAAATAATATTACTGCTCTGTATTTAGGCGTGCTCGCAATCTTTTTACTGCCTGACTGTGTAGCTGACTTACGCGAGATTCCCCAACATTAAGTACTGCGCCAATTTCTTTAAGGTTTAGTTCCTCCTGATAATACAGGGTTAGAACCATTTTTTCCCTTTCCGGAAGGCATTCTATCGCGTCTATCACTCTTTGGCGAATTTCTGCGACCACTAGAGTTTGAAGTGGATTTTGCTCGTCGTCAACCTCTATTACAGGTTCACAGCTCTCACCGTAGTTTTCATGCCACTCTTCATAGGAAAAAAGCTGACTACTATTAGTGTCGGTTAAGATTTGTCGATAATCGGCTAAGTCGAGCTGTAAATGCTGTGCAACCTCTTGTTCTGTTGCATTTCTTCCGAGTTGTTGCTCCAGTAATTGCATCCCCTTAGAGACTTCACGAGCCTGACGCCGAACGCTTCTTGGTGCCCAATCTCGCGCACGTAGTTCATCCAGCATCGAGCCTTTAATACGTTGTACCGCATAAGTTGAAAAAGATGCGCCTTGCTGTGCATCAAAGCGATCTACCGCATTTAATAAGCCAATACTACCTGCCTGAATTAAATCATCCAGTTCAACACTGGCGGGTAACCGGACTTGTAATTTCAGTGCTTCATGTCTAACTAACGGTAAATAACGTTGCCATAGCAAATTTTTATCCATTTTCCCATCCTGGGTATAAACATCATTCACAAACACGCACCTGTATTTTCAGAAAAGTAAGACCATTATCTGAAATACAGCCCAGAGCAATGGGCTGATAAGCGTGTGAAATGTCTATTTATTCCGACTAAGAGAAAGGATATTGCTACTTGTAACTTTTAAGTCATCGCTGATATTCGTCTCTATTAGGAAGCGATATTGTAAGCTATCAAGCGCGCGCTTGGCCAAAACAGCCTAGCGCATGGCCTGTAGCGCAATCTCAGTCAAACTATTCGCCATTTGCATCGCTTGGGCGATCGCCTGCTGTTGAATTTTATACCGACTAGCGCTGGAATATGTTTCTAGAATATCCGCTTTCACAATACGAGTATGCGCATCCGCGGTATTGGCAATATTAGTACTTAAACTTTCAATGTTCTGATGCAGTCCCGTAATCGTTGCCCCTACCGAGCTACTCACTTCATTGATGTGGTCGTACGCCTGTTTTAAACGAACTAACCAGCTATCCGCCGAATTCTTTGGTGCGTATTCAGTTAATTTATCCGCGTGCTCCCCAATAACTCGCAACTGAACATCCCGCTGACTTCCCGGCAAAATCATCACTGAGTTAACCTCAACATCATACAATTTTATCTCTGCCGTATGTGGGTCTTTAACCACCATTAATAACGTATTAGCCTCAACCTGTCCCTCGGCATTGACCAAACGACGAAACGAAGCACCTGCCGGTAATGTTAGATGAGGAAATATTCGACTAGGCAGTAATTTAATGTGGCTATCAGCAATCGGTAAAGTATCTACATAGCGCTGTATTTCAGGCTTTACTAGCCTGTCTAAATCATCGACCGAATTAATAGCTCCAGCTTGATGATACTGAGCGTTAAACGTCGCTCCATCAATAATCCCCGTGCTGGTAATGGCAACCTGTATCGCCCCTACATTATCGACGCTAGTTGCCAAATCCAACATAATATAAGCGTTACCTAAACTGTGTTTAATGGCTATTTTATCGGTTACTACCGGCCCTGAATGTTGCTCTAATGAAATAAGTTCCCCAGACATAGCTGGCAATGCATTAGCAATCAAAATATCAAATCCGGTACTACTATCATATGTTCCTCTAGGGCCTGGCCAGCCCGCTGAAATATCAATATCGTGAAGCGGTGTAGCATTACCTGATAGCAAAGGATCCACCGATGTTCTATGGTTTCCGGCAATCTCCACACCGTGAAGAACTTGTTGGTCATAATAACGGTCAGCCTCAGAAAATAGCGCAAACTCGATATCCTCTAATTTCAAACTCTGAGTCGTCATAGACTGAACCTCTAGTGTCAGCGTGTCATTGGCCGAGTCACCAATTTGTACGCTAAACTCACGCGCTTGCTGCATCAGATTAATACCATTAAAGTGGCTCTGCTGCGCTTCACTATTGATCCCGCGCAGCAAGGTTTTTACTTCTTGATTAATATTGGTAATATCGCCGATATTATTAAATGAACTCTGCGCTTGAATAGCTAATTCTTGTAATCGAGCTACCCGGGTAGTTAAGCCTTTTAACGATCCCCCCAATACCTGAAATGCCGAAATAGCATCATTGGCATTACGTATTGCTCGCTGCATACCGCGAACTTTATTATGCATATTGCTGCCAATGGTATAACCGGCGGCATCGTCTCCAGCATGATTAATTCGATTCCCTGTAGTTAATTGAGTCAACGCCTTATTCAAGGCCTGATTATTATTTTGCATCTCTCGCACAGTTTGGTTGACTGCCGGGTTAAACCCCAATGTAATCGTGCCCATAGTGTTCCTTATTATGTGTTTTTATCTGTCGCTAACATCATCACATAAGGAGAAAATTGCTGGTTGTAATCGCTGCGTATGGTTTTGTTATTTTTTAAGGGAATTATCAGAGGGATTGAATCTGGCGGGAAAACGCATAAAAATAGACATAAAAAAGGCCGGAAAATCCGACCTTAAAATAACCTAAAAAACAAGAATAATAATTTAGGAATAAGAGTAACGATTAACGCATAGCTTGCAGAGCGATTTCTGTCAGGCTGTTAGCCATTTGCATTGCTTGGGCGATAGCTTGTTGCTGAACTTTACGGCTTGAAGCTTCTGAATAAGTTTCGATGATATCAGCTTTAATGATACGTGCATGAGCATCTGCGGTATTAGAAATATTAGTGCTCAGGCTTTCGATGGTATTATTTAAGCCAGTAATTGTTGCACCCACAGTGCTGCTAACTTCGTTGATTTTATCGTAAGCTTCTTTCAGTTTACCTAACAGCGTATCTTTAGAAACAGTCGTTGCATCATATTCTTTCATAACTTCAGTATGCGGACCAACAACATCTAACGTCATCTTTCTTTTACTACCATTCATTACTTCAATTTTATTGATTTTAACTTCAAACAATTCAACATCGCCCGAAGATTGAGTAGTCACAGATAATAAGAATTTACCTTCTTCAACGGCTCCACTATTATCCAGAACTTGTTTCAATTCAGTGATTTTACCAGATGCTGTACCTAAAGCCGTTGGAACACTTGTAGTTCCTGGAGCGATAGTAATATTTGTATCGTCAATAACTCGAGCAGCAGCGGACTCCTGCACTTTCGGTTTAACTACACTATCAATGCCCGTCGTCGCAGAAATTGGTGTTGATAATGTATATAATGCATTAAAATCATTTTGATCTAATGCATCAGTACCATTTAAGCTAACCGCTACTGAAGCTTTACCCGCAGCATCCATTGATGTAACTAAATTTAAAATAGCGTATTTATCTTTGGTATCATTTTGAATAGCGATTTTATCAGCCACTGCGTTACCATGTTGATCCACTAAAGCGAACATCCCTTTAGCACCATTTGCCATTGATGCCGTCGAGATAGCCGTAAAATCATCATCCGCTGCGATAGTTAAATTATCACTAGCATTAAAGTCTGTGATATCTACCGCTGTTGTGCCTAGTTTAATATCACCCGCGACAATGGCCGTCACTGTAGTATCAGTCCCTTTAGCAACGGTAACACCTGTTGCTGGAGCTTTTTGCAGATAACGGGTTTCGCTAGAGAATACTGAGAAATCAATCTTATCCATACCCAACGATTTAACCGTCATCGATTCTACGTTTAATTTAATTTGATCTGACGCAGAGTCACCGACCTGAACGGAGAATTCACGCTCTTTTTCCATTAGGTTAACACCATTGAAGTTCGCCTGTTTTGCATCGCTGTCGATACCAGCAATCAGTGACGAAACTTCTTTTTGGATGTTAGCGATATCGCCAGCACCGTTGAATGAGCTATTAGCCTGAGTCGCTAGTTCTTGTAAACGAGCCACACGGTCGGTCAGACCTTTCAATGAACCGCCCAACACTTGGAATGCAGAGATTGCATCGTTGGCATTACGTACAGCACGTTTCATGCCCGTAATTTTAACTTCCATGTTTTTACCGATGGTATAACCCGCAGCATCATCACCTGCCGTATTAATACGGTTACCGGTGGTCAGGCTGGTCAGCGCTTTATTTAATGAACTGTTGTTCGCTTGCATTTCACGCGCTGCCTGATTGGCCGATGGATTAAAACCCATGTAGATAGATGACATGTTATTTCCTTTTAAGTAATTTTTATTAGGCATCAAGCCTTATTATTACGGGAGTTTCCCGTTGCCAAATTACTATCGTCATCTAGCCAGTGACTCTTTAATAATTATTTTATTATTTATTCAATATTATTATGCTAGCACAAATTTTACGGTTAAATCTGGACAATTAAATATAGGCTATATTCCATGGCTATTAATAATTGATAAGCAATTACCTATATAGTGCTAACATGACACAGGTTTGTACTAACATGGCATTGGTATATTACTAACATGACGTGGGTATCTGACTAACATACTACGAACGCTAAATTTTTTGTGGGCTTGGCCGATAGAGATAAATATCATTGTTATTATCTAAAGGAATATCCTATGCCTACGATTAATCCTGCCCAAGCCAACACTAATAGTGCGCTACAAAAAACACCCCCTACGATTTATGACGCTAAAACTAAAAGCCAAGAAGTCCAAAATATATTGCACCAAAAAGAACAAAATGTCATTACTGAAGCTCAAGAAAAACTATCTAGCGATGCTTCTGCATCACTGAATAATAATAGCGATTTAAATATTGATTCATTTTTAAGCCATGCAAATAAAAATAAACAATTAGAAATCGATAAAATTCAGCAAACAATTAATAAAAATACGCTTCAATTAGAAAGCTACCATAAATTTGATACTTTAATGCGAGATTTTCAAAAATCCTCTGAAGCACTGGTCTTCTCTAATAACCGCATTGAAATGAAAGCCTCAGTGGATAAAGACACTCAGGATTTTAAAATTACTCCCAGTGCGCAATCTCCCAGTTCGGATTTTAATTTAACTGTAAAGCAATTAGCGATGCCTCATCAGTTAAAAAGCCAAGCATTACCCGCAATAAATAGCTCTTTAGGTGACACTAATACCAAAGAGCGCACCGTTAATATCCTCTTTAAAAACGGGGAAATATTAGAGCTCAAATTAACTCATAAACAAACATCGCCACAAGAAATCGCTAAGGCGATTAATGCAACCAAAAAAGGCCTGACCGCGCTGGCTATTCCGAGTGATACCAATAAAAGTTATTTATCAATTAGCTCAACGGATACCGGCAGCCAAGCGGCGATTAGCAAAATTACCGTCAACCATGACTCTCAATTAGCCTTATATTTGGATTATGATGCCACTGCTTCTTCCACCACCACGCCAACCGGCATGCAACAATCGCAAGCCGCGCAAGATTCGAAAATCATGATTGATGGCGTAGAAGTCACTCGAACTAGTAACACTCTGACCGATGTCATTAAAAATACTGAAATTTCGTTGCTCCAATCCTCGAATGAATCTGTCGGCATTATTATTGAACAAGACAACCAAAGCTTTGTTAAAAATGTGACTCAGTGGATTACGGGTTATAACGAGTTACGTCAATTTCATGATCAAGCAACGCATAATGATATTGATGCCGATAAACGTGGACCGCTAAGTTATAACAACCCCGCGTCTAATTTGATGACCGCCATAACGCATATTATGCGTAGCCAATTTGGTGAGGGTAAAATATCCCATCTTACTGATCTTAAAATACGGACTAATAATGATAATATTTTTGATATAAAAGAGGAAGATGCGGCAAGTTTCCAGAAAATAGTCACTGAAAACATGGAAGATTTTAAACAATTATTCATCGGTAATGACCAACATCATGGATTAGCCGGTGAAATAAAATCATTTATTGATCACGAATTGCAACAACGCGGCCAAAATAAAAATAGTGCTTTAGAGCAAGTCCAATTTAGATTACAAAAAGATAATCTTAGCTTAAAAAATAAAATCACCAAAGTGGAAGAAACTACCGTTCAAAAAATTGAACAATTAAAAACACAGTTTGCCCAAATGCAAGCCGCGGTCAATCGATTTAAAGATGCTGAAAGTAGTCTTAAATTAATGACAAGGCAACGAAATGACTAATTTATCGGCACAAAAGTTATATCAATCGGTCGATAATGAAAGCCAGATTTTACACTCATCGCCGCAGCAAATTATTCATATTTTGCTAAAAACAGTGATCTCACGGATTAAGCAAGCCAAGTTATTTATTCAAAAACAAGAAATTGTTAAAAAGGGTGAATCGTTCAATAAAGCCATCGATTTACTGCAAACGATTATTTATGCTGATATCGATTTTGCTGCCTTACAACGCGAAGATGCGGCATATACGTCGTTATACCATACAGTAATCAAACAATTAATGTATGCCCATCTACATAACGACGTTTCTATTCTTGAATCCGTGATCGACGAGATGAGTACACATTTGATACTGCGCCAAAGTCAAGAAGAGATACAATGAGGTTAGTAACTGAATACAATGCGGTGGCATCAATTAATGGGCTAGGTCAGTCATTATTGAACTATGCTGCACAGGCACAATGGGAGCGGCTATATGCACAGCAACCGATTTATTTATCGGCAATTGAGCAACTCAGCAAACAATGTGCAACCATAAAATTAACCGCGCAGCAGCAGAGCGAACTGGATGATTTATTAGCCCAAACTCAAACTATTAATCATCAGTTATTGTTACTTAGCCAATCTCATCTCGCACAACTAGCTCGTGGATTATGCCACCAGCGACAGTATTTAAAATTAGAAGCCGCCTACGGGAATTAAAAAAATGGCCTGAGATTACTATCAGGCCATTTTCTATTTTGCAGATTACGTGTTGGTGCTAAATATGTATATTCATCATATGACGGTAAAGATCGACTATATAAAAAAATACCGAGTAAGATCGAGAATTAACTCAAGCACTGGCTTGCCGTTGAATAATACTATTTGCCGGCAACCAAATACTGGTTTCAATAAAAACGCCATCACATTAATTAATTAGAATGGCAAGCTATTAGCCGCAAATTTATCGATAAAATAGTATTGTTGCTCTATATTTTATTTGCTCTATATTTTATTTGCTCTATATCTTATTTGCTCATATAGACCTCAAGAAAGGTTTATACAATGAAAGGATTTTCAATCAAGGAGAATACTAGAATTTTACGTGGAATAGAAACGGCTTAGGGCGTTAGCTATCCCCCAAGGACAAGCTATCAATTCAGCCATTCACCGGAATCAAAACACATCAATAAATCGTAAGCAATAAAAAAGGCCGATAAACGACTTATTCAATGCTTTCCACTTTTTTTGCTACTTATTGGCATAGTTTGCATACAGTAGAAGCAATATTGGCGTTGCAATAATATCACCAGCAAGAGTAAATGGAGTACTTATGATATTGCCAGCTAAATTACCCGCATTCAATGAGTTATATCTCTCTGTAGTATAAAACTCAACCTTATAGGGTTGGTTTAACTTGCCATTTAGTTTTGATGGAAGAGTAATTCCGTCTCGCTCAAATAAATAACCACTTATTCGGATAGTTTTAACCCAAGACCTATCTTTATCATAACGCGTTTCACTAAAACCAAAATTTTTGAGACTTCTTTCTTGCTCTGGGGTTAGCGTATATTTTTTATCTATATAAACAAAGTATTCATCATTAAATCTTACCAGCCCTTTACTACGTACATCCGGCTTAAGTTCGACTCTAATCACACCATCTGGATTATCGAACGCAGACAATGGAATTACTTTTACTAGCTCGTTAAGTTCCATTAGCTCGGCGGAACCCTTAGTTAATATATAAATATATTTATCGCCTAAGAAACCATAGCCTGAGGTCGGTATCTCAATATCTTTTAATTTTTCATGAGTCAGCTTATTCTTAATGCTGATATCTTTATATTCAAAAACTGAGACAATATTATCTTTTAAATCGACGTGTTCTCTTGTTTTAGTCTCATTCACAGCATTTGATTGCCAAACTATTGCCGTTACACACCCAGTAGAACTTAAAATCGATACACTCAAAAAGCACGCTAGTAATTTATTCATTCCATTTTCTTAAAATAGTTTAGCTTAAGTTCTAAGAATGCTAGGACAATACTTCATTTAGCGCAATAAAAACTTACTTATATGAATTAGTCTGATATGAGTCAAATAATCGCAGAAGAATGATAGGAAAAAACATCAAAAGTGTCTCCTATCACGCGAGGCTAAATTATAATTTTAAACCCAAACGCCCCACTTATCTCCCATGCAATTAAGAAAATAGCTTATTAAATATTAATATGTTAATCGTTCTAAATCTGCATATTCATCACTTCTTGATAAGCCGAAACCAGTTTATTTCTCACTTGTACCGCAAATTGCAACGATATTGTGGCTTTTTGTGAATCTACCATCACGTCGCTTAATTCCACATTGGGCACTTCTTGGGTAAATAAACGCGCTTTTTGCGTCGCATTATTTTGTAATTTATCGACATTCTTAATCGCATTAACTAATTGGGCTGAGAAACCTTCATTATTTGCCCCCGTTACTGGTGCAGACAACATGCTAATGGGCTCAAGTTTATTAATGGATAATCCACCAATACTGTCGATTGCACTTATTGCCATGAGTTATTTTCCTGTTTGATCGTGAATTAGTTGCAGCATAAGCAAGATGGCATAAAAGCTACCACAGACAATCAGAATCAAAGCGGATAATTACACTAAAAATTAAAAGCTTATCTACCGATAAGTAATTTTTTGCGGCGCCATAATACTGCAACATGACACGAAAATATTCGATAGCCAAACAGAGGAGTCTATTTTGTCACGCCACATTATTTGTATTTATTTACACCGCAAGGGCAAAAATTGACTATGAGCGCAATTAATACATCTGTGAGTCCGACGGCTAAATTTGCCGCTATCATGCAGAAAATAAAATCCGACCATAAAATACCGTTAATCATTAGCAGTGCGATGGCGATAACAATTTTTCTCAGTTTATTTTTATGGCTGCAAGGGACGGAATACCGTCCACTGTTTACCCATTTAACTGATCAGGATGGGGGAGAAGTTGTTACTCAATTGAATCAAATGAATGTCCCTTATAAGTTTTCGGAACATGGGGCAGCAATCTTAGTTCCTTCAGACCAAGTGCACGAAATACGCCTAAAACTAGCACAATTAGGGCTACCTAAAGGCGGTAATATAGGTTTTGAATTGCTTGACCAAGAAAAGTTTGGTTTGAGCCAATTCAGCGAGCAAATTAATTATCAGCGCGCCTTAGAAGGTGAATTATCCCGAACTATTGAATCTCTCGGTGTGGTCAATAAAGCGCGAGTGCATTTAGCATTTCCGAAACCAACGTTATTTGTCAGAGAGCAAAAACAACCAACCGCATCGGTTACTTTAAGCGTGCAAGATGGGCGTGTGCTTGATGAAGGACAAATCAACGGAATTGTTCATCTCATCTCTGGCAGTGTATCCGGATTACCGGCGACAAATGTAACTATTGTTGATCAAGCGGGTCGTTTATTAAGCCATCCCCAAGGGATCGGACAAGATTTAGATACCAGCCAATTAAAATATGTTCAAACCATTGAAAATCGATATCAACAACGGATTGAATCGATTCTGTCGCCGCTGGTGGGTAAAGGCAATGTGCATGCTCAAGTTACCGCACAAATGAATTTTGCCAAAACGGAAGAAACCTCTGAGCAATATTCGCCTAATCAGCAAACAGAAAATGCCACCATTCGTTCACGACAAATTAGTAGTAGCCAGCAACAGCATGATTTTCTTGCAAATGGTGTCCCGGGGGCGTTATCCAATCAACCTGTCGCCACCCCTGCGCCTGAGTCTAATGCTAAAAATGCGCCTTCGGCAAAAAATAGCGCGGAAACCACGCAAAAAATCAATGGTAATCAACGCCTTGATGAAACAACAAACTTTGAAGTTGATCGCCATGTACGCCACACCCAGCACCAAGTCGGCCAACTGCAACGCTTATCGGTCGCGGTAATTGTCAATTATCAAGAAAATATAGCCAAAGGGGCGAAGGATATTAATTTACCTATCCCTACGGATAAACTGCAACAAATTGAATTATTAGCCAAAGATGCCGTCGGTTTCTCGCTTGAGCGTGGCGACAGTCTCAATATTGTTAATGCGCCTTTTGAACAAATAATCGGCGAAGATTTAATTGATGATATTCCGCTATGGAAAGATCCTATTTTCCTATCATTCATTATTGATATAGGTCGCTATCTACTGTTTGGACTAGTTGCGCTTGGGTTATGGCGAGGAATGATTAAACCACAGATTATTAAACAAAAAGCCGCCCGTATTGCCGCGAGAACTGAAGCTGAACATCAAGATAAATTACGTATCGAGCAGCTTGAACGCCAAAAAATTGAACAAGAGGAAGCCTCTCGTCGTACACAAGCTAAATACCGCGTGACCGCAGAAATGCAGGGCGTGAGATTAAAAGAGATGGCACAGCAAGACCCTCGCGCTATCGCTATGATTATTCGTGACTGGATGGGGAAAGAATAATGCCAGCAAATGGAATGGAAAAATGCGCAGTGATTTTAATGTCACTGGGTGAAGAGCATGCGGCAGAAATATTTAAGCATTTGAATAACAAAGAAGTGCAAAGATTAAGTATCGCTATGAGTCAATTGCGCCATATATCAACGCAAGAGCTTTCCGATATTCTGATCGAGTTCGAAGATAATACCATGCTCTATACCTCACTTTCTCAGGATAATGACGGTTATCTGCGTAACGTATTGATTAAAGCCCTAGGCGAAGAACGTGCCGATAATCTGCTTGAAGAGATTTTTGACAGCCAAGAGACCACAACAGGTATTGATACACTGAATTTTGTTGAACCTCAATTAGCTTCTGAGCTGATCCGCGATGAACATCCACAAATTATCGCCACCATATTAGTTCATCTACGTCGAGAGCAAGCTGCTGATATTCTGGCTTTATTTGATGATAATTTACGCAATGACATCATGTTACGTATTGCCACCTTTGGTGGTGTTCAACCGCTGGCATTGGCAGAACTGACCGAAGTACTAAATAATCTGCTCGAAGGCCAAAATGTTAAGCGCAGCAAAATGGGCGGTGTACGTACTGCAGCAGAAATTATCAATCTGATGAAAAGTCATCAAGAAGAAAATGTTATTGATGCAGTTAAAACCTATGACGATGAATTGGCACAAAAAATTATCGATGAAATGTTCCTCTTTGAAAATCTGTTGGGTATCGATAGCCGTTCAATTCAGCGTCTACTCGAAGAAATCGAGAATGAATCACTCGTCATCGCACTGAAAGGCTGTAAACCTGAATTACGTGATCACTTCCTGAATAATATGTCTCAACGTGCGGCCGAAATTTTACGTGATGACCTAGAATCTCGTGGTCCATTGCGCTTATCACAAGTGGAATCAGAACAAAAAGCGATTCTCATGACTGTTCGCCGCCTGGCCGATAGCGGAGATATCATGATCAGTAATGGTGACGATAGCTATGTCTAATCAACGCCAAATTAACTGGCATCGCTGGCAATTAGACGATTTAAACGCGGGGAAGCTATGGGCTTCCCCCCCAGCGACGGCAGAAACAGCCACTGACGATAGCAACCTAGAAACGCCAGAAATTGATCCTACTTTTTTATTGGAACAACTTAAACAGGCAGCGCGAGAAAGCGGAACCCAAGCTGGGTTTGCTGTGGGTAAAGATCAAGGATATCAAGAAGGTTATCAACAAGGGCTAGAAATAGGTCGTCAGCAAGCACGAGATGAGCAGCGCGTTTGCCAGCAGCAAATCACCGAACAATGGCAAACCAGCTGTGAAAACTTCACACTGGCCCTGCAATCTCTGGATAAACGTATCGCTATCGAACTAACTTATACCGTTTTAGATACGGTAAAACAGCTTATCGGTAATGATAATAGTGAATTACATCCACATATTATGCGCCAAATAACCCCAATTCTCAGCGCACAGAAACGCCGGATTGAGCACGCTAAATTAGTGGTACATCCTAACCTTATCGCACAGATCCAGTGTCATCTTGGTGAACAATTAGCGACTTTGGGCTGGCGTATTGAAGCCTGTGAGACCATGCACCCACAGGGCTTCAAAGTCATAACTTCAGAAGGTGAAATTGATGCCAGCCTAGAAACTCGCTGGCAGCAACTGTGCCAACTGAGTATGCCCGAGGACGCGTAATGAATCTTCACTCACAGCGTTGGAAGCAACCTTTTGCTACGTTGCCCGAGCAAATCAATCAATTGCCCGCTTACCGAGTTTATGGTCAGCTAACACGTGTCACTGGCTTAATATTAGAAGCCACAGGATTACAATTGCCGTTAGGTGCAGTATGTCGTGTTGAACCTAACCAGCCTCAGGATAGAGATATTGACTGCGAAGTGGTCGGTTTTGATGGCGCTAAACTGCTATTAATGCCGTACCATAAAATGGTCGGTGTTATGCCGGGGGCGCGAATTTATTGCCATCATCAGTACTCGCAATCACCTTCTTCGGCTCGAGTATTTCCCTTAGGAGAACAATTGCTGGGACGGGTGATTGATGCCCAAGGCCAGCCACTAGACGGTAAAGCGCCCCTAAATCAGCAACATGCAGCTGCGCTACATACACCGCCACTCAATCCATTATTACGCCGTCCCGTCACTCAAACGTTGGATGTTGGCGTACGGGCGATTAATGGCTTATTGACCGTCGGGCGTGGGCAACGTATGGGATTATTTGCCGGTTCTGGCGTCGGAAAAAGCCGCTTATTAGGCATGATGGCGCGTTATACCGAAGCCGATATTATTGTGGTGGGATTGATTGGTGAACGTGGACGCGAAGTAAAAGAGTTTATTGACAATATTTTAGGCGACGACGGATTAAAACGTGCGGTTGTAGTCGCTGCACCTGCGGATGTTTCACCATTATTGCGCTTGCAAGGAGCTGAATATGCGACCCGTATTGCCGAAGACTTTCGCGATAAAGGATTTAACGTACTGTTAATTATGGATTCCTTAACGCGCTATGCAATGGCACAACGTGAAATAGGATTAGCGATTGGCGAACCTCCTGCCACCAAAGGCTATCCCCCTTCGGCCTTTGCTCGCCTTCCCGCTTTGGTTGAACGCGCAGGTAATGGAATTGATGGCGGCGGCAGTATTACCGCCTTCTATACGGTATTAACCGAAGGTGATGATCAGCAAGATCCCATTGCCGATGCTGCGCGAGCCATTCTTGATGGCCATATCGTGTTATCTCGCCATTTAGCCGATTCCGGTCATTATCCCGCCATTGATATTGAGATTTCGATTAGCCGAGTAATGACTGAGCTGGTAGATAACGATTATTTTAGCCACGTACGGCGGTTTAAACAGCTTATTTCACTGTATCAACAAAATATGGATTTAATAAATGTAGGCGCTTATGTCGCTGGCAGTCACGTATTAATTGATACTGCAATCCGCTTATACCCTCATATGATGGAGTATTTACAACAACAATTAACCGAACATTGTGATGATACGATGGCAAAACAACAATTATGCGAATTATTAAATTTCACATAACAGCCAACTGCTTTTATTACTCATAAAATACAGCAGGAGCGATAGCAATGAAACCTCGTTCGGCTTTTCTCAATTTAAAACAGATTAGCGCTCGAAAAAGCGAACAATTAGCGTTGCAATTAAAACATCAGAATCAACAAGTTCAGCACTTACAACAACAATTGCAGCAACTGACTGATTATCATGCAGAATATCAACAGCAACTGGGGCAACAATTACTCCTCGGGTTGACATCTGCGACGATAAAAAATTATCACGTATTTTTATCGGTGTTAGAGCACTCAATAGCCCATCAACAACAGCAACTGGTAATCAGTGAACAACAGCGCAATAAAGCACAACAGCGCTGGCGGGACAGTAAACAAAGAGAGCAAGGATTCGCGACATTAGTTCAGCGACAGCAAATGATAGAACAGGCTAAGCATCAGCAACGCGATCAAAAATTAATGGATGAATTCGCACAACGTACAACTTATAGGTTAAGCTAAATATGGAAATTCAATTATCACCTACTACGCCGACAGCAAAATATTCTTCAGCCTCCATAGATGCTGAAAATATAGACACTGAAAACAGAGATACTGAAAATAAGGCCCCTAATTTTAGTCAGTATTTGTCCTCAGCTCAGCCTGCAAAGACTAATAAATTATCTAAACAATCTGTAGCAGACGATGAAATATCAGATCTCGCTAATACAAATACGTTTGCATTAGCTGAGACTAAGGCAGAGATTAACCATCAACCGATTAATCCGTTGTCTGCGCCGGATATTGCTGCATTTAATCTGACTCTCAATCAGCAGGATTTCAAATTATCAACACAAGAAAATACCAATGAGCCTAATGATCTTGACGCTAAAATACTTGATTCAAACATATTCAGCTCTCTAAATAATCGGACAATCAATAATCCAAAAACCACAATAGCCTATGGTAATCATGAGATTAAAGGGCTAGCGAGTGATGAAAATAATCTCGATAGCGTGCCGTTAGTCGAGGAGCAGAGCCTTAATAATGCCTTCAGTATAGACAAAATATTTAACCGAACGCATGGATTGAATACGCCCCCATCCGTTGCCACTAATAACTTAACCAGCCAGACTAAGCGGGAAAATATCACCAAAAAAAGCACAATGCTATCGGCTCGTAATGCACAACAAACAGAATTGATCGCCGCTAAAGCCCTGCAATTTGCAACCATTCAATACGCACTAACCCACAATAAACACGTCGGTGATAGCCAGAAATTAAATGCCGAGGCTTGGGCCGAAAGCTTACCGGCCACAGCTAATAACGGAGGAAAATTATCTGTGGCGGACAGTTTTTCAACTCTGGCCTATGGGGGAAATTACACATCATCTTCCACCGCTTTAGCCAGCGCACCTTTAACTGCACATTATCAAACTGAAGAGTGGCAAACACAATTTCAACAACAGATTTTACGCTTTAATAAAAGCCAACTGAATCACGCTGAACTTATATTACACCCGGCAGATTTAGGGAGTATTCAGGTTAAAATAAAAATAGAGGCTAATCAGGCAAAATTTGAATTTATTGCTATGCACGATTCGGTAGGTGCAGTAATCAAACAGGCGCTACCTGAATTAAAACATGCCCTCTCCCAACAAGGGATTGAATTAACTCAATCTGATATTATTTTAGATAATCAATCGATGAATAATAAACCTTCTCTAAATTCAGAAAATCCGTCGTTAGCTCAATATACTGCGAATACCCATGAGCCATCAGAAAATTCGTCTTCAGAAAATCCATCAAATAAACAAAAACAAAAGGTTAGCTTGAATAATTCGAATATCTCAACAGCCTTATTAACCAATATAATTAGCGATAAATTAAACAATAATAATTTAACGTCTAAAAACAATATCAGTATATTTATTTAGTGCCGATATCGTAAAGGACAATAAACACTCAATGACGATAAATAACCGTATTTTTCAGTCTTTATTTCCGGTTCATTAGCTAAGAATTTAAGGATAATTAATCCGGTTGTTATTTCATTATATTTGTATTAACTGACCTGAAGGATTCAGGTTATCTAAAAAAAGGATTTTACCCATGAGCAATACACAAAATACAACAAAGTCACCGTTACTGATTATACTTTTCACAATATTCGCCATGACTGGTGTGATGGGAGGTGCAGGATGGTGGATATTACACGCCGAGAAAGAGAATAATAGCCAATCCGTTCAAATTGAAAATGAATTGGAAGTGATGCCGCCGGCTCCTATTTTTCTGCCACTTTCTCCCTTCACGATTAATTTAATTAGTGATGATAATAAAAATCGAGTGATTTATATAGAAATAACGTTACGACTGGCGGATGAAACGACACGCCAACATTTAGAGCAATATATGCCTGAAGTACGTAGCCGATTATTATTATTAATCTCTCGCCAAAATATTTCCGAATTAGCATCAGATGAAGGAAAGCTATCTTTGATGTCTGATATTAAGGAAGTTCTAAGACCTGGTTTGGTAGTCGGTGGATCCGAGCATACGATCACCGATGTGTTATTCACTACGTTTATTCTGCGATGATAATATGAGCGAAAAGATAGTTTCAGAGGCAGATAAAGATAATCTGTCTCTGGATGAAATAAAGGCCCCCGTCATGGGGGTTGAAAATATGGGGATTGATAACCATCCTCAGGAGGTACAAAACCTCATACGCCCTTATGATCCGAGCACCCAAAGACGCGCAATACGCGAACGTCTACAATCGCTAGAGATCATTAACGAGCGCTTTGCCAGACAATTTCGTATTGGGTTATTTAATATTATTCATCGAAATTCAGATATTACCGTCGGCGCGATAAAAATAGAATCGTATAACGATTTCTCTGAAAATTTATCTCCGATGACTAATTTAAATTTAGTGCATTTAAATCCGCTCAGAGGAACTGCACTATTTACATTTGAAAAAACCTTAGTTTATGTTGCAGTTGATAGCTTATTTGGCGGAGATGGACGTTTCCCTGTTAGTCGAGGAGAGCGTGAATTAACCCCAACAGAGCAACGTATTATTAATAAAATGATGCGGCTTGCATTGGATGCCTACCGGGATGCATGGAGTTCTATCGCTAAAATTTCGCCTGAATATATTCGCTCAGAAAGTCAGGTTAAGTTTACCAATATCACCTCATCACCAAATGATATTGTTATTACTACTCCATTTTTAATTGAAATAGGCAATATGGTTGGGGAGTTCTGTATTTGTCTGCCTTTCACCATGATCGAGCCACTGAGGGAGCAATTAATTAATCCTCCCGTAGAAAATAATAAACAAGAAGAGAATTCTTGGTTTGGCGGATTAGTTAATCAGGTTAAATATTCTGAATTAGAATTAGTGGCTAATTTTATCGATCACCCAATGCGCCTGTCTAATATCTTGCAGCTAAATAAAAACGATGTCATTCCAATTGAGAAACCAAACAGCATTTTTGTCCACGTTGATGGAGTACCGGTACTTAATGGCAAATATGGCACGCTAAATGGGCAATATGCTCTACAGATTGAGCATTTAATTAATCCTGTTTTACATCATTTGGAAGAAGAAAGATCATGAGCGACGAAATTAAACACATAAAAGATAGTGAAGTAAATTTAGCAGATTCAACCGCTGAAGAAATGTGGGCGACAACCGTAGCACAACAATCACAACCGCCTAAGCCGGATGATAATGGCCCGGCTATTTTTGATAAGCTTGATATTAAAAATATTGATGGTTCATTTTCAGATATGAAAATGATCATGGATATTCCGGTCAAAATGACCGTTGAGCTCGGCAGAACCAAAATGACTATTAAAAAATTACTCAGTTTAACCCAAGGCTCAGTAATCTCCCTTGACGGTATGGCGGGCGAACCGCTAGATATTTTAATCAATGGCTATTTAATTGCTCAGGGTGAAGTCGTGGTGGTTGAAGATAATTACGGTATTCGAATTACTGATATTATTACCCCCTCAGAGCGGATGCGTCGTTTAAGTAAATAATAATTGTTAGCCGAATAAAGTAGAAATAATAAATAAATTGTTTGGGATATTATATATTTCAAAAATTTAAGCTGCTATTTTTTCTCTTTAAGCCAGCAATAAGGCGGCATTCTGCCGCCTATTTTTATTAAAATCCATTTTATAGATACCCATAATGGCTTAATTATGTTTAATGATAGTTTAATAAAAACTAGTGCTTGTCTTATATTTCTAATTACTCTCGCGATAGTCATTCTATGGGCGATGAAACGTTTTATGCCCGAAAAATTTAGTACATCCAAGAACCAGAATATACTAAAAGTTATTAGTCAGCATAATTTAGGCGGCAAAGAGCGCTTAAGCTTAATTGAATTTAATCAACAATATTTATTAATCGGGATAACTCCCCAAGAAATCACTTTATTAGCGACCCATTCAACAATCGAGACTATCAATAAAGAGGATATATTAATCAATACAGATCAAATAAGTTAATAATTTCTTTATTCCTATTCTATTTTTAATTTTAAGCATCCGGCTAACCTAGTTTATACCGCTATTTAAACTATGATCAGTCTATAATGAGTAAAAAGCAATGCGCTATATATTCGCCAGTGTAACACTATTTTTAATCATATCCTCGCCAGCCCAGGCTCATTTACCAACGTTTTATAGCCATGAACTCGCTGATGGTGGTCAATCATGGTCACTACCGGTACAAACACTATTAATGATCACCGCTTTAGGCTTTATTCCCGCGGTGATATTAATGATGACCAGTTTTACCCGAATTATCATTGTGCTTGGATTGCTGCGCAATGCATTAGGTACGCCAACCGCACCACCTAACCAAATTTTATTAGGGCTAGCGCTATTTTTGACTTTTTATATTATGTCACCGGTACTGGATGATATTTATCAACATGCTTATCAGCCTTTTAATCAAGAAAAAATTAGCTTAGAAGAGGCGTTAGATGAAGCTATTAAGCCACTACATCAATTTATGTTAAAGCAAACTCGACAAACAGATTTAGCATTATTTTCTAATTTAGCTAAATCTCCGGAGTTTAATTCAGAAAGTGATATTCCATTACGTATTTTAATTCCATCATTTATTACCAGTGAATTAAAGTCTGCATTTCAAATTGGTTTTATTCTATTTATTCCATTTTTAATTATCGATTTAGTCGTCGCTAGCGTATTAATGGCATTAGGAATGATGATGGTACCCCCTGCAACCGTCTCATTACCATTTAAATTAATGCTATTTGTTATGGTCGATGGCTGGCAACTGGTCATTGGATCCATCAGTCAAAGCTTCTTTAGTTAGGAAATCTACCATGACACCAGAGTTTATTGTTGGATTAGGCATTGGCGCAATGAAAGTAGCGCTAATCTTAGGTGGCCCATTATTATTAGCAGCATTATTAAGCGGATTAATAATCAGTATATTACAAGCAGCGACACAGATAAATGAGATGACGCTGTCGTTTATTCCTAAAATAATCTGTGTTTTTGGTATTGCCATCTTGCTTGGACCTTGGATGCTAGATTATGTTTTAGATTATATCCAACAGTTATACAGCCAAATCCCTAATGTTATAAATTAAAATGATAACTTTAAATACGACTGAACTACTTGCGATATTAAATCAATATTTTTATATTGTGGTAAGATTATTAGCTTTTATGACTATTGCCCCACTATTTAGTGAAAAGGCATTCCCCAAAAAAATAAAGTTATTATTAGCGTTATCAATCTCTATATTAGTATTTCCTAATATTACAACTAATAAAACTGCAATTCTATCACTTGAAGGTGTGATGATCATCATTTTACAAATGATCATCGGTTTATTAATTGGTTTTGCCTTACAATTTATGATTGTAACCGTAAAATATATTGGTGAGCTCATTGGTATGCAAATGGGGCTTTCTTTTGCTATGTTTGTTGACCCCTCTGGCGGACCTAATATGCCAGTAATCTCACGTTTTTTAAACCTGATATTTATTTTATTGCTATTCTCATTTAATACACATTTATGGTTTTTATATTTATTGGTAGATAGCTTTAATGTTATTCCGATCTCTTCAATCCCATTGAATAAACAAGGTATCTGGTTAATTATTCAATCTGCGGGCTATATTTTCCTGTATGGATTATTGTTCTCGCTGCCATTTATTTTTACCCTTTTAATGATCAATATTGCTTTAGGTATCTTAAATCGTATGACGCCACAGCTTTCTGTTTTTGTCATCGGCTTTCCTATCACAATGCTTAGCGGAATTATTATCATCTTCTTTTCTCTGCCGTTATTCCCAGCTTTTAGCGAACGGATCATCTCATCAAATATGGATTTTATTTTCAAATCTATCGAATATTTAAACTAAAAAAGCCCTGTCTTAGACAGGGCAACGTATCAATTAAAGCACTCTTATTGCTGTATCTCAACCGGCTTATTTAACGTAATTTAAGATATTAACATCTTTCATTAATGAGTAATTTGAATAGGCATATAATAAAGCCGTTTTTATATTCATTAATTCTTGAAAACCTTTAAGAGGATCTAAGAATTGCACCTCGGTTATCCTCTCATTAGTAATATCTGTTATTTGCTTATCCCGTTGATTAAGCGCATCAACTTCTTCTAGTTGTAATCCTATCTTAGCCATCGACAAACTAATATTTTTATTAAATTTATCTAATTCATTTTTAGATTCGTCCAATGCAGTACGCTGTGCATCTCGCGTTGCTTGGCTGGCATTATCCGTCGGAACTTTTAACGCATTAATAGCTTTATCTAATAAGGTGAAAACATCGTCATTACCCACTGAAGTTAATATATCTTTACCTGTAACATTCACTACCGTACTGTGATACTGATCAATTTGCTGTGATTTAGCTTCTCCCCCCTGATATTCTAACTTCCCAGCGACTAATTGATAAGGAACAACATTAGATTTATCGCCAGAAAAAATATATTCGCCACTATTATCCTGTCGGTTAACTTGCGATAACATTTGATTTTTAAAATTAGTTAATTGCTGAGCATAAGTATTTCGCTGCTCGTCACTGGTACCCACTTGATTCATTCCAGAAATAATAGTTTCATTAATATTTTTGATATTTGATGAGATGCTATCCATAGTATTTGATTGAAATTGCATCGCCTCTTTAGCTGAATCACGAATCAACGTGTATTGGCTACGTAAACTTTGAGCTTGTTTTAAACGCATAAGCTCACGATGCCCGGCCGGATTATCCGCAGGAGATAAAAAATTCTTTCGAGCATTAAATTTTTCAGATTGGCTTTGTTGAGCTAAATTATATTGGTTAATTCCTGCGGTTTTCGTTTGGGTCATTAATAATGTACTGAGGCGCATGTTTTCCCTTACTTATTTTGTATTTTCAATATTTATTTTTATGTATTAAGCGATTTAAACTTAATATAATTTATTATTTTAAATTATTAATTAAAATATCGAATAATTGGTTAGCCGTTGCTAATACTTTGGCATTAGCTTGGTAATATTGTAATATAGTATTTAGTTCAAGATATTCTTCATCCAAGTTAACCCCTGAAATTGATTCTTGCTTTGCAAATAATGATTTAGTAATAGCTAATTTATTGGTGTAATCGCTACTGGCTTTATTAGCTTTATCACCTACCGATGTCGATAATGAAATTAAAGATTCTGCAAAGCTTTTTTTACCATTAATACGATGTTCCTGTTGTAAATTAAATATTTCATTTAAATTTTGTGCATTATCTGCCCCATTATTCCGGTTAGCTTTTGCCGCAATTTTATCCGGAGAAATAATATTTAATTTAAGATCAGGAATAGCATTTTGAACTGTAATTAATTGATAACTATCACCTTCTTGGCTAAGTGGTCGTGTTGGTGGCGTAACAACTAATCCATCAAATTCAAAATTACCAGAAGCTAATATATGAGGATGAATCTGAGTATTATCAGATAAACGGTTAATTTCCCAATCACTACCTTTACGCGTTATTGTATATTCAGAAGCTTGAACATCACCAATTTTGCTGGTATCAAACGTTACCGTAAAATGGTCTTCCCGCGAATTTTTGCTATTAGCAATAATCTCTGGCTGCCCATAAGTAAACATATCAATACCGGCGGCATTATTTAGATCAAAACCTTTTTTATGTACTTGGTTCATACTTTCAGCAAAAATTAAAGCCGTTTGATTTAATTGATTATTAGCTGAGTCAATAACTTGATTTCTATATTTTAATTCACCCACTATTTTACCTGATCCTAATGCCGCCAAAGTTAATTCTTTGACAACACCTAAATCATTTTTTACCCCAACAATAACTTTGCTACTGTCTGAATTAGAATTAAAAGCAACTAAATCAATATTTTTATCTTGATAAACTAAATCCATTCCATTAGATAAAGATAAATTAATAAAACCATCGACCTCTTCATTTTTCACTTCAACTAATCGACTTAAATCATGTATGAAAATTTCACGTTGATTCAGCATATCGAAAGGTTCGATACTATTAGCACTTTTAGCATTAAATATATCGTGATTTAATTTAGCAATTTGGCTTGCGAGTGTAGAAACTTGATCGGCATAATCCGTTACACGTTCATTTGAATTTCGCTCTTCTTCGGTTAACTGATTATCCATAAATTTAAATCGATTAACTAAATCTTCTCCATCATTTAATACTTGCAAACGTGAAGTTTGATCGCCTGCATTGCCGCTTAATGTAGCAATACTTTTAAAAAATTGATTAAGCTGTGAGTTAATATCACTATCTGATTCAGCAAATAATTTACTTATCTGCTGTGATTGTTGAAAAAACACCTCAGACATGCCCAAGTTAGATAATGACTTATTGTATTGTTTATCAATAAGACTGTCATATTCCCGTTGGATTTTACTAATATGTGCCCCAGTCCCAAGATAACCATCTGCCGTTTTTAACCCATTATTAGCGCTCATAATTGCCGTTTGTCGTTTATATCCATCCACTTTAGATGAGGATATATTATTGCCAATGGTCGACATTGCGGTATTTGCCGAGTTAATACCACTCATTGCAATATTTAATAAATTATTTGACATGACTGTTCCTAGAAAGATAATTTTATCTTTATTCTTTTAAAGAAAAATAAAGATGGAATAGATTTAAGGGCCTAATATTATATCGGCAAAATATTATTATTCTTAAAGGATGAATGGCGTTTTAATAATTAAATTTTAGTGATTTTATTATTTATATTTGAATATATTAATATGAATAGATGGATATAATATGGCTATTTAAATACGCTGATTTAAATAGCCGAAATATATTCCATTAATTATTGATTGAATTTTGAGCACTAAAGATAATTATTAAAATAACTCACTCAAATCATATTGTACTGTAGCTTCCTGCTCCAAAGAACGAGTTAATTGCTGAATAATTTGAGTTAACTTTTGGCTATAATGAGGATCAGTTGCATAACCGGCTTTTTGAATTGCCACTGCAGCTTGCTCGGCATTCGGAGCGTTGATAACACCTTGATAACGCTTAGAACGACTAACTAATTGTGCATAATCAGAGAGTGCATCAAGATAGGAGCTATACACTCTGAAATCTTGTTTACATTTTACTTTTTGACCATCAATATATTCAGTTGTGGTTATTCGCGTAGTTTTTCCCGACCAATTTTTGCCACTTTTAATTCCAAAAATGTTATAGCTCGGCTGACCGTTGGGATTAAGGATTTCTTTTTTCCCCCAGCCGGATTCTAATGCCGCTTGGGCTAAAATCAGCATATAAGGAATTCCTGTGTTTTGCCCTACGATACGCGCTGGGACCAATAATTTAGTGAGAAATTCACGGCTACCGGGGGATAAAATCTGTCGTGCTTTAGCCACTAAGGTATTTTGCGACCATGCATCTGACCAATTTTGCTCAGCATGGAAAAAAGCAGACATATGACCGGATGGCGATTGGCTCAGCGGTTGTTGCACGCTATGGGACATATTCGACGGTGATAATGGTGTTTTTTCTGGTTTAATGACTAATTGTTGGCTGAGCTGCTGTACAATTTTATCCGCAAAACCGAGACCATGACGAGAGAGATCTTGAGCGATTTGTTGATCATATAATGAGGTGTACAATTTAGATTGTTCACTGCTCATCGCGTCATTTTGTGGCAAGGCAGCACGCATGCTTTTCAGCATCATATTAACAAACACACTTTCTAATTGTTGTGCCACTTGACGCAACCCCTGCTGGGGTTGCTGACTCACGTGATTTTTAAGTTGGTTCAGCGATTGAACATCAAACGCTGCTCCACCAATATCTGGCATGCTCATCCCCGTGTGAAGTGGAGTACGCATGATTAAATAATCTCCAATTTAGCATTTAAGCAACCGGCACTTTCCATCGCTTGCAGAATAGACATTAAATCCGCCGGTGTTGCACCTAAAGTATTCAATGCAGAAACCACTTTGTTGAGATCGGCGCTGGTATTAACTCTTTGCAAGCGATTATTGGGTTCACTAATATTAATATCGGTATTACGACTAACTACTGTACTCCCACCTGCTAGAGGTGCAGTTGGCTGACTAACCTCAATTTGACTGTCGACAGTGACCGATAAATTACCTTGCGCAATGGCACAGCTTTCTAAGGTAACATGTTGATTCATGACCACAGCCCCGGTACGAGCATTCAGAATAACTTTGGCATCTTGAATAGCCGTTGGCACTTTAATATCTTGAATTTGTGCAATAAATCTCACTCTATCGCTATCACGTAATGGCAATTGTAATTTAATCGTGCGGGCATCTAAGGCGGTAGCAATGCCATGGCCTTTGAGGCGATTAATACTATCAGTAATATTTTGTGCCTGAGTGAAGTTATCTTCATTGAGTTGCAAATTAAGAAACTCTTTATCTGTAACCGACATCGCAACTTCACGTTCAATCACTGCGCCATTAGAAATTCGCCCACCTGCAAGCTGATTGATTTTTACGCTATTTTTCCCTGATTCCGCACCGATACCGCCAACAATAATATTACCTTGTGCCATCGCATAAACTTGATTATCAGCGCCTTTAAGTGGAGTCATTAATAAGGTTCCGCCACGTAAGCTCTTCGCATTTCCTAAAGAAGAAACCACAATATCAACGGTTTGCCCAGTACGTCCAAATGGAGGTAATTTAGCTGTAATCATGACTGCCGCGACATTTTTAAGCTGCATATTGGTTCCCGTCGGGACAGTAATACCCAATTGAGACAACATATTACTCATACTTTGGGTGGTAAAAGGGGTCTGCATGGTTTGGTCGCCCGTGCCATCTAGCCCCACAACTAGCCCATAACCAATTAAGGCGTTATCACGGATACCCTGTAATGAGGATAAATCACGAATACGCTCAGCGTGTAAATTCAGTGGCACAAAAAATAATATGCTGCACAATAACAGTCGCAAATATGAAACTACACCATTTCGCGTCGATAAAATCGCAAAGCTACGCATAGAGATTTCCTAATTAGAAAGGAGAAACATTTAAAAAGAAACGCTGTAGCCAACCCATATTTTGCGCTTCATTAATATAGCCATCACCAACATACTCGATGCGCGCATCTGCAACCTGCATCGAGTTCACCGTATTATTTCCATTGATGGTTCTTGGATTCACCACGCCCGAAAAACGGATATATTCGGTTCCTTGATTAATCGCAATCTGCTTTTCACCCACCACGCGTAAATTACCGTTAGCCAATAATTGGATCACCGTAACCGTAATTGTGCCTTTAAAAGTATTTTTGGCATTAGCGCCTCCTTTGCCTCCGAACTCACTTTGCCCTTCCATCGACATATCGACCGTATCGCCTGCAATTAATTTTTTTAGAAACTTAGGCGTAATCCCGGCACTAAAGCTGCTTTTACCGTTTCTCCCCGCATTGGCCGACGAATTTTTGCTAGCACTGACATCTTCTTGTAACGTAATCGTCAACGTGTCGCCGACATTCCGGGGTCGCCTATCTTCAAATAAAGGTTGATAAGCATAATAAACAGGCTGACTTAATTGATAAATTGCACCGGTATTAATATGCTCTATCGCTGCCGCTGGTTGAGCGGAAGTTGGGCCATTAACCAATGCCTTTTTAGGGATATACGCACATCCCCCCGCTGTTATAACCATAATGAGAATAATAAAACGCCACATTGCAGTAATCTTTCCTTAATATAAGCAAAAAGAGTGCAACGGTTATTCAGATAATAACCGCAGTACACTCTTAGCCACTTTTTTTCAAAATTAGAGGGAATGAATTTATAGCTGGGTTAACTTCTGCAACATCTGATCTGACGTTGTAATCGCTTTGCTATTTATTTCATATGCACGCTGAGTTTGGATCATACTAACCAATTCTTGTGCTACATTAACATTCGATGTCTCAACATAACCTTGGTAGAGAAACCCTGAGCCATTAATGCCCGGGGAATTTTCAACTGGTGCACCTGAACTGTTAGTTTCCAGGTACATATTTTCACCCATACTTTCTAAACCGGCGTCATTAACAAATGTCGTCAATGTCAATTGACCAATTTGCTGAGAGGCAGAGCTGCCAGCTAAGGTAGCACTAACAATTCCATCACGGCTAATTTCAACTTTATCAGCACCATCAGGGATAACCATTGCCGGTGTGATCACAAAACCACTGGCAGTCACTAATTGACTATTTTGGTCAATCTGAAACGATCCATCACGAGTATAAGCATCAGAACCATCAGGCAGTTGAATATGAAAATAACCATCACCTTTAATCGCGATATCGGTGGATTTATCAGTTTGAGATAAATTCCCTTGGCTATGAACACGTTCAGTCGCGGTAGTTCTGACCCCCGTACCGATTTGCAATCCCGATGGTAAAGTAGTTTGCTCCGACGATAACGCCCCCGGTTGGCGAACGGTTTGATACATTAAATCTTCAAACACCGCTCTTTGACGTTTAAATCCGGTGGTATTTACGTTAGCCAAATTATTGGCAATCACATCCATATTGGTCTGTTGAGCATCAAGACCGGTTTTAGCAATCCATAATGAACGGATCATTATTTTACTTCCTATATTTTAGCTAATTAATTAACGCTATAATTTGCTTGTAGTAATTAGTTTATTGATAATAATTGATGGCTACGCTGTGCGTTTTCATTTGCGCTATTAATTACTTTCATTTGCATCTCAAATGCCCGTGCATTACTTATCATGGCAACCATAGCTTCAGCCGCATTTACATTACTGCCTTCTAATGCGCCACTTACCAGTTTGATTTTATTGCTGTCTTCAATCTGTGCACCTCGGGCTAACGCTGCCGGTGACAGTGTAAATAGCCCCTGATCACTACGTACCAAATCTTCAGAATTCGCAGTTACTAAACGCAACTTGCCAATCTGAGTTAGTTTTGTTGGCGGCTCAGTGGGTAAAAAACCGGTTATTGTGCCATCCGACGCAATGGATAATTGCGCATTTGGCGGTGTTTGAATTTCAGCACCCCCCCCATCACCGGGCGACCATTAATGGTCAGTTGCCCCTCAGCGGAGACTTGAATATTGCCATTGCGGGTTAACGCTTGCTGGCCATTTTCAAGTTGTACTAGTAAATAACCTCCATCACTGAGCGCAACATCTAATGAGCGCGCAGTAAAATTAATCGGCCCCGCGCGATTATCGCTGCCCGGTGTCGAACTTAATGGAAACATTCGCGTGGCTTGCCCGTGAGGATCGGTGACTTCAACCGTACGCGCGGCAGCTAATTGCGCTTTAAATCCATTCGTTGAGACATTGGCTAAATTATTACCCACAATAGCTTGAGCAGATAATGCCTGCTGTACACCGCCCATCGCGGTATAAATTACACGATCCATCAATTACCTACCTGATTAACGCAGACTGACTAAGGTCTGTAACATTTGGTCTTGGGTTTTAATAGTTTGCGCGTTCGATTGATAATTACGTTGAGCCACTATCATAGTTACTAACTCTTTGCCCATATCTACGTTCGACGCTTCCAAAGCGCTTGAGGTCAAACTACCCAGTGATCCCGTTCCCGCCGAACCAATCAACGGGCCGCCAGAAACACCGGTTTCAGACCAGACATTCTCACCTTTAGATTCCAATCCATTCGGGTTAGCAAAATTAGCCAATACAACTTGCCCCAAAATCTGTTTTTCTGAATTAGAATATTTCGCTACGATGCTGCCGTCCGGCTCAATAGCAAAAGAGTTAAATTGACCGGCTAAGTAACCGTTTGGCGTGCAACTATTAACATTGGAAGCATTAACCCGTTGCTGCACCGTATTAGCAAAATTAATATTAATTTGATTAGTTGCAGAGCCATTATTACCTTCCAAAGTGAAATCCATGGAACTTGGCTTGCCGCTAACTAATCTGCCTTGCTGATTAAAATATAATTCGCTGGCTGTCGGTGCTGCGCTGCTAGCGGGATCAACCACATAAACATTCCACTTAGTTTCACTACTCGCGGCTGTCGCTGGACGACGTGCAAAATAAGCTTGTAGATCGCGCTTATTGCCCAAGCTGTCATAAGTCGTCATCGGTGTAGAATAGTTATAGCTGTCAGTATTTGCGGTACTAAAAGGTATTGCGCTATTATCAATTGCGGTTTCACTGGAATTTAAATTTACAGATAGCGCAATTTTATCCGTGGCTTTCGCATTCATCATCTCTGCTGGGATCTTAATCGCAGTGGGCGCAGCTCCTTTTTGTAACGTCATCACGCCGTTTATTTCTGTCGCCGGATACCCAGAGAGTCTCAAGCCTTGAACATTGGTTAAATAACCAGCAGTATCTTTGGTCAATTGTCCATTACGCGAATAAAATACATTCCCATTCGAGTGTTCCATACGGAAAAAGCCGTTACCTGAAATAGCCAAATCAGTCGGTTTACCGGTTCCAGTAACTATACCGTCGTTAAAATTTTGCCCAATACCTGCCAATTTAACCCCAAGCCCAGCCCCTGAACCGGCCATCATATCGGCAAAAGTAGCAGAACCACTTTTAAAGCCAAAAGTCCCTGAGTTGGCAATATTATTACCAATCACATCTAAATGGCTGGACGCCGCATTTAATCCACTAATTGCCTGAGAAAAAGCCATACATTTTCCTTATGTTAATATTCAGTTATAAGATCTCTCGGACTTCATCCAATGAGATAGTTTTATTAAAGCCCACGGCTAATTGTGTGCCCTGCGCGTTATTACTGACGGAACTGACTCTGCCATGCATTAATGGAACCGTTGCAATGACGCCATTTTCATTTTTAGCCGTAATTGAAAAAGTATATTTACCCGGTGGATGTACGCTGCCATCAAGTCCTTGGCCATTCCAGCGATAATGATAAACACCTGCGCTCATAGGAAGGTCTTCTTCAATATGCTGAACTACATTTCCTTGTTTATCTTCAATAGTGAGCATAATCTGTTGGGCGGGAGAAAACAGTTCGAAACCAAAAGGCTGAGATAGAGTATTGTCTCGACCCTCGGCAGTCATCTGCCCTAAGGTGATACTGTTTCCTCTAAACATTACGTCTTTGTCTTTTAAGGCGATAGCATCCAAATACTTTTTCGACTCTATTTTTCCGGCTAAGTTATTAACTGTCTGATTTAAACTTTCAATGCCCTGAACCGTTTTAATTTGCGCAATCTGAGAGGTCATCTCATGATTTTGCATAGGATTAGTGGGGTCTTGGTTTTTTAATTGGGTCAATAACATATTGAGAAAATTCTGCTCAAGAGATTCTTCTTTTACGGCTTTATTATTTTGAGTTGACTCGCCAATATGCCCATTGCTTCGTACTTCATTAATACTTGCAGCAAATCCCATATTTTTCCCTTATTGCCCCAACGTTAACGTTTTTTGCAATAACGATTTAGACGTGTTCATCACTTCAATATTGGCTTGATAACTTCTGGAGGCAGATATGGTATTAATCATTTCGGCCGCGACATCAACGTTAGATTTGCGTAAGTAGCCATTAGCATCTGCAAATGGATGTCCCGGCTGATATTCCAATCGAAAAGGTGAAGCATCACGGATAATCTGTTTAACTTCGACACCACCAATATGGCCCTGATAATCAGGCTTAACTTGAAAAACTGCTTGTCTGGCCTGATAAGGATTGCCGTTCATATCGGCAACACTCTCGGCATTCGCCATATTACTTGCGCTAATATTTAAGCGTTGAGATTGCGCCACTAAAGCCGAACTACTAATATCGAGAATTGATAATAAAGCCATCATTTTATCCTATTGTAAAACCGCTAACATTTTTTTAACTTGACCATTAAGCATAGTAAAACTTGCCTGATATTTCAGTGTGTTATCTGCGAAATTACTTTTTTCAATATCCATTTCCACGGTATTGCCGTCTAAAGAAGCTTGATAAGGCACGCGATACAGCAAATCCATTTCTAATGGTGACATCGGTGCCGAGGCTAAATGCTGAGACGAAGTCACCGCTAACGTCAGCGATTTAGCGGCACCAGCCTGCAGTTTATTTTGTAACTGTTGACTAAAATTAATATCGCGCGCCTGATAACCAGGCGTATCCGCATTAGCAATATTGGCTGCCAATATAGTTTGGCGTTGATGCCTTAATGCAACAGCTCGTTGCTGAAAACCAAGCATCCCATCGAGTTTATCGAGCATCATCTTCCTTACATATATTTAACCTGACTCATAGATTAAGAAGTCAGCAAAAATAATGTTTGTTATATTTTCTAAGGGCTCACTATCTGGGCTATTTGCTTCAAACTATTTGCTCTGAACTATTTGTTCCGAACTATTTGATAGTAAAATGATAGTAAAATAATAGTGCAGCATAACCAGCTCTTAGATGAGTTGAATTTAATTTGGCGTTAGCTTAGCGCGAATAAAAAATAGTAAATGATAGAAAAAGAATGATAATTGGGCTTATTTATCACTATTTAGAAAAAGAAAAAAACGTAAACTTTAATATGATAAATATCATGAAAAAATAAGCTCTCGGAGAGAATATTGATTAAATTAGTCTCATTTTGTTTGCTGGTTTTAACCACAGATATTTATGCCCAAGAAAGTGTGTTAAACAGCGATTATTTAAAAAATAACTCGCTGAAAGATTTAGCTACCGAATATTTTGAACAATTAAATCTAGCGCAAGATTCAGTTAAGATTCATATCAATAATTCACAGGGATTTCCTAACCACTGCAATAGATTTTTTATAGAACGCACTTTCTATAAAATACCTTGGGGAAAATTAACTTTACCTGTTCGCTGTAATGAAAAAAAATATTATCTTCAAATTGAAGTACAAGTCACAGGGGGATATTGGGTAACTAAACAGAAAGTGGCGAAGAATAGCGTGTTAAAAATCACGATGCTGACCAAAAAAAGAGGATTAATCAATCGATTACCCAGCGGGGTCATACGCCAAAAATCGGCTTGGGATGGCCAGGTAAGCTTATACTCATTATCCCAAGATAGCCCAATAACGCATACCATGCTCAGAAAACCTTGGCTTATTCAAGCAGGACAAACCATCACCGTAAGTACATCAGGCCAACAATTTCAAATTAATGCGACAGGACAAGCGCTAAATAATGCGACCACAGGACAAAGCGTAAGGGTTCGTATGAATAACGGCCGTATAATCACCGCTATAGCTAGCCATCAGGGCATGGCAACTATTTTATCCCTGCTAGACTAAAGTTTAGATTTTCTCTGCCGTTAATCTAGATGTAGCAATTTATATCATATGATAACAGGGATATTACTATGACAATTAACAAAACAAACTCACTGACCTCAGCGTCATCTATCAAAAGCTATCAGCCTGATGAGCAACGCAATAAAGTCGCGACCGTACGCGAATTTCAGCCTGAAGTGAAAAACCTCAAACAAGAAAACTCGGTTTTTATTACTGAGGATGCACGTCACTTACAGCAAGATTCACAAGATATTAATCAACAAAAAATAGAGCGTATTAAGCAGGCGATTAATAATGGCAGTTTTACTATCCAAGCAGAAAAAATTGCAGATAAATTAATTAATCAAACTATTTTAGATCTTAAAATAAATAAATAAATAAATAAATCGATGAATAATGATTTTCTTTCGTTTCACCAATCACTCACCGAAGATCTGGGGCAATTAGAGGCGGTATTATTGCAAGAAAACACACTTCTCTCGCAAGCGCATTTAACCCCCAGTTCACTGCAATCTATTGCTGAAAAAAAACGTCGTCTGATAGAAACTATTCAATATCGTTTAAAACAAGCTCAATTAATTCCTACGGATTCAAGCAGCAAAGAAACGATAATCAAACAGCAGCTACAAAATAAATTAACTCGATTACAAACAACAAATCATCATAATGGCCTATTACTCGAAGCTAGAATGATGCTTAATCAATATAAACTTGATTTTTTAGCTCCTCATTATTTGCCTGAATATTATGGTGAACAAGGTTATACTCAACCACTTATCCACAAACGTTATGAATCTAAAGTATAACTCATCTTATTTATTAAATAATTCAGTAATAATTAATCCATAAATTTAGCTAAAAATTAAAATATACACTCAATAGCCGCTTATATTATATAAGTGGTCATTGACTTGTTTAATAAAACGTAACCTAACTTATTAGCTGACAACAAGAGAAAACTTTATTATCTATTGATATTATTCACTTTTCTAAATTCTAATGATGGCTACTAGATACCATTTATCCGTATCGTAGGTAAATATCATCTCAGACAATCGATTGCTTTAGCTTTTCCTATACATCCGCCTAAAATCCTTGCTCAAAAGAAATAGCTCACAATTTCTGTGGATAATTCCTCGAAAGGGCTGTGGATAACTTACTGTAACAGCATCCCCATGCAGCCTATCCATTATTGAGCAAAAAACAACCAGTATCTGTGTTTGATAAAAAAATTCCCGCTAATCCGCTTATCGATCTGCTGAGCGATATCCGAATGAACGGGACTAATCTAGCTTACCTTAAAATAAGCTATTTATAGTTAGATCACGACAATAATTATTTAATTATCTATATACTAATTAATAATTTATTTTTAAAACGAAAGTTATTTAGCCATTATCTTAATTTAAATAACTCTCAATTACCGATTTGTGCCGTCACTTGCACTCGACGATCATTCACCAATTCGAGACTCGATAATACCGTTAACTGAGGCAATGTACGGCGTAAAAAACGCGAAAGTAATGATCTCAATGGATGATTAACTACTAATACTGTTGGTAAACCGGCTAATTGCTGCTGTTGCATCGCGGCTAATGCTTGCTGCTCTAAAGTTTCGGCTAATCCCGGTTCAATACTGCTACCGGATTGGAATGCCTGCATTAACATATTTTCAATTCCCTGCCCTAAACCTATTAATTGTAATTCTTTACTATCAGAAAAATACTTCTGAGTAATTGCCCGATTTAATGCAACGCGTACAATCGCCGTTAATTCATTAACATCTTTCTGCTCTGGTGCATATTCCGATAATGTATCAATAATGGTCCGCATATCGCGAATAGGAATTTGCTCATTTAATAAATTTTGCAATACTTTATGGAATAAAGTTAACGAAATAATATCAGGCATAAAATCTTGAGTCAGTTTCGGCAAGGTTTTACTTATCTGCTCAAATAATTGTTGTGCTTCTTGGCGACTAAATAATTCGCTGGCATGTAAATTTAACAGATGATTAAAATGTGTCGCTATTACTGTACTAGCGGCGACCACGGTATAGCCAAAGACTTGTGCTTCCTCTTTTTGAGCTTCATCAATCCACACAGCAGGTAAACCAAATGCGGGTTCTTCCGTTGCTATTCCCTCTAGCTCAGCTTCGGCACCACCGGGATTAATTGCCATCCATTTTCCCGGATAGGATAAACCTCGCCCGACTTCTGCACCTTTAATTAAAATTCGATAACCTTCCGGGCTCAATGACATACTGTCACTAATATGCACAACTGAAGGTAAAAACCCCATTTCTTTGGCGAATTTTTTACGAATACCACCAATTCGATTTAATAATTCGCCGCCTTGGGCTTGATCAACTAAAGATATTAGACGAAAACCAATTTCAAGCGCCAGAGGATCTTCAGGTTGCACATCATCCCAACTGGCTTCTGTTGGCTTATAGGCAGATTCAAGAGTAGGTTGTTCAAAATCATCAGCTTGCGAGGATTGTTGTCCACGTTTAAATAGTCTCCAACCTAAAAAACCAAGTACCGCAGTAAATAGTAAGAAAATAGTATTCGGCATACCCGGGACTAAGCCTAGCATGCCTAAAACGCCAGCAGTAAGCATTAATACTTTAGGATTATCAAATAGTTGGCTTACCATCTGTTCACCAACATCTTGATCTGTCGCAACTCGAGTTACAATGACTCCGGCAGCGGTGGAAATAATCAATGCTGGGATCTGTGCTACTAGGCCATCACCAATGGTCAGCAGAGTATAGGCACTTGCTGCATCGCCCGCCGCCATATCGTGCTGCGCCATACCTATTACTAAGCCACCAATAATATTAATCGCCATAATCAGTAATCCAGCCAGAGCATCACCGCGGACAAATTTACTGGCGCCGTCCATCGAACCATAAAAATCAGATTCTTGGGTTACTTCCTTGCGACGAGTTTTAGCTTCATGTTCATCAATGACTCCGGCATTCAAATCAGCATCAATCGCCATCTGCTTTCCGGGCATTCCATCGAGAACAAAACGTGCACCAACTTCGGCAATACGTCCTGCTCCTTTAGTTATTACCATGAAATTAATCACAATAAGAATAATAAAAACGATGATCCCAATAGCAAAGTTTCCCCCCACCAGAAAAGAAGCAAATGCCTCAACAACTTTTCCCGCTGCACCGCCTCCAGTATGTCCATCCATCAAAATAATCCTAGTAGACGCAATATTTAGAGAGAGGCGCAGTAACGTTGAAAATAATAAAATGGTCGGAAACGCGGCAAATTCCAAGGTGCTTTTAGTAAACATAGCCACTAATAACACCATAATTGACAGCGCTATATTAAAAGTAAAAAAGAAATCTAATAAAATAGGCGGGAGCGGTAAGATCATCATTGATAAAATCAATAAAATAAGTACCGGTCCGGCTAATATTTGCCACCGTTTTTTTGATATTGCGCCAGGTAATGACCATCGCGAGGTCTGGTTAACCATGTGTATTTTTCTCTTCTGCAAAATCCAGTGCGCGAGGCACCGGTAAATTAATAGGCTGCTGAGGTTTTAATCCTCCACGCCGTTTCCAATGTTTTAATTGATATATCCAGGCCAAAACCTCAGCCACTGCGGCATATAACTCTGTTGGGATTACCTGATCAATTTCGCTGTGCCGATATAATGCACGCGCTAAAGACGGTGCTTCTAATACAGGGATCTGATGTTCTGCGGCTCGCTGTTTAATATTTATTGCCATCAGGCCTCGTCCTTTTGCCAGAACTTTTGGCGCTTTCATTTTTTGGCGATCATATTGTAATGCCACCGCATAATGAGTCGGATTGGTCACAATGACATCAGCTTGTGAAATATTTGACATCATACGCCGCCGTGACATTTCCTTTTGTTGTTGACGTAGTCTGGCTTTAATTTGCGGGTCACCCTCGCTCTGTTTATATTCATCTTTTATTTCTTGTTTACTCATCCGTAGTTTTTTCATATGCGTTCTAAATTGGTTATAAACATCAAAACCAATCATCGGGACAGTAATAAAAATAACCATGAATACCATTAAAAGCACCATGCTAAAACCAGATGATAATGCTAATTGCAAAGGTCGAGTAACAAGTTGATTAATCGCTGAGAAATTATAAATAATAATAAAATATAGGGCAGTTAGAACTAAACTAACCTTTAATATATTTTTAAATAATTCAGCCAACATATTTTGGCTAAACATTCGCTTTAATCCTGATAATGGATTTAATTTTTTTAAATCAAATTTAAGCGGTTTTTTAGGTAATGAAATACCGCCATATAATGCAGGTCCAATAAAGGCAATAATCATTAAACCACCTACAATCGGTAATAATCCTTTCATTGTATGTTCTAAACCATGCTTAATTTTTTGCGGTAACAAATCAGAATGAACTAAAATTTCACGTTGAAAAACCAAATTTTCGGCTAATACAATCCATAATTGATCAATGAGATAATCTCCTCCGATCCAAAAAAAAGCACCACCGCTCAACATCATCAAAAAAGAGCTCAGCTCTCGTGAGCGTAAAACTTGCCCGTCATCTCGTGCTTTTTCTTTCCGTTGGGGGGTCGGTTCTTCTGTTTTTTCTACATCACTATTTTCTGACATATCACTATGTTACCGACTAAATTTAACCATTAGGCGTGTAAGGATCACATAAATCAGTTAGATCAAAGACAGGAAAAAATGCATAAAATAGGGTTTATTAGCATCTTCAATTATTGAGAATTAAGAATAAGTTTTGATAACAAAAAATAACATATTAAAGGATTAATTTAGCCTAATGAAAAAATTAAGCCTATTTAATCTCATTTTTTTGTTATTAAAAATAAAAATAGAGAATTTAAATATCGTGCTTTATTTTTCACCTAATAAATAGATGATTTAGGATTTATTAACGTTTCATCCTGTTCATAACACTTATATACTTGATAGAAGTATATAAATAACAGTTTAAAAATAGGATACATTATGAAAAAAGTACTATTAGCTTGTGGTTTAGGTTTATTAGCACTGACCATTACCGCATGTTCAGAAGAAGAAAATAAATCGCAAATTGCGGGCGCAACTGAGACCTGTAATACTTATTTCAATGATGTCGATTTAATGATCTCTAAAGCCTCTGAAGACCCACGGACGAAAGCTCAGCTAGACGCAATGCAAGAACAATTAAATGAAGGTAAAAAACAGATTGCTGCATTACCGAAGGATCAGCAAGATGTAGAATGTCAAAAAGGTATCGATACAATGAAACAATTGAAAGCTGCTATAGAAGGCGCTCAATAAGATATCAGTCAGCGATAATTAATACCCGAAATAGTAAAAAAGAGGAATTAACCTGCAAATTAAACTATTCCGGGTATATTTTTATTTCTGGTTCAATTTTTTGATTAAATAGTATTCTTTTTTTGTATGGCTATTTGTCGCTTTAAAATATGCTCTTCAGTCTCTTTATTTAATACAATAATCGTAATTCTACGGTTTTCCGCAGCCCCACCATCTGCGCTAATAGGTAACGTCGATGCCATACCTATTACCTGTAATATTTTTACATCATCGACGCCAGCCTTAATTAACGCTCGACGCGTAGTATTTGCTCGATCGGCTGAAAGTTCCCAGTTACTGTATAATCCACGTATATTAGAAAAAGGTCGGTTATCCGTATGCCCAGAAATACTTACACGATTAGGATAGCTGTTAATGACCGGAGCAAGTGCATACAACGTTTTCTGCATTTTAATATCTAATGATGCGCTACCAGAAGCAAACATCGGTCTATTTTTACCATCAGTAATTTGGATCTGTAGCCCATCCTCAGTTAACTCAATCAGCAGATTTTGTTTCATCTCTTTTAAGCGCGGATCAATATCAATGATTGACTCTAAATCATTCTGTAATTTATGAAAACGTTCTTCTTCATCATCAGGAACACCTTCGTTATTAGCCCAAAAATCTTCCATCGTTTGATAAAAATCACCTTTAATCTCATTAGGAATAAAATTTTCAGTATCACCCATTTGTTGCCCATCATGGATTGAGGCATTAATTGGTATACGAAAGTATTCGGCTAACATTTTTATTTCTTGCGGGCTAGAAATTGAAATAATCCACATGACAAGAAAAAAAGACATCATTGCGGTCATAAAATCAGCATACGCAATTTTCCACGAGCCTCCATGATGACCACCATGGCCTCCGCGCGATTTCCTTTTTTTTATAATAATTGTTGGTTTATTATTTTTCATCGGTATCAATCTTAAGAATTATTGGCAGAAGAAGAAACTTTTACTTTTCTGACATGCTCTTCTAATTCACTGAATGAAGGTCTATCATCTGAAAATAACGTCTTCCGACCAAACTCCACGGCTATTTGTGGTGCATATCCAGAAAGATAAGACAGCAATGTCACTTTAATACACTCCATCATTTTTATTTGTAAATGACTTTTTTGGCGCACTAAATTAGATAATGGTGATACAAATCCATAAGCTAATAAGATCCCGACAAAGGTTCCAACCATTGCATTACCAATTAGAATACCTAATTCTACCGCGGATTGATCCGCCGAACCTAGCGCATGCACAACGCCCATAACCGCGGCCACAATACCAAATGCTGGTAATGAATCTCCTAACATGGCTAAGCTCGTTGCAGGAATATCACTTTCACGTTCAAACGTATCAATTTCTTCATCCATTAATGCTTCTATTTCATGAACATTCATATTTCCAGTGACAATTAAACGTAAATAATCTAATAAGAATGTCATCAAATTTTGATCATTAAGTAATCGAGGATAATGTGAAAATATTTCACTATTTTTAGGATCATCAATTTCTTTTTCTAATGATATAGCACCAGAAATACGTACTTTAGTCATAACTCTAAATTGTAAAGCCATTAAGTCCATATATAAGGCTTTATTGTAATTAGAATTAGCAATAAGTTTAGGGAGAATTTTGACCGTTGCTTTTATTGCCCGCCCATTATTTGCCACCAAAAAGCCGCCAATACCTGCACCTAAAATAATTAAAAATTCGGCAGGCTGATATAATGCTGCTAAATGTCCGCCGACAAGTGTATATCCGCCAATAACAGCACCAACTACACATAAATAGCCTAAAAATACAAACACATGACATTCCTTATAAAACATAAATGACGGGATAGGCCTGAATTATCGGGAATGCTCATCATTCCTGTACACTGTCTTTTTACATCGTATATTGAGAAGAGAAATTCAGTACCTGTAGATCAACATCGGCAATATTATGCGAATGTTTACGTCTTTTTATCGCTCGTGACGGTGGCTGACATAAACTACAAATAAAGCTATTAATAGGTTGATGCGCATAAGTAACAAAATGCCCTTTACAACAACGGCAAGCTGATAACTGTAATAAATTGCTGTCAATAAAACGAATTAATGTCCATGCACGAGTTAAACCTAAAATAGGTTCTTCACCTTCAACTGCAGGGCATTGTTCCAAATAAAGTTTGAATGATTTGATCACTGCATCAATACCAGTTTCCTTTGCACTATGAGTTAAATAATAATAAATATTATAAAACATCGAGGAATGAATATTATGCTCCCAAGTCATAAACCAATCTGTAGAAAAAGGTAACATTCCTTTTGGTGGCGGATAACCTTTTAATTCTTTGTATAATTTAATCAGCCTTCCACGACTTATTTGTGTTTCACTCTCTAGCATTTGTAATCTAGCACCTAACTTAATTAGATCTATTGCTAAGGTGATATCTTTAGCTTCTTGAACAATACTTTTTACTACCACTTTATGCTCGCTTTTTATTTGCTGTTTTTATTTTCAATAAATCATGATGTAAAGTTGTTGATAATAAAATACCGGTATGAATTTGCTGTAAATCGTCTACTCTTGAATCTTTAGTTAATTTTTCAATTAATTCATTGCTAGCAAATCGTAACTGACAAATAAATTGGTTAGTTTCTGCTAGTTTAATTAATTGACTTAAAGATAAGTTTGATAATGTAGCGGCCATAGTATCTGAAACGCCTAACCTAAACATAGCTGATGATTTTTCATCTTTAATCAATTGTTGTGCTAAAAGTAAATAGGATAAATTCATATCATAAATTTGTTTAAGAAGCTCTGCAGTATTCATTGTTTTTCTCTTATTAAAAAATGGGTTTTTATTTATCAAAAATATTAATTCTCTAATTTAAATTAAATGTCTTTATTATTTTTAAATATAGTAAAACCCCACAATATTAGCTTTATAAATCAATGACTATAGGCTAGTTAATTAAGGGCGGATTTTATATCAAAAATAGTCGTCATTTATTATTAAATCTTATAGATAATTATTTACTATTAAATACTCCATAGATAAAAACAACTCTTTTTTGTATGAAGTATATCGTTAAATGTTTTATTATTATCGATATCTAAAATGTAAAAAAAGAACTTAGCTAAACAATATAATTAAACACAAAAAAAAGCAGCGTAATCGCTGCTTTTTGTGTATTTTACAACCAGGCGTTAAATCGTTTTATATAATAACGTTTCATTAATTGAGCAACTAGACAATAGCTGACTAATGTCAATATTAACCATGGAAAATAACTTAATGGTAAAGGCTGTAAACCAATCAATGGACCAAATGGAGAGAAAGGTAAATATATCCCTAAAGTAACGATTATTATGGTCGTTAATAACACAGGCCATGCAGCAGTACTTTGAATAAAGGGTATTTTTTGAGTTCTCAACATATGTACAACTAATGTTTGAGATAATAATCCTTCAACAAACCAACCTGACTGAAATAATGATTCCCCAGCCAGAGTATTAGCTTGAAAAATATACCACATTAACCCAAACGTTGTAATATCAAAAATAGATGAGGTTGGTCCAATCCATAGCATAAAGCGGCCAATATTTTTAGAATCCCACTTACGTGGACGTTTTAAAAATTCTTTATCCATTTTATCCCATGGTAATGACAATTGAGAAATATCATATAGTAAATTCTGGACTAATAATTGAATAGCTAGCATCGGTAAAAATGGAATAAAGGCACTCGCTATTAATACAGAAAATACATTACCAAAATTTGAACTGGCCGTCATATTGAGATATTTAATAATATTACCGAAAGTTTCCCTTCCTTTAATTACCCCCTGCTCTAATACCATTAAATCTTTTTCTAATAAAATAATATCTGCTGATTCTTTAGCAATATCCGTTGCTGTATCCACTGAAATACCCACATCTGCATCTCTTAATGCAGGAGCATCATTTATTCCATCTCCTAAAAAACCGACAGTATGGCCATTAGCTTGTAATAATTTTAATAATCTCGATTTTTGCAATGGGGTTAATTTACAAAAAACGCTATGTTGCTCGACTTTTTGACTTAATTCCTCATCAGGCATATCTGCTATTTCTGAACCAGTTAGAATAACGCCAACATTAATACCTACATCACTACAAATTTTTTCAGTAATTACTGCATTATCTCCTGTAAAGACTTTTACCATGACTCCATTTTCACGTAGGGCTGCAATTGCAGAAATAGCACTTTCTTTGGCTGGATCAAGAAAAGTTAATATGCCTTGTAATTCAAGATGCTGTTCTGAATTTACCGTAAGCGGTAATTTTATCTCCTCGTTAGACATCGGACGTGTAGCTAATAATAACACTCTAAACCCATCACGATTATAACGATTAACTAATGCCATAATGTCCATCTTAGCTTGTTTATCAAGCATTCGACATTCACCATTCATGGAATAAGTTTGGCAAACGGATAGCATTTCTTCCGCAGCACCTTTACATATTAATAAGTTTTTCCCTTCTCCCGTACTGACGGTAACCGATAATCTGCGACGAATAAAATCAAAAGGTAACTCATCAATTTTATAATATGCTGGCAATAATGCTTCAATATCTTTTTTGCCTCGTCCACGGCGAATAATCGCCTGATCCATCATATTTTTTGTGCCACTTTGATGAAAACTATTTAACCATGCTAGATGTAAAATAGTCTGATTCTCATTGCCTAAGCTGTCGAGATAATGCTCTAATATAATACGATCTTGAGTTAATGTTCCCGTTTTATCGGTACACAATACATCCATAGCTCCAAAATTTTGAATAGCATTCAATCGCTTAACGATGACTTTATGTTTAGACATCGCAATTGCACCTTTAGCCAAGTTTGAACTAACAATCATCGGCAGCATTTCAGGTGTCAACCCAACAGCAACCGCTAATGAAAATAGTGTTGCCTCAAACCAATCGCCTTTAGTAAAACCATTAATTAGCAAAACAATCGGTACCATAATCATCATAAAACGGATTAATAACCAACTTACACTATTAACACCACGATCAAATGACGTTTGTGCTCGAGTTCCAATAATCGATTTAGCCAATGAACCAAAATAAGTATCAGCGCCCGTTGCAACCACGATCCCTCGAGCAGTACCACTAGTTACATTAGTTCCCATCAGACAAATATTTGATAATTCTAGTAATTCAGACTCAGACTGACCATGAGATAGTGGTTCTGTATTTTTAGCTTTGATCTCACCCAAAGTATCATATTTTTCAATCGGGATAGATTCGCCAGTTAAAATAGCTTGGCTAATAAATAAATCTCGAGAATCTATCAGTCGTAGATCAGCAGGGATCATATCTCCTGCAGACAATAGTACGATATCCCCCGGCACTAAGCATTTAATTGGGATTTCTTTACGGATTGATTTACCTGCGTTTTTCTCTCGACGTAATACTGTCGCTGTTGTTCTTACCATGGATTTTAATGCTTCAGCAGCTTTATTGGTCCGATATTCCTGCCAAAAACGCAATAATCCACTGAGGCACACCATAGTTATAATGATAATAACCCCAGTTAAATCAATATCTTCATTACTTAATGAGGGAATATAATAATCAGTAATAAAACTGATAGCAGCTAAGATTATTAGTACATAAATAAATGGATTATTAAATGCCGCTAAAAATTGTTTCCATGCAGGAGGAACCTTTTCATGGGCAACCTCATTTTCGCCAGTCGAAATTAACCGATCAAGTGCATCTGTATCAGTTAAACCCAACAAATTAGTATGATAGTCGTTGAGTGTTTGCTCTAAACTTTTTATCGCTTGCTCTCCCACAATGAATGATCTGCGGGTGCGTTTAGCTGAGCTACGCTCTTTAGCTTTTTTTTCAGTCATAATCTCAAACTCAGGCTTTTACATTATCAACATAATGTAACGTCATTGCTTTACTCTCTGACTGAAAAATAGCTTTAAATATCATCTATAATTCAGTCAGATAGCGCTGTTTATACACCTCGATGGAGGGTGATCGTCCATTTAAATCTCCTGTTAATGGGACAAATAATTTCTATGCAGGAAGCTCCGATGCGATTTTCCAGTTAATCGCACTGACGCTTTTTTCAATACTAATTCGACAAACTAAGGCTTCAATTTCCTTCTGCTCGGCAGGCGTCGCAAGCACTTCAGCTCTCACCTCTAATCGCTCTGGTTGTAACATATCTTTGCTGCTTAATGAACGTAATCGAATATGTAGTCCATTTAAAGCTTGTAATATCAAAGTTCTAACTAAAATTTCATCATTCTGATGGCAAGTAACATGGATCTTGTAACATTGCTCTATATCAATAGCTTGCTGGACTGGTTGTTTATTAATTCGTTGTGCTGCTTCACGTAATAAGATATTGGCGCATAAAATAATTAACGTCGCGGCAGTGGCTAATCCATATTGACTTAAACCACATAGCACACCAATTCCCGCAGAACACCACAGTGTTGCAGCGGTATTCAAACCGCGAATATTCATGCCTTCTCGCATAATTACTCCAGCCCCTAAAAAACCAATTCCGGAAACAACTTGAGCAGCAATACGTCCTGGACTGTCCGGTGAGGTTGTTACTGAACTTAAAATAAATACCGCAGCGCCTGTTGCTACCAGCGCATTAGTACGTAATCCCGCCATACGCTGACGCCATTGGCGCTCAGCCCCAATCAATGCGCCTAAACACATAGCAGCAATAAGATTTAAAATATATGGAGTTAATAACATGACTTTTCCATCCAATAATGGATTAATAATCATGTGCAGCAAAATTGTGCACACAGCAAAAACTAAATAAAATTATTCAGTGGCTATGCGTCAATGCCCGGAGGAAATAAGGTATGGCTGGTATAGATATTGGCGTGGATACTGGTATGGATATAGCACAGCATAACAATCGTCCCATAAAACTTTACTGCAAATAAACCAATAGCAGATAAGCTCCATCATTAGAGATAGAATATATATTTTAGGGAGTACTTACTGGGATTCAGAAAGGTACTGCCCGCCGAGTGGCAAGCAGTTAAATCAATAGAGAATTACTGGCTTGCCTTAAAAATAAGCTGTTATATGACAACTCTGACTGTCCAAGTATTATTCTCCAAAACAAAATTTCTTGAAGTATATGAGCGGATTTAGCATAAGTAAAGCTAAAAATCGTCGATAGACACTAATTTTTATTCAACTTCATTATCAATTGGCGTAACAAAAATGCCCTCTTTGCCTTCTTTTTCATTAAAAAACCAAATGCCACCGGGATAATCAGGTAACGAAACTAAATACATATTACCTTCACTAAACGGCTCTATCAGCAGTATGGTGCCTTGGCGAATATGTTCTCCATCGCTTTTAACGTAAACACGATCATTAATTTTCATTGTTGGCTTACCCCTGAGAAAAATTTATAAACTAAATTATATTCTAGCCATAACGAAAAAGCCCGTCACTAAAAAGTGACGGGCTTTAGAAATTAGTATCGAAGCAGAGCTTAGATAGCAGTTACGTTAGCAGCTGCTGGGCCTTTAGCGCCATTTTCAATTGAAAATTCAACTTGCTGGCCTTCTGCCAGAGTTTTAAAACCATTGGTTTGAATGGCAGAGAAGTGGACGAATACGTCTTTGCTACCATCAGCTGGAGTGATGAAACCGAAGCCTTTAGACTCGTTGAACCACTTAACTTGACCTTTCATTTTGTCAGACATTTGACTTTTCCTATATAACATCAAAAAAACTTGCCGTTTGGCATAGATACTGGCCAGAGTCGACTATTTAATCGAAAAAACACTAAGAAGGAAGCGGTCAAAAGCTATCAAGGATAACATTTATACAACACACTAAACTCAGTAATCGTACATCAAATAGGACTGTTTTTCAGGCCGTAACTTATTAACTCACGAGTGAAGAATAATAGCAACTACTTTTATTATTAATATTAAAAAAAAATGAATAACTTTAACCTTAGTCACTTTTATAAACATTCTTATATAAAAAACATCTTATTCTATATTCGGTTGCAATAAACTAATCATCATATTAGCTTCTATTATCTATCGTTTTCTGCCGTACATTCATCATACTTCTAAATAAGTATGACTGAGGAAAAAGCAATCAACATAATACAATCGAGTACAATAAAAATTGCAACTGATATATAACAATTTATAAACCTCATGATATCCTGATTACATATAAACACATTGCGCTATAAAGAATGGGTAAAATATTATGGATAGCATACAAACAATCTTAACCGACGAACTAAATAATATAAATAACAAAGAACATCGTACCGGGAAGCCTTACTTTAATAGCCAGTTTATCGTTAATCACCCTATTCTCTGCTTAGGTATGCTATTAGCTTATATACCTTTAGCATTTTTGATTTTATATGCACCTTATTTTGGACTGTCATGGCTAATTGGCTTTACGGTACTGTTTATCCTACTGGCAGGTATTCTATTGTTTGATATTAAACCAATTTATCGTTTTGAAGATATCGGCGTGTTAGATTTACGCGTCTGCTATAATGGCGAGTGGTTTGTTGATGAAATAATTTCTGCTAGCTGCTTGGATAAAATCCTTTCTTCTTCTGAAGTTAATCCTCAGATGAAACAAGAAATAATTCGTTTACAGGCTTTAAAGGGAGGATTATCTTTTTATGATATCTATCATATCGCCTATCCCGAAATCTCAACACCAGAAGCTCACGTATCCATGGTGTAAAAATCACCAATTTTCAATGAAATAGAATAAAAGTTAACCACAATGGACACTGTATAGCCAGTTAAAAAAAATAGTTATTTTTATCGTTGACAGCAATCATCGAACTCGTTAATATTCGCCTCGTTCTTAGGAACACAGTAATTCCTCCATAGTTCAGTTGGTAGAACGGCGGACTGTTAATCCGTATGTCACTGGTTCGAGTCCAGTTGGAGGAGCCAGATTTAGAAAAGCCCGCTTTATGCGGGCTTTTTGCAATTTATTATTGTATTAGATACATTTCTAGCCATAGTCATTGCCCCAATACTAGCCAATAATTTCCTCTTTCAGCCTAAGCCAATCATATCTATCCGACATCAGTAAGACTATTCCCTGTAATCTGGAAACCGTTATTTAAATTCAATATAACTTCGCAAATAGTACGAACATGAGATTAAATTCAATGATCTTATTCTCTGGTTGTTTTTAACTTATATATGTTGCTGGCAAATATTGAATGATCTACTTATCAAAAAATAGTGATAATATTTATTGAGTGTTTTTTGCACTAACCTCATGGAAAATACACAAAAAATCATCTTTTTGAACATTGATTAGCCAGTCGGCATTTTTTTGTATTTTAATGCTTTACAAGCCAAGCGATGATCGTTAATATTCGCCTCGTTCTCAGGAACACAGTAATTCCTCCATAGTTCAGTTGGTAGAACGGCGGACTGTTAATCCGTATGTCACTGGTTCGAGTCCAGTTGGAGGAGCCAGATTTAGAAAAGCCCGCTTTATGCGGGCTTTTTGCTATTTGTCGTTTAGCCTAATAGCTATTTGTACTAACGGCACCGTACTAACTTTAACTGTATTTTTTTATAACTTTTGAAACATAGATTTATGTCATTAATTTTAAAACTAACCATATCGTATATTCTCCCATAAATTAGCTGGGTATTTTAGCATTGCTATCTAACTTAACCAGCTAATAAAAATATCTGCCGCTTTTTACCTGTCCTTAGCTAATTGATTAATTTTGGTCAAACAACAATCAATAAGAACAGAAAACCATCAAACACACTTTTTTTTCTTTTTCTCCTTTGACTTTCCATTCTGAGAACGTTAATATCCTTCTCGCTTTGAAGCAATTCCTCCATAGTTCAGTTGGTAGAACGGCGGACTGTTAATCCGTATGTCACTGGTTCGAGTCCAGTTGGAGGAGCCACTTCAAACGCATCATTATATTTTCTTCATTAAAACTCTCTAATCTAACGTACCTTAATTACTACTTTCACTGTAAATATTCCAATAATATACTAATTCTATATTTTCATTGATCACATTATTCTTTATAAAGAATAATAGCTATTTTAGTTATTTCAATTTATCATCCTATCCCGGCCTGAGCACCCTGCTCACCTATAATTATTGTTCTGATAATGGAGCCGGTTCTATGACTATCCCTGCAATGACTTTAACCATCCGCCGTCCTGACGATTGGCATGTACACTTTCGTGATGATGAGATGCTCAAAACAGTGGTTCCTTATACCAGTCAATTTTTTGGCAGAGCAATTGTGATGCCTAATTTGGCATCTCCCATCACCACAATTCAGGCAGCCAAAGAATACCGCGCACGTATTCTACAAGCCGTGCCTCAAGGTCAAAATTTTACGCCATTGATGACCTGTTACCTCACTGATAATACCGATCCACAGGAGCTAATTGACGGTTTCACGCAAGGCGTGTTTACGGCTTGCAAACTTTACCCAGCCAATGCCACCACTAATTCTACTCATGGTGTGTCTGATATTAAAAGGATTTATCCCGCACTAGCTGCGATGGAAAAAATAGGCATGCCACTCTTAGTGCACGGTGAAGTCACCGCAAGCCATATTGATATTTTTGATCGCGAAGCATTATTTATTGAACAGGTCATGGAACCCGTCAGAAAGCAGTTTCCACAGCTTAAAATTGTGTTTGAACATATCACGACTAAAGAAGCTGCGGAATATGTGCTGGCAGGAGATAAATATATTGCCGCTACATTAACGCCACAGCATCTGATGTTTAATCGTAACCATATGCTAGTAGGCGGAATTCGTCCTCATCTATTCTGCTTACCTATCCTTAAGCGTAATATCCATCAAGAAGCTTTACGTAATGCTGTTACCAGTGGTTGTGATCGATTTTTCTTAGGTACCGATACTGCACCTCATCTTAAACACCGTAAAGAGTCTTCTTGTGGTTGTGCTGGCGTTTTTAATGCACCTACAGCACTGGCTGCTTATGCGACTGTGTTCGAAGAAATGAATGCACTTAATCATTTTGAAGCATTCTGTTCACTCAATGGCCCTAAATTTTATAACCTTCCAATCAATGATGGTCGAGTTAAATTAGAAAAAAAATCCACCATTGCGGTAGAATCTATTCAATGCGGTGATGACCAACTGATCCCGTTCCTGGCTGCCGAAGATATTCACTGGACAATCAGCAACGTAGAGTAATTATTTGACTGCCGGCGATCGATTTATCTATCGTCGGTAAACTCCTGTATTACCGTGTTCATTTCCGAACACTGTTTAATTTCCAGCTATTCTACTATCGCTTTTGCTCTCCTAATTTTACTGTCCTAATCTAGGGTTCCCCTTAAAAGATAAAATTTTTCTCTTTTCTATTATTGAAATCTCTCTATACTGGTATCACTTATTGTTATAAGTGCCTCGCTCTTAGTCAGTTCACGATATTAATAATTATCACGTAGTATGATTAGGAGGTTTTATGGATAGAAAAGATGATGTTATTCAAACTCATCCTGTTGTTGGTTGGGATATCAGTACCGTAGACACCTATAATGCTATGATGTTACGTTTACACTATCTTTCAGGTCATACTGAAGCCGCAGAGAATGCGACTATTGATAAAACAATGTGGCTTACTACCGATGTAGCAAAACAACTTATTCATATTTTGCAGGCTGGAATCGATAAGATAGAATCCAGTGAATATAATGAGTTAGATCATAAAAAGCACTAGCGAAAATAATGGGTATTCAAGTGATGAATACCCATTACAATTAATTGCAATATAATTAATAACACTAGTTATATTCGTTCCCTCACTAAAAATCATTAAATTTACAGACTACCTTTTTCTGCTTAGCCAGATTAAATACTAAAACATCAATGAATTAATTGTATAGAATTAAATTAATTTAAAACACATAGAAATAATAAATCATATATTTGTCTTTATTTAGTTGACAGTAATATCAAATTCCATTTATTGTAATCTCCATTAAAGGACAAGGATGTTCAAATGAAGATATTAATCATTGATGAGTGTTATTACACACGTCTTGGTATTACCGAATATTTATCAAAAAATGACTCTCTTAAATTTGTGAGCGTCAACAACATTACTGATGCAACGGCATATGTAGAGAATGACAATCCTACAATTATCTTGGTAAATTTAACTTATTATTGTCATCATTCAGATTTTTGCCCACGGTTGCAATCTTTATTTAAGGTGGCTCAAAATACGCGTTTTTATATTTATATTGACGCCCCTTATCCTTTTACTGATAAACCAGTGTTATTAAAAGATAACTTTTTCTTAATGTCTAAAAATATTATTGAAAAAACGCTGGATAAACTGATTTTTGATTCGTCTCAAATAGAACATATTACTCAGTTAACCCATGAGTTAAATTCATCAGTATTTAGTTATCAAGAACAGTGTATAATTAATAGCTGGATGAATGAGATCCCTAATCATGTTATTTCTAAACGATTAGGTATTAGTAATAGTACCGTTTATTCTCATAAAAGACATATCACAGCAAAAGTATTTGTTAAAAATAGAATCGAATTATTTTTTATTTATAATATATTTAAATATTTATATTAATAATAAATTTAACTATTAAGGTAAAAATAAGACACCGTATTAAATCATAAAGTAATACGGTGTTTTTATTCTATTTTTCTGGATTGATAAAACCTGCAGATAAACGATGGCGCGATTTATTAAAAATTTTATTACTAACTTCACGCCCAGCACGACGGCTACGCTGCTCTTCTTCAGTCAGTTTAGATTCTTCTTGGCAAGCCACGCTACAGCAACCTTCATATTTTTCGGCACACGTTGGGCACTGAATAAATAATAAATGACAACCATCATTTTTACAATTGGTATGAGTGTCGCATTCGCTACCACATTGATGACAATGTGCTAAAACATCTTCGGTGATCCGCTCCCCCATGCGATTATCAAAAACAAAGTTTTTGCCTTTAAAACGTAAAGGTAAACCTTGTTCTTTGGCTTTACGCGCATATTCGATAACGCCACCTTCGACATGATAAACATTATCAAAGCCGTTATGTAGCATATAAGCGCTGGCTTTTTCACAGCGAATACCGCCGGTACAATACATAACTATTTTTTTATCTTTTTGATCTCTCAGCATATCTACAGCCATCGGCAATTGCTCTCTAAAAGTATCCGATGGAACTTCCACTGCCTGCTCAAAATGTCCAACTTCATATTCGTAGTGATTACGCATATCAACAAATATTGCGTCCGGATCGTCTAACATCTGGTTAACTTGTTCAGCTTTCAGATATTGCCCTGTATTTGATGGATTAAAACTCTCATCCGTGATCCCGTCGGCAACCACGCGGTCACGAACTTTCATGCGTAATACCCAAAAAGATTTACCATCATCATCGAGTGCGATATTTAAACGCAAATTATCTAGCTCCGGTGAGATGCTATAAATCAGTGCACGCAGTGCCTCAACCTTCGAGGAAGGCACACTTATTTGTGCATTAATTCCTTCTTTTGCAATATATACGCGACCAAAAACCTGTAACTCTAAAAACAGTTTATACAAACGATCACGAAACTCTTGTGGGTCAGCAATGGTAAAATATTTATAAAACGAAATCGTGGTCCGTGGCTCAGTCTCCGCCAACATTCTTTCTTTTAATACTTTATTTGAAACTTGATTATGTAACACTGGCATGGTGTTCTTAATTCCTTTGTAACTAGCTAATATTTATATGTTTAATATCAAGAATGTCCACGCAGTGTCCACTTTTGATGGTTATTGAATATTATGACCCAAAATTGTCAAACAAAAAACCATGCTAATTTAAAGGGTTTAAACCGCTAAATGAGCTATTAACCGATAAATCTTCGATCTAAAAAAGAAAAAAGGAGAATTTCTTCTCCTTTCATAATTACAAATTAAATTTTTTATATAACGTTAAACACTATATCTAACTAATTAACTCTATTTTTGCCGGTAATCCCTGCCGTACAGAAGCGCCAGAGACCCAATCTAACCAGGTATTAGTCACTTCACGCGTTGGATCAGCAAAACCAAGATCATTTAAATTGATGCCTGAAGCATTCGCTTTGTTCATCGCCATCGCTTGGCCATCCAGATAATGTTGGCTGGCGCCCATTTCTTTGTGCCCATAGCCATGTTCAATCGCTAGCACGCCAGGCATTACGCCATCGAGTAAGCTAATTTGCGCTTCAACCGTTCCTCCCGGAGTTATGATTTTGACCCAATCACCGTGTTTTACTCCCATTTTCTCACCCTCTTTTGGATTTAAAGCCACTAAATTGGTCGGTTTAACATGGCGCAAACGTTCAATCATCGTTGTCGAGCTGCTCATAACATGAGATTTAAATGACATCAATTTGAGCGGCCACTCTTGAGGTAAATAAACCTGATCAATATCGTCGCCATTTGATAAACGAGGAGGATAATAGGTTGGGCAACCACTGTAGCGCTCACCAGTGATGGCATGGCGATTAGCTGCGACTGTTGGATTCCAAATTTGCAGCGATTTTTTCCACTGAGGACCCGTTGCATCGCCATCCCACGCTTTTTCATGCGGAGCAAATCGGCCCCCTCGGCTATAAATATACGCCACACGCAGCTGTTCATCCGGTTTTAAAATCTGAGTTATTGCTGGCATAATGCGGTCAACACCACTGATTAATACTTCTTGCTCAGTTAGCGGTGCGACCGGTTTTTCGCCCAACATAGCCATGTTAGCCGCAATGCGTAAATAGTAGTCTTCTGCGGTATTTAACGGGTATTTATTCCCTTCGGTATCTTCAATCGCATTATCACCAAAGCCCGGTAAATCCAGCTGCTTAGCCACTGCAATACAAAATGATTCCATCGAAACAGGCTGGCCATCTGCCGTTTTTACCGTACGAGATCCCACCACCGGCCAACGGGCAGTACTGGCTTTTACTTGAACTCCCGCCCATGGCGCACTAAACCCCCAACTTTCAAAGTTATGGGTATCAGGAACAATATAATCAGCCAATGCCGTAGTTTCGTTCATGAAGGCATCAATGCCAATAATCAACGGCAAATGCTGGGGATCTTTCAGCTTTTCTTCCATGACCTGACGAATACCCGCAATACCATATAGCGGATTGGTCATATTCGTGATCCATGCCTTCAATGGGTACGGATACCCAGCTAAAGCAGAACCCAGTTGTTCGGTCAATTGACCTTTAGCGAAAGGATACCACGGTGCTTTAGCTGGATAAGGCGATTGCCCTGCGGCGACTCGCGTCTGATATTCCTCTGATTTTTCATACACTTCATTACTGCGTGAAAGCACCATACCTTTTGGTTTTATTTTGCCCGCAAAACTGTCCATTTTATAGCATGGGCCATCGGTCGCACCATTGAATTTACCGCCACCAACAGACACACCGCCTTTAAGATTTAAGTTACCAATCAATGCGTTAAGCATTACTACTGACCATGCAGTATAAAAGCCGTTGCCGCCCATCATACCGCCATGAGAGATAACTGCGGCTTTACGCTGATAAGAAGTTAGTGCTTTACCTAATGATTCAATAGTGGTGACAGGTACCTGACAACGCTGGCTATATTGCTCCAGTGTCATACGTTGTGCTGATTCTTTTAAGCATTGGAAGCTGGATTTCACGGTAACTTCACTGCCATCGTGCAATCTAATATTACGCGTGACAAACAAAGCGGCTTGCTCAACCTGATCAGCCGGTTTTAACTCGCCATTAAGGGTTTCGACTAACCATGCGTTTTCATCATCGCCTTCACCACTAAGATGCGAAGCTAATAATAATTGCCCTGCTAAGGGGTGTTGATCATCGGTTATGACTAAATGAGTCGCGTTAGTCCAACTTTTTTCACCGACCGCGAGCATTGATTTTTCACTTGGCACCGATAAATAACTGGCGTTATAGCGTTCATTTTCAATGATCCAACGGATCATACCCATCACTAATGCCGCATCAGTTCCCGGCTGGACCGGTACCCAGTGCCCATGATCATTGGCTAAAGTAGTGGTTAATGGCAGTGCTGGCGCCACCACCACATAATTAAATGAATCGCGCAAACGTGCATTAGCTAATTGGCGGCCCTGTCGCTTAAACGGATTGCCGGATTGCGCTGGAGAGGTTCCTAAAAATAGTGCGAAACGGACATGATCCCAATCTGGCTTAACGTGGGCATTTTTATCCAAATCATTCATCAATGCCCCGGAGCCGGCGCGGTAGGCTAATCCGCAATATGATCCATGCGCGCCAAAGTTTTTACTACCAAAACTATTTTGAGCAAAGCGACGAATAAAGGTATCACGACCATCATCACCGGCATTGGTAACTAACAACTGATTAGCTTTAGGTCCCAATTTGGGCTGATTAGGGTCAATCGGCGTATTGAGGTCACGAATTGCACGTAAGCCATCAATATGGCCTTCACCGAATAAGTTCCCGCCTTCAACCACTTCAGTGATCAACTGTTCAAAACTAATCCGTTGCCACTGACCTTCGCCACGTTTACCGACCCGTTTCATCGGCTCAAGAATACGTTGCGGGCTAGTTAGCCCTTCCATTAACGTTGCCCCACGCGCACAAGCGGTTGAGCGACTTTCTAGTCCACTTTCACCGGACATTTTATTAAATGCGGTTTCTAATGGCATGTTATAAGCAAAATGCTGATCTTGAGATAATGGATGATACGGATTGCCGGCAATTCGAATAACATCGTTGGTTTCACGATCAATACGCGCTCGGATACCACATTGCGTCCAGCAGCCAAAACATTGTGTCATGGCAACCACTTGCTGTGGATTGGGTTGCCAACCGCTAATGCCCGTCGCCCTCCCTTCTGGGATCAACGAGTTACCATTAATTCTGTCCAGTGTGACTTTACCCGATGTTCCATTGACTAAGCCATCGACCGCGCGTTTTGCGACATCGCGATAACTCACGCCGAAGGCGGCCAATCCCCCGAGAACTAATCCGCCTTTCAGCCATTGACGTCTTGTAGTTTTAGCCATGTTGCACTCTCCTAACACACCAGCGAATACCTTCACGAAAAATAATAATTAACGCTATCCATAGACAGAACGTACCGATAAGCCCCTGTAAACCATCAGTTCCTAACGGGAACACATAGGGATTATAGAGAATATTATTTTTAGGTACGGCTTGGACTTCCATTAAGAAGACCCAACGTAATGACCAGGTTAATGCCATAGAAACTAAGGCTAATACGGTGATATAAACCACCGAGCGGGTTTTGCTCATGTTGCTAATCGACATAATTAATGCCATCAGCCACAGTGCACTCATCCCGATTAACATCCACCAGCCTGGGCTAGCAAATTGCAGCTGCTCACGAATAGCAATACCGGAAATCGTATCGCCCGCTACCCATAAAGCAAAACTGACTGCCAGTAATAGCAAGGTCACAGTTTGCCAACGCGCTAATAAGTTCTGATATTGAGGCTCACGGCGAGCGCCTAAGCTAATCAGTGCTGGGAGCGCTTGCATCGCACTAAGCAACATTAATACTGGTACCCACCAACTAAACCAAATCGGCCTAGCGCGAATAACTGAGGCTTCACGCCCGGTATACAGTAATAAACCAATAGCTGATAATGCCGCCAATAATGCTATCCATCGTGTGGCTTTAAATTCTTTATGCCACACCTGTTTTACCACCAGTGCCACAAAATACAGGCCGAGAAAGGTGGTAAACATCGGCAGTAACACCGAACCCCATGCCATCCATGACCATGGCGTCGGATACGCATAAAAATGCCAAACACGTGCGGTTTGATGCAAGTCAGCGGTCAAGGCTAAAGGGGCAGTTATCCCCATCGTGATAGCAATAAAAACCGCTATCATTTCTAAGCGCTGATTCTGTGATTGCCCCATCCAATGCTGCCAACAGGCATACAACACCGCACACGCAGAAATACCAATAAAGAAGAAATATTGCACCGCCCACGGTAACCAAAAGAACTCCTGCGGCTGTGCCATAATTTCAGCGATGGTTGTGACTTGTGAGTTCATCAAAATACCTCCTGCCATAACTCGGGCTGGCCTTTGCCCACCAGTGGCTGTACAAATGCATCATCTAATCCGAGATAGAAAACCTGCGGTAATGTGCCTTGTTCAGGTTTTAATACTTTAATTTCAGACTCATGCTGTTTTAGCATTTGGCGTAATGTACTGTTTGGATCTTTTAAATCGCCGATAATTCGCGCGCCACCAACACAAGATTCAACACACGCAGGTAACAATCCAACGTCTAATCGGTGAGCGCAAAAAGTACATTTATCAGCGGTTTGCGTAGAATGGTTAATAAATCGTGCATCGTATGGGCAAGCTTGAACGCAATAAGCGCAACCAACACAGCGTTCATTATCGATCACCACAATGCCATCTTCACGCTGGAAAGTAGCTTGTACAGGGCAAACAGGAACACAAGGTGGGTTGTCACAATGGTTGCACAAGCGCGGTAATAATACGTTAGTGATCCCCTGTTGACCGCTCACTGATACTTGATATTGATTCACCGATGTTCTGAATTGCCCTTGCGAGGATTGGTTTTCCACCGAACAACTCACCGTACATGACTGACAACCGACACATCGACGCAAATCGATTAACATGCCGTAACGTCGGTCTGGGGAACCTTCTCGTCGAGTTGGGGAGAAATTAATTCCCGCCTCTGCAATCGGAACTAATGATGCTCCTGCGGTTAATGCGCCGAGCTGTTGTAGAAATTTACGTTTACTCAGATCCATATTTGGCTCCAGTATTACACTGCTAATACAAAATATTTAATTAAGAATTTGATGGTTAAGGCCATCTTCTGCGGCCTTTCGATCACTCATATACTGATACGGTCGATAACGCTGTTATTTTCATTTTTGTTTAAATTCGGTATGTTATCGTTACTCCGTTCCCCGATGAGCTCAGGTTGTATTAACTGCACCAGAGGCCGAATGGGAATAGCTTCATTGTATGAAACCGATACTTGCTCTCCCTATTGTGGTTTACCACATACCCGAACTAGACTTGATCTAAAACAAGTAATAACTCAAATATGATGAAAATAAATATCAACAAATCGCATCGATGGTCAGTAATTTTACTTATGCTATGCAGCTTTTCTCTGCATGCCGCAGAATGGACGATCGGCGTGCTGGCATTACGCGGTTCGGTATTAACACAAAATTACTGGCAACAATTAATCGACACACTTAATAAAGATATTCCCACAGAACATTTTCGTTTAGTGCCACTTAATTTAGATGAAATGCGTCAAGCCGTTGAAAGTCAGCAAGTGAATTTTTTATTAACTAATCCCGCACAATTTATTCAATTGGATAGCCGCTATAATCTGCGCTGGCTGTTATCATTGCGTTCGCCACGGGAACCCAATAACCAAACACGTAATGTGTTAGGCAGCCTGATTTTGGTGCGCAATGATGACAGTGTGAACTCACTAGATGATTTAATTGGTAAAAATGTTGGGGCTATTTCTCCAGATGCTTTTGGCGGTTATTTGTTGGGGTATAAAGTCATTCGTGATAATGGCTATGATCCGAATAAAGACTTTAAAATGCAGTTTTTAGGCTTTCCGGCGGATGCTTTGATTTATGCATTAAGAGACAAAACATTATCTGCAGCGATTGTGCCCAGTTGTCTGTTAGAAAATATGCAAAAAGAAGGGTTAATTAATTCACAGTTGTTTCGCCCATTGATCCAACATCCAGCCTCATCTTCTTGTCTTACTAGCACCGAGCTTTATCCTAATTGGTCTTTCGCCGCGCTAAATAATGTGCCCGATAATTTGGTAGATAAAGTGACCCGTATATTATTGTCTTCAGATAATGATGGCTTACGCTGGGGAGCGCCCTCTTCAGTAAGCCAAGTTGAAGCCCTACTGCGCTCGGTGAATCAACATCCTCAACAACGTCAATTTTGGCGTGATATCGTCAGTTGGATTGTGCAATATCAACTGGCTATTGGCGGTATTGCCCTGATTTTTATTCTTTTAGGCATTAATCATATTTGGATTGCCTTTCTGGTGAAGCGTAGAAGTCGCCAATTAGAAAAGGCTCATAATCAATTACGTCAGCAAGAAGTCGATTTAGAAAAGGCTCAGCGCCTGAGTATTCTGGGCGAAATGGCTTCGGGGTTTGCTCATGAGCTCAATCAACCACTAGCAGCAATCCGCAATTATGCCCAAGGTAGTGTTATCCGTCTGAAACAAGAATCCGAACAACATCCACTGATCCCAGCCTTAGAAAAGATAGATACTCAAGCACAACGCGGAGCAGATATCATACGAAATCTGCGCTCATGGGTGGGTAAAACACATCAAGATCAGCCAATAAATTATAGCTATCAACCGATTATCCAAACCGTTCTTCATCTCTGGCGGCTGCTGCGTATTGAGCAGTATTATCCTAAAGCACAACTATTTTTACCCACAGGTGACGATATCGAACTACGTCTGCCAGATACACTGCTAGAACAATTATTATCCAACTTAATTAATAACAGCTTGCAGGCAGGCGCTGAAAAATTGCGTCTTGAATTACATCCAGGTCCCAATCACTTTTTATTGATTTTACAAGATGATGCAGGCGGTATGAACGATCAACAATTACACCGTGGCATCATACCTTTTTCAACCACTAAACAAGATGGCTTAGGCTTGGGATTAGTTATTTGTCAGCGGTTAATTCGTAGCCAAGGTGGCGATATTCGACTAGAAAATCAATTATTTGAAGACTCGACTGATAACATTGTTGATAATAATGCCGCAGAAGAACAAACCGCAAATAGACACCTTATGGGATTAAGAATGACGTTAATTTTCCCGCAAGATTGCGTTCATCAAAAAAATAATCTGCTATAAACGATAGGCGTATTTTTACGCCGTTCTCTACCACGGAATTATCTGATATAACTGATATAATACATAATTATTTTGCTCTAAGGGCCAAACCAGATGCCAATCATTCACTTAGTTGATGATGACCCGGATGTCACTGATGCCTGCCAATTCCTACTCGAAACACTCGGTTACGAAAGCCAAGTTTGGAATAACAGTAAAAATTTTATCGAAAATGTAGATCTATTAACTGAAGGCATAGTGTTGTTAGATATGAGAATGCCAGAAATCGATGGCCGTCAGGTCTATAAAAAATTGCTAGATGCTCACAGTACTTTAGCGGTCATTTTTTTATCCGCGCATGGTGATATCCCGATGGCGGTCGAACAAATGAAATTTGGCGCCATTGATTTTCTGCAAAAACCTATTGATAGCCAATCGCTGATTAACGCGCTTGCACATGCAGAAATAGCCACTCGTAAAGCTACTCAGAAATATATAAATATGCAGCGTTATCATAGCCTAACGCCACGGGAAAAGAATATTTGTGCCTATGTCATCCAAGGAATGCTTAACCGTGAAATTGCCGATGTAGCTTGTGTTTCGGTACGTACTGTGGAAGTTCACCGCTCTCGCGTGATGGAGAAAATGGCGGTGAAAAATATTGCTGAGTTGGTAAATATCATGCAATCGGTTAATATTTAAAATTATTAGTTTGTTATAATTGATGGTTTTACTATAAAAAAATGTGTTACTGATGACTATCAGGCGCATATACAGTAAATAGATTCGGAAACAGATGACTAAGACTCCCACTTTTCAAGCCCGTTTTTTGCATCCTCGCTACTGGTTATTATTACTGGGTATTGGGCTGCTTTATATTCTGACGCTTTTGCCTTATCCAATAATCTATTGGATGGGAACACGCCTTGGGCGCCTTTCGCGCCATCTGTTAAAATCTCGCGTTAACATCGCTGATAGAAATTTAGCGCTGTGTTTCCCTAATATGAGCCTCAGAGAACGCCAAAAATTAATTCAACAAAATTTTGAATCGGTAGGAATGGGTATTTTTGAAACCGGAATGGCTTGGTTTTGGCCCGATTGGCGTATTCAACGCTGGTTTACCATTAAAGGCCGTGAAAATATTCAGCAAGCACAACAAACTGGCCGAGGCATTTTAGTCATTGGGGTGCATTTTCTGACCTTAGAACTCGGAGCACGGATTTTTGGTATTTTAAATCCCGGAATCGGTGTCTATCGCCCTAACGATAACCCATTACTCGACTGGCTACAGGCGTGGGGACGCGTGCGATCGAATAAGAGCGTTATCGATAGAAAGGATGTCAAAGGCATGGTGCGTAATCTGAAACAAGGGGAAATCCTGTGGTATGCCCCTGATCATGACTATGGTCCTAAAAACAGTGTATTTGCGCCTTTCTTTGCTGTCGATAAAGCAGCTACAACCGTGGGAACTTCAATATTACTGCGTTTAGCCAATCCGCTGATCATTCCCTTTACCCCGCGCCGTTTACCCCATGCCCGAGGGTATGAATTAATCATTCAACCGGCGGTGGAAGATTTTCCAATGAAAGATGAAGTCACTGCGGCGGCATTGATAAATCAAGTGGTAGAAAAAGAAATTATGCAAGCGCCTGATCAATATATGTGGTTACATCGCCGTTTTAAAACTCGCCCCCCCGGTGAGCCTTCTTTATATGGTAAGCTCGATAAATTACACGATTAACCGGCTGATAGTTATTCAAAAACTAATAAATATCGGCCATTAACATGTAGTATGAGGTCTATGGTCAGAATATCGCAAAATACCTATTGGAAACGCAACTTATATGTTGTCTGGTTTGGTTGCTTCCTTACAGGCGCAGCTTTCAGTCTGATCATGCCTTTCTTACCACTCTACGTTGAAGAACTCGGCATAACCGATCCCGGCTCACTCAGCTTATGGACCGGGGCGGTATTCAGCATTACTTTCTTATTCTCCGCTATCGCCGCTCCATTCTGGGGGAAACTCTCTGACCGTAAAGGGAGAAAATTGATGCTATTACGTTCCGCCCTCGGTATGGGGATAGTGATGGTATTGATTGGTTTTGCACAAGATATTTGGCAATTACTTATTTTGCGTGCTTTGCTAGGGATACTAGGCGGTTTTGTTCCCAATGCCAATGCATTGATTGCTACACAAGTTCCGGTGAAAAAAAGTGGCTGGGCATTAGGTATTCTATCGACTGGTGCGGTTAGTGGTGCATTAATTGGTCCTTTAATTGGTGGTATATTAGCTGACCATTATGGCCTAAGGCCGGCCTTTTTTATTACAGCTACCGTATTATTTATCTGTTTTTTAGTCACTCTTTTTTATGTCAAAGAAAACTTCACTCCGGTTTCGCGTAAAGATGCACTTAGTAATCAGCAAGTTTTTGCTTCATTAAAAAACAAGCGTTTAGTTATTAGTTTATTTTTCACCACCATGATTATTCAAGCCGCCATGGGGTCAATCAATCCTATATTAACTCTGTATGTCCGGGATCTCTCCGGCTCTATCGAAAATCTGGCCTTTATCAGCGGTGTTGTCGCGTCTATTCCGGGTATTGCCGCCTTAATCAGTGCCCCTAGGCTCGGTAAACTCAGTGACAGAATTGGCCCGGACAAAGTATTACTCGCTGTATTAGGTGCTTCAATTTTTGTCTTATTTCCGATGGGATTAGTCAGTAATTACTGGGAATTAGGCGCACTGCGCTTCTTACTCGGGGCATTGAATGCCGCCTTATTACCGGCGGTACAAACACTCATTATTTATAATATTTCTCATCAAGTTACTGGACGTATTTTCAGTTATAACCAAGCATTACGCGATATAGGTAATGTCACCGGCCCATTGATGGGATCTCTGGTCGCGGCAACTTATGGATTTAGAGCTGTATTTTTCTTCAGTGCCCTATTAGTATTAATTAATCTAATTTATTCTTGGTATTCAATAAAATACCAAACAAAAAACATATAATTACCACGGAAAATTTACGTTATGTTGATAAATATATCTGTTAATTTATCTCTATTTAATCCAAATCTACTGACTAGCTTATATAATTAATATTCTTTATCTAGAAAAACCAATCAATTTGTTGTTTTTATTAATAAATTATATTCTCCTCTCTTTCATATAACATTTACTCTTTCTGTAAATAATAAAATATGTTATTACAGGTAATACATGTTTAAAAATGAGAGTTCCCTCGAACTTTCATCTAAAAAACATGCAAAAGCCAAGAAAGATGTTCTCTATCTAGACGCTTTTATAATAATGTATGTTGCATAAATGTTTACAGAAAGGGATGCTGTACACATAAAATTAACGTGCGTTGTAAGGATATTTAATAGCAACGTTATTTTATAACCTAAGTTACCCAAGCTGCGGCTCATTACGCGCATTGGTGTTCTCTGGGTATATTGCCAGCTACAACCTCATTGAGGTTATTGACGAGAGTATTCAGATGGAAAATTCAGTAACGAAAACCAAGACTTTTTTTGGTCATCCTTATCCCCTCAGCTCATTATTTCTCACCGAAATGTGGGAACGTTTTTCTTTTTATGGTGTTCGTCCACTATTAATCCTATTTATGAGCGCCGCGCTATTGCAGGGCGGAATGGATCTCCCCATTGAACAAGCCTCCGCTATCGTCGGTATATTTGCCGGTGGCGTGTACATTACCTCACTCCCCGGAGGATGGTTAGCCGATAACTGGCTCGGACAACGCCGTGCCGTATGGTATGGCTCACTAATTATTGCTTGCGGTCACTTATCGATTGCATTATCCGCATTCTGGTCCGATACCTTCTTTTTCATTGGATTACTACTAATTGTGCTCGGTACCGGCTTATTCAAAACTTGTATTACTGTCATGGTCGGCACTTTGTATAAAAAAGAAGATCCTCGTCGTGATGGCGGTTTCTCTCTATTTTATATGGGTATTAATATGGGCTCATTTATTGCCCCTTTAATTATTGGCCCACTGCATGAAAAGTATGGCTGGCATTTAGGCTTTGGACTGGGCGGGGTCGGCATGTTAATCGCCTTACTAATTTTCCGTTTTTATGCCGTACCACAAATGCGTCGTTATGATAAACAAGTAGGCTTAGATTCCAGTTGGGATCATCCTACTGTGCAACGTAAAAATGTAGGTCTGTGGGTAACTCTAGCCATGGCAGCATTAGCTGTCTTGGTCGTGCTGATTAGCCGCGGCACAATTCCATTTAACCCATCGATTATCGCCAAAAGTTCGGCTTACATTATTTCTATCTGTGTCGGGTTGTACTTCTTGTTTATGTTCTTTTTAGGCGGACTAACATCCAGCGAACGCTCTCGATTATTAGTATGTTTAATTTTATTAATTGCAGCAGCTTTCTTTTGGTCAGCATTTGAACAAAAACCGACTTCTTTTAATATTTTCGCTCGTGACTATACCGACCGCCAGTTAGGAAGCTTTGAAATCCCGACTATCTGGTTCCAGTCAATAAATGCACTATTTATTATTATTTTCGCACCGATTTTCAGCTGGTTGTGGCCTTCGCTGGCGAAACGTAGCATGAATCCAAGCAGTATCAGCAAATTTATTATTGGGATCTTATTTGCAGCGGGCGGTTTTGCCATCATGATGTTTGCCGCCAATCAAGTTCTTGCGACCCAAAGCGGCGTGTCTCCCGGCTGGTTAGTGTTCAGTATTTTACTGCTCACCATGGGGGAACTCTGCCTCAGTCCTATCGGGTTAGCCACGATGACCTTATTGGCGCCACAAAAAATGCGCGGACAAGTGATGGGACTATGGTTCTGTGCCAGTGCACTGGGTAACCTAGCCGCAGGGATTATGGGTGGGAATATCAATAAAGAACAATTAGGCTCGATGCCAGAATTGTTCTCTCATGTTTCTATCGCGTTAGTTATCTGTGCCGCTGTATTGGCTTTACTAATTATACCCGTACGAAACATGCTTAAAAATGCAGATCAAAAAGAACTCACATCTCAATAATTAGCCACTAAATATACAGCGAGGCACGTATTTTGACCCGTGCCTCGTTATTTTAAATCTTACTTATTTCGCATCTCAGTCACCACAGCATCTGCTCTAGCCGCAAACCAACGTTCACGTAATTTGTCATACACCAGATTATAAATATAGGTATAAAATAAGAAAAATGTAAAGAAACCAATCTCTAGCATAAAGGCATTAAATAATGTCATATTAAGCAATAGTGCAATAACCGGAATACCGATAATCACAAAACTTAATTCAAACCCTATTGCATGAATGACTCGTATCACGGTCGAACGAGGCCCTTTGGATAAAGGCCAAAAATAATCAAAAATCATGTTATAAACTACATTTAATATCATGGCGATAGTTGATAAAATAATCGCCACGCTCCCCATCTCAAGTATCGAACGGCCTAACATGAGTGCACTTATCGGCGCAGTAATCGCTATCGCAATAACTTCAAAACATACCGCGTGAAAAATACGCTCTCGCAAAGACTTTTTATTAACACTCATTTAGTACCTCAAAAAATTATTCTCAATTCTGTATAAAATAAGTCCTACTTTTCAATGCGAAGGATTAACCTAAATAGTCCTCTATATCGCATCTTACTTGAACTCTGATTGCTATAGTGCAATTATCATCGGTTCTATGTATGAATACAAAATACCAGCCATCGATAAAACCGATACCATGATGAATTATTCGTTTGATACATTACGCACTTTCGTTGAGGCCGCAGCACTAAAATCTTTTTCTGCCACCGCACGTAAACTAAATAAAAGCCAATCAACCGTCAGTACGCTGATTGCAAATTTTGAGACCGATATAGGAGTCTTACTGTTCGAACGCCAAGGTCGTCAATCAATTCTCACCCCAGCAGGAAGAAAAGTTCTAAGCTTAGTTGAGGATATATTGTCTGCCAATGAACGCTTATATGCGGTAAGTATTGAGTTGAACCAGCAGGTGGAATCTCGATTAAGCTGTTGTTTTTCTGATATTTATCAGCCGCCACATACTGACTATCTCATGCAAGAAATGGATGCAAAATTCCCACAATTAGAATTTGAATTTATTATTGCAGAAAGTGAAGATACATTGTCACTGCTACAAAATGGTCACGTGCATATAGGTATGATTGACTCTCGTGCTGAATATCCGCCAGATATTGCATCTGCACGATTGCCTAAACAGGGCGAAATGGGGCTGTATGTCATTCAAGATCATCCCCTAACCAAAGTCACTAAATTAACCCATCAGCACCTAACTATGACTCGTCAATTGCATCTGAGTAGCAAGAATCAATTAATGATCAACAGTGAAAAATTATGGGTTGCTCCCACCTATTTATTACTGTTAGAAATGGCAGAGCAAGGCATGGGTTGGTCAATTTTACCCACTTGGTTAGTAAAACAATTTGGTCATGATAAATTGGTCAGTTTGCAATATGCTCAGTGGCCTAAATTAATTGATGTTGATCTGGTCTGGTCAAAAACTAATCCTCCCGGACTAGCAGGTTATTGGTTAATTAATCAGCTGCTGACAGAATAATGAAATATTCCGCAAAAGCATATTAACATTATGACTCTATTATTTGTTCTCTAATATAACCGTTTCATTGATAAGAAGAATAATATATGACCGCTTCTACTTTTCCCGTTTATTACGTTAATGCTTTTACCGATCAGTTATTTAAAGGCAACCCAGCCGCGATTATATTACTTGATCAGTGGCTAGATGATACGTTATTAATTTCTCTTGCCGCAGAAATTAATTTATCTGAAACCGCATTTATCGTCGATCGACATATTCGCTGGTTTACGCCCAAAATAGAGGTTGATTTATGTGGTCATGCTACATTAGCCGCCGCTTTTATCATCGATAAATTATCAACCAGCCAACAACCGATTATATTTCAATCGAAATCGGGAGAGTTAACCGTCACCCGAACGACTAACAGATTTACGCTAGATTTTCCCCAAATAGCTTGTTCAATCGCTCCCACCGAATTAAAAGACCATCTGAGCAAAATTATCCATACCCAAATTGACGAGTTGTACTTAGCGAATGATCGCTATATTTGCTTTTTATCTCATGAGCAAGATGTCGCTTCTTGTTCTCCTGATTTCGATGCAATAGCCCAATTACCTCTCCCCGGCTTATGTGTTACTGCATTATCTCAAAACAACACCTGTGATTTTGTATCACGTTATTTTGCTCCCGCGAAAGGTGTTAATGAAGATCCGGTAACCGGAACTGCCCATTGTGCGATTGCACCGCTTTGGGCCAAACGATTAAATAAAAATCAGCTTACCGGACATCAAATATCTGTACGTGGCGGATTTGTAGATTGCAAAATTATTAACTCGCGAGTTCATCTTTCTGGGCAAGCCACTTTATTTCTGAGCGGAACGATTCAACTCGAAAATTATTTAGATAAAAAATAACAGGCTAGTATAATAAAGGCCATGACTATCAGCGAATAGCACCGGTTCTATTTTAACTTATCGTTTCTATACAATGGCTAATCACCCTAAAATCGCGGAAATTAAAATCATAACTCGGGTATTACCAGTGTAGATAATTAATCCTAAGGATGTTGTATGGCTATAGAAGTACCCCAAAAAGATCCCGCAGAGTGCTTATTAGAGGCAAAAATATCATCATCGATAACGAGGGTATCGAAAGTTATTTTTCCGACCACCACCAATCATCATGACACCTTATTTGGTGGAACTGCGCTCGCGTGGATGGACGAAGTCTCTTTTATTACCGCCACACGTTTTTCTCGTAAACGATTAGTTACTGTTTCAACTGAAAAAATTAACTTCACTCACCCTATCCCTTCCGGCACTATTATTGAATTAATTGGTAAAGTTATCCGCGTAGGAACCACCAGCTTGACAGTGAATGTATCTATTTTTCTTGAAGATATGTATTCCGAAGGCCGCGAAGAAGTTATCCACGGGCAATTTAATTTTGTAGCGGTTGATGATCAGGGTAAACCAGTAAAAATACTGGATAATTAATTTTTATTCCTCCGAAATACACAATGAAAATAACCAGTAAAACTCATGATTAATAGATTTTTAATTCACCACTGGTTATTTTTATTTCTTATTGTACAGTATTATTTTTTTCTAATTAATCGATAAAAACTCAAAATATATTTTTATTGAATTTTATCTAAAAATAGCTGTATTTGGTCTCATTATTAAAATTTCAAACTGGGTATAATAACTCAAACAAGAAAAGGAGATCATATATGTATAAAACAATATTAGTGCCAATTGATGTTTCAGAAGATGATTTAACCGAATTGGTTATTTCTCATGTTAATGAATTACAAAAAATTAGCGGTGCATCAGTTCATTTTTTAGCAGTCACAGCACCAATTTCTACCTACTTTCGTTATGGTAGAACGATGATCCCTACAGATTTTCCGGATGATGAAAAACAAGCTGAAGCCATGGCTAAAGAGCTAAAACAGAAAATAAAATTGTTTTCTATTCCTGAAGATAAAATTCACAGCTATTCATCGATTGGATCAGTCAAAGACTGTATACTCAATACCGCTGAAAAAATCAATGCTGACTTAATTATATTAGGTTCACGTAGGCCAAGTATGAGTACCTATCTATTAGGTTCAAATGCAGCATCGGTGGTTCGATATGCTAAGACCTCAGTTATGATTATTCGCTAGTCATTATCTAATGATCTTAATGAGAAATATATGCACACAATTTGTGTGAGTATTTCACATCTAAATAGGTTAAATTAGCATTTCATAAACATTTTAGTGACTTTTTCACACCCTGCTATATTAGCAGGGTTTTTTATGTCAAAATTACAGTCACTGAGTTTATATCCCGTTAATTACGTTCCTAATTCCCATTTACCCGCGCTTTAGCTATCGATTAACAAATATAATGGCCAAAAAGAATCAGCATAATTTCCCCATACTGCCAATGAGTAGCGGACCGCTACATGAACAGGTTTATCACTCGTTACGCGATGCTATTCTTAATGGCCGGTTACATCCAGGTAATAAAATTCCCTCCAGCCGAGCAATGGCTGAAATTCTATCTATCTCACGTAATTCAGTCATCGCTGGTTTTGAACGCTTAGTTGATGAAGGCTATCTAGTCACCAAGCGAGGTTCAGGCACCTATATTTCAGACATCATCCCTGATGAATTAACTAAGACTTCGATTCCAATCATAAAGAGTGAAATATATTCCCCCATAGATTTAGAAATAAATCCTAATATTTCTGCCATGCTTGATATATGGAAAAAACTACAAACTTCACTAGCCAATAATAATTTGTTTAATATTGGCATTGGCTGCGCAGATTTATTTCCCCATCAAACTTGGGGGAGATTATTAAAACGCGCATGGCATCAATATCAGCATAGTCAAATATCTCATAGTGATCCTGCCGGTTTTCAACCCTTACGTGCCGCAATCAGTCAATATGCACGCGCAACTCGAGGATTAAATTGCACAGAAGAACAAATCATTATTGTTAATGGCACCCAACAAGCGATCAACTTAGCCACTCAGGTTCTAACAAAGCCTAGCGATAATGTTTGGCTCGATGATCCCGGCTATGATGGTGCTTATGGTGTTTTTCTGTCTGCGGGTATGATGGTTAATTCAGTCACCAGCGATCAACAAGGAATGGATATCTTCTATGCTATTAATAATTTACCAACTGCCAAATTAGTATTTACTGCTCCATCACATCAGTTTCCACTGGGCGGCGTCCTGAGTTTAGAACGTAGATTACATTTACTAGAATGGGCCGTTGGGCATAAAAGTTGGGTATTTGAAGACGATTATAATAGTGAATTTCGCTATTCTGGCAGACCCCTACAGGCACTCCAGGGCTTAGATAAATATCAGCGCGTTATTTATGCTGGTTCATTTTCTAAAATGATGTTTCCTGAGTTTAGATTAGGATTCATGATTGTTCCTCCCCCCCTACTTGATGCCTTCAAACTGGCAAAATATTATGCAGATTCAAGCAGTTCATTTCTAGAACAAGCTACCTTAACGTTATTTATTACAGAAGGGCACTATGCACGCCATGTAAGACGTGTTCGACGTGCTTGTAATGAACGAAAAAAAGCGCTTATTGATGCCATTGAGCAGTATTTAGGCGATAAATTTCGCGTCCATCCGGCTGATTCAGGTATCCATCTTGTTTGCTGGTTACGCAATGGTCTAACCGAAGCTCAAGTCATTGAGGCTTCACAATCGTTAGACTTTAAAATTCAGCCGTTATCACGATATTGCCGTCAGCCTCCGGAACACCCCGCCGTTTTATTTGGTTTTGCCGCTCATCCTGCTGAAAAACTAGTCGCAGGAATTAAAGCACTCGCGCTGTTACTCTAAATATTATTCTATCCTATGAATGCAGATACTATTTTTTATCGTAATATTCTTAATCAAATAGACTAAATTAAACACTTATTCAGTCTATTTAACGTGGGAATATACTTATTTAGGGCAAATAGTTGAGAGGTGAGTTAAATTTTGCTGTTCCCGCATAAAGCTAACATGGGTCTCATTGTTACTGGTTCTCTCAATGCGAATAACATAGATACTATCAAAATCATCACCTTTCCATTTAGGCACTTGTTCAGAGTCTCCCCCTAATTGCTCCATAATAGCTTTAGCTGTTTTGACTAAATTATCATGCTCCCATGCCACAAAAATTACTGAATCTGCGTATTTATCATTTAATAAAGACCTCTGTAATTCCTTAGTTTCTTTAGCGTGATATTTAAGATTAATTGGCAATGATAAACGGATCGCCGTCGGGCTAATGGTTTGTAACGCACGCAATGAATGCCCCAACTTATTTTGTTTTGGTGCTGCCGCATAAATTGCCTGTGGGATCCCGTACTTATTAATCAAAATATCAGGCAATGCTAATGAACGATTCAATCCTTTGCAGGTTAATTGTCCGCTGTCATTATCTGGTTTTTCACCATGACGAATAAAGACGATTGTTTGTGAGGAATATGCCATTTGTCCTAGACTCGCGATGACTAAATTTAAAATAATGAATAATTTACCCATAATAATTATTCCAATTTTTGAATACAGCTTTCGAGAAGAAATATTCAATTTATCTTCAGCTATTTAAGTTAATCTATACGATGATAAATTGACTAGCAACTTGAATAATGATCATATACTTAATAACACACTAGCCATAAAGTCATTTATTTCCAACCGCTAATAATAACGCCAGCACCAATGATCACGATTAGAGCCCCTACCCAATCCGTTGTCGTAAGAACTACACCATCGACAAAACGTAACCATAACAATGCAGTAACAATATAAATCCCGCCATAAGAAGCATAAATTCTACCACTTGCCTCAGGATGCAAACTTAAAAGCCAAACAAATCCCATCAGGCTTAACACCGCAGGAAGTAATAACCAAATACTGCCACCTTTTTTTAACCATAAATAAGGAAAGTAGCAACCAGCGATTTCCGCGATTGCTGTGACTACAAACAGTAATGTGATTTTTAATGGCATTTAACTTCCTTTGTAATTTTAACTTCAACAGACAATAATCTCTATTATATAGCTGAAATAACATAAATCAGCATAGGCCTTAATCTAATTAAATTAAAAATAAAGACTTGAGAATAAAGCTAGATTTAATCATTATTAAGCACGATAATGCATAATATGCTTATCAACAATTATTGTTACGAATTAAAAAGTAACATTAATCTTTGTCCAAAATGTACGTCCTGATTGATTAATCGGTTGCTCAAAAGAATAACTAAATCCACTATTTCCAACAAAATTCAAACATTTCTATAAGCTTAATCAAACAGATTATCAATGCCAGAACTGAGCTTAATATAATCATTCAATTGATAGGCCGCATTAATAGAGAAAGCAGAGTAACTCGCACTACGATCAAAATCTTACCCAATCACATTTTTTTGATTAATAGCAATACGCCCTTGACGACTCACTAATCTTAGTGATCCGGCACTGCTCCATTTATCTTTTTACCAATCTAAAGTTAAGCGAGTTTCTAATGGTGGCATTTGAGATAATGCATAATAATCGCTGATATTTTCTTCTCGAGCATAAGCAAGACTGACATCCATAAAGATTAATTCGCTTTCATTAATATTTTCTACGCTAGGATAAATATAATTTTCTTATTACATGGTAATCTATAATTTAACTTAGATTTATTTTAGGTGAAGAATTTCTGTAGCTGTAAATAAACTATTAATCACGATATGAATTATTATTAATTTATGACAGTTTTTATATTCGCTCTGTGTCATATCATAACGCATAGACATATTATGCATAGCAACGAATGGTCGGTGAAGAGAACATGCTGTATTTTGCATCAATGATTTTGAGAACACAGTAGCAATAGACAATATAATCATCGAGAATAGGGCTAACAAGCCACGTTAGGCAGAAAAAACGTTCTCACCTGTAATCATATTCCATCATTTATATAATTCGGTCTGAATTGTATCTTATATGATAAATAATTATTATCGTTTTTATTCTAATTAATGCTATTTTTAATATCTTCCATATAGGATAGTCCATTAATACATTAAACGAATCATTACTTTTAATCCTACTCTAGCTAATTTTTATACAGTAAAAAATTATTAGAAGATAATTTATATTATCGCCATAAAAAATGAACTATATCTAATATATTTAGTTTTATTGCATATCTATAAATATATTTCTATAAATACAGTTCATTGTCTCAAGTTAAACAACATGACCTATTAATTAACCGATTTAATTCCCCAAATAGCCTCAGCTACCGGAATAGTAGTAAACTCTTTAATAATAGTATTATATGTTTCACCTGGATTTAAATCAGAGAATTGATTGGGATAAATAAATTTCGCCAAATACTCTAAGCCCACAATATTATAAGTGTGATTATAAAAGTTATGATATACGCCGTATAATTGATTATCAGCTACCGCACTAATTTGATTAAATCCAACACGATTCTTTAAGCGCTCAAAACCAGCGGCGGTTTCTTGTGTTGTAACACCATAACCAAACGGAACCGCAATATTCTTTTTATTTACCCAGCGAGAGCCTGTCACAATATAAACATCAGGTTTAGTACTGATGACTTGTTCCAAAGAAACGGTACCAGAAGATCCCGGTAAATAATGGCTACCGATATTATCAGCCCCCACAGCTTGGATCATTCCCCCCCAACCCGCATTGTTATGGGTAAAACAGCAACTGTCTGAACCATTAGCTCCGGCTTTTGCTTCAACAAAAACACGAGGTTTAATCGCAATTTTAGCTGTTTTGATTTGTATATTGTCTAAATGCTGCTGATAGAAATCGGTATATTGCTTAGCTTGTTGTTCTTTATTCAGTATTAAACCTAATAAACTCACGCTCGCTTTGGTATTTTTAACCGGTTCCAAAAAGGTATCGACGTAAATAATCGGAATATTAGCTTGTTTTAATTTACTTACCACGCCTGAGCCTTCTAAAGCTGGCTTAGCTCGTAATTGAGCGATCAATACATCTGGACGCTGTGCAATAACTAACTCGGTATTAACTTCACCTTTATCATTAAATCCCATATCAGAAATATTATTCATTGTTGATTTCCACTGACTTTCTAACAATGAAACCGCTTGAGGGTCAGATTTTTTTAAATTGTTATTCCAAGCAACAACTCGCTCAAAAGGATTATCTCTATCGAGTAATGCTAGCGCTAAGATATCTCGACCATCTTGTAAAACAATACGTTTAGGTTCTTGCTGTAATGTAATTTTTTGCCCATCAGTATCTGTAAAAGTAACTGGATAAGTAGTCGCGGTGGCAGAAAAGGCTAATGAAGCCAGTAATGATGCTGAGAGCAGGTGACATTTTATTTTCATATTATACCTCTATATTAAGAATACAGATGTTAACAGTTATCATTATCACCAGCAAAGAAAAATGCTATTGTTACTTGCGGATAATGTTAATTTTTAACATTATCATCATGCAGCCTCCCTCTACCATATCACTGCCATCGAGTAACCATTAAAATTGCGAGCTATCTGGTCAATTATTTGATAATTTTTAGTAGTTATTAATGGTTAGCATAGAAATTGCCCTTAATGTTTAATCTTCGATAATAAAAACTGCTGAGTCTTACTGACTATCTCCTGCCATTGCGGTAATTTTTCCGGTGTAAAAATCACCTCAATAAATACCCCTATTTCAGGCATGACAAACATCGCTTTGCAGGTGTAATATCTTTTAGCCAAGGGCAGCCATATGCAGTCAAAAACCACCGATATACGCCCGTCTATTTCTGCCCAATAGTAATTATTAATATTTTCATCAAAAAAATAGCGACTACTTCTATCCGCAAGCTTAGTGCGGACTGATTTTTTAGTCACCTTAACAGAATAGAGATTTAATTCCTGATGATACATCATCGGATCAAAACGTTTATCCTCACGTTTTTTAAGATAAAAATTACGCATATAAGTTAGATCAGGATCAGTTTTTTGTAATGGCTCAACACTAATGGTTAGCCCATCAAATCCCCGTTTTTTTTCCACCATTCTTCCTGATCTCCAGCCTGCATATCTGGCCAATTGATGATCATCGGCAATACTCTAAATTTCGCCTCACAGCCTTTTTTATTATAGATAAAATCGGCTTCAAAATACTGGCATCTTCATATTCTGCCCAGTAAATAATATAGTTCGCCGGAACTTCCATCACATGACCATTGAATTTACCGCATATAAAACCAAGTCTATTATCGGCAAAAGTCAATAGCGATAATATTAATAATACTATTATTATATAATTTAATCGTAAAACTGAATAGATTACTTGCCTCACTCTTAATAATAACCTCAGAATTATAATTACCCCCTTCAATAATAAATTATATTCTTACTATATAAATAATAGTTAATATAATAAATAAAAATATATTACATAGGGAAAATGAAATAAACCATAATCAAAAACAAAAAACATCTACTTAAAGTAATTAATAATCTATTAATATGAAAGGTATGAGAAGTAAAAAAAATAAGTCATCGCCATGGTAAAAAATAACAACCAGACCAATTACAAATAATAATTTAATTATCTGCACTTGACGTATCACCACCCGCAATGCCCGCCGCCAGACTCGCAAATGCACTGACTGTGGCTTTTTCATCTTCGGTCAGTTGACTTACATCTTTGCTATACAGTTTCTCGGACAGTATTCCCACCGCTTCGGCCGTCATTGTACCGAGCGATTGGGCGCCTGCATTTTCACCTTTTATTTGTTTATCCACCGATTGATAATCGCTGTGCATCTCGGTTTTATTGGCATTCATGGAAGCCGTGATATTCAAGTCCGATCCAACACTGCCAGACACACCGCCACTCTGTTGCTTTGAGTCGTATTTATCGGTGGTTTGTTAAGATATTTTTTGTATAACAAGAGAAATAAATAAAAAGATTAGACGCAGCTCTTCGTGCCGACGGCTAAAGGTGAAGTAGTTAAAACCAAACGATATTCAGTGGGTTATTTACAGAATAGAGGTCAACCCAACCTCAGCCCATAACTTACCTTAAGTAGTAAGTAACTGAAATATATGGAATTTTAGTCGGGTACGCACTACACCTCTCTCACCAAGCCGGACAGTTGATCATCCAGTTGGCTGAGAGGGAGTAAGATAATTAATGAAGATCGTAGTATTTACAGGGATCTTCTTATAATTAATCATTCGGTGAGTTGGCAATAAATGGTGTTATTACAATACTTAGATTTTCGTATATCGCTTTGTCTATCAACTTGATTATTTTGTGTATATAGTCAATTGATTGAGTATCTTTTAACTGTTCTTTCAGAGTATTAAACTCTTCTTTTAGTGCTGATAGCATTTCACTCCCTGCATAGAACTCTTCATCACAATTAGTTAGCGCTGATAATATTGGAAAAGTGCCATTATTTAATGAAGTGAATAACTGTTCATTCCCATCATAGTTATTCACAGACATTACTGAATCATATCGCTCTGTATCCCATAGCAAAAAAGTATACATAATTAATTAACCTTTGTTTTACCCGGAAATGTATTTACTAGATTTCCATGTTTATCTGTAATAACAGTCATTATAGATGTAGGATTGCCGCCACTTTTCGCATCAATACCTATTGGTCGCCCCATATCAACAAAACGCATATAGTTACCAGTGGTTTGGGAATAAATAACGGGAGATTTAACAACAGTATCAGATTGTAAGATTACTATCAGATTGTAAGATTACTTTTAACTCATCTTTAGTCACTGTAAAGTGAGATTTGTTAGCTCCCCATTCACCACCGTGTTTCTTCCATGCATAATCAAGCCCTGAGCCTGTAGAACCATCACCGATTTTTACATTAACACGAGACTGTGTAATTGAATTTTTCCACTCTGAGCTAACTTGCTCTGTAGGTAATGTATGCCCAGACTCCACGCTTTTAGGTGCCGCTACATCTGGTTTCACATTCGGCTTGCTAACAACCTTATTCCCTAAATAACCACCTGATACAGCCAGCCCACCAAGACCAACATTGATACTACCTTCCGCGATCTTACCATCAATAATTTGACCAATCCCTGTTCCAGCCTGATATGAACCGCTCGAAATCAACGCTAATCGCATTAATTGGCTTATTCATCCCGGACCTGCTAATAATGCATCTGTGCCGATTGCGGCTTGCCATACATGCCGCTCTTCGGTACTTAGTTGGCCTAATGCTTTATTGTATTCTGCAGACAAATCAGGTTTCGCACTGCTTGGGTATTTCAATATCTGCTCTACTACTTTGAGGGCATCCGCTTCACTCATTCCTCTCAATTGCAATTGAGTTCCATACGCATCAAGGTATTGAGCTAATTCTAATTGTCCGGCTTCATCCAACTTACCGGAGCCATAGCGGGAAAGTAAACTATCGCTATAATTATCTTTATCTGTCAGATAAATAATATTTTGAGAGGCTTCTTTAAGATTTTTACCTGTCTTCTGATCGTTGAGTGCTTTATCCCTTATATCTCGATCATCTTGACTCAAGAAGTTATTCTCAACCGT
>NZ_LGAA01000023.1 GCF_001294465.1 Moellerella wisconsensis ATCC 35017
ATCTTCCGTAAGTTGGCTTACATCTTTGCTATACAGTTTCTCGGATAACATTCCAACTGCTTCAGCGGTCACCGCACCGAGTGACTGGGCGCCCTCATTTTCACCTTTTGCCAGCGCTAATGCAACATTGGCAATACCGTGAGCAACGAGGCGACCTTCCTGATTTTCTTTCGGTATTTGCTTGGCAATTTCATTCGCGATATATGGCGCGCTGGCATTCGCCACCGCTTTATTTACATCGCCATTTACCAATCCTTGGATTAACGCCGTGCCTGATTCGACGATACGGCGCTTATCGCCGCCCACTCCCCACTCTGACGCTTGAACCGATTTTTCAATACGGTCATTTAATACCGCATCTCGAATGGCCGTTTCATCCCCTTTTACGTTCGGGTCTTTGATAGAATCAATGGCTTTCTTGCGCTCATCATCTGTAACTGGCGTTTTATCAAAGTTTTCCCTTTCTTTCTTAGTCGCTTTTATCCTTTCATCCGTCACCTCAATATCGGTAATCTGCTTGCCTAACTCGCCGATTAACTGCGTTTTCTCAATCCGCTTTTGCTCTTTTTCTTTATCAAAAATGGTATTGAGTTTTTCATGGGCGTTGTCCGTATCACGGCTTAAGTCGTTGATATCTTGTTTTTGATTATCCTTATCGCGAATAACAATCTCACCTTCCGACACCGCTGAATGTGTGGTGTTGCTGTCTTTGCCTGCATTGATACCCGTTTGTTTATCCACCGATTGATAATCGCTGTGCATCTCGGTTTTATTGGCATTCACCGAAGCCGTGGTATTCAAGCCCGTTCCTATACTGCCGCTTAAACTCCCGCCCTGTTGCTTTGAGTCGTATTTATCGGTGGTTTGTTAAGATATCTTTTATATAACAAGAGAAATAAATAAAAAGATTAGACGCAGATCTTCGTGCCGACGGCTAAAGGTGAAGTAATTAAAATCAGACTATATTCAGTGAGTTATTTACAAAATAGAGATCAACCCAACCTCAGCCCATAACTGATCATCAGCGGTAAGTAATTGAGTGAGTTTGGGTTTGAGATGAGCACGCACCGGACAGTTGATTATCCAGTTGGCAGAGGGGAGTGAGACGGCTAAGGGAGATCCCAGTGTGAGACTGAGATCTTTTCTTAAACTATGATTATTAGCATAATTCATCCCCAGCGAGTACAGCTGGATAATATCGTCCTCCACTTCCTCCGACTGCCCCAAGGGCACAGAGAGCCAGTCATATTCACTCATAAGCTTCATTCATAGGTCACTCCTCTGTCAATCATCTTATGGGAATGAGCTATAAAGACTAATGACGGGCTAAGGGATTTTAGGGTCGGGGCTAAAAACGTAAAAAACCAAGCCGGTGGAATTCCGGCTTGGTTGGTGGGAAAACTCCAATAGTATGCAGAGATTTACTTTATCTAAGTATTAAGCTACAACGAGATAATGTGTTATCCAATTTAAATTGAAAATTTAGATCATAATTTTGATATTGATACTTAATCCAAAGATCAATGTGTCCAAGAAGCATATCCACATTTCCCCCACCTTCCTGTAATGGCTCTCCTAAAGCCCTAATCACATCTTTTTTATTCCATCCTGCACAGATATCAGATATTAATTTATCTTTATACCTACCGTAGCCATCATCATCATTAAAATAAAAATGGACATGATTTAATACGTTTTCTCTGAAACCTATTTCTATTCCTGAAAGAACAAAAGCATAATATGTGGTTCTGCCTAATGCATCATTGAATTCAATAGGATCGCTGGATATGTCAGCAACTTCGTTTATTGATAAACAAAGTTGTTTAACCTCTTTAGAGGTTTGTGTTTTACCGAGAGCATTGATAAATTTAATCCATTCAGCCATTACTTAATTACTCCTTTATCCCTATTTCGTTCTACTATTTTTTTAATTGCATCATCAACCAATTTTGGATCATAACCACGATCTACCATATTTTTTCTTAATGCTTCTGTATCACGACATTGTGCCCCACAAAGATCAGCAGCATCCTTTTGTACTTGAGTCGCCGAATTTTTTCCTTTGTATGTGGGCCCATCTGCATGAATATCTTTAGGCACTTCAACTGTTGTTGCATTATTAAAAAGTTTATTTGACTCTTCTTTCGTAAGAGGCCTACCTAATTCAGTTTCTTTTGCTTTTCTCAATGCAGCGAAAGAAGGAATGTGATCATGCTCTACCCGTTTGTTTATCCACCGATTGATAATCGCTGTGCATCTCGGTTTTATTGGCATTCACAGAAGCCGTGGTATTCAAGCCCGTTCCTATACTGCCAGACACACTGCCACTCTGTTGCTTTGAGTCATATTTTTCAGTGGTTTGTTAAGATATTTTTTGTATAACAAGAGAAATAAATAAAAAGATTAGACGCAGATCTTCGTGCCGACGGCTAAAGGTGAAGTGGTTAAAACCAAACGATATTCAGTGGGTTATTTACAGAGTAAAGGTCAACCCAACCTCAGCCCACAACTGATCATCAGCGGTAAGTAATTGAGTGAGTTTGGATTTGAGGTAAGTACGCACCGGACAGTTGATTATCCAGTTGGCAGAGGGGAGTGAGACGGCTAAGGGAGATCCCAGTGTGAGACTGAGATCTTTTCTTAAACTATGATTTTATAAAGAGTATCGGATGCCGCTAGATATTTTTCAAATCGGTTAAGAGAACTATGTCATTTCTTTTAATAATTTCAAGTTCATCGGAATTAGGTAGATTATCAATCAACCTTTTAATTGTTCCACGCACATATCTAGATTCTTGATAGCTTTTTCCTGCATCCTTAGTAAAAATGAGCCGCTCTTCATCTCCATTAAACCCTAAATAAAACCAATACCCGCGGCCGCTTATTTCAGCCACACCTGTATCAAGCCAGATGATGCCTTCCGGTGCGCCTTCTGAAAAGTCCAATTCATCCAAATCCACGTTGCCAATGTCTGGTGTCCTTTCAATTAGTTCATTACATATACTATCTTTTAGGGACGATATTGCCACATAGAGGTCAATAGCAACACTTTCACCAGGGATTAACTTTTCATTGATAACAAAATTAAACATTCCGCTTGGGGATGAATAATCAGAAATAATAAATTCTATTTGAAATGCTATTTTCAAAAAATCATCGCCAATAATCATTTTATTTTCCAGCCTTGCTGTTTTTTTAGTGCAGATTTAACATCATTCGGCAAAATTAATGGGTTTCTTTTATCTGCTGTGCTACCTGCCCAGTGCCATTTCCCGGTATTATCTGGCATGAATTGATGTATATTTCCACTATCATCCATGGTATAGCGTACTTTTTGATTTTTAGCATTAACTGAAACTGAATTTTCAAAAAGATTTAAAGAATTTTTAGGTTCAATGCCTGCGTTACGTGGTGGATTAATAGTATGCTTTGGATTTGACTGATTATCTAAACCATTACTTGCAGTAACAGGATCTTTAACAGGTATTGGACTTCCTTTACCACTACCGTTATTTCCCTTTTTGCCTTGAAGAACTTTACCAAGAGCGATCCCTGTTGCTGTCTTAGCAAGATCTTCTTTACTCGCCCCATTATCCACTAAATTAAGGATATTTTTGACATCAACAGGAGCTATCAAGCCGCCAAGCGTACTATCTTTTTGTGG
>NZ_LGAA01000024.1 GCF_001294465.1 Moellerella wisconsensis ATCC 35017
TAATCTCACCTTCCGACACCGCTGAATGCGTGGTGTTGCTGTCTTTGCCTGTGTTATCCGCGTTGGTCAGCAAGGAGCCTGCGGCATTACCCGCAAGCTGGTCTGCAAATGGCGCGCCCCCGGTGCTAAAGCCGCCACTTTGGCTATCCACCTTGTAATCGGCCTTGTTTTTGAGATCCCCAAAGCCCAGCGTACCGGTATCCAGTTTATTTTTATCCGCCTCTGCGCTACTGCTAATCACCGCCCCATCAAGTTGCGTGTGCTTGCCAACGGTGATATCAAAACCGCCTTTAGCGTTAGCATTGAACGTCAGCGCCGATATGCTTCTTTTTGAAGCGAACGTGACCCTGATGAGCGTCTTAAGCTACAGTTTGAAGCGATTTCACAGCTAGACGAGAAAGAGAAAGAAGCGATTGAGACCGTGATTAACAACATCTTACATATGCATGATGCGAAGCGCTGGACAACGAAGAGTAATTAACTAGATTTTTAGCGCGGTTAAAACTAGGTGCAACTCGATTTAACCGCTAACCACAACAACTAAACGAGGTAGTCACCATGGCTAAGCGCGATTGTAGTGTAAAGACACCGACAGCTAAAGAAGAAGTGGTTAAAACCAGACAGTATACAGTGGGTTACGCCCCAACCGCGGTAAACCCAACCCCAGCCCGCAACTGACCATTAGCGGTAAGTGGCTGAAGGAGCTGGGGCGCCACTTTACCCTAACTCGACAAGCCGGACAGTTGATTATCCGGTTGGTTGGGGGGTAGGCAACTACACAAAATTATTTGAGCTACTACAACTTTATCTTAACTTATTGGTGTGGCTTCATACTGCTCAATGATATGAACGTTTTCAACATCACACTCTGGATAAATCCACTCAGACCAATGCTCTATTATCCACCTTGTACTCAAAGCTCGGCCCTCAGTTGAAGTACTTTCTGTAGGTAGTGATATTAAAATTAATCCAGCTTTATGGCCTGAAGTTACTAGCAATCCGTGAGCATCGAATAAATCGATTACCATAAAATCAACCCATGATTCATAAGGCCAGACAGCTGGTAATCTAAAAATTGAACCCCGTTTGATAGATTTACTTTTATAATCAATTAACTTCATTATTTTACCTTCAAGTTATGTCCGCCTGATTTATCTATGCTATTAGGTATTTTCTGCATAGCAAAGTCAACTTCACCTAAATGTTTTCCTTTGGAACTGACTACTTCAAATCGGCCATGCTGTGTGTCAAGTGCATAGAAGTATCCATCTTGCCCACGATAAACATCACGTCCATTTCTTTTTGTTAGCTGGTTATCTTTGATCATACCATGCTCTGCTGCTATTTTCGGGGCTGATTCTTTTACTACAGCAACCCGTTCCCTTGGTGGTAACTTCGATAAGTTTTTTTCAAATTCACCAACAGACTGACCTGTTGCTATTTTAGTATTTGGATTAATAGCAGATACTTGACTGCCCGACCCAGTAGATAAATGGGCATTCGGTAAAGAGTCCTTACCGCTATTATTTACCGATAAGCTACCGTTATGGCCTGCACCGGCTGGCACTAAATTATCATTATGTCCTTTTGTCGTATTCGCGATATTTTGTTTAAATTCACCATACTTCGATAAAACCTGTTTCAATGTCTGGCTTGTTGACATATTTAGCGTAGGTTTACCGTTATTTGCTCCTTTTAATCCATAAAATATACCGACAACATCTGCCGTTTGATTCATATTTATGGCAATCGCGAAAGTATCTTTTGCCTCTTGATAGCTAATATTCTGAGCTTTGGCGTAGTTATCTATCGCAATGTCCCATTTATCAGCAGACGTATTCGCTATAATTTGGCTAACTTTTGCGTACTCCTGTGGATTCAACTCTTTATAAGTCATTTTCCCTAAAGAGTCACCGTAGCTTTGTTGTAAACTTTGCGCTAGTGCAGAGGCTTCTCGACAAGCAGATGATGCTTTACCTTGAGAGCAAGCATCTTGAATATATTTATCAACCTCGGCGTCAAGTTGGTTAATCTGAGCTAGCTGCTCTTTTAATTCAGAAATTTCTTCAGGTGTTCGAGGGTGTAGCATTTGTCCCGTCGATGATAAAGCAAGTTCAAGACCTTTTTTCTTTTGAGCATCTTCACCGCTCAGTGCATTATTCTCAACCGTCGCCTTCCCTGCCTCTGCTGCATTGGCGGCACTGGATGTATCACCACCGACTAGTCCACCCGCAATGCCCGCCGCCAAACTCGCAAATGCACTGACTGTGGCTTTTTCGTCTTCCGTCAGCTTGCTCGGGTCTTTTCCGTATAGCTCTTTTGACAACAACCCAACCGCTTCGGCAGTCATTGCACCGAGCGATTGTGCCCCTGCATTTTCACCTTTTGTTTGTTTATTCACCGATTGATAATCGCTGTGCATCTCGGTTTTATTGGCATTCACGGAAGCCGTGGTATTCAAGTCCGATCCAACACTGCCAGACACACCGCCACTCTGTTGCTTCGAGTCGTATTTATCGGTGGTTTGCTAAGATATTTTTTGTATAACAAGAGAAATAAATAAAAAGATTAGACGCAGATCTTCGTGCCTACGGCTAAAGGTGAAGTGGTTAAAACCAAACGATATTCAATGAGTTATTTACAGAATAGAGGTCAACCCAACCTCAGCCCATAACTGATCATCAGCGGTAAGTGGCTGATGGCGTTAGGGTTTAAGGTGGGGAGCAACTACACCCTCACTCGCCAAGCCGGACAGTTGATTATCCAGTTGGCTGAGGGGGAGTAGTCTCAGGAAGATCCCTGTTTGATACAGGGGTCATTTATCAGATGGATATTGATAACAATCAGGAATTTTATAACCTTCAGGAACATCTGGAAGTTTATTACCTTCCCCCCAACCTGCCTTTTCTATATCTTCATAAATATTTAAGAAAAAATTAGATAGATCTAGTGCTTTCATTCGGGCATAAATTAATGCACATTTTGCAGTGATTAAATCATTATTTTTCAATGAATCACTTAACAAATTAAGATCGTTATATAGTCTTAATAGTTCTTCATTTAAGCGATTATCTAAATTTATTTGATAATCAATACTCCAACCTGAATCATTAAAATCACTTTCAGGAAAACTATATTTCTCCAAATTTATAATTAATTCTTTAACTTTATTTATATTACTCATTTAAGCTTTCTTCCCATTGCTGCATCAGTTTTGGCCTGATTGACACTTCCATCTAGATTCAATACAGCCTTAAAATTCCCTCGTTTATCAAAAACTTCTAAGTGATTTTTATGTTGCCCATCTAAATAAAATTGGTCACCTTTCTTGATATTCTGACCAACATCATTTGAAGCTTGATAAACACTTTGTCCTTGATAAACTTTACTGGTTTTTTGTGAATTAGTTTTAGCTTGAGAGCCCAGACCCGGCTGTTTCAAAAATTCACTCATATTTCCAACAGCACCTTGGTTAGACTGATATGGCTGTTTATTTCCTTTATTACCACTTCCCTTAATCCCAACAACTGACACTCCAGAACTCGGTATGGCACCACCGACACCCATGTTATCAGCGGCATCTTTTGTATAGAGTGCAACTTTGGCTGTAACAGATAATGAGTCATAGATCGCTTTAGCGCTTTCCGCGTTTTCTACTTTAACAAAATTGACAAGCTGAGAACGGTCTTCACTACTCAAATCATCAAATAAAGCAATCCATTTCAGGGAATCAGCGACTTCAACGCCACCGTTTAAATCAGCCCAAGCACCTATCGCATCAAAGGAACCACCACTTTCGATTTCAGCAATCGCTTTATCTCTGTTTCTCTTGCTGATTTTACCGTACTTATCGTAAATAACTGTTTTATCTGCACCAGTTTTATCGGCTTCCTCTAGCTCTCTCTTCATGTCTACGACATTTTGAGAGCTGAAAAAGTTATTCTCAACAACAACTCAAACTAAAATTACTTTTTCATAGCTAGTCTTCAGAGCTATTATTTTTATTATCAAATTTACCTGTGACAATAGGAATGATGACATTAGCGATCAAAAGTCCAGTCCCTAAAACTAAACCTATTGCACCTCCTACTTTTACTGCATAAACCAATGACTCATAAATAGATTCTATATTCAGAGAATCAAATGAAAATGTACTCTCTTTAAAAAAAGCTATTAGGATTCCTATAGGAACCCCAATCATACATAATAAAATTAAAAAAACAGGTAGAACAATTACAGCTTGGATAAAGGAAATAAATAGTTTTCTTTTCATTTTATTTATTTCCTTTTAAATCTTTTATCGTTTTCTCTGTGGCATTTTCAGCTGTAGAACCAACTCCTCCACCAATAACTTCACCTATAATTTCTGATTTGACAGGTCCATACCCATTATTTAATAAGTTACCTGTAACTTTATCACCTACTTTTATTCCTATTACAGTACCCACAACATTACCTGTAACTGCAGCGGTTGGATCTTCATTTTTTAGCGTACTGCCCAAATAAGCCCCACCGCCATTCACTGCAGTTGTGAAGATGACGCCTTTGCCTTGCGTTAATGAACCAGTCCCTATTGCGATCAGTGTATCCGTATAGTTATAAGACTCACCCGGCTTCATGGTTAAAAACTGTTGGGTTGCATCAGAGCTTCCACCTAAAAGCCCACCAAAGATTAATCCATACGCGGCTGATGCCGGCGCTATGACGGCACTTCCTGCTATCGTTGGTATCGGAGCCCACGCGATTAATAATCCTCTTGCAGGGTCTTGTCCTTCTGGGTGGTTGCCTTTTGCATATTCTTGTAAAGCTGCATTGATTTCAGTATCACTTTTTCCTTCATTATGCATTGACGTTGCAAGAGAAAAGGCACCTTGAGCGTAAGAACTCATTCCTGGCGGCAAACTAAGTGCATTATTCTCAACCGTCGCCTTCCCTGCCTCTGCTGCATTGGCGGCACTGGATGTATCACCTCCGACTAGCCCGCCTGCAATACCTGCCGCCAGACTCGCAAATGCACTGACTGTGGCTTTTTC
>NZ_LGAA01000025.1 GCF_001294465.1 Moellerella wisconsensis ATCC 35017
CAATCTCACCTTCCGACACCGCTGAATGCGTGGTGTTGCTGTCTTTGCCTGTGTTGATGCCGGTTTGTTTATTCACCGATTGATAGTCACTGTGCATCTCGGTTTTATTGGCATTCACCGAAGCCGTAGTATTCAAGCCCGTTCCTATACTGCCGCTTAAACTCCCACCCTGTTGCTTTGAGTCGTATTTATCGGTGGTTTGTTAAGATATCTTTTGTATAACAAGAGAAATAAATAAAAAGATTAGACGCAGCTCTTCGCGCCGACGGCTAAGGGTGAAGTGGTTAAAACCAAACGATATTCAGTGGGTTATTTACAGAATAAAGGTCAACCCAACCTCAGCCCATAACTGATCATCAGCGGTTAGTAATTGAGTGAGTTTGGGTTTGAGGTGAGTACGCACTACACCTCACTTGCCAAGCCGGACAGTTGATTATTCGGTTGGCAGAGAGGGGAGTGAGGCAGCTAAAAAATCGCTATAGATTTTTATAATTGATAGTGATGCAATTGATTAATTACACTACTTATTGTCCCTGATGGAAGTATTGTTTCATGAACATTGCTTCCATTATCCTTACTCCATACTAATCGATCAGCAGCACTACTTTTTATAAAATATAGATAAATTCCATTATCTTCCATTGCTGTACATGTCATATCAAACAGACCATCAATTAAGTATTCTCCATCCCCTGTAAAATAGTTTTCAGCATTTTTATATAACTTAACCGCATCTATATTCATATCATTAGTACAGAGTTTATTAACTGGTGAATTGGCATAAAAACCCAGTATAGTTTTTAACTCCAAAACATCAACAATATCAAATAACTTCTCACCTTCAATATACAAGGTAAAAACCCCATTCACCCAAATATCATTTTGAATACACCAAGGCTTTACAACATCAAATTGAAGCGCAAAAAAGAACGGATCACCAAAAATCATTTGATTTTGACCCCTAATTGTTTTTGAACATCACTAGGTATTTGTTTACCTGTAAGTGGATTATTTACATCACCAGAGCTTCCATTCCAGTGGTATTCGCCATTAGTACCTTCAAAGCGATGTACATTTCCCTTATTATCTACAGCAAATCTAACTTCCTTATTGGGATACTGTTTTGAACTTTGAATAGATCCTTCAAAAAGTGTCAATGAATCTTTAGGTTCAATACCTGCATTAGGCCTATTCCCTGTGTAATGGTCAACTAAAACTAGCCACCGTTTTAGAGTTTTCCAGTATCTATTTTCAGATTCGTTTGGGGGTAACTCGCCGTTATATTAGTGAGACCTGAGTGTGCTGTAATATCCGACAATATAATCCGTTACACCATGAACTGCATCACTAACGCACTGATATCCAATCGTTTTTTAGTCTTCTGAAGAACCGCTCCATCGGGCTGTTATCCCAACAGTTTCTGCGTCGGCTCATACTCTGTGTTATCCGATAACGCCACAGTAACTACCGGAACTGATTACTTGTATAGTGACTACCCTGATCGCTGTGGAACATCATCCCTGCTGGTTTACCCCGAGTTTCCCACGCCATTTTCAGCGCTTTAATGGTCAGTCGACTATCCGGAGAGAACGACATTGCCCAGCCCACCGGTTTTCTGGAGAACAAGTCGAGAACAACGGCGAGATACGCCCAACGTTTTCCTGTCCAGATATACGTCACGTCGCCACACCACATCTGATTGGGTTCGGTAACCGCAAACTGACGTTCAAGATGATTCGGTATAACAATATGTTCTTGCCCACCACGTTTATAACGTGTGTCTCGGTTGCTGACAGCTTACAAGTTCAAATTCTTTCATGAGCCTCTCCGCAAGCCAACGCCCCATCGGGAAGCCTCTGTGTGTTGTCATCATAGCGATATTCCTTGTGCCTGCAAGAACCATGGCTAAGGTGATGGCGCTCCTGAACTTAACTGCGTAACTCGATGCACCTTTTATCTGGCTGAACAGAACGGCATTTCCAGTATTTATAGCTACTACGATGAACCCCAAATACATGGCAGAAAATGGCTACGGGATAACGCGCCCTGAGTTTTCTAATTAACGTAAATTGTTCAGGGAGTCTGACATCAAGAGCGCGGTAGCCTTTTTTAATATTTCGTTTTCCATTTCAATACATTGAAGTTTTTTCTTTAATTCACGTATTTCAATTTGCTCGGGTGTGATAGGTGATGCTTTTGGCGTTTTTCCTGCCCGCTCGTCCCGTAACTGTTTTACCCATCGAGTCATGGTGGAAAGACCAATATTCATCGCTTTAGTTGCATCAGCAACTGTATAGTGCTGATCCACGTTTAAATTCTGCACTGAAATTTCGTTTTTTCATTAGGGCATTTTTATTGTTATGAGGTGAGCATATCACCTCTATTCAGGTGGACAAATTTATTAAACCACTTCATAAGTAGCTGAATGAGCTCGGGTTTATAGTGGGAAGTCATTTCACTTTCACACGCCAAGCCGTACAGTTGATTATCCTACTGGTAGAAGGGGAGTAAAACTACGTCAATATCAAGTATAGCGCTCTTTAAGTCTCACCATAGAGCGTTCTATTGTCTCTTTATTTTCTGGGTGCTCAGTTATATAACTATCCGTTATGACCTGCATTAACTCAACAAATTTCTGAGGTGAAAGCGTCGAACTTTCATAGTCACCAAGGATAAAACAAGCACCATCAAACTCGCTTGGGTCATCTAAATCTTGATCTAATACATATTCTAGCCCTTCAGAGACAACACAGCCTATTCCTCTTGATGCATCATAAATAAATTGTTGAAAGTTCATTTTTTGTTCTTTATACATCACTTCTAATAAGCAATATAAATCCCCAGCCCCATCATTTATGAGGCGTTGTTCTACTTTTTTTAACCAAGATAAACTATCTATCATTTACTGTTCCTTGGGGGCATTGTAATGAAAGCATTACTGACTTGCCCTGTTTTAGTATCTTTAGTCACTCTGAACCAATAACCATCAACTTTGACGTCATGAAGATTCTTTGAAGGGTTCGCTTTAAAGTAATCTTCTGACTGCTTTGCAGCTTGGTTTGACATGTTTGTAACTTTTGTATCAGATAATATTTTAGGGTCATAAGTTGTTTTAGATTCAGTTTTCTTATAACCAATAACTTTTCCTGCATTTGGACCATTACCAGCAATTGCCGGTAGCTGATACTTATATTCAATTAATCCAGGATAATTTTTATCTGTTGTTTTCAAATTAATTTTAGCTCCTGTTATTTCAACAGATTCCAAGAAAGCATCTTGCTTATGAGCACCTGATATTCCAGTTTTTTTCGCATTCAAAACACCTAGTTGAGTATTATGCTCAGTAATCTTAGATGTGAAATTTTCAGGAATTACTTTGTTAATTTCTGGGTTACTATTTGTTTTAGGTTGAGTTTGTTCACTTGTATTATTTTTCTTTCCTTGAAGAACTTTACCAAGAGCGATCCCTGTTGCTGCCTTAGCAAGATCTTCTTTACTCGCCCCATTATCCACTAAATTAAGGATATTTTTGACATCAACAGGAGCTATCAAGCCGCCAAGCGTACTATCGTTTTGTAG
>NZ_LGAA01000026.1 GCF_001294465.1 Moellerella wisconsensis ATCC 35017
CCGCATCTCGAATGGCCGTTTCATCCCCTTTTACGTTCGGGTCTTTGATAGAATCAATGGCTTTTCTGCGCTCATCATCTGTAACTGGCGTTTTATCAAAGTTTTCCTTTTCTTTCTTAGTCGCTTTTATCCTTTCATTCGTCACCGCAACATCGGTAATCTGCTGACCAATTTCCCCAATCAGCTGATTCTGCTCAATCCGTTTCTGCTCTTTTTCTTTGTCAAAAATCGTATTCAGCTTTTCATGCGCATTGTCCGTATCTCGGCTTAAGTCAGTAACATCTTGTTTTTGATTAGCCTTATCGCGAATAACAATCTCACCTTCCGACACCGCTGAATGCGTGGTGTTGCTGTCTTTGCCTGTGTTATTCGCGTTGGTCAGCAAGGAGCCTGCGGCATTACCCGCGAGTTGGTCTGCAAATGGCGCGCCCCCGGTGCTAAAGCCGCCACTTTGGCTATCCACCTTGTATTCGGCCTTGTTTTTGAGATCCCCAAAGCCCAGCGTGCCCGTATCCAGTTTATTTTTATCCGCCTCTGCGCTACTGCCAATCACCGCCCCATCAAGCTGGGTGTGATTACCGACCGTAATATCAAAGCCACCTTTGCCTGTGTTGATGCTGGTTTGTTTATCCACGGATTGATAATCGCTGTGCATCTCGGTTTTATTGGCATTCACCGAAGCCGTGGTATTCAAGCCCGTTCCTATACTGCCGCTTAAACTACCGCCCTGTTGCTTTGAGTCATATTTTTCGGTGGCTTGTTGGCTTGATAAAGTTAAATCGCCACCGACATTGGCTTTCACGGTTTCACCGCTCACTTGGGCACCCGTCAGTGTGGTGTCTTTGCCGCTGTTGAGGATCAGTTGTTTACCCGCATTGACTTCAGTATCGGTATAGAATTGACTGTTACCTTTCTCAAAACCACTGCCTTTATTCACGCTGGCATTCACATTCCAACCGCCCGTGCTAATACCCGCACCGATTGAGCTGCCTTGGCTCTCGTTATTCCCATCTACCGTTTGCGTGTTGGTCGCACTGGTCAAATTGATATCGTTTTTGGCGGTTAAGTTAATATCTTTACCAGCACCCACTTGGCTACCTTGTACCGTCAGGTTACCTTGGCTATTTTCTTTTTTACCTGTCGCAGTAAGATTAATATTATCGCCGGCGCTTAGGCTACTGCCTGATGCAGTATTTTGCTGTGTTTTGGTGGTGGATTTAGAAGAACTGCTGCCGTAAGACATATTGATGCCAAAAGCATCTGCCGCACTACCACCTTCTTTCAGACCAGCCAACTCACTCGCTTGCTGAGCCTGAGCCCCTTGCAAACCTGCCTTCATCCCTTTAAGGGCAGCTAATTGTCCATCATCTTCTTGTTTCGCCGATTTAGCGGTTTGCACCATTCCATCTAACAGACTCCCTGCGGCTCCACCTAACGACACCGTCAATCCACTGGATTTGGTTTCCACCGTGGTGATATCGGTACGGCTGTTTTCAGCCGCAGTGATATTCACATCACTGCCGGTCACATGGATATCTTTCGCCGCAATTACATCGCTGCCATGAATGTTTGCTGTCTCCCCGGCGGTTAAGTTCACATCTCCTGCCGTGCTACCGATCACGCTGCCTTTTTTCTGGTTACTGTCCGTATCGGTAGTGACTTTTTGTGAGGTTGAACCCAGGGTAAAACCTAAACCGCCACTGCTCATTAACCCTGATTTGGTGGTTTTCGACATATGCGTTTCATGGGACGCTTCGTCAGAGGTGGTGGTATTTAATTGATTTCCCGCATTAACGCTAACATCGTTGGTTCCGAGCAAATTGCTCCCTTCGAGATTAACGTCATTCCCGGCGGTCACTTTCACGCTATCACCGCTAAAGGTACTACTGATAGCAGTGCGCTCGTTCACCTCATCATGGGTTTCTTTAGTGGTACTCGATAAGAAACCTTTATCCGTATGTTTAGTGTGTTTTGCATAGTCATTGGTTTCAATACCCGAGGTGATATTGATGTCACGCCCCACATTTATCTCCAGCTCGCCACCGCTGGTGACATTCGCTGCACGGGCAGAGACATCTTGCCCAGCCGATAAGGTTAACTCCCCTTGGGTGTGAATTTGTGTACCGACTTCTGCGCTGTTAGCGCCACGATAGTAATTGCTTGAATTATGCGTGTAATCAAAGGCCGAGCTAACATCGTGGGTTTCTAAACTAATATCACGCCCTGCGAGAATAGATGTTTTACCCTCTACACCTATATTACCCACATCGGTTGCAATGAGATTGATATCTTGCACCGCTTTTAACGTAAGCTGTCCATTATCACCGGTGACGTAAATACTGGCTGGGCGATCAAGCCATTGGGCGTTGCCTTCGCCACGTTGGACGGTTTCACTGAGAATATCCCGACCCGCGGACAACGAGACGCTGTCTAATCCCCGGATTTCGCCACCCACATTGTTAATATCTTTCAATGCGTTGAGCTGGACATCTTTGCCTTGAAGTCGTCCGCTATTGTCAATGTTTTCTGCACGTAAATTGGTCAATTCACGGCTACTAATTTCGCCGCTATTGAGAATATTTCCCGCCATATCAGCAGACACATTGCGGCCTGCCAGTAGCGCACCGTTACCCTTTAGATCCCCCTGACGGGCTCGGACATACACCTGTGGAACACTGACCATTTCAACGCGGCCATCTGGCAGCGTAATTTCTTTATTGACCATCCACACGATATCGGTGGTCAAGTTCGCCATTTGTTCCGGTGATAAGGCAATACCTGGAGCCAGATTAAATTGTTCACCAAATGCGACGCCATTGGTCAGTAAGGCACGGTACTGCTCTTCATCACTGCTGTAGTTGCCTAACAGGCGTTGCCCTGTCGTTTCAATTAACTGGTCACGGACTAAACGCTGTTCATAGTAGCCATCGCCTAAGCGCTTATGCAGTTGATCGTTAGTGACAATATCGATACTGGATAGCCATTTTTTGTAATTGGTGAATCGAGGATCGGTTTCAATCAGGAATTGGCTATCACTGCCTGGTATGAGGTTAAACAGGCTGTTATCAGGCAGTTGGGTATTGGGTCCAACAGTTCTGATCACCGTATCGAGATTATCTTTACCTTCAGGTGCCGTTTCTGCGGTGATAGTTTCCCCTTTACCTGCATCTGCTTGCCCTTGGATGTCCGTACCTTTACCGATATTGGCATCATCAATTTGCAGTGATGAATCAACCTGTTTATCATCTTTGACATCAACTTGGCCTGAAATTGCAGGTAATTGTGTCACTTCCAGTTGCTGACCGGGCAACAAGTCTAATGGTGTATTCTTACCGTTTTTTAACGCCTGCTCAGTAACAGTTGTCCCTTGATTTTCTTGCAAGTTAGCATTCGAAACACCTTCGGCTTGCCCATCGAGTTGGTTCACTTTCGCTGCATCAAGCTGAGTTTTATTGATGCCACCCGCATTCTCGGTAACTTCTAATAAATGTAATGCTACATCTTCTTCGCTATTAACCCCTTGGTATTTTGACGTGCTAGTACGCGTTTTCCATGTGCCACCGCCTTTGTAGCGATAAATAGTATTACCACTTTCCACGGTACGGCGAACACCTTGTGCTTCTTCGTTATTCAGATCATAGCCTGTCAGGATTAAGTTTTGTCCTGCAACCACGCGAGAATTTTCATTATTAAGTTGTTGACCATCGAGGATTAAATGCTTACCACTGGTAATCAGTGCAGCATCACGTTTTATGACTTGCGTTTCATAAATGATACGGTCGTAATCATACTCATAGAAATTTTTAGTCCAATTACCGTACTCAAACATCCGCCAGCGATTAGATTTTTCATAGTGAATACCGACTTCTTTGTTGAGTGTGCCATCGTCATTAATAGCATAGCGAGTCTGGTTTCCATTACGGGGCTGAATTTTATAGCGTTTACCATTACCAAAATCGTACCAGTCAAAGTGCTCACGGCTCACTTCGACGGCATCATCTGTCAGCTGTAAATGGATATCTTTATTTTCAAGTAAATTCGTTTTTAATGTGAGGCTACCGGCCGCTTCAATATTGGCACTGTGGTTTTTCACGCTTTTGGCATGGCCCGTAGCTTGTAACTGGTCGTTTAATTGGTTACCGATAACTAAATCGCCATCACTGTAAATTAAAGCATGATCACGGTTTAAAAGTTCAGAAACGCCAATGTTGACAGCTTTACGCCCTGCGATAACGGCAGCTTTGTCTCCTTGTTTATCATTGACTAACGAATTCACTGCAATGGCAAGGAAATCACCATAAATACGTCCTGTACCTAAGTTATCTAAAGAATTAGCAACAATATGAGTTAATAGGCCGTCTATAAGCCCTGTATTCAATACCTGACCACTGGCTTTAATTCGCGTATTTTGCCCAGTGATTTCACCAGAAAGTTGGTTAATAATGGTCGTCGTGGTTAAAGCCAGCTCGCCAAGGCTAGAAATGAGTCCTTTATTGGTAAACCCTTGTGCAAAATTAGCGGTTAAGTTTTCGCCCGCCTGAATGCGTCCAGTATTTTCAACGTGTTGGTTGAGAGTCAGCGATAACACTTTTTGTGCGATAACCTTGCCTTCACCCGTTAATTGGTTTGCAACAATAGTGGCGGAGCCATTACTGACTATCACGCCTTGTTGGTTTAATAAATCTAGGGCTTTACCTTGCGCATTATCGGTTACAGTGAGTTTTGTCCCCGCAGATAGCATCCCTTGAGTATTATTCAAGCTTTGCGCCACATTGGCTTCAATTGCTCGCCCTGCACGAACCGCTCCGCTTTGGTTATCTAAACGTGTAGTTCTGAGGCTCACATTTAGCCCCTCAAGGCCTTTACCTGCTTGGGCTGTGTTTTTGTTATCAATAGACCCCGCAGAAATATCAAGGTTTTCATTGGCTTTAATCCAACCTTGTTGGTTCTCGACTTGCTGTTTCACTGTCAATTCAACATGATTAAGGCCTTGAAGCGTCCCTTGCGTATTATTCAGCTGTTGGCTGCCAATATGCAGATTTTCACCCGACAATATCTGCCCTTGCTGATTATCGATATCTTGCGCAATTGTTAGGTCGGTATTTCCTTGCGACTGTAAAGTCCCTTCGCGGTTACTAAAAGACGCTCCGGTAATCTGTGTCGAGGATTGACTCAGCAATGTGCCTTTTTGGTTATCAATATGATTTGCATTGAGGTTTAAACCTTGCTTACCTTGCAAAAAGCCTTGTTGATTATTGATATCATTAGCTTTTAACGTCAGTATCCCTTTACTTGCCAATGTGCCAGCTTGGTTCAATACATTATTTTTTTGAGTATTGATGTCCAATAGCGTACCTGAGTAAATCTGTCCCTGCTGATTATTCAAGACTTGAGTGGTTAAGACACTTGCCCCCGCCCCCTGAATTTGGCCTTGTTGGTTAGTAAGATTGCCGCTGTTGAGCGTCAGGCTTCCGCCACTTAACACCCCGCCACTTTGCTGCGTATCATTATTATTGAAAAGTTCACCATGGGTATTCAGCGAAAGCTGTTCACCTGCCTGCACGCGCCCTTGCTGGTTATCAAGTTCACCACTGTTTACGCTCAGTATTTTCGCCGCTATGATTTCACCTTGGTTGTTATCAATACGGTTCTGCTGAGTATCTAACGTGATTTGGTTGGCTTGAATTTGTCCCTGCCGGTTAATAAGCTCACCGACTTTTAAGGCTAACGTTTGACTGGCAAAAATGCCTTGCTCATCGGTTTTGGCGATATTGGTTAAGCGCTGACCTTGGGTATTCAAAATGATTGATTGGCCTTTAATCATACCTTCGCGGTTATCCAACTGCTGGGTTTGCATTTCAATCACCGACTGGCTACCAATCAAGCCTTGTTGGTTATTTAAGCCTTGGCTATTTAAATCCAACTGATTTTTCGCCACAATGCGACCCTGTTGGTTATTCAGTTCGCCTGTATTTAACGTTAATCCACCTTGTGCATAAATCCCTTTATCTTCGCCACTTTGGGTATTATTGAGTTGCTCACCGTGGGTATCAATTCGCATATCGCTACCCGATTGAATTGACCCTTGATGGTTTTCAATTTTACCGCTGTTTAAGGTCAATTGTTGCTTCGCCAACAAAGAACCTTGTGTATTATCAAATAGCTGATTGTGCGTATTAATATCAATCGTATTCGCTTGGAGATAGCCCTGTTGATTTTGCAGCGCTTGGTTACGCATCTGCAATAATTGCGCTGCCGCAATTAATCCGGCTTGGTTATTGATTGTATGGGTAACATCCAGCGTGGTATCGCCATGGCGAGCAACCAATTTGCCTTGCTGATTTTGGATATCACTGGCCGCTATATTCAGCCCATTCTCTCCAATGAGTGCGCCGCTTTGGTTTAATAATTCATGAGTTAAATCAACCTTAAGATGACCATTTTTGGCGGTGATAACTTGTCCGTCACGATTGTCGAGACTATTGGCTTTCAATGAGAATGAGCCATTACTGCCTATTTCACCCGCTTGATTATTCAGCTTCCCTTGAAGCGTGATTTCTCCCGCTTTATCACCCGTTTGTAATAATTTACCGCCTTGGTGATCAAGGGTATTTGCCGTCATGAGGATCTGATCGGCTTGCGTCGTAGCTTGATTGAGTGAAAGGCTTCCACCTTGAATATTTAAGGTATTAGCTGCCAATATTTCACCGTCATCACCTTCAAGTGATTGACTATTTAAGGTGACATTTCCCAGGCTAGCAATCACTTTACCGGCGCGGTTAATCAGCGATTGCGTTTTAATGAATACACCTTGACGACCAGTTAACGTTCCACCCGCGTTATTCAATGCTCGCTGAATTTGTAAGTCTAATTCGCCCATTTTCGCACTGAATATTTTACCTTGCTGGTTTTCAAGGGTATTCGCGTTGATCAGCCAAGAACCATTACCGCTGATATCACCCGCTTCGTTATTCAGATGTTGTGATACAATGATCGACCCTTTTTGCTCACCCAGTTGAGTCATAGTTGCTTGCTGATGGTTCAGGTTATTCGCCGTCAGTTGGATATGTTTCGCTTGGGTATTGGCCTCAGTCAGGTCAACCTCTTGCCCATGGAGTTCTAACTCGTCATCCGCAACGATTTCGCCGCGCTGACCTTGCAGATTTTCAGTGGCAATCAGTATATTGCCTTGTTTGCTAATGACTTTACCATCAACGTTAGTGAGCAACGGGGCATTGAGAGTTAAGCCTTGCTCGGCAAAAAGGGTTCCTTGTGTGTTATCCACACCGTCTTTAGCATTTAAAATCAATGCACCCACTTTTGCAGCAACCACAACGCCTTGCGAGTTAGCCAGTTTATTGATATCCAGATTTAACGTGCCTTGGCTGCTAATATTTCCTAACTGGTTATCAAGAGTTTGAGCCAGCTTGATTTGCCCTTTTTCACTGCCCGTTTGCAGCATTTGCCCACGTTGATGGGATAGATTTCGCCCTTCAATTTGGATGTTATCTGCCTGCGTCAGCGCGTCATTAAGATTAAGTTCATCCCCCGTCAAAGCTAGTTTGCCTGTCGAGAGAATTTCGCCTTTTTCGCCATCCAATTGTTTAAGCACCAATTGGTTATCGCCAAAGCTAGCAAGTATTTTGCCGGATTGATTGATTAAGCGTTCCGCTGCCAGCTGAATACCTTGGTTACCTAATAATGTACCTTGTGCATTATTCAGCGCCTGTTGGATAGTCAGTGTCAAACGACCCCATTTGGCCGCAATAATTTTACCGTCTTGGTTATTCAAGCCGTTTGCCACAATATCAATTTGACCATTACTGGAGATTTCCCCTCGCTGATTATCAAATTGATTTTGAATATGTAGTTCCGTTTTGCCTTCCCCTGTTTGCAGTAGCGTTGCATCCTGATGGGTAACGTTGTTGGCAAAAATAGAAACTTGGTTTGCTTGTGTGAAGCCTTGGTTTAAATTGATATCAGCGCTTTCTAATCGCAATGTATCTTGCGCAAAAATAGTGCCTTTTTCACCGTTTAAACGATTTGCTGTTAATAAAGCGGCACCGGATAAACTGCTGATTTTACCTTGTTGATTGATCAGTTTATCTGCATTGATCATCAAATACTTATCGGTTTGGACGACACCACGCGTGTTATTGAATTCTGTTGCTGCGGTGAGATCTAAACGATGGTTCGTGCTGGTGAGTAATTTACCGTCCGTATTGTCAACCGTCCCTGCCTGTAAATTCAAATCACCTTTAGATGCAATACTTCCTTGTTTGTTATCCAATCCACTAGCCACATTGAGCTTCATCGTTTTATCGCCCGTCTGCAACATGTTGCCCTGACGATGAGATAACGCATTGGCCTGTAACGTGATGTGCTCTGCTTGGGTGGTTGCATTATCCAAATTCACCGATTTTGCAGTTAAGTTCAATCCGCCATTGGTAAGAATTTCCCCTTTTTGCCCATCCAGCTTATCGGACTGGATGGTAAGGCCTTGCTTGCCTGACGCTAAAATCGTGCCTTGTTGGTTATTCAGGTGTTGACTTTGAATATCGACTTTGCCATCACGGCTTAATAGCTGCCCAGACTGGTTATTCAACTGATTAGCAATAATCGAGGTGTCACTCGCAAGGTTGATTTCTCCTTGTTGGTTATTTAATACCTGAGTATTCAAGGTATTTTTTGAATTTCCTTTTTGAACCAGTTTTCCGTGCTGATTATCAATAAACTCGGGCGCGGACAGACTTAGTTGATTGGCGACAATCTCCCCTTTTTGATTATCAATGCCATGCTTGGCGGTCAATACCGCATTGTTGGTTGCCAGTAAATGCGCCTCTTGGGTGCGAATATCGGTTGCCGTTGAGGTCAGCGAAATATTCTTGGCTTGGGTATTGGAATGAGATAAATCTACAGCGCTGCCTGTTGCCGTTAAAGTATCTTTGGCAATAATATCGCCTTGCAATACAACGTCTTTATCGCCTTTAACGGTTAACGAACCCGCGGAAGTCAGCTTGCCTTTACTGTCGACCCCAGCGGCTAATAAGGCGGTTCTGTCACTGTTGATTTTCTCTGCACCTAGTGCTGCATGACGCCCTGCGACGATTTGACCTTTATCGGTGTTGGTTATTGCCTGTTTCGCATTGAGCTGAATATCGTTTTGTGCCAGTACTGTGCCGCTATTATTGAGCGCTTGCTGACTGTTAAGGATGATATTTTGGCTTGCTGTTATTACGCCAGTATTTCCAATTTTACCGTCAGCGGATAAGGTAATGTCACCCGCTTCTGCGCCAATATGCCCGGCATTACGGACACCCACCCCGTTTTCTGTCCCGCGCATTTTGATGGTATTGGCATACATGCCCCCCAGTGCAGCAACGTCTAAAGCAAACTCGGGTTTATCCTCAGTGGTGGAATACTCCGTTTTGAGCACGGTTTGACCATCCACCGCAACGGTATTTTTACCCGTCGTAATCGCCAAATCTTTGGCGTGCAGTTTGGCATTAATATTCACTGAGCGAGCAATCAATGCCGTATAGTTGGTGCCATTGCCATTATAGCCTTGACCCAAGATCTCAATATGGCCTTTATCAACGTCAAACCCTTTGATTTTACCATTCTCTATCAGCGTCTTACCCGCAGAAAGTAACGCTTTATCCGCATTGATGAAGCCACAACCGTTACAGGTAATGCCCGCCGGATTGGCGATAATCACATCCGCTTTTTTCCCGGCCACTTCAATAAAACCATTGAGTTGGCTTGGGTCACGACTGTTCACTTCATTTAATATAATTTTAGCCTCACCTTTGGCTAACCAGTCATTACCTTGAATTATCCCGCCGAGTTGCGTGTTAACATTGGTGCTACTGTTATTGAGGATAGCGCCTTTATGATCGACATCGAATTGGCTATATTGGTTACGTGAAACCCCATCCCGATTTGGCGCTTGAATATTGACTTGCGGCAAACCATTTTGGGTATTCACAATGGTTGGCTGCTGATTTCCCGGCGCGTTACCATCGGCAACAATAGTCGATGCCGAAGCACTAAAACTCACCATGCCCAGCGTGAGCCAAAGTGAAGTAATTATGGGTTTGATTGACCAACGAATTCGGCTATTGTTTGTTTTCTCTGTGCGATTTTCAGTCAGGCAAGCAGGGCCCGCTTGATGGCTACGTGTGATATCTGCAACCACCATCACCATTTGGCGAGCGGCATTAAAAATTAAGCGATAAAATAACTTATTCATCCTGAGATACCTTAATAATTCCAGTTAACAGAGAAAGCAAATGTTGCCGGATCGGTTCTAAATCCATCCGGTTTTGAAAACGGAGTTCCAATAGAGAGGTCATAACTTAAGTTGGCAGGATTAATCGCACCACGCAGGCCGATAGCACCACCGGCAAGGTGTGTCCCTAAATTAATGTCAGTCCCACGCCCGCTAATTTTGCCGTAATCGACACCCACATACAGTTCTTGCGCGGGGACAGGCAATGTCCATGATAAGGTGTTACGTAGCGTCCAACCTTCATCCGCACTAAGAGTACGTTCACCATCAAAGCCGCGCACCGTCCAACGGTTACCGATACTGAACTGATCTTGCGGTGTCAGTGGTCGGTCACTGATTTGACGGGAGTATTGGGACTCAAACCGCAACGATTGGTCTGCCAAGGTAAATGGAATACTTGCAGAAGCGGAAAATTGCATGATAATCGCCAGTGCGGTCGCATAATCTTGGGACGCTTTACTGCGGAACTCTTCGTAGGCAGGCATCGCCCCAAACCAACGCGTCCCGTGCTGATAACTCGCCCCCACATTTACGGTCGATTGCCCAATATATTGACGATGATTAAGACCGAGCTTCCATGCGGTGGTGCGCCGTTTTTGGTTTTCAATTTCGGTGTTTTGCACAAAGTTACGGGTTTCGCGCAAATTCACATCATAGGTCGCGGTCGTTTTGGCGGTCGCATCACGGTATAAAACGTTGCTCAGTTGCAGATTCAGGCTTTTACTTTTACCGCGATATTCGATATCGCTGTTCGCGCCCGCGATAGTTTGGGTATATTCATAATCGCTCGCGGTCGTGGCAAACTGCCAATACCCAAAGGGTACCGAGTAATGGGCGCTGTAGTTAGCCGTATCTTTGTCGCTGGAAAAACTTAAGTCTCGCGTCGCCGTAATATAGAAAAGATCGCTGAGGGAAGTCGGGTTATCCAATGCCAGCATCACGCCCGCTTGATTTTTTCCCGTGCTTTTTGAGCCTGAATTATCAACCCATGCCCCTGCATGCCAATAACGTGATTGCTGGCGCTTAATCACAATCTGAGTTTCACCGGGGCCATCTCCAGGGACCATTTCCATTGAGGCTTTTACGGTCGGCAAACGCTGTAAGTTTTCCAATCCTTGCTCAATATCTCGTAAATCCAATAAATTCCCCGCACGCGCAGGCATCGCACTGTATAACGTACTGTAGGTCGATGGATCATCAGTGAAAACAACCTTTTGTACTTTTCCAGGCAATATCAATAACTTAAGAATACCCGATGATAAATCTTGTTCTGGTACTAATACGCGAGTCGTTATCCAGCCATGGCTGATCAGCCGATTTTGTATATCAGTCACTAAATGATTAATACCTTTTACACCAACACAATGACCGACGGCTTGATTAGCTAAACGCTGAATCGGCACCCAATAGGGTAAGGCCTCTTGTCCTGTGACTGAGACCTGCTTAAGGATAAAGCACGGGGTTTCATTCGGAAATTGCAACCTGCTTTTCACGACAGGCACAGATAAACTCACATCAGGCGCCTTTGCCTCAAATTGTTGTTGCTGTGCCTCCTGCCGCTGAGTTTGTTGCTGTAATAAACGTTCCGAATTTTCGGGAGATTGAGGGGCAGCGAAAGTCGTTAATGTGGACAATAAAGCAAAAGACAATATGCCACAGTGCCAAGGGAAGCTCCGTTTCATTGAATTCCTGTCAGTTTATGTATGGTGTTAAGTATAATTATCGAGCGATATTTACACAAATTGACGATAAGAACAATAAGATGGAATCGCATTTTTTAACAAATGAAATTTAATATCAGTTTTAATTCTATGGAGAGTATTTATTGGAGATTATAGCTGGATTTTTTCTTTATACAGGATTTAAATTTAATAGTGGCAGGATAATTACAATTTAGCGTATATAATAAAACTTACTATTTTAATATAAACTTCATTTTGTCGTGACATAAATAACTAATTCATTATTTTTATCTGATTTTTATTCCTGTATACATAGGATAGTAAGGTCATTCTCACTCATAGCGATAAACAGATTGAAGTTAATGGTATGGCAAAAGATTTAAAGATATTTTTGCTCGACACTCTAAAAAAATATAATCAGTTATTTTATTTCTGTGATTATAACAGACAGTAAAAACGGGATCGGAAAACCCGACCTGATTACCCTATTGTTTCAATCATCATTGTTCCCTGTCAGCGATATATTAGCTATATTCGTCAATTGATATTGATGCTAACGGTACTTTTGTCAAACGCTATCTAATTGATTATTCGAACCAGCAAAAAGAATTATCAGGCAATATATCTACGTTGGAACAAAAAGGACTGAGGTTAAGATCGAATTAAAATTGACATAACACACTATAAAAGAACAACAAAATATAGTCATCACGGCCATAACTTTACCTGTGTCTGCTTTAACTCGCTCAGGTGCTTTTATTACCGTTCCTGGCGTGGTGATCCTAATTGATTTTACTTTTCTCATTTTTGGATTATTAATCTTGATATCATCACAATATAAACTATCGATTAAAATATAATGCTGGTGGGACTCTAGAAGATCGGATAATAATTCTAATTTATAAGAGTTATCTAAACGTTAATTTATCCTGTGTGTAGATATAATCTGTTGATTATAAAAAGTTAACCTATAATATAGGTTTTTGACTTTTGATAATACTTAACTCTGTCACAAAGCCAGAATAAAAATAGCCTCCGCTATATTAATTATCTGTTTTAATGACACCCAACCAAAATATAGCTAACTATTATTAATCAATTGCTATTGAAATAGTATTCCAGTTAATAATTTTTCACATTCAGTAACCATTGGAATCACAAATAAATATTTCCAGCATTAAAATTAAATGCTCACTTATAAATTTTTAATAGGTTATTAATTAACATGCATATAAAAAGTTTGATTTTTTCACTATCTTTAATTGCTTTTAGTACTCATGCACAAGTCATTAATAATAATCCACCGGAATATAGCTCATTCAAGTCAAATTACGCTGAAATGACTGAGCTGGCAAATGAGAAACGGTTACCCCATAGAATATTTTATAAAATCCCAAGCACTGGCGATAATGCAGAATGGTTTGATGCGGTCAAACATGGTGATCTAGAGAAAGTTAAAGAAATGGTTGCTAATGGGCAAGATATTGAAGCAAAAGATACAGGGAGTCTAGACCAAACAGCACTGGGTTGGTCTGCTTTCATCGGTGACGAAGAGATGGTCGATTACCTTATTTCACAAAAAGCAAACTTATGGGCTACTGATAAAGGCGACGTATATAACGTATTAAAATCTGCTGTTCTTGGGAAAAATGTGCAAATTGTTGAGAAAATTCACAACATAATGAGAGACCAAGTTGATCTTAACAATCAAGAAATTGAAAGTGATGGTGAAACTCTTCTAATGGTTGCGGCTAGTAATAACCGTATTGATATAGTCAAATATCTGTTATCTCAAGGTGCAGACATTAACCGCGCAACAACCACAAATGATAAAACATTACCTTCTTACGACCAAAGCGCATTAACCTATGCATGTAAGAATAACCTTCCTGAAATGCAGAAGTTATTAATCGATAATGGCGCACTAAACCATAGAACTGGAAAGCCATCCTGTAACTAATCCTTTCATTAATACCGCTTTTATTTGGCGGTATTTTTCAACTCATAACGTATTCACTTTATTGAATACTAATTGGTGACAACGCATTGTTTTTATTGCGAGAGATCACTATGACCACTTGAAACCTTAGTATTATTGAAACCTTAGTATTAATTTCTATTTGCTAAATAGTGTTTTCACTGGAAACCATTGTGGAAACCTCGCCCAGTAACCTTACCGTTATCAGCTTAGCACTCACCATAATCCCACCGTTTAGACTTGCCGTAACCCCTTGTTGTTCAACGTGGATAAACTATTGATTTCATCGATAACGCATATTTGCGTCACGATTTCAAGCCGTCCTCGGTATCAAGGGTCACATTTCAACTGTCACCATCTCCGACTAATTAAAAGAACCTATTTGTCATTTATTTGAATTCAATAGGGCATTTTTGATATCCAAACCGCCCCAATATATAATCTAAATTTCAGCTGATGGTTACCAGTTTTTAATCAACGTATTTCCTATATCTGCAATATGTCTATTTAGCTCATTCATAGTTGCTTCATTCTGTGTCATATAGATGATTACGATACGTGAAGGTTTCCCGTAAGGCCCCAGTAGTGCTACTATGCCACGGGAACCATGCTTGCCTGCACCACTTTTATCTGCAATATACCAGCCAGCGGGAAGTACTGAGCGAAAAAGCTGCCCCGCGACTCTATCCGCTTCCATCCAGTCGATTAACTTGGCTTGTGAGGTAGGTGTGAGTATCTTACCAGTAAACAAATTCCGCATAGTTTGAGCCATGGATTCAGGCGTAGTAGTATCGCGTTCATCACTGGGAAATGCTTCATTTAATTCTGGTTCATAACGATCTAGACGAGTAATCTGGTCACCAGTTTTACGCAAAAAACTTGTTAATTTCTGTGGGCCGCCCATTGACTCTAGCAATAGATTAGCGGCAGTGTTATCACTCATTGTTATGGCAGCATCGCATAATTCGCCTACAGTCATTCCATCAACAAGATGTTTTTCAGTCACTGGTGAATATTCGTCAAGATTATGCTGACTATACATTATGCGGCGATCAAGCTGCTCTTGCCCTGTATCAACACGTGATAATATTGCAGCACACAACAAAACTTTATGAGTGCTCATCATTGGAAAACGTTCTTTAGAACGATAGCTTTCAAGTATCTTACCACTTACAAGATCGAGTTCTGTGTAGCCTACTTTCCCATTAAGTTGTTCTTCAGTTGTTTTTATTCTATCAAGAGTCGTTTCAGGTACAGAAAACGCTGGTAGACAAAATGCAGTAAGCAATAGAATAAGGGGTAGCCGAAAACATTGCATATTGATAGATAACCTTCATGTTGAATATACGAACTGTTTTGATAGATCGTTAGCAATTGATGTTTAAAGCCCAATCGTACGGAAACGTATATAAAAAATATACACAATCCATCATAAATTAATATTTGTAGTGATCAACAAAAACTGGTTAAGGTGTAGAGTTTTTTGGTATCGGCACAGTAACTACCTATTTAACAGACATAAATACCCTAATTCCCTAATGTGGTACTAATCAAAATGGAGCGAAAAATATCATATAACTAGATTTTTTGTTCTATCAATTACCATAAAAAATATTGACCTAATCATTTCCATCCAATGTAGCCAGCCCTCACGCTTTAGCTAAAACATCATCGGCCTTGATAAGTGAGCGTGATAGGGATTGTTTTTATTAATTCGCAATTTCGTTCACAACTGAAGTTCTCTGAAATAGTTGATAACCAGTTTCTGACGCTCTCTTTTCACTATAGTCGGCTCTTATTGCTGCTTGAGTAACACCTCTATCTATCAGAAATTAAATAATAAATTTCTTTTACTGCGTTATTAGCTTCTATCTTCAGCTAATGATTTCGTGCTACTTTCAATTTGTGAATTCGCAGTTTTAGTGCGTAATTTTATTTGATGCCAAGTACTATTTATCAGTATGTTACTTACCAATACTTCAAATTAACTGTTCAGTGTGATGGTTTCGTTTTGCGCAATGACCTATAGTTTTCTCTAGTAGCAAGGCTAGTTGTAAGGGTAGACTTAACTTGGAGACCTAATTAGAGCTATTATTGAATATAATTAGTGAGGTCAAAATGGTTAGAAAAGTGACACCTGAATTTAAGCGTGAATGTGCAGAGTTAATCATCATTCATGGCTATAAACATAAAGATGAAACTCAAGCTATGTCTGTGGCATTATTCTCAATCCAACGTTGGGTTACGCAATATAAACAAGAATAAAAAGGGATCATACCTAAAGCAACAGCATTAACTCCTGAGCAACTACGCATCCAAGCTCTAAAAAAATAAGTTAAACAGCTCCAAAGTAATAATCAACTGCTAAAAAGGCGTCAGCCTTCTTCGCCATGGAAATGAACAACAGCAACAGATCGCGTTAATTCTGAAGAAGATAGATTTTAATGTTAAACAGATTTGCCGTTGTTTATCTATACCATCAAGCTCATTTTATTATCGTGCGTATCCTAAAATAATTGGTGCTGATAAGCATCGATTAGAAATTTCTATTAATCACCAATATTGTATAGGAAAATTGTAGAGGGAATTTCTATACAAAAAACTATACAACAAATTGTAGATATTTAGGAAGACGTTAGTAGACTTCGATAAAGTGATATTTCGCTAGAATGCTTGATTTAACTGAGGTTAGGAGACTTTAGTAGACTTGATTGGAGGTGAAGATGGCGGAGGAGGAGAGATTCGAACTCTCGGATGGTTTCCCATCGGCGGTTTTCAAGACCGCTGCCTTCAGCCGCTCGGCCACCCCTCCGCAATGACGAGCACTATAAACATCTCACCTATCGATGTAAACCCCTGATATGTTCAAGTGATGTAAAAATATGCAGCTTCTGGTTTAATGGATTAAAATATCGTCAACATGGTGTGAAAAACTTGGGTTCTCAGCCAAAATTTGCTAAGTTTCATCACTCTCTACTGTAGGATTAAAATTATTATGTTGGTGTTTGAAGGTCAGGAAATTGAAACTGATGCTCATGGTTATCTTATAAATAGTGAGCTATGGCGTGAGGAAATGGTGCCTTTATTAGCTGAAAGTGAAAATATTTCGCTCACTGATGAACATTGGGAAATTATTCGTTTTGTACGTGAGTTCTATCTGGAATTTAATACTTCACCAGCTATCCGTATGTTAGTAAAGGCCGTTGCAAAGAAATTTGGCGAAGAAAAAGGTAATAGCCGTTATCTCTATCGACTGTTTCCTAAAGGCCCAGCAAAACAAGCAACGAAACTCGCTGGATTACCAAAACCAGTTAAATGTATTTAATCTGCATTAATCTCACATCTTTACTCAGTGGCGGATAGTGAAATCTGCCACGACTTCAGGCTTACCGTTCTCTGCAAAATAATGTTCAATTCTTGCGCCAAAAGGTCCTCCGGCTTTTAGCCATTGCTCCGCTTGGCGTATATCATCCTGAGTACCATAAATAGCTAATTTTACGCTACCATCTTTACGATTCATGACATAGCCTTTTAGTGCCTGTTTTTTTGCCCAGTGATAGGCTTGGTAACGAAATCCAACGCCTTGAACCCGCCCATAAATATAGAATACCCGTAGGCTATTTGTCTCTGCCATATTGCCTCCAATGATTGACTCCAATAATAGGGCAATGCCCTAAATAGCAGTATTAAATATAGTAGGAGATAAATTACTGTCCATAAATATGAATGATCCCACTATTGTATTTTAATCATTCTACGGATAGTCTGAAGGAGAAGTTACTGCTTTTGTATATAAATACAATCTATTGCGTTGGGAAATATTAATAGGGTTGATAAACAATTAAATACTATTAGCTTGAAATTATGATTCATCTCCCCCATATCTAAGACGTATAATATGATTATTAAGCAAGGCTGTCTGGAGGTGGCTATGATGATCACCAGTAAGTTTGGAATTGGACAACAAGTAAGACACAAACTCCTGGGGTATCTAGGCGTTATTGTTGATGTTGACGCTGAATACTCTCTCGAACAACCACAAAATGATGATATTTCATCAAATGATACCTTGCGTAATGCACCTTGGTATCATGTTGTGATGGAGGATGATGACGGTGAAGCTATCCACACTTACCTTGCGGAAGCGCAAATCACCTATGAAACTTATGGAGACCATCCAGAGCAATCTTCGATGGATGAACTCGCTGAATCTATCCGGTCTCAGTTACAGGCGCCGCGCTTGCGTAATTAATCCGTTGATTATGAATCTAAATGACGTGTAAGGCAGACTTACTGCCTTACACTAATTTTGTGCTATTCAATATAGCCTAGGATTTAATTAGTTAGTTTAAATTTTATTTATCTTCGTCAGATTATATTAATCCAATTTCTCTAAACCCAACGCTTTAATTTCTTGTTTTGGACATTTATCCATCACACACTCCATTCCTGCTTGTAAGGCAATTTGCTCTGCCTCTGGGCTGATCACTCCCAACTGTAACCATAAAACTTTAGCATTAATGGCCGCAGCTTCTTCGGCAATACCTGGCGCAGCCTGTGCATTTCTAAAAACATCAACAATATCGACAGGTTGTGGGATATCTTTTAATTGCACATAAACCGTTTGTCCTAATAATTGTTGCCCTGCTAATTTTGGGCTCACAGGGATCACTGTATATCCTTGCTCTAATAGATAATGCATCACTTCATTGCTTGGTCTGGATGAGTTGTCACTAGCACCGACCAATGCAATCACCTTTGAATGCTGCAAAATTTGTTTAATTTGTTGTTTTATCATATAAAAGCCACTCCAAAAACAATAAGCTATTGATAGACACTATAATATATCTGCATATTTGAGATTATAATGATAAATAATATACCGCTATATAGTCACAATGCTATCTACTTATAGGTATAATATTGATGATAATCTAAATATAAGCCAATTATAGTAACGTTATAATTTATAATGATAAAATATAATTATCACTACTTATAGCTATCTCACCCAGAGGATCTCCATGGAATCAATAACTCGTACCCTGCAAACACCTAAAAATATTGCTCTTGTTGCTCATGATCACTGTAAACCTTCTCTATTAGCTTGGGTAAAACATAATCTAGAACAGCTATCTTCGCATAAATTATTTGCAACAGGCACAACAGGAAATTTAATTAATCAACATACTGGACTGCAAGTTACTGGAATGATGAGTGGCCCAATGGGTGGCGATCAGCAAATCGGTGCGATGATTGCAGAACAGAAAATTGATATTCTAATTTTTTTCTGGGATCCTCTGAATGCCGTACCTCATGACCCTGATGTAAAAGCCCTTCTGCGTCTGGCTACTGTCTGGAATATCCCCGTAGCCACTAATGCTGCTACCGCTGACTTTATCATCACATCACCGTATTTTTCAGGCAGTATTGATATAACCATTCCTGATTATGCACGTTACTTGACAGATAGAACTCAATAAAACTAGCCGTATATTGCTAATTTTACTACCGCAGCAGTGTATTCCATTCAATAATCTGTGTGTTCTATTTAATAAATAGTGCACACAGTAGTCAATTTAATTGAAACTAGGGTTTTCGCTGTTTAGCTGCACCTAAACTTACTAGTTCATCAACAAAAACAGATGGATATTGCGGGTCAAACATTAACCACACCTGATGTTTTGTACGTGTTAGTGCCACATACAATAAACGACGTTCCTCTGCATCAACAAAACTTTCTGGTTGTGGTAATAATACCTGTTCGAGTGCTGATTCACGTGCTAGTGCAGGAAAACTCTCTTTATTCGAACTTAATCCTAAAATAATCACATACTCAGCTTGTTGGCCTTTAGCTGCATGAATGGTCATAAAATGGATATTTAATTTTGGCCAACGTGTCTCAGCTTTAGCTAAAATTTCAGGTTTAAGATGATGATAGCGCGCAAGCAGCAGGATCCGTTCATCATCTCTTACATACCCACTCATTTTATTTAATAACGCTTCTAATTGTTCTTCCGGCAGCAATACGATCGACTTTTTATTCCCCTTTGCCAAACTATTAAGGGGTTTATTTAACTGTGTAGGATTCTGTAGAATAAATTGGTTGGCAATATGTCCAATACGCTGATTAAAACGGTAGGTGGTGTCGAGCATGCATATTGCTCCCACACCAAAATATTGTTCAAACTTCTTAGTTAAATTCAATTCAGCCCCACTAAATCTATAAATAGCTTGCCAATCATCCCCCACAGCAAAGAGCGAACTTTGTTTATTTTGTTGGCGAAGAGTTTGTAATAACTTGGCTCTTAATGGTGATATATCCTGAAATTCATCGACTAAAATATGTTTCCACGGACTGATAAAGCGGCCTTTTTCGAGTAAATAAATGGCTTGATGGAGTAACCCCGAAAAATCGACAGCATTATCTGCTTTTAATGCAGCTTTCCAGGCTTTTAATAAGGGTGCCATAAGACGTATTTGCTTTTGAAACAATCCACTAATTTCGTCTTTCGCTTCTTCAATCATTGCCTTTTGACTGCCACCATGCATTCTCATCAAACCTAACCAGTTATCTAAACGACTGACTATGCGCTGGCTAATCAATGGATCTTGCCAAAAATTACCTTCTGGGATCTCCCAGCCTAATTCTTCGGTAAGCCATTCTCGCCAGCCTTTAGCTTGTGCTTTTTTAGCGGCACATTGTGCCCGCCATTCATCGAGTAATAATTGATACTTTTTTTGTTGATCCGTTTCTAATTCACTAATTGTAGGTGTTTTTTTTCCACATTCTCGAATTATATGCAGCGCCAATGCGTGAAATGTTTTAGCTTGAATATCTTGTTGGCCTAATCGTTCATTAATCCGTGAATTCATTTCGGTCGCCGCTTGACGCCCAAAAGCTAATAATAAAATTTGATCTGGCAATACCCGCTGACGAGATAATAACCATCCCACCCGAGCGACTAGCACCGATGTTTTTCCGCTACCCGCTCCGGCCAATACAAGCACATTTTTTTCACCGTTAATTACAGCATGGCACTGGGACGTATTAAGCGGAGTAGTTTCAATTTTTTGAAAGAAATCAGCATATTTTTCTAATATCGAACAGCTCCATTGCTGATTTACTTGATGGCGTTTCTGCTCACCTTCATTTAGCCAAGATAAGCAATATAAATAATTTTCATAACATTGATTAAATTCAACCAATCGAGTTATTGGCAAAGGTAAAGCGGCAAATTTTTGTTCTATCAATTGCTGAATACTGACTAAACTGGAGTGCTCTAGCCAACTATGTTGCTGTAATTTTTGCGTAATCGAATCCACCAGCGCTGACAGTACTACCGCGCTGATTTCACTCATTTCATTACTCCATAATTGCCATTTATTTTTTAAATAACAGTAAAAATGTTGTGTTTCTTTCCATTCTGTACCGTGTAAACGAACAACTTGCTCATTGGGTAGCTCAAATTCCAACTCTCCCCAAACAAGACCCCGCTTACAATGTATATTCAACAACTGATTAAAAGGGATCAAATACTGATGTTTTTCACCACTGACCTCGATGCCTGCATTAAGTAATCGCACTTTATTATAAGGGTGCTGTGCCAAACGCTGTCCAAGTTGTGTTGATTTCAGTTCCATTCGCGCTACACCGTATTTTATCAATTGAACAACGAAAATAACGACTGCTTGATTTCAGGTGGTTTTTTCTTACCGCTAAACACGCTATCCTATAAAAATTAGAGACTTTTTGTCCCCTTTTAGAGGTACTCTGTGCTTACCCTGCTATCCGGCTATCGCCGCATTCTATATAACAGTCATTTTTTATATTATATCCGAATCCTAATTGCACTTACAGGAACAACATTGGTTCCTTGGTTGTTAGGTCAAGAACCAAAAACGACGATCCCCTTAACCTTAGGGGTAGTTGCCGCGGCATTAACCGACCTTGATGATCGCCTCACCGGGCGGCTTAAAAATTTAGCCATCACCTTGTTATGTTTTTTAATTGCCTCCGTTTCAATAGAGTTGCTATTTCCTTACCCTTGGTTGTTTTTATGCGGATTAGCACTATCTACCGGTGGTTTTATTATGCTGGGGGCTCTAGGGCAACGCTATGCCACTATTGCCTTTGGTGCATTATTAATTGCCATTTATACCATGCTGGGTGCGCCTATCTTTGATACTTGGTATCAACAGCCAGTACTGTTACTTACGGGGGCTATTTGGTACAACCTGTTGACATTGATTGGGCATTTACTGTTTCCTGTCCGGCCGTTACAAGATATTTTAGCCCAGTGCTATCAACAGTTATCTTCGTTCTTAGATGCAAAAGCTAACTTATTTGACCCCGATATCGAAGAAGATCATCAGCAATCTATCTTTGACTTAACTATGGCTAATAGCACGTTAGTTAATACGATGAATCAGGCTAAATTGGTGTTACTCAGTCGCTTAAAAGGGGACCGAGGACAACGAGGTACACGTCATACGTTACACTATTATTTTGTGGCACAAGATATTCATGAACGTGCAAGTTCTTCACATATTCAATATAAAAATTTAAGCCATTCTTTCCGCCATAGTGATATTTTATTCCGATTTCAGCGTTTATTATCCATGCAAGCCCGCGCCTGCCAACAAGTTGCACAATCAATTTTGCTACGTACTCAGTATAGTCATAATTCGAGATTTGAGCGTTCATTCAATTATTTAGAAGCTTCATTACAGTTGCTTAAACAGCAACATCCGGCAAGCCATGAAATTAATGCCTTATATAATTTGCTAAAAAATCTTAAAGGGATCGATGTTCAATTAAAGGGACTGAGTCTAGAACAAGAACCTAATGATCTTGAGAATAAAGATAATATTCAATTATCTGATGAATCATTATCAGGGTTTAGAGATATTATCGAGCGTTTCAAACGTCATTTAACACCTAAATCAGCCTTATTCCGTCACGCAGTTAGATTGTCTATACTGCTGTGCTTTGGCTATGCATTTATTCAATTATTTGATTTAAACCGCGGATATTGGATTTTATTGACCAGCTTATTTGTCTGTCAGCCTAATTATAATGCAACCAAGCGGCGGTTAGCACTGAGGATTATCGGAACGCTAGCTGGCGTACTGATTGGCTTGCCTATTCTGTATTTCGTTCCTTCTATTGAAGGTCAATTAGTCCTTATTGTTATCTCTGGCCTACTATTTTTTGTATTTCGAAATAGCCAATATGCTCAAGCCACATTATTTATTACTTTATTAGTCCTATTTAGCTTCAATTTACTTGGTGAAGGCTTTGAAGTGGCATTACCACGGATTATCGACACATTAATTGGCTGTGGAACAGCATGGCTTGCGGTGAGTTTTATCTGGCCTGATTGGAAATTTCGCCAACTACCTCAAGTCATTAACCGCACTATGGAAAATAACTGTCGTTATCTAGATGCAATTTTAATCCAATATCATCAAGGCAAAGATAACCGCTTAGAATATCGAGTGGCTCGCAGAGATGCACATAATAGCGATGCTGAATTTGCTTCTGTGGTCTCTAATATGGCGACGGATCCTAAGTCTTATCACACTACACAAGAACAAGCTTTCCGTTTACTCTGTTTAAATCACACTTTACTAAGCTATATATCTGCGTTAGGGGCTCATAGAGAGAAAATTGAGAATACACAAATCTTATCTATTTTAAATGATACGGTTTGCTTTGTAGAGTCATCCCTTGCCGGCGATAGTAGCGTCATAGAAAAATCAGATAATCTAGCCCAAAGCTTAATTCAACGGATTGATCATTTTTCTGTGCACGATAATGACAAGGCGCTGCTTATTATGGAACAAACACGGCTATTACTTGAATTATTACCTGAGATAAGTTCGTTAATTCAAAGTATTAAATCTCAATAGTCATAACTAATACACTACTGCAAAAGAATGTAACTGTAATTAAGAGGGGAAAATAAGCAACTCCGCCGTATTTCCCCTCACTCCTATTAATTTTCTTGATTAATTGATTTATACTTATTACATATTATTCTGAGCAACTACAATCAACGATATGATACCAGCGTATCAACTCTTGCTTCAAATCATGGGGCAAAACTGAACTATGATAACCCGCTATTGCACCCGCTAGTTCAAACAGTAATTTAATCCCTAAACGATAATGATTATACTGTCTTAATTTCAGATAACAGGCTTTTGCGCCGATCAATTTTAACGCTTCAACGTGGTAAATCCCCACTTTACCTAGCGCTCTTTCTGACGCCATATTCATATTAGGTAAATCTTTTATACGCCCTTCAACTTTTTGTTTTAATAACTGTTCTTCCATGGCAGCTTGATAAGTAAGATCAACATAAAATAAAAATCGACTTTCATACTGCCAAACTTTATCTGGTATACAATAATATCTGAGCTCGAGAAGAACTCCTTTTTTCTTATAAATTAATTTTTTAAGTCCGATAGCTTCAAAGTGGTTTTGAGCAAATAAACACCCCCGTAAATAAAACTCGCCATCAATAACCAAACCAACAATGGCATGATCAATAATCAAACAATAACCACCGAAGTGATTTTTTCTTTTCATTTCGCCATATTTACTAAATAAGCGCGCTAAATAGCGATATTTTTGTTCTGGTATCATCATTAGCTCAAATTCCTTTTTGAGATTAAATCCATGAGATTAATTCCCTACTAAAAGTTTAATTTTTTTATTTTTTACAATTAATTAGATCATTATCACTTTGTGATACTTCACTAAAAGTTCTGTACAAATTGCCGTTATAAACATTGAAATTTGCGAAGCACTTCGTAAAAATAATCTTGATATTGTATAAATATACAGTTACTGTACATGCATACAGTGCATAATGGTGAGGTAGATTATGAGCATCTATTCATGGAATGATACAATTGAATATTCTCTGAACACACATGTGAAAGGGTTAGTTCATCAACAAACACAAAAATCGTCCTTAACGGAAGGTATGATCAGTGAATTAGTCTATAATGATCAGCACCCGATTGTTGATTATCTTTTACTTCCTTTATTACGGCAATTTGGTGACCAGTCACGCTGGCTACTATGGTTAAGCCCTAATAAAAAATTAAGTAAAAAATGGCTAGCGCAATCCGGGCTCCCTTTACATAAAATTATGCAACTGAATCATATTGATTCAATTACAACCATCGATGCGATGGAAAAAGCATTAAATAGTGGAAATTACAGTATTGTTTTAGGTTGGTTGCCTGAACTCGAAGATCACGATTTTACGCGTCTAGAAAAAGCTGCGCTATTAGGGGGATCAATAGGACTAATTATGAGGCCTCAAATTATAAATAATATCGTTAATCCCCGTTCTCGACAGCTAAATCTCTTAAAAATTCAGCCTAATTGTTATCATTAAGCTAGATTAAGAATTTTCTTACTAAATTTAACATTGAATATTAAATGGGTAAAATACATACTAAAAATCAATTTATATCAAAGAGATAAGCAACTAATTACAAAAGCAATATTCTCTTTTATCTCTATGATTTATCCATCAAATTTTATTTTTTTATCGCTATTTTTGCACTGTCTACTTGTATCTTTTCGAGTTCGTTGTAGACTTTAGCTTGTTAAGGTAGTGCCATTATATTTACTTTTGATGTTTTTTTTCACATAATGCACTGTAAAACTTAGCAAGTATTTTAAACCAATGGCTAATAATAAGGCTCATTGAAGCCATGCCAAAATTGGATGATAACGAGGCGTAAAAAATGAAAAAGACAGCTATCGCAGTAGCAGTGGCACTAGCGGCGTTTGCAACTGCAGCGCAAGCAGCTCCAAAAGACAATACTTGGTATACCGGTGGTAAACTAGGTTGGTCACATTACGAAAACACTAAATTCACCCCTTCAGATTTCGATTCAGTAGGTAGCGGTAAAACTGACCGTGATCAACTGGGTGCGGGTGCATATGCTGGTTATCAGTATAACCCATACTTAGGTTTCGAACTGGGCTACGACTGGTTTGGTAAAATGAAATACAAAGGTTCAGATAACAGCGGTGATCTGAAATCTATGGGTGTTTCTCTGACTACCAAATTAAGCTATCCAGTAATGGAAGACTTAGACGTTTATACACGTCTGGGTGGTATGGTATGGCGTACAGATGTTAAAGCTAACCAAGGTGGCGAACGCTTTAAAGAAAACGATACTGGTGTTTCTCCAGTCTACGCTCTGGGTGTTGAATACGCAATCACTCCAAACTGGGCAACTCGTCTGGATTACCAATGGGTAAGCCATATGGGTGATAAAGACAACCTGGGCGTTCGTCCAGATAACGGCATGCTGAGTGTTGGTCTGGCTTACCGCTTCAATCAAGAAGCAGCGCCAGTTGTAGCTCCAGCTCCAGTTGTTGAGCCAGCTCCAGTTGTTGAAAACAAACGTTTCACACTGCGTTCAGACGTTCTGTTTAACTTCAACAAAGCAACTCTGAAAACTGAAGGTCAATCAGCTCTGAACGAACTGTTCTCTGAACTGAGCAACATCGACCCAACTCAAGGCCGTGTAGTTGTTATCGGTTATACTGACCGTATCGGTTCTCAAAACTACAACCTGCCTCTGTCACAAAAACGTGCTCAGTCAGTTGTAGATTACCTGGTAGCTAAAGGCGTTCCAGTTTCTGCAATCTCTGCAGAAGGCCGTGGTAAAGAAGATCCAGTTACTGGCAACAAATGTGACGATGTTAAAGGCCGTGCAGCTCTGATAGAGTGTCTGGCTCCAGACCGTCGCGTAGAAATCGAAATCCAGGGTACAACTGAAGTTGTTACTCAACCAGGCGCTTAATATTAATTAAGTTGTTCTAGGTATATTTCGAAAGTATCTCAAAAAACCCCATGAAAATGGGGTTTTTTATTGGCGGCCATAAATAGTAGTAAAAATAGTTGTAAGAAAAGGAAAATCACTCTCTATCGTTTTTAGATTCACCCAATATTTCCTGAAGATCATGCTTTAAGCTGCTCATTTTATTCTCATATTTCTCTTTATGCTCAGCATCTTCAATCAATTGAATAATAGTTTCTGACAGTGTATTACCGCGCCTAACCGCCAAATTAGATAAGCGTTGCCAAACTAAAAAATCTAGGTCAATCGACTTTTTACGAGTATGGGGTTGCTCTGCATTAAAATGTCGTTTACGTCGGGCACGAATACTCTGTTTCATTCGATTATCGAGTTTTGGATCCATATGCTTAGCTATCCAGTGTAAAACCTCCACTGGGTTAGTTTCTAACTTTAATAAATCAGAGATAGCTTGTTCTTGAGCACTACGTTCGATATAACGGGTGATAGATCCGCCTTCTCGTGCTTTCTTGACGAGGTAATCCCACTTCCAACCACATTCAAGGTTTTCAAGCTGTTGATATTTCATTATTTTTCTCTGTGACAATGTAACTTGTAGCCATATTAGCAATATTTGAAGCAAAAAAAAGGAATCTGAAGTAATTTTTCATTGTAGAAATAAAATAAGTCGAAATTATCCAGTTTAAATATCATACTGAATCACACAATAAGATATAATTTCGTTTATAATCTATTTTCTCCCCTTCTAACAACGCTCTGTTATTTTTTACTCCATAGAAATATTCCGCGAAAAGAGATAACACCATCAACATAACTGTAGTAGAATTAGTCTTCATTCGTAACAAATATAATAAAATTAATGCTAAATTTTGACCACATACTCCTTATTTATGGTATTGGTGGAGTTATCTCCGCACTGATTACACTGCTTCTCACCAAAGATAGTTTTTTAATACGGCTATTAAGCGCCTTATTAATTGGCTTTTCTTGGCCTATGTCTCTTCCCGTAGTATTACTGTTTTCTTTATTCTAGTCGCCGTCAGTTTGTACTGCATTCGATAAAAGATATCTCAAAAATGTGTTCAATAATTTAATAAAAATTAGATGCCAAATCATCGTGTTAAATCATGCGATATTATGCTAATTAATGCTGGCACTAATTTGATCTGGCGCTAATATATAGCCCAAATACTAGAGCTAAAAAATACGAGAGAAAATTTTGATATACAGCTCCATAGTAAAGACTTCGGCAGAGTAAGAAACTTATATTAATAAGTTAGTTAGATGATTGAAAACTGCTACCATTGTCACCACTTGTACTATAGCGGGTATAAAAGCTTTGTCTGCGAACCAATAATATACTCAGCAGAATTGTTATTTTTCTATAGCTATCAAAAATAATAAATAATATTTCTGCCAGCATGATAGGCTGTCGGGTTTCATCATGAAAGCACTGATGCCAATAGCGGGCTGTTATCTTCCACCTCATTGAAAGTAGACTAAATTATAGTGATCAATAAAGAACTAACATGGCAAGGCCTGTTACCTGATTTAACGCCATATGAAACAATATTGACGTCATCAGCAACATTCCCTCCATCTTCATTAGCTGATATTCAACCCCGGTTATTTGATAGCATGCAGCGCTTTGTTGCGGAAAACTCTCGCACACGCTTTATGTTTATCAAAGCGGATGAAAATGAATTTTATTTAAAAACTTTTGCATCAGCGATCGAACCACTGTTAACGAAAACACATTCTATTGTTGGTGATTATCAATTGTCTGATGATCACTCAACCTTAAGCTGGAACAACGAGCTCCACGGTAAATTTTCTGCTACGCACAATATCGCATGGCGAGAATGGATTGAGCCAGAGCAACTGTTTGGTTTTATTACGTCAAAACAGCAAGCAATTCCTGGATTACTGCATAAAATTAATGGTGGTATTTTACTGCTCTCTGCACGTACTTTACTGGCTCAACCTCTGATGTGGGCGAGATTAAAGCAGATGATCACTCAGCAACGTTTTGAATGGTTACCTTTATCGGAGCTACAACCGTTGCCTTTCGCAGCTGATGCGTCACCTCTGGATCTCAAATTAATCATTATTGGTGACAGACTGAGCCTTGAAGAGCTTGAGTTTGCAGAGCCTGAACTGTTTGAGTGCGCGTTGTATGGCGAATATGAATCGCTGATGTTTTTTGAAGATGAGCAGCAGCTCACTTTATGGATGAGTTATGTTAATACACTCATCGCTGAGCATCAGTTACCAAAAATAGCCAGTAATGGCTGGGCAGCATTGCTTACTCAAGCCACACGTTATTGTGAAGATCAATATACGCTACCATTCGATGCCTTATGGCTACTGCGTCGTTTAACTGATGCAGCACATTATAAAAATGATCAAGGCTTATTAGATAACAACGCCTTTACACAAGCACGTGAAAATCGTCTTTGGCGACATCAATATTTATCCGAACGTGGACAAGATGATATTTTACAAGAACAGATTTTAATCAAGACCGAAGGCGAAGTAATCGGTCAGATTAATGGACTGTCAGTATTGCAATTTCCTGGTCATCCTGAGCCTATCGGTGAGCCTTCACGAATTACCTGCGTCGCTCATCTCGGTGATGGTGAATTTGTTGATGTCGAACGAAAAGCCGAACTTGGCGGTAATATTCATGCTAAAGGTATGCTTATTATGCAGGCTTACCTTAATTATGAATTAAAACTAGATCAGCCTCAGCCATTCTCTGCTTCTATAGTCTTTGAGCAATCCTATGGAGAAGTTGATGGCGATAGCGCTTCTCTTGCCGAATTATGTGCTCTCATCAGCGCCCTTGCATTACAACCGATTGACCAGCAAATTGCCGTTACTGGGGCTGTCGACCAATTTGGTTATGTTCAACCTATTGGTGGTGTAAATGAGAAAATTGAAGGTTTTTTTGATATTTGCTTTCAGCGCCAATTAACGGGTCAGCAAGGCGTCATTATTCCTATGAGCAATGTACGCCATCTGAGTTTAAAAAACGAAGTCATTGACGCAGTTAAAAATAAACAATTTCATATTTGGCCGGTTGAGCATGTCGCACAGGCGATTACACTTTTAACTCGTCAGCCTTACTATGAGCAGCAAAGTGAAGAAGATAGTGAACATCTGTTAGCTATAATACAAGAACGAATTAACCAGATTAATAATCATGAAAAACCTAAGTTTCCATGGTTCTTAAGATGGTTAGGTTAAAAAATAAATATCAGATCGGAGTTGTTCAGCGTACAAGTGTAAGCTATCCTGTTGTCTTACACTTGATTAAGGCTATCTGAAAAAATGGTTGATAAACGCGAATCTTATACAAAACAAGATCTGGAAGCTTCTGGACGAGGCGAGCTTTTCGGTGAGAATGGTCCTCCATTGCCATCTGGCAATATGTTAATGATGGATCGCGTCACTAAAATGTCTGTTGACGGTGGTGAATTCAATAAAGGCTTTGTCGAAGCTGAATTTGATATAAACCCTGATATGTGGTTTTTTAGCTGCCATTTCGTCAATGATCCAGTCATGCCTGGTTGCCTTGGCTTAGATGCTATGTGGCAATTAGTCGGTTTCTATCTTGGCTGGCTAGGTGGTGAAGGTAAAGGTCGAGCTTTAGGTGTCGGCGAAGTTAAATTTACCGGACAAGTCTTACCTACAGCAAAAAAAGTCACTTATCGCATCAACTTCAAACGCGTAATCAATCGTAAATTGATTATGGGATTGGCAGATGGTGAAGTATTGGTCGATGGTAAGCTTATCTATACTGCAAAAGATTTGAAAGTGGGTCTATTTAAAGATACTAGCTCATTTTAATTGAGGGTAAATTAATTAAGTAAATTTTAATTAATTCGCCAAAAAAGTCTTTATAGTTCCTATGAGAACCTCCGCCCTTAGCGGAGGTTAATTTTTCTTTATTCAGTGTTGTGGAGTCGATTGACTAGGTTTATGGTTTTTTGTTTATCTAACAATTAACACATTAACTCTCAACGTTTGAATATAAAAAATACCTACTAAAGAGAGTTATTTCTAAGAACTTAATGCTATTTTCTTAGCGCTAAACCCAGTAAGTCATGAATATTCATCAGCCTTTAGGCTATAACGGTTCTATCTTCCATAGCCTGACGCCACCCCCCTAACCAATATGAACGTACATCAATAGTTTGGTAGGGACATAATTCTTTTGAACGCCCGGCTAATCCTGCTTTATAGCCTTTCGATAGTGCTCTCGCTAAACGATCTCGTTTCTGTCTTTTCATGCCTTACTTCCCTCATCATTAAAAATGGAAAAGAAAACAATGGTGGTTTTTCAACCAGCCACATATTAGAAATACCTTTCTGAGGCAGGAAAAGCAAGTAAAGAATCTAGGAGAAATGTCAGAAATGTGACTTATATTCTCAAGTTATATTTAATCTATTGAATCGTAACGAATATAAATACATTAACCTTATAAATCACATGGTTAGTTCTAATTTATTTTCTATTTCTACTTCATCAACCTAATATTTTAGTTTTTTCAACCCGTTATTTAGCACCATAATCTATTTTTCGTGAAAACTATTTAGTTTTATTCTTATCTCACCTGACAGTAATAAAAAAGGTGGATATCGATAATGATCAATATCCACCTCTATATTTGACTAATTAAGGCAAAAGACTCGCTCGCCTAAAATTAGAATTTCATCACGGGCGAGTACTATTTTGAATTTCATTCGCGATAGAATTAGCAACCTGTTGCCAACCCGTTGATAACGTTCTCACTAATGCAGGATATCCATCTTCTGTCTGTTCTAGTACTAAATCAAATGAACGACGAATAATTTGGCTATCATGTGAAAAGGTCCAATACCCTTGAATAATAACGTGCCCATCATAGCGGCCATGGAAACCGGTTAAGGTAATATCTAAGGTATCAGGCTGACTTTCTAACGGCTGTAAAGCTACCAGTCTATTTGGTAATGCCGTAGACAAATCAACAACTAATGCCTGAGCCAACTGCTGATCTAATGGGCTTGCCCATACATGACTGGATGCATTAGTATAGCTGACATCAGTCGTCTGATAAGCAATACCGTTTGCCGCCAACATATCGGATAACGTAATCCGTTGAACCCAAATTTGATTACGGCCAGTTGTATTCGCTTGCTCCTGAATTTTGGTCGCATTAATCGGCAACTGATAATACGCCTTGTCCGGTGTATTGCTACAAGCGGCCAGCATAAATACTGCAATAAATGCCAGATATCTCATTATTTTTTCGCCCTTTTAGGTTCTGGATCCTTCGTCGGTTCCGCTTCAAAGACTAACGCATTGCTCTTATTATTTAAGGTTCGTAATACTGGCTGAACCTCGCGCAATACCTGATCTAAACGTTGCATATTATCCACCATTTTATTGTAAGCGGGTGAACCCGGCTGGAATCCTTGCATCGCTCGATTCATTTCTTGCAGCGTTTTTTGCAGATCTTTTGGCAGATTTTGGAAATCTTTATTCGCCATCATGCTATTCAGCTCAGACAATGTTTTCTGTGCTTCCTGAATGGTTTTTTCACTTTCAACTAAAGTGCGCGTAGTTTGATTCAACATCGGTTCAATCGGCATATTATTAATCTTATCTAATGCCGCAATAACTTTTTGTTGGATCTGCGCTAAACCACCACTAGTGGTTGGGATCACTTTATAGCCAGCAACAACTTGCTGTCCTTTCCACTCGCCCATATTAGGATAGAAATCCAAATCGATAAACAGAGCACCTGTCAGCAAATTACCAGATTTTAATGAAGCTCTTAGGCCATCTTTCATCGCGAGCTGAAGTTCTTTTTTCAAATCAAAGTCTTTACCGATATCGTCAGCAAATCGTTGAGGCTCGATATGAATAAGAACAGGAATACGGAAATCATTATCTAAACGCTGATCAAGTCCTTCGGTATAAAATGGTACTTGAGCTACGGTTCCTAAACGAATACCACGAAATTCAACCGGCGCGCCAGGCTGTAAACCGCGGACAGAATCAGAGAAGAACATGACAAAATCTTGATATTCGGTATACAGTGAATTCTCGATACTGCTTTGGTTATCATACAGTTTGAAAACTGTTTTTTCTTCAATAGGCGTCCCTGGTGACCAGCCTTCTGGGACATCGAAACTAACTCCACCAGTTAACAATGTCGATATCGATCCCATTTCAACATGTACACCCTGTGATGACATATCAAATGCAATCCCGCTGTCTTTCCAGAAACGAACATTTGAAGTAAGTAATTTATCGTAAGGCGCATTAATAAATAATTGATAGCGCATATCACGATTATTCATATCAAAATTACTGGTTTCAACGGAGCCAACTCGATAACCACGGAACAAAATCGGATCGCCTGCATTCAATTGCCCGGCTTGCTCACTGGTTAAAATCACCCGTAAACCTTTCGCATCAGGAGATGCTAATGGAGGCGCATCCAATAATTTAAACTCATTTCGTTCTTTAGTTTCTGTACCTGGCTGTAACTCAATAAAGACACCAGAAAGTAATGTGCCTAATCCGCTCACACCATCACGACCAATCATCGGTTTTACAATCCAGAAAGCCGAATCATCGCGTAATAATTCATCCATGCCACTATTTAAGCGAGCTTTTATCACTACACGGCTAAAATTATCATCCAGTGTAACACTTTCTACCATACCGATATCAACGCTGCGGCTTTTGATTTTAGTTTTACCCGCCTCAATACCTTCCGCATTATAAGTAATTAACGTAACTTCAGGGCCTTGATGGCTAAAGTGATAAAACAAAATCCATGCCCCGATGAGTATCGTGACAATCGGAATTATCCAGACTGGTGACCAGCTTTTCAGTTTACTTACTTTCGCCTCAGTCTGAGGTGTATCATTATGCGTTGTCACCCTACAGCTCCTTCTTGTTCCACAACTTTATCCGAGTGTTTTCTGTTACAGCGATCCCAAGTAAGACGCGGATCGTAGGCTATCGCCGATAGCATAGTTAAAATAACCACCATACCGAACAGAATAACTCCCGGAGCAGGTGTAATACTCATCAGTTGGCCCATTTGGACTAACGATGAAAGAATTGCAATTACAAAGACGTCAATCATTGACCAACGTCCAACATATTCAACCAGTTCATAAATAAAATGCATCCTCGAAGGGTCGCGATTGCCATATCCCTGTGAATCTAAACATAGCCAAGCAATAGCGATCATTTTTAACGTCGGCACCATAATACTGGCGATAAAAATAACTAAAGCTACGGGATAAGAACCGTCGCCCCACAATAAAATAACTCCGTCCATAATGGTCGAATCTAGCTGACTCCCAAGGGTTTCGGTTGTCATTACGGGTAAAATATTGGCGGGAATATATAACACAATCGAGGTAACTAATAACGCAACTGTCCACTGTAGGCTGTTGTTACGTCGTACATGACCATAGGAATAACAGCGTGGGCATTCCCCCTGCTCTGCTGGTAAAATCGCCGTACAAACCCGGCACAGGCGCACACCTTGGCTTATTCCTGTTTTCCCGGCGATTAAACGGCGAGAAACCACGGGTGCTGCTTCAATTTGCCCCCATAACCAGTGACGATCAAGGCACTGAAAAGCCTTCACTTGGAGTAAACAAAATAAGCAATAAGGTGCAAAACTAAGCCCTAATCCAATATCACCATACGCCATCAATTTAACAAAACTGACTAATACGCCGGCAAGAAAAATTTCTGCCATGCACCATGATTTCATTTGAAATAAGATTCGGCAAAAATACACTTTTATTGGCTTAGATATCTTCACTTTTAATCCCAGCAGCATAATAATAATCATGCAGAATGCGGGAATAATTAATACAAAAAATAAAAAAAATAGCGCTAATCCACTGTATTTTGTCGCGAATATAATCTCCATAATTCGAAACAATGAAATACTATTTTCTATACCCGCTGCGCCCATACTCACAAAAGAGTATAGGCAGGCGATTACCAGCATCACTAAGGCACTGAAAGCATAAGCCACGGGCTGTTTATACGGATAACGCCATTTTGCCGTCAATAATGTATGGCAGCGTGGACACGTTGCTTTAGTGCCCTGAGCTAACTCAGGGACAGCAACTAACATATCACACTGTGAACATAGTATATGTTCATGATGATTATGTGAGCACAATGTTTCTCTCCTATTATTTAGGCGTTCGGCATTTATCCGTTCAGCTAGCATGACTCAATTATGCGTCTGGAGAACCGTTTCTTAATAACTCCAGCTCTTGCCAACGATCAAAAGCAGTTTCTAGCGCGTTCTCTTTCTCTGTCAATGTCTGCAATACTTTTTCAGTCACATCATGAGGTTGATTAAAAAAGTCTGCATCGCCGACTGCAGCCTGTAGCTGGGCAATATCAGCTTCTAATTGCTCAAGTTGAGCAGGCAGCTGTTCTAGCTCACGTAGCAAATGATAACTCATTTTATTCGGGCGCTTGGCTGGCTCTTTCGGTTTCTCTTGTTTTTCCACTGTTAGGCTATTTTTTTGAGTACTTTTATTTAAAGCAACTGTCTGCACACGTTGTTGCTGAGCGTCAAAAAAACCACCAACATAGCGGTTGATCGTACCATTACCTTCGAAGATCCAACATTCAGTCACACTATTATCAACAAATTGACGATCATGGCTGACTAATAATACTGTGCCTTGATAGCTATCCACCAACTCTTCAAGCAGTTCAAGTGTTTCGACATCGAGGTCATTGGTGGGCTCATCGAGGATCAGTAAATTGCTCGGCTTTAAGAATAAGCGAGCTAATAACAGACGGTTACGCTCTCCACCAGACAAAGCGCGAACCGGTGTCATGGCTCGTTTAGGGTGGAATAAGAAATCTTGTAAATAACCTAATACATGGCGAGGTTTACCGTTCACCATGACTTCTTGTTTACCTTCGGCTAAGTTGTCCATCACGGTTTTATCTGGATCAAGCGTTGCACGATGCTGATCAAAATAAGCCACTTCAAGCTTGGTTCCACAATGGATCTTTCCGCTATCCGCTTTTAAATCACCTAACATCAATTTAAGTAAGGTGGTTTTACCACATCCATTTGGGCCGACTAATGCAATTTTGTCGCCACGCTGTACTTGAGCACTGAAATTATTAACCAGAATTTTATCATCAATCTGGTAATTAACATTTTCAATTTCAAACACAATTTTGCCTGAACGTGCAGCTTCTTCGACCTGCATTTTGGCAGAGCCTAACACTTCACGGCGTTCTGAGCGTTCCATACGTAACGCTTTTAAGGCACGCACACGGCCTTCATTGCGAGTACGGCGGGCTTTGATACCTTGGCGGATCCAGGTTTCTTCTTGTGCTAATTTGCGGTCGAATTCTGCATTTTGTTGTTCTTCAACTCGCAAGGCTTCTTCTTTACTTTCGAGATACGTATCGTAATTACCCGGCCATGATGCCAATTTTCCACGGTCAAGATCGACAATTCGAGTCGCCATATTACGGATAAATGAACGGTCATGAGAAATAAAGACGATACTGCCCTTAAAGTCTTTGAGGAACTCTTCTAACCAGACAATCGTTTCGATATCTAAATGGTTGGTCGGTTCATCTAAAAATAGAACTCGCGGATTACAGACTAACGCACGCCCTAATGCGGCTTTCCTTAACCATCCCCCGGAAAGAGATGAAAGTTGAGCATCCGCAGGCAATGCTAGTTTTTTCAATACGTCACTTATGCGTGCATCCAGCAACCATAAATTTTGCGCATCCAAAACTTCTTGCAGTTCTGCCATACGATTTAGGTTTTTCTCACTTGGATCTTGTTCTACTTCGCGCGATATCTGATGATAAGCTTTTAAATATTCAGCTTGTTCTGCCACCCCTTCAGCGACGAAGTCAAACACCGTGCCTTCCACATTACGCGGCGGATCTTGCTGTAGGCGAGCAACGATTAAACCTTGCTCATACAATACTTGCCCATCATCAAGCGGTTGTTCTTTAGTCAACACACGCATTAAGGTGGATTTACCCGCCCCATTACGACCGACTAAACACACACGTTCATTTTCTTCAATATGTAATTCGGTATTATCCAGCAGCGGAGCATCACTGAACGCCAAATACGCGCCGGACATATTCATTAAAGCCATTTATTTACTTCCTTTAGTCTGCATGGCGGATCAACCAGCAGTTGTGGATATGACGGTTACGGGCAAAATCTTCAGATAATGTTTTAGCAGTGATTTCATCACCTTGTAATCCGAGTTCTGCCAATGCAGCCAGATCCATTTTAAATCCACGTTTATTATTCGAGAACATCAAGGTTCCGCCAGGGCGTAATAATTTTTTCAGATGTTCCATTAGTTGGATATGGTCACGTTGAACGTCAAACGTCCCGTCCATACGCTTAGAGTTAGAAAACGTCGGTGGGTCAATAAAGATCACATCAAACTGTTCATCGGTCTGCGCTAGCCATGTCAAGCAATCAGCTTGAATTAAACGATGCTGACGCCCTTGCAGCCCATTGGTTTGCAAGTTACGTTCAGCCCACTCAAGGTAAGTACGTGACATATCAACTGAAGTAGTACTGCGTGCACCACCTAATCCTGCATGTACAGTTGCCGTACCGGTATAAGCAAACAGATTTAGAAAATCTTTCCCTTTGCTCATTTGTCCTAGCATTTTACGAGCAATTCGATGGTCAAGGAATAATCCAGTATCCAGATAATCAGTCAAGTTAACCCAAAATTGTGCGTTGTATTCATGCACAATAAAAGAGTCATCTTTTTGGGCTAATTTTTCGTACTGCTGTTTGCCTTTTTGGCGTTGACGCGTTTTCAACACTAATTGATTAGAGGTTAATCCTAATACATGCAACGTCGAAGTTACTACATCGAATAAACGCTGACGGGCCTTTTGCTCATCGACAGTTTTTGGTGGCGCATATTCTTGGATAACTACTTTATCACCATAGCGATCAACCGCTACGTTATATTCAGGTAAATCAGCGTCATAAATACGGTAGCAGTCAATTTTTTCCTGCTTAGCCCATTTACTGATTTTCTTCACGTTTTTACGTAGTCTATTAGCATAATCTGGCGCAATTTCACCAATTGCAGCCGCGGTTTTATCCGATAACTGATAGTTTTTCTGCACACACTCTAACGGGCCATTCTTGGCTTTAAATTCACGTTCAGAGCGTAATTGTAAGCAACTTAATAATTCAGGCGATGCACTGAAAATAGATAAGCGCCAGCCTGGGAAATGCGCTTTAGCCACCCGACCCAACTGGCTATGTAACGCGACTAATGCTGGTTCACTTTCCAAACGCTCACCGTAAGGTGGGTTACTAACAATAGTTCCTATTACACCAGCTTCAACAGGATTTTCTAAACTAGCTGCATCACCTTGTTTTAATGAGATAATACTTTGTAATTCAGCACGACGCACATTCGCACGCGCCATATCCAGTACTCGGCGATCTATATCTAAACCATAAAAACGTGAACTTGTCTGCTGTAGTCCTTGGCGAAAACGCACTTGCGCTTCAGCCACTAATTCGCGCCATAACTCAGGATTAAATTTTAACCAAGCATTAAAGCCCCAGTGATCTCGATGCAATCCCGGGGCACGATCCGTCGCCATCATGGCGGCTTCAATCAATAAAGTACCAGAGCCACACATAGGATCGACCATTGGTGTGCCCGGCTGCCAACCAGAACGGGTAATAATCGCGGCGGCTAATGTCTCTTTTAATGGCGCTTGACCGGCTAAATCGCGGTAACCTCGTATATGCAAAGAATCACCGCTCAAATCCAATGCTACACTGACTTGATCACGATTTAAATATACATTAATCCGAATATCCGGCTGTTGTTTCGCCACATCCGGACGCTGATCCATCTTACGTTGGAAGCTATCAACAATAGCATCTTTAACTTTTAATGCGCCGTACTGACTATTTCTAATCGTTTCATTGGTACCGCTAAAGTTGATCACAAAAGTATCATTGACCGAGAAAATCTCAGTCCAATCGATAGCTTGTACACCAAGGTATAAATCAAGATCACTATAAACTTTGAACTCATTCAAAGGTAATAGAATACGCGATGCGAGTCTGCTCCAGAGCAAACTGGTATACATCACGCGTTCATCAGCTTGAAAATGAACGCCTCCCTGAGCAATTTTGCATTCTATTGCCCCTAATGATTCTAGTTCAGTTTTCAGTAATTCTTCCAGCCCACGCGCTGTGCTGGCAAACAGAAAATTCATTGTATTCTTACCATTTGAATGAAAAATTTTTGCGCATTATAGCTAATCTCACGCACATGTCATAAAGTTGCAGAGTAAATATTATAAGGATTATAGAATGATCAAGCTTTCACGACTGTATACCCACCCCGTTAAATCGATGCGTGGCATTCGCCTCTCCCATACTGTAGCCAGTAAGAGCGGCGTCACATTTGATCGTAACTTCATGATAACTACACCAGAAGGCAAATTTATTACTGCGCGAAGATATCCGCAAATGCTGCTTTTTACCCCATCAATGCTCAATCATGGACTTTATCTGCAAGCACCTGATGGTGAAAGTGCGACGATACTATATCAGGATTTTGAAAATGACCAACGGCCAACCGAGGTCTGGGGAAATTATTTTAGCGCTAAGATAGCCCCAGAAGCGATTAATCAATGGCTATGCCGTTATTTTGATCAACCCGTACAATTAAGATGGCTAAGTGAAACTCTATCACGCCGAGTCAAACATTTTCCACAAGTCCCCTTATCTTTCGCTGATGGTTATCCTTATTTATTGATAAATGAAGCCTCGGTGCAAGAATTACAACGCCGCTGCCCTGCGAGTATCAAACTGGAACAATTTCGTGGTAACTTAATTATTACGGGAGCCCCAGCTTTTGCAGAGGATAGCTGGCAAACGATTCAAATTGGCGAGGTGATTTTTGATTTAGTCAAACCTTGTAGCCGCTGTATTTTAACCACCGTCAGCCCCGATAAAGGCATTAAACACCCCGATACAGAACCACTAGCAACATTACAAACTTTTCGAACGGATAAGCATGGCGAGGTGGATTTTGGACAAAACGCGTTAGCGCTTAATAGTGGAATTATTCGTGTTGGGGATACGCTCAAAATATTAGCGACCAAAACCGCTAAGCACTATTTATGTAAAAATAAGCCAGCAAAAATACACAATGCCACCAGCTCGTTATCCTCAATATCTATTACCTTCAATCAACAAGCTTATCCCGCCAATAATCAACATATAATTTTAGAACAGCTTGAAGCCCACGGTATCTCTGTACCCTATTCTTGTCGTGCCGGTGTTTGTGGTTGTTGTAAAATAAAACTACTTAAAGGCCAAGTTACTCCATTAAGAGAAAATGCAATAAAAGATGATGATCGTATTTTAGCCTGTAGCTGTATTCCTAATGGAGATATCACATTAGAATTATAAAGGAATTAATAAAGTTATAGAATAACCAGCAATACGGCAATAGATTAGATTACATTACCGTATAATAAATGAGAGGCCTGCGGCTGATACCTAGTCATGCGATCATTCATTATTTTAATCGGATCACAAAATGTTAATGAGCGATCCGATAAATCAAATTGCGGTTGAGCTAATAAACATAAACTGGCAGAGGAGCCTGCTTCAGCCACGATAAATATTCCGGTTTTTTTAGTTTCTTTACATGAAACTTGAATTAGTTGCCCTAACAATGGCTCAGTTAACTGATGGTAAACATCAAAATACCAACTTTTAGGCATTTGCGGTTTTAGAAAACGTAATGCTATCAGGCTATTTAAAACTAATTCCGCATGTTGCTCATTAGGTAAATTTAATCTTCTTGCTCGTTCATCAAAGATACTATAATAGCTCGCGTCATCCACCGTAAAAGGGGCGGTTTGTCGCGCAAATGTCGTTAGCATTTTTGACGGGAAACATGATCTAAATAGCATTCCATTGGCTAGATCTAACATTATACGATCATGATTTTTATCAAAATACCAGCGCCAATGGTCATCAGGTTTTATTTTCATTTTCGTTCCTTACACCACGCCATTCTTATAATACACTTAAGCGCAGATAACTGTCCTTATGCAGGGCTTCATTACTCAAAATGTTATAGATAAGATGTTACAAGGATACAGTATTTATGCTTAATTAATACAATATCCAATAGCTCGTTTTCTATAACTATTATTTTTATGAGCATAGATAAAATAAACTAAGTAATATTATCTGGCGATATCACGATATCATTAAATTAAAATGATAAATAACTCAAAAAACAACCAATAAGGCAATATAAGGTAAATCATCAAAGAATGAAAGCCCTGCGAAATATATTTACACACTTCTATGCTATGTCACTAATACTTGTGAGCTATACCACTCATAAAGCGCTCTAATACAGGGCTATGATATAGAGTTCGAGTAACTCATCTATATTAGTGATTTAAATCATTGGGAAAAGATGTTAAAGAGAACATATCCAGCTTTATATTTAATCTTACGATATTTACTAAAATGGCTATTTATCAAAATAGCCATTTATTACAGTTAAATATTTGATGAATTAACGATGTTATTCACCCAATTTACTTCATCAATTAATTAAAGATGATTAACAATATCTTTAATTAATTGTGGACCATGATAGATAAAACCGGAATAAATCTGAATTAATGAAGCACCTGCATCCATTTTTTCGCGAGCAGCGATTAACGAATCAATTCCACCTACCCCGATAATCGGTAGCTTTCCATTTAATTCTTGAGATAATAATTTAATCACTTGGGTGCTTTTCAATTGAACCGGACGACCGCTAAGCCCCCCTACCTCATTGCAATGATTTAATCCCTGAACCAAGTGACGATCTAAGGTGGTATTGGTTGCAATAACTCCATCAACTTTATGACGAACAAGACTATCAGTGACCTGTACAATCTCATCTTCGGATAAATCCGGCGCAATTTTTACCGCAATAGGCACATATTTTTGGTACTGATTGTGCAGTTGCTGCTGTTTCGATTTTAGCGCACTTAATAAATCATCCAGTGCTTCACCATATTGCAACGTTCTTAAGCCCGGAGTATTTGGGGACGAAATATTAATCGCAATATAACCGGCATGGGCATACACTTTTTCCATGCAAATCAAATAATCGTCTTTTCCTTGCTCGACTGGCGTATCTTTATTTTTACCGATATTAATGCCGATAATTCCGCCATAGCGGGATTTTTTAACATTCTCAACCAGGTTATCAACCCCTAAGTTATTGAAACCCATTCTATTGATCAGACCTTCTGCTTCTACCAAGCGGAATAATCTCGGTTTATCATTGCCATCTTGCGGACGCGGGGTCACTGTACCAATTTCAATTGCACCAAAACCCATCGCGCCAAATGCATCAATGCATTCACCATTCTTATCTAATCCCGCAGCTAACCCAAGAGGGTTACTAAAGGATAACCCCATACAAGTCAAGGGTTTAGTCGCTACCGATTGACGGATAACATATTGTAACGGTGAATTGATTAAACGCTGAAGTTGACGAATAGTTAAGTCGTGGGCTTTTTCAGGATCAAGCTGGAACAGGGCTTTGCGGGCTAGAGGGTATAACATATCAAATAACCTACTTTTCTGTAAGAAAGCGATAAGTGACATAATAAACCGGGCATAAAAATAGTCAGTGAGGTCGATTCAGCAAACCATTTTTGACGCAATTTATTTTGAGCGGCCAATGCCGAAACATACCTCAATCATTCACTCGTGCGCGATAAATTAAAGTATAACCGACACAAACGGCGCATAGATTACCTGATTATGCCCCGCCTGATCTACAAAAAATCCTATTAGCCACAAATTTTGACCGTAGATAGATTATCTCTAACTTTATTTACGCTATAAAAAAGCCCCTTAATACCAGATTAAGAGGCTCAATATATGTCAAAAATCAGACGGTTAATCCGCGAGTGCTTTGGTGATTTTCTCGAATAAATCGCCTGATAAATCATCCAATTGCTTCAATTGTTCCAACGACTGTCTCATTAATGCTTGGCGATGTTCATCGTAACGTTTTAAACGAATTAACGGTTCGATCAATCTAGATGCCACTTGTGGATTACGACGATTTAAATCCGTCAGGATTTCAACCAAGAACTGATAACCACTGCCATCTTTATTATGGAAAGCCACTGGGTTATTCGCCGTAAATGCACCAATCAGTGAACGAATACGGTTCGGATTTTTTAGACTAAATGAACGATGATTTAATAACTCACGCACAGTATCCAGTACATTTTCCGCTGGACTAGTACCCTGTAATACAAACCATTTATCCATCACTAGACCATCTTGATGCCAACGCTCATCAAATGCCTGCATCAAAGATGCACTGCATGCCAATTGGGCGCTTGACGCTGCGGTCAATGCCGCCAAAGCGTCCGTCATATTATCAGATTGCTCAAATTGAGCAGTCACTAATTGATTGGCTTTCTGGCTATCATCTCCGGCTGCAATATACAGTAAGCAAATATTTTTTAATGCTCGTTTGGCAATATCAGCATGATCTACACGGTAGCCGTCGATATGGATAGAATGGTATATCGCACTAAATTCATCCGCCATCTCTGTCGCCAACGTATGGAACATAAATTCGGCCACAGCATGAATAGCATCAGGGTCAATAACTGCAAATTGCTCTGCAAATTCGTTTTCTGATGGCAGAGTTAATATAAGTGCCGCTAATGCTGGATCAATCTTTTCATCTAACAGTACCGCACGGAAGGCATCAACCACATGCTCTGGTAATTCTAATGCTTCATTATTCTGAAAATGCTCAACATTTAGTTTGGCATAATTCATAATTAATAATTGCGCGGCATCCCAACGAGAAAACTCATTGCGGGCATGTTTCATTAAAAAAGCTAATTGCTGATCGCTGTACGGATAATCTAATTTAACTGGCGCAGAAAACTCACGCAGTAGTGAAGGTACGGGACGTACACTTACATTATCAAACACAAAGCTCTGCTGCGCTTGCGTCACATTCAGAACAGAATTAACTTCACTGCCTTCTCGATATAGTGGAATAATTGAGCCATCAGAATGATAAAGCTCAATATCTAATGGAATGTGCAGCGGTTGTTTCTCTGTCTGATCAGCTGTCGGCGGCGTCATTTGGCTCACATGCAGCGTATATTGTGCCGTCTCTGGGTGATATTCATCACGAACCGTTAGAATCGGCGTACCTGACTGACTATACCAACGACGGAATAATGATAAATCAACATTTGATGCATCTTCCATCGCCTGTACAAAGTCATCACAGGTTGCGGCGCTACCGTCATGACGCTGAACATATAGCTGAATGCCAGCTTGGAACATCTCTTCGCCGAGCAGCGTGTGGATCATCCGAATCACTTCAGATCCCTTTTCATACACAGTAAGTGTATAAAAATTATTCATTTCAATAACTTTTTCTGGGCGGATAGGATGAGCCATCGGGCTAGCATCTTCGGCAAATTGTGCAGCGCGCATCACTTTAACATTATTGATTCGATTCACTGAGCGAGAACCTAAATCAGAGCTAAACTCTTGATCACGAAATACTGTCAACCCTTCTTTTAAGCTGAGTTGGAACCAATCGCGACAAGTAATCCGGTTACCCGTCCAGTTATGAAAATATTCATGACCGATCACCGCTTCAATGCCCATATAATCTTTGTCGGTGGCGGTTTCGTTTTTCGCTAACACATATTTAGAATTAAAGACATTCAAGCCTTTATTTTCCATAGCTCCCATATTAAAGAAGTCAACCGCCACAATCATATAAATATCAAGATCATATTCTAGCCCGAAACGTGTTTCATCCCATTTCATGGCATTTTTTAGCGATTGCATCGCCCACGGGGCTCGGTCTAAATTACCTTTATCAACAAACAATTCAAGCGCAACTTCGCGACCGCTGCGAGTGATAAAAGAGTCACGTAGAACATCAAAATCGCCAGCGACCAATGCAAACAGATAGCTTGGTTTTGGAAATGGATCTTGCCATTTAACCCAGTGGCGGCCGTCTGCTAATTCACCACCATCAATCCGATTACCATTAGATAATAAATAAGGGTAATGTTTTTTGTCTGCGCGGATAGTCGTGGTGTAACGGGCTAATACATCGGGGCGATCTAAATAATATGTAATGTGGCGGAAGCCCTCAGCTTCGCATTGGGTACAGAGCGCATCACCAGAGACATACAAACCTTCTAATGCCGTATTTTGTGCGGGACTAATTTGATTGACAATTTTTAATGTAAATTCAGCGGGTAGTGATTCTATGATCAGCTTATTTTGTTGTTCTTTATAATGTTCCCATGGCTGACCATCAACTTCGATACTGCATAACGTTAAATCTTCGCCATCTAAGACTAATGTACTGGCTTGTGGATTTACGCGCTTTATTTGACTGATAGCGGTTACCACTGTTGTCGTTGGATCAAGCGTAAAATCAAGATCAATACTGTGAATGGTGTAGTCAGGAGCTTGGTAATCCTGACGATACTTCGCTTTTCGCAATTGAGTCATAGCTAGCCTTTTATCCTTTATCAATCTTTCTTTATGCGATTAATATTATCGCAATTTTTTATCTATCTATTTTCACACTGTTTTTACACTACTATTTTTTAGCGTTTTATGCACATGATATGCAACTAGTCGGTAATAGCATGGAATATTATTAAATAATTCGCGGGCTTGCTCTCATTATATTAAGCTAATATGCTTAATTGTTAATATCATGTTTGCTTATTGGTGCTATAGCACTCCCAAATAGTTAAGAACATGATAGTATCGATAGAATATATTCATGCTATACCAATAAAGTTGTAAAAGATTGACCGTTTAACACTTCTATCTTTTGCTAAAGTGGGTATACTTTTGCAACTTTAACGATTTAGCTAAGATTTATATCGAAATAAACCCAGTTGTTGTGGGGTGTTTTCTATTGAAAAACATCACATTTTGATAAACTTACGCCAATAAGCTATCCAAATGAGTATAATTAGTTACTCGCTCGGATAGCTACGGTGTAAAACAAAATCACTGCAACTTAACTATTGCCGGTATATAAAGCTCCGTGAGGATGTCTGACGCACAATGACATTAGACGCTAGACCTATTATAACATCACTGTTAGATACGGATGCTTATAAGCTCCATATGCAACAGGCCGTATTTCATCATTATAGCCAAGTTCCGGTGGTGGCAGAGTTCCGTTGCAGAAGCGACGATCTTTTGGGTGCCTATGCTAACCAAGTTCGCCAACAGATCCAATTAATGGCCGAGCTCTCCTTGAGCGATGATGAATTTACTTATTTAAGTGGCTTGCCTTTCTTTAAAACTGATTATTTAATCTGGTTGAAATCGTTTCGCTTCAAACCAGAGCAAGTGAATGTTTCAGTCACCGATAAAGGACAGCTGGCTATCCGTATTAGTGGACCGTGGAGTGAAGTGATTATGTGGGAAGTTCCGCTTCTCGCATTAATCAGTGAGATAGTCCACCATCACCGTAATCCGTATGTGACTTCGGAAAACGCAACCGCACAGCTGCATAAACTCATCGCGCTATTTCATCGCGAAGCCCAAGCGCAACAGATTGATTTATCACAATTTAAATTAATGGACTTTGGAACACGTCGCCGCTTTTCTTATGACGTTCAATCTGCAATTGTTGCCACGCTAAAACAAGACTTTCCCTATTTAGTCGGCACCAGTAACTATAAGTTGGCACAACTGCATGGTTTAACACCAGTAGGCACACAAGCTCACGAATGGTTTCAAGCACATCAACAAATCAGTCCTGATCTCGCTAATAGCCAACGCGCAGCATTAGAATCTTGGTTAGCCGAATATCCTGATCAGTTAGGCGTTGCTCTCACTGACTGCATCACTATGGATGCATTTTTACGTGATTTTGATCAACGTTTGGCTGAAAGCTATCAAGGATTACGCCACGATTCAGGAGACCCGATCGAATGGGGTGAAAAAGCCATTGCTCATTATGAAAAGTTAAATATCGACCCAATGAGCAAAACATTGGTATTTTCCGATAGCTTAGATTTGCAAAAATCTCTCGATCTTTATCGTTATTTTCATCAGCGTATTAATCTGGTATTTGGCATCGGTACACGCTTAACCTGCAATATTCCTGGCGTTGTCCCACTGAATATCGTGATTAAATTAGTCGAATGCAATGGCAAACCGGTAGCTAAATTATCAGATAGTCCGGGTAAAACTATTTGTGAAGATGATGAATTTGTCGATCAATTGAGAAAAGCTTTCGACCTGCCAAATATGGCACCAATCTGCTAAATTACTCCCTCACGATAACATTCCTAGGGATGTTATCGTGAATAAATCACTGACTTCATTTCTCTAGTTTAAAATCAATCGATTAAAGCACTTTTTCTTTATCTTTTTAGCGATTATCATAGCGTACAAGCTGATTCGCAGTACAACTGCTCCGGCTAAATAATCCCCGATAAATCTGTTGATAAAGCAATGCTGCATATCGCGCATCGCGCCAACCACCGAATTACAGCGATATCTCCGATTTATTCATCGATTAAACTGTTATTTTTTACTTGTTTCCTAACCATCAACAAGTAACATAGGGCGTTGGCTCCCATTTATTGGGAATTAGGGTAAATCCAAAAAACAATCGTTAAATAAGAAGAGAGCATTTTTATGAAAGTAGCGCCTGTAGTCGATGTACTGCAAGGTCAAGTAGCGGTTGGCAGCGAAGTCACCGTTCAAGGCTGGGTCCGTACAAGGAGAGATTCAACTGGTTTCTCATTCCTCGCCGTCTATGACGGTTCCTGCTTTAATCCGTTACAGGCCGTTATTAATAATAATTTACCTAATTACACCAGTGAAATTCTGCATCTAACCACCGGTTGCTCGGTTGAAGTTACCGGGACAGTGAAAGAATCGCCAGGTAAAGGCCAAAGTTTTGAGCTTGATGCTACCGTGGTTAAAGTGGTTGGCTGGGTTGAAGACCCAGAGACCTATCCAATGGCAGCCAAGCGCCATAGCGTTGAATATCTACGTGAAGTTGCCCACTTGCGTCCACGCACCAATATCATTGGTGCCGTCACCCGTGTTCGCCACACATTAGCGCAAGCATTACATCGCTTTTTTGATGAACAAGGTTATTTCTGGGTTTCTACGCCACTGATCACTGCATCTGATACCGAAGGCGCCGGTGAAATGTTCCGCGTTTCTACCTTAGATTTCCATAATCTGCCACGAAACGATAAAGGTGAAGTTGATTTCAGCCAGGATTTTTTTGGTCGTGAAGCTTTCCTAACCGTTTCTGGTCAATTAAATGGCGAAACGTATGCTTCCGCATTAAGTAAGATTTATACTTTCGGCCCAACGTTCCGTGCTGAAAACTCCAATACAAGCCGTCATTTAGCTGAGTTCTGGATGGTTGAACCTGAGGTAGCTTTTGCCGATCTTAATCACGTCGCCGGTTTAGCTGAGCAAATGCTAAAATATGTATTTAAAGCGGCATTAGCTGAACGCAGAGACGATTTAGAGTTTTTCGCTCAACGTGTTGATAAAGACGTTATCACTCGCTTAGAAAGCTTTGTTAACTCTGATTTTGCTCAAGTTGATTATACCGATGCGATTAACATCCTAGAAAACTGTGGTGAGAAATTTGAGAACCCTGTTTACTGGGGCGTTGACATGTCTTCTGAACATGAACGTTATTTGGCAGAGAAACACTTTAAAGCGCCAGTGGTAGTTAAAAACTATCCGAAGGATATTAAAGCTTTCTATATGCGCCTAAATGAAGATGGTAAAACCGTTGCGGCAATGGATGTCTTGGCACCAGGTATCGGAGAGATCATTGGCGGTTCACAACGTGAAGAGCGTCTGGATATGCTGGATAAACGTTTAGAAGAAATGGGCATGAATAAAGAAGATTACTGGTGGTATCGTGATCTGCGCCGCTACGGTAGTGTTCCTCATGCTGGTTTTGGTCTAGGTTTTGAGCGTTTAGTCGCTTATGTGACGGGTGTACCGAATATTCGTGAAGTAATTCCGTTCCCACGGACTCCACGTAGCGCAACCTTCTAAGTTAGCAAACTTTAAACTCGTCTATTCTAAACAAGTGGCACACTATTGAGTGTCACTTGTTACATTGCGACAATTCTCCACCGCACTGTTCATCCTGTTTGCACTATTTATGTTTTTTACTATTCTGTTATAAATCTCTGCTGTTATAAATCTCTGCTATTCTCACACATATCCTTGCGGTCAATATTTTTTAGTGATCAGTTTTGTTCTGCACCCCGCTAGATCCTTTTTTTACTGATGACTATCGCCAGATAAATCTCATTTTCTTCAACCGTTATTAAATAAGCCGCAGATAAAATTCTTACTCTATAAAATCAGTCGCGGGCATAAGACCAAAATCATATTAAATGGTTCAGTTTTATAAGGTGATAAATCGTAAAATTTTCATGTTTTTTTTATAACTGGTACAATCAGTGGTTAAATAACCCCCTACAATTTACATTTTGTAATACTTTTTTTCCATTTGTTACAGAATCTTCGTTTTTGTAGCATATTGGGGGTAGATAAATTTATTTAGCAATGGAACACTGGACGCCGAAAACAGACGACATTAAACTTCAATAAATAGTTCAGAAAATAATTAAGAAAATTTTCGAGAAATATTATTGGCAGTGGCAAGTGTCCGAATAACACTAATGAGGGTAATAATAATGATGAAGCGCAATATTCTTGCAGTAGTTATCCCAGCATTGTTAGCTGCAGGCGCAGCAAACGCAGCTGAAATCTACAACAAAGATGGCAACAAATTAGATATCTACGGTAAAGTTGACGTTCGTCATTACTTTGCTGATAGCAAAAAAGATAACAACGGTAAAAGTGAAGACGGCGACGATTCACGCGTACGTGTTGGTATCAAAGGCGATACTCAAATTACTGACCAACTGACTGGTTTCGGTCGTTTTGAGTGGGAAACCAAAACCAACAAAACTGAAAAAAATAACGACAACAAAAATCGTCTGGCATACGCTGGTCTGAAATTTGCTGATTTCGGTTCAATCGACTACGGCCGTAACTACGGTGTTATCTATGACACCAACGCATGGACCGACGTTCTGCCTCTGTGGGGCGGCGACTCTATGTCTCAGACTGATAACTTCATGACTGGTCGTAACCGTAACCTGTTAACTTACCGTAACACTGATATGTTCGGTTATGTTGATGGCCTGAGCTTTGCCCTGCAGTACCAAGGCAAAAACACCGCTGACAACAAATCTGGTTCTCAAAAAGCGTTCGAAAACAACGGTGACGGCTACGGTTTCTCTACTGCGTATGATTTAGGCTGGGGCGTTACTTTAGGTGGTGGTTATTCTAGCTCTGCTCGTACTTCAGAACAGAAAGCAAGCACTATCGCTGGTGGTAAACGTGCAGAAGCATGGAACGTTGGTGGTAAATTTGACGCAAACAACGTTTACTTAGCCGCTATGTACGGTCAGACTCTGAACACTACTGCTTTCGGCGAAAAAGATAATATTGCAAACAAAACTGAAAACATCGAGTTAGTTGCTCAGTACATGTTTGCTGACTACGGTTTAAAACCATCTATCGCTTATGTACAGTCTAAAGGTAAAAACCTGAACGCTGTCAATAAAACCACAAACGCAGCTGAAGGCTATGGTAACAAAGACCTGATGAAATATATCTCAGTCGGTTCTTACTACTACTTCAACAAAAATATGTCTGCAGTGGTTGATTACAAAATCAACTTGCTGAAAGACAACGACTTCACTAAAGAAGCCGGTATTGCAACTGATAACGTAGTTGGTTTAGGTTTAGTTTACCAATTCTAATTATCGCTTAGCGATAGTTTGAATATCAGTAAATTTTGCGAAAAGCAGTGCTTCGGCACTGCTTTTTTATGCCTATGCTTATAGCTATTTTATAAATGCCTACTTATTGTGGTTGGTATTCAGCTAACTTTTTATATTTTCCCTAACCCCTCAGTGTATTTACTTACTCAAAATAAAAATAGTTGATATCACTCTTGTCTGTGCTATTTTTCATCGCTCTGAACGCATTTTCTATCCACCTCACAAGATCCTATCAATTTTCAGTAAAATGGTTGGCAAATCGATAGCATCGCGTTAACCTGATATCTCAGCATTATTGGGCTTCACAACTGAGCTTTGGAATCGATAACATGTTTGAGAAAATTACTGCAGCACCCGCAGATCCTATTTTAGGATTGGCAGATACCTTCCGCGCTGACTCTCGCGACAATAAAATCAATTTGGGCATTGGTGTTTACAAGGATGAATCAGGTAAAACTCCCGTTTTAGATACCGTCAAAAAAGCAGAGAAATTCCTCCTCGAAAATGAAAACACCAAAAATTATCTGGCGATAAGTGGTCTGCCAGAGTTTGGTCGTGTCACACAGGAACTGCTGTTCGGCAAACAACATGAAATTATTACCAGCAAGCGTGCGCGTACAGCACAAGCCCCTGGCGGTACCGGTGCTTTACGTATTGCAGCAGAATTCATTGCCAAGCAAACCCATGCTAAACATGTTTGGATCAGCAACCCAACTTGGCCCAATCATCGCAATATCTTCGAAGCCGCAGGCCTAGAAGTCTTAACCTATACCTATTACGATGCAGTAAATCGCTGCTTCGACCTTGACGGCATGTTAAACAGCCTGTCAGCCGCTCAGCCGGGTGATGTAGTCGTTATCCATGGTTGCTGCCATAATCCAACCGGTATCGACCCACAGCCTACACAGTGGGAAAAACTCTCAGCCTTCTGCGCTGAAAAAGGATTATTACCGGTATTCGACTTTGCATACCAAGGATTTGCGACGGGTTTAGAAGAAGATGCTCAAGGTTTGCGTATTTTCACCAAAGATAACCCAGAGTTAATTGTTGCCAGTTCTTATTCTAAGAATTTTGGCTTATATAATGAACGCGTAGGTGCTTGCACTATTATCGCCAAAGATAGCGATAATGCCGAGCGTGCATTTAGCCAAGCTAAAGCAGTTATTCGAGCTAACTATTCTAATCCTCCTGCCCATGGTGCATCGGTGGTTACTACTATTTTGTCAGATGACGCACTAAGAGCTGAATGGATACAAGAACTAGCGACAATGCGCGAGCGCATTAAACGTATGCGTCAGTTATTTGTGAATACATTGGCTGAGAAAGGCGCGAAACAAAACTTTGATTTTATTATTAATCAAAATGGCATGTTCTCTTTCAGTGGACTGACTAAAGAACAGGTTGAGCGTCTGCGTGAAGAGTTTGGTGTTTATGCGGTCAGCTCTGGCCGTATCAATGTCGCTGGCCTAACATTAGAGAATATGGTTCCACTGTGCGAAGCTATCGTCAAGGTTCTATAAACAGAGCGATAAGTGGCTTGTATCGTCACAACGCTTTGTAGCTGTTTCGGCATGATAACTCGGTTAGGCATAAAAAAACCGCCCCTTAATTAGTGGCGGTTTTTTATGTGCTATTTATGACGATGCTTATAGCGCTCTTTGTCTGTGCTTTTTATCAGAAAAAAGGCTAATCAACGCAATTAATTACCAAACGGGCATTTCATCTTGTAAAAATGGATTAGTTTTACGCTCATGGCCTAAAGTTGACATAGGTCCATGCCCCGGAATGAAATGATAATCATCACCAAGCGGTAACACTTTGTTTTTAATTGAATCAATCAGCTCTTGATGATCACCACGAGGGAAATCACTGCGACCTACTCCACCTTTAAACAGCACATCCCCCATAGAGATTAATTTGTCTTGGTGGTTTACAAAGATAATATGTCCCGGTGTATGCCCAGGGCAATGTAAGACAGAAAATGTAATAGCACCACAGGTCACTTGGTCGCCTTCTTCTAGCCATCTGTCTGGCATAAAGTGCGGACAATCTTCGACGCCAAACATTTGACTTTGCTCTGAGAGACCTTCAATCCAGAATAGATCTTCTTTTTGTGGGCCATAAATAGGCACAGAGAAATGTTTAGACACCGCAGCTGCGGCTCCCACATGGTCGAAATGCCCATGCGTAAGTAAAACTTTAGTCAGTTTTAGACCTTGTTTTTCAATCGTAGAAATTAGTTTTTCTGCTTCGCCGCCCGGATCGACAATAACCGCCTCTAACGAGTCTTCATCCCACAGGATAGTGCAATTTTGCATAAAACCGGTGACAGGAACAATTTGGTATTTCATCTCACGATAACTCCGAATTCAATATTACATCTCAACAGGTTACCATGTTCTCGCCGGACCTGTATCGATATGCACAAAATTACTCTTCGGATAATACCCCACGCCACCCGCTTTCATTTTTAACGCTGCTTTACGAATTTGACTGAGTTGGATGCCTTGAATATGGAAGTCCATTGCTTGGCCTCGGGTATGATAACTTTTTTTCGCCACACCCGAACTTTTACGTCGCAATTCATTATTGCTTTCCAGCGAACGATAGCCGGAGATCAATTGAACCGGCTTATTAATACCCATCATCAGCTGCAACATATAAATTTGATCAAATAGTGCCGGATCGATTGTTTTAACTTGGTTATTACGGTGATCGCGGAAAATTTTATTTAGGCGGGCGAGTTCTTCTTTATTATAACGACGACCATCAAAAAATTCTGTCTTTAAAAATTCCCCGGTGTGGAGATTTTCAAAACGCAGAATTCTCGGACGTGGAGTAGTTAATGCAGCTAAAGCTTGATGCGGTAATAAGCTTAGTCCCAACGCAGCCGCGCCGAAACCGAGAAAATTACGTCGGTTTTTATCAATGATATCCATAGTGAGTGATCCGGGTTTTAATTGCGACCAAAAAACGACAACATATTCCACTTAGTTTAACAAAAACTTGTAGATTTGATTGTATAATTATGTAAATAAACAGCTATAAATAAGCCATACGCTTATTTATCACCATAAAATAATTATGCTCAATAATACTCACAATATATTCATTCAATGGCTCAAAATAAGCACATAACTGTGTTTATCATAAACTATCTTCAGTGCAAGCATCCTTAGCCTTCTTTACACATAAGCTTGAACCCACGCATCTTTTCACTATGATTCACTCCTTTATTTTTATTAAATACTAAAAATAAAGGAGCCATCAGGCTCCTTTATAAAAGATATTATTCATACCAGCTCTTAATGTAATGCCATTTTTATCGCGGGTAAATACTTCTCAGCGGCACCAATACTGGTATCATATTGATAAATATCTGCACGATATTGCGGCTGTTCACCTTCAACCCAAGCCGTTTGATAATACAAATAAACCGGTATGCGGTCAGGAATATTAACGTAACCGGTATCGCCTTGTTTAAGTTTACCGTCAATTCGTTGTTGATCCCAACCTGCATCGCCCAATAATATTGAAGCTAATTCGCTGGCTTTATTCACTCGAACACATCCAGAGCTAATGGCGCGAGCATTGAGATTAAACAAGCTATGATTTGGCGTATCATGCAGATAAATTGCATCAGAACTTGGCATATTAAATTTATAGCGCCCTAATGAATTAGTGGGTCCTGGAGCCTGACGGATACGATAAGGAAAGTTTGACGGTGTAATTTCATCCCAATTAATCGAATAGGGATCAATCACCGAAGCATCGTTGCCCCACCCCGAATAAACCGTGTATCCCCGGCGACTAAAATAGCTCGGGTCTTGCTTACCTCGTGGTGCAATATCCTTACGTGTCATGCTGGTAGGCACATTCCATGGCGGATTAATAACCACATTATTTAATGCACTGCTCATAATCGGCGTTTTACGGTCAGGACGACCTACAATCACTTTTGAAGATAATATTGATTGATCATTTAAATAAAAATCGAGCGTAAATGCGGGAATATTGACTAAAATCCCAGTACCTTCACTGGCTGGAATAATCCGTAAACGTTGAATATTTAATGCCATTAAACCGGCTTTTTGTTGCGGCGTGGTATTTAACCACACTTTTGTTCCACGCCCTATCAAGCCATCAGGTTCTAAACCAAACATGGTCTGAAATTTTTTCACTGCGGCCACTAACTCGGGATCATAACGATTAGCTTCTTTACTACTCGGGCTATTTGCTGCTTCCGACGTATTTATTACATCATTGCCTATCGCATCCGTATCTGCTTTAACCGCTACCATAGAACTAGGTTGTGAGGCAGATAATAAATTATACCGGGTTAGAATTTCTCTTAACGCAATAACATCATCTGATGATTGTCCCGGCTTCAGTGTAGAAGTACTCGTCAGTACTGGCCATTCACGCTCATCAGCTAACTGTTCCAATAAAGCCTTATGCATTGGCTGGTATAAAGGATGAGCTGGCGTTAAACTATTTACCCATTCACTAAGATGGCCCTCTTTAACAGCGGTTAGCCATGGTTTAATTTGGGCATCCGTCGGAGCGGATATCTTATAAGGCTGCTTTCTGTATAACCAGTATTCGCCATTTTGTTTCACACCCGATAAATAATGTAAATACCCCAGCATGGCATCAGAAAGTAGCGCATCACGACCTAATTCATTGAGTTGATTATTTTCCAGCGCCACTAACCATTCACCAAACTGTGGCTGAAAACCGGCCAATGCTAGCTCAGCTAACTGCTGCTGAAATTGTTGGATAGCGGTTTCATCTTGCCAAATTAACTGCATTTGGCGATCAGCATAAATTTGGGCTAATTGCTCAGCAAATACCGGTTTTACTCCAGATGACAACGCGGCTTGCAGTTGTTGTAAGCTCTCTTTGGTACTAACAACTGATTTTTTAGCCTCGACAGGCTGTGTTTGATTGGCCTCTGTTTGAGTTAAACTCACGCTATCAGAACGGATTATTTTAGCCCTCTCTAGCTGTGCTAGCGCAGGAAATTGTAACAGTAACGCACTAAAAACAACCGAGACATACAGAGTTTTCACTCTTCCCTTCGCCATACATCCACCTTTATTCATTCATTTTTATTTTTTTGTGATCAATATTCAGGCTGCTTGTCACTGATTTATCCTAAATACGCCACTGGACTTTATCATCCACCGCTATATTCTTTGCTATAAACCACCTCTTGGCTATAAATCTCTTTTACTGCCTACATGCGAGTTACTGCATATCAGTTATTGCGATATTAGTTGCAACAACCATTACTATTCTATCAATCAGCCATCTGATATATAGTAATTTTATAGTTTATAATACAGTGTATAAAGTTAGTGACAAATTGTTATCAAAATTAACTAATAATTTGATTAAAACAGGATAGCAGATTTTTTTTAAATAATTAAAATGAATGTGCAAAAAATAAAAAAAGGCGCCATTGCGCCTTAATTAAGAATTATTATCAATCAATAATCTATTTTATATAGGTAATTCTCAATATTTATATTCAATATTGAGAATTAATTACTACTTCTTCACCAAATTGACCGGCTTTCGGTAATGGTTGATAAGATGAATTCGCCGCACGCAAAATACGAATACCACGAATATTTAATTCATGAGCTGCGGCAATATCAGCATCGGCATCGCCATAATAAATTTTTAATTGATGATCTCGCATCCAACTCACTTTATTATTTTTACTGGCATCATCGCCAGCAAAAATAACCGGATTCATTTTATCCGCGGGGATAGCCAAACCTTGTTGTAGATATTGAGTGACTGTTTCAGTTTTGGTCTTGGTACGCCCAGTAATAAAATAAACATTATCACTGCGCTTTAAATGCATATGAACCAGTTCAATACCAACTTTTTTCGGCATACTGAACTTATCCCATTCATTATTCATTTTTTCCCAAAACTCAGGATTTTTCAAATAGCTGTAATCATTTGGTGAATATTCTAATTTACCGCGGTAGAAACCTGGGCTAGAAAACATCACGGTATCATCGATATCAAATCCGACCGCCATCGGTGGCTGCCCAGCTAAACTTTGTTCAATTTGTTGAATCGAAACCCAATGTACCGGCTGTTGCTGAGCCAATTGAACCACTGTGACGCCTGGGCTAACAGTTTCTGGCAAAGGAACGTTGGCCTGCGAGGGAACAGTAAAACTTAATGCCAAGGCGAGAACACTGAGGGTCAGAGTTATTTTTTTCATTTTTAACCTTATATTAAAAGCAGATCACAATATATCGAATCATATAATTTTCATTTTCATAAAAATGAGATTAACTGCACAAAATAATGAGTTAAATAATTACTATTTATGATACATCATTTAAATCAATTCTAAGTTAAATCTTTGACATAAAAAAAACCGATATTATTAATAATATCGGTCAATTTATTCTGCTATTAAATAGCTGTTTAGCTGTTTAGCTGTTTAGCTGTTTAGCTGTTTAGCTGTTTAGCTGTTTAGCTGTTTAGCTGTTTATTATTCCTCGACTTGCGAAATAATATCTAGATTATCGTCATTAACAATAGATGCATTTTCTTGACCAAAACCTTTTAAACCTACAACATGCACATGTTCATTATTGCCGAAAACTTTACGCACCAATTTATAAGTCGTCCCTTTCTCTGGGCTAATATTTTCTGGTGCCGCAATAATTAATTGCATCTGTAAACGTTCACAAAGTTCAAATAACGTGGCAATAGATTTAGCATCCAGACGCGCGGCTTCATCAAGAAACAATAAACGGCATGGAATAATATCTTTCGCTCGTAAGCGCCGAGATTCTTCTTCCCAACTTTGAACAACCATCACCAAGATTGACATACCGGTACCAATCGCTTCACCGGTGGATAATGCACCACTTTCAGCTTTTAACCAACCTTCTGAGCCACGATTAACTTCAACATCTAGCTCCAAATAGTTACGGTAATCCAGTAATTCTTCACCAATAGTCTGCGGTAAACGTTGCCCCATATCGACCTGAGGATTTAAACGTTGATACAGCTTCGCCATGGCTTCAGAGAAAGTGAGGCGTTGGCTAGTAAATAAATCCTGATGCTGTTCATGATCTTCAGATAACACATCCAGCAGTAAAGCGTGGCTATCGCGCACATTAACATTCAAGCGTACCCCTTTGACCTGACCGAAGGATACTGACTGTAATCCCTGATTCAGCAGTCGAATACGGTTTTGTTCGCGTTGAATAGTTTTGCGAATAATATTAGCCACACTTTTCGCGCTAATCGCCAGTTTTTGCTCACGGGCCGTTAGCTCTTCGGTTAACCGCGCCAACTCAATTTCCATCTGCTCGATGGCGTCAATAGGGTCATCAGTACGAATAATATCCTGACGGATACGCTCACGCAGATGCTGATAAACAGCGATAAAGAACTGAATTTTGCGTTCCGGACGCTTTGGATCTTCGGACAAACGCAAGACATCGCGTAAATGTTCGTTATCCGCAACCGCTTGACGCAGTGCTCCTAACGCTTTATCCGACATCGAACGCAGGCTATCGCCATCTTGATAAGCCAACTCGCGACGATGCAAGCGACGTTCTACACCGTTATCTTTAACTAAACGCATTACTGCACACCAGCCCGCCTTGGCAGTAACAACTTGTTGGCGTAACTGATAATAATCGCGTTCAGCTTTACGGATACGTTTCTGTAAATTATCCATCTCGGCTTCACACAGAGTCAGTTGTTTTTCCAACTGATTTATCCGTGTACGGTTACTCATCACCGCTTGATGTAACTCATCACGACGCTGACGCGCTCGCGTTTCTGTTTCAGGATCAGATTTAGCACCGATAGCCGACATCTCGTCCATCAGCTCTTTCAGCATATCTTGCTTAGTTTCATACGAGCTACGTAATGAGGCTAAAACTTGATTAAACTGCGCTGCCTGAGATTGATGATGGCGTAATTGCTCACGCGCTCGGCTTCTATCTGCTTCGGCATGTTCCAGACGCTGGCGTAATTTTTCATTTAAATCAGCATTCTCATTAACCATACCTGTTGAGTCGCTGTAACTGAAATGCGCTCTACGCTGCACCACTTCAATTAAAGAAAATGCCTGCTGTTTAGCTAATTGCTGACTGTGTTTAGCCCCTTCATAATCATGCTTTAATTGTTCGTATTGTTCTGGGTCACTCTGTAACACGGATACAATAGGTTCAAGTTTAGCCAGTGAACGCGCATGTTTATTTAAGAAATCAGCGGCTTCTTCAGCTTCGGCTAACTCGTCTCGTACTTCTTCTGTGCGATCAACCAAAGTTTCATCCATCAATAGGCCGATCAGTGGAATCAGTCTATTCAGTGCCGCCAGATTCTCTTTACCTTGCGTAAACTGTTGACGTTGCTGCTGTGTTTGTTGATCAAACTGGGTAAATGCACGTTCTAATTCAGTACGTTTTTGATTTAGTTCCCGCAATGCAGCTTCAGGATCATCCTCAAAAGCCACAGAAATGTGTTTACCAACAAAGCGGCTAAATAATTGATGTAAACGTTGAATTTTTTGTACATCAAATGACAAGGTAGCATAACGTTCAGCCAAGCTATCTCGTTGTAAACTTAACGTTTCTAGCTGATTCTCACGCGCAGCACGACCAAACAGAGGGACTTCAGGATAGCGAGAAAAACGCCATTGACGCTCTGATGACTGCACTAATACCGCATTATCAAACTCTTCGGCATTAAATACACTGTCATCAAATGATTGCGGATCGCCTTCAATAAAATAGATATCTTCAGGGCAATCTTGCAATGTATCGAGTAATGGGCGAACAACCGAGAGATCGGGAACCACAATACCATGACGGGCAGGACCATATAATGCCGAGAAATAAGGCGCATCATCAATGGTAATATCGTCATAAATCTCAGACAGTAAAACACCACCAAAGCGCTCGGCCAAAGACAACATGCGGCTATCATCAGCACCGCTTGGTTGGCTTAAACGTTCAATTTGTTGTTCCAGCTGGCGTTTTTGTGCCGCAATTTCATCGCGATCAACGGTAATTTCACGCTCACGTTCAAGCAATTGCTGCATATATTCAGTGACTTCATGACCATCACTAAAATATTGTTGCGTTTGTTCGCTGAGTTGACTCAATGCATCCTGTGCCGCTAACCAAATAGGCGCTTTTGCCGTTAATTGCTGCACTCGCAAACTAATTTGTTCAATCTCTTGGCGCATTTGCATTCGATGCTCGCCACTGTCACTGACCTGTAAGCTTAACTCTTCTTGCTGTGCTTCGAGCTCAGCCATCAACTGATCTAATTCATCCGGCTGATAGCGTTGGCCATGGCGTTTACAAAACTCATTAAGTAAGCGCTCGGCATTTTGTTGACTATTCAACCGTTGTTCAAGCTCAGATAACTGCATACGTAGCGGTTGGATACGTTCAGCTAAATGGGTCTGAGATGACCAATCACGCAATAATTCACGGGCTTGTTGATAAGCTTCACCGCGGGTTACTTCCCCCACAATACTTTTTACTAGCTGGTATGCCTGTTCAAATTGGCTATGTGCAGCATTAGCTACACTCATTTTTTGTTCTAAGGCTAATAATGCGTCAGTCGCTTGCTGTTCTTTGGCTTCAAAGGTTTCTAGCCACTCAGCCGCATTATCTACTGATAAATCAGCTAATCCACACAACTCACGGGCACGTTCAAGCGCCTGTAACGCTTGTTGGTATTGAATAGCACGCGTTTGTTGAACATCCAATGCTTGTTGATAATCCGCCAATTGATTTTTTAACTCATCAACTTCGGCTTCTGCCGCTTCTGATCTAGCTTCAAATTCAGCATGCAGTGAGTTTGCCTCTTCAACAACTTCAGCTTGCTCTTCAAGTCGATATGTCAGTTCTTCGATATCTGATTGATAGCGGTCGATTTTTTCTTGCTGGCGTATTGCCGTTTGTACCAGCCCTAAATGATCACAAGCGCCTTGATAATCGGTTTCTAAATCACTCGAAACAGCGCTTTGTTCATTCAATTCACGCGCCATTTCGATATGACGTATTTGTTCATGTGCTAACTGTTTGCGGCTAATAAATAATTCACTACGCGCCGCTATCGCAGCATCTAAATGAATACGGCGTTCATTAGCATGGCGCATATAATCAGCAGAGACATAATCTGTTGCCTCACTAATTAAATGTTTAAATAAATTTCGATCGGCCTGGGTAACGCGAATAGCCTCAAGGGTCATCCGATTTTCACGTAATGCGGATTCCATATCCTGAAAGGCTTTACGTACACCGCTATTTTCTGGCAATAAATAGTCGCGCAATGAACGGGTGATCGCACTGGAAATCCCACCGTATAATGAGGCTTCAATCAGCCGATAATATTTACTACGATCACTGGCCGAGCGCAGTTTACGTGGAATAACCCCTAAATCAAATAAGGTAGAATGGTAATCTGCAATCGAGTTAAACTGTTTGAATTGTACGCCTTCGGTATCATCAAAGCGATCTTTTAGCTCATTTAAGGCAATAACTCGCGCCTGACGCCCTTCAAGCAGTTCGGTTAGAATTTCCGTTGGTACCACGGCAGTCGGTAACCCTTGGATCATGAAAGGTTTAATATCGACTTTTTTATCACGTCCCGCGACTTGCTGTAGACGAACCCCCACCAGCACACGTTGATGCTTAGAATTGACCACATCTAGGATGGCATAACAAACGCCCGGACGCAGTTTACCGTGCAAGCCCTTATCGCGGGAGCCCGAGGTTGCCCCAGCTTCGGTAGTATTGCGGAAATGCAACAATGTTAAATCGGGGATCATTGCCGTAATAAAGGCGGCCATAGTCGTTGATTTACCCGCGCCATTACCGCCAGAAAGAGTGGTGACCATTTCGTCTAAATCAAATGTTCTGGCAAAAAAACCATTCCAGTTAATCAGCGTCAGTGAGCGAAATTTTCCGCGTTCAATCATAACTGTTCATCCTCCGCACCTGCCGCTTCATGGTTTTGGTCTTCATCTTCGTCAATATCTAACGATAATTTACTTTCTAACGATATCGCTTCACCGTCACGGATCAAACGTAATTGGGCATCGAGTGGATTATCACCACTGCGAACATCAGCACCAAAACGAAAAACTGATTCCATGATAGTAAATTTGCTGCTGTCATTTTGTAGGAAATGCACCATACCTAACCGCCGTAAGCGATTTAATGAGGTTCGTAACTTTTCCTGTAATTTTTGTTTATCCAGATCAGAGCCTGTTGAACGCTGATTAATGAACTTGAGTAATTTATTTTCATCAGCCAACGAAATAACTTCTTCAAAAAGTTCTTGTGAAGTAAATATTCCCTGGTTGGCTAACCGCTCTGGGCTCAGATAAAGATAACAAAGAATTTTTCCGACCATCATATCTAGTTCAGATAATACCGAACGTGGAATAAGCGTAGTTGAGCGCGGACGCAAATAGAAAAAGCCTTCAGGGGCTCGGATTAATTCAACATTATAGCGGCTGTAAAAATGCTCTAATGACTCCTGAAAATCCATCAAAAAAGCATGATTATCTAAATCATCAATGCTGATATGGCGTCCAGATCTAAGTTGGCTATCTAATTCCGGAAACAGTGAATTAGCTAATGCCTGTGCCAGTTTTACTGACATAAATTGTTCAATATTTGTCGATGACATTTGCCTGTACCTTGGCTCCGTAATCATTAATCGCTAACCATTCCGCCGATATTCCTGACAGATCAGCCTCTGCTATACCTAATTTGACTGCCTGATCAATCACAATACGGGCAACATCAAAATGCCGTTTCTGAGGATATTGTTGTAGGTATTCCTGTAATACTTTACCAATATCCAGCGGTTGCTGAGTGCGTTTATATACCGCCAATTCAGCTTCCATCAGTGCAGCCAGTTGTTCATTTACTTCGCTAAATTCTTCGAACTCAAGCTCATCAGGTAATTCACCTGTGACCTCTTCATCTCGCAACATTAGTTCTTCATCGCGCATATCTAACAAGCGATCTGCGTTAGCATAAGTTAATGCCCACGGGCTATCAAAATAATGCTGGACAGATTGTCTTAAGCGTTGCGAGAAAATACGATTTTTATCCATATCAATCGCGGTACGAATAAATTTATGAACATGGCGGTCGTAACCAATCCATAAATCGATGGATTGTTGCCCCCAGCTTACGATGCGGTCGAGTTTATTTTGTAGATCAAATACCAGCTTATCAACAGGCTCAGAGAATCTTGGCGCGTTCATGTTAGCTTCTTGAATACGCAATAAATTAGCCTGTAATTTATCACCGGCGGCCTCTAAGGTATCTTGTAACTCGCGCAAGGTAATGGAGGTTTCAGAAAGTAACTGTTCGCAATTAGCAATCGCTGCCTGCCAGTCTTGATCAAGCAGCGCTGCAATATCATTTTTAACGCTATTTTGCTGCTCATCCATGATACGTTGAGACATATCAATACTGTCGAATATTTCAGCAACCGAATATTTTAGCGGTGCAAAAACATGGCGATGCCAATGATAATCATCTCCGCCTTCTTCTGCCGACTCAGCCGCATTTAATAATTCACCTGCGACTATTGATAGCTGCATGGATAAACGTAAGGTCGAAAATTCACGCTGACGAATATAGTAATCACTGATCCCCATACCCAATGGCGTTAATCGGTAAATTGAATTACCTTCAATAATGTCACTGTTAAATCGATTAAACAGTTTTTGGCGCACCATATCATTGATGGCATTATTGGCTCTAACCGCTAATGATTCTGTGGTTTGTTCGAACCCTTTACATACTTCACGAAAGGCGTCGATCAATTCAGCTTCAGTCATTTCACCATTAATTCGTTCGCTATTCAGTACCGCAACCGACAGTAAAAAAGCCAAACGTTCTGGGGGAAGCGAAAGCGAAAAATCATTTTTGCGTGCCCAGGACACGAGCTCGGGGACGGTCTGGGAAAATTCACTCATATTTCGTCCTTTCTATTTATTTTTTTTGCCATCACATGGATATATCGCCCAAGGCTGATATAAGGCTCCTGCCGACAGTAGCGTTGCTCTAATTCGAGCAGCGCAGGAAAATCTTTATTCTGCAATTGACGACTCTGTAGGTAATCATGGAATACCCGTACTCCACTTTTGCCGATAATTTTTAGCGTAAGCACTTCTAACCACTGATAAACCTGTTCAGGGATTAGCGGATATTGCGGTGATAACGAACGTTTACGGCGGCGCTGGATATTCGGCGTGGCTAAATGAAAATTGCCCAAAATAGCATTGCGCATCACTAAACCATTGGCATTATAAAACATAATAGACAAGGCGCCTTCGGGCTTAATTATATCTGTCAGAACTTGAATTGCATATTTTTGATCGCTTATCCATTCAAGTACTGCGTGGAACAAAACCAGATCAACCGGCGCATCAATGTGCTGTTGAATATCCTGTACCGCACTATGAATAAAGTGCATTTGCTGGCCAACACCTTGTTCATCTGCTGCCAACTTAGCCCGTTCCAACATCTCTTCGGATAAATCGCAAAGTATTACTTGATGACCAAGTGCAGCTAATTTTCGCGCAAAATGACCTTCACCACCGCCAGCATCTAGAATACGCAATGACCGCGCAGGAAATTCAGTCGCTAACAAATATTCCAGATCCTGCCACACTACCGCTTCACGAATTTTACCTTTGGTAGTGCCATAAATATTGTTTGAAAATTTTTCCGCGATATCATCAAAATTGCGATCTGCCATGTTCTACCTAATTATTATTCTCTCGATACTTTTTCGGTATCATCTATCTCTGTTATATTTCATGTTATCAGCATGCTAGCAATATTTATTCGCTCTTTACAACGCTAACTCAGAATAATTTTATTTGCAGAGATTATTATTTAAGTCAATCCAAACAGTCAATTAGCTTACTAACTACGCTTATGTCACTGCATAATAAACTTAAATTATAAACCCCAGTCAATGTCTTCCTGCCGCTATCATTGTCATTTAATTCCCAGCAAGTCAGGACACCGATTAATCAGTCTATAAGCAAAAGGTAAATAGCACTATATTGTCATTATTACCGCGATAGCGGCAGATAAATTATCAACTGTTGAGAGTTTAAGCCACATAGATAAAATACAACGGGATATATTGTTTATTCTCGACATATTGGCAACTTGAATTATGTCAAGTATAACAGATAATAACGTGCATTTGGCACAGGTGAGCGCCGATTACTGCTAGATACCCAACCGACTGATGATAATTCCGACAAATAAAGGACACTGATGTTATTCATTCTAAAAAAATACCTGGGCTCACTGCTGATGCCATTACCTGCGTTGCTAATTATCGGACTTATCGGTCTGATTTTACTCTGGTTTACCCACTGGCAAAAAAGCGGAAAGTGCTGTGTAACTCTTAGTTTAGTATGCATTTTATTGCTCGGATTACAGCCAGTAGCAGATAAGTTACTCGCTCCAATAGAATCAGGTTATGAAAAACGTTACGAGTTATTAGATAACCATCCCGTCGCCATCAATTATATTGTGGTCTTAGGTGGTGGTTTTACCTATAATCCTGAATGGGCACCCAGCTCAAATTTATTGAATAACAGCTTACCCCGTGTTACCGAAGGTATTCGGTTATATCTGCAACACCCTGGTAGTAAATTGATTTTCACTGGTGGTCCGGGTAAAAATAGCCTGAGTAGTGCCGAAGTTGCCGCACAAGTTGCTCAGTCATTAGGCGTGCCCGCATCAGATACAATTGCGCTGACTCGCCCTAAAGATACTCAAGAAGAAGCCTACGAAGTAGAAAAAATTGTCGGCAAGCAACCATTTTTACTGGTTACATCAGCCAGTCATCTGGCACGGGCAGAACGCTTTTTTCTGGCCAGACAAATGCAGCCTATCGCTGCCCCAGCTAATCAGTTAGTCATCAATTCACCACTCAATGCTTGGGAGAAATATCTTCCCTCCGCCTATTATTTTGGCCATGCAGAGCGCGCTTGGTATGAGACTCTCGGCAATATTTGGCAACGATTTAAACCTGATAATACCCAAAAATCTGCATCTGAACCGTTATTAACAACACCAGAAACCATGACTGCGGAGTAGCTTCTGCAAAGTAACTGTTATCAAAATGCTTCTTTCTCCAGTCGCCGGCTGAAATTTAGATCAAAAAAAGGTGTGATAAAAATCACACCTTTTTATTTTTTAGTCGATTGTTTTGGCTATTTTTTATTTTTTCGAGATTATATTAGCGCTATCGGCCACATTATCTGTTACGTTTTTATAGCAATAATCTAAGCTAACTAATATCAGCTGAACCTAACTCACTAGCGCTATCCTCTCACAAGAAACTTAAATTCAGATAAATTACAATGCCAATAACTGAGCAAATGTTTTACGTACTGAGTCTAAATCTTCTGGCGTATCGACACCCGCCCCTGGCGCTTGGGCCGCGACAGCGACATGGATTTTCTCTCCATACCAGAGCACTCTTAACTGCTCTAACATTTCAATATTTTCCAACGGACTGGCCGGCCATGTAACATAACGACGAATAAAGCCAGCACGATAAGCATAAATCCCAATATGACGTAAAAAGTGATCGCCAATAATCTGTTTATTGACCGCAAACTGATCACGTTGCCATGGGATTGCTGCACGAGAAAAATAGAGTGCATAGCCGGATTGATCCATCACTACTTTTACCGCATTCGGATTAAATGCTTCTTCTGCATTATTAATAGGTACCGCTAGAGTGCCCATTTCAGCCTGACTATTAGCTAAATTATTAGCTACCTGGCTAATAATCATAGGAGGAATTAATGGCTCATCCCCCTGAACATTAACAATAATCTCATCATCCGCGAATTGGTATTTATCAATAACTTCAGCTAAACGCTCAGTACCAGAATGATGATTTGAATCCGTCATACAGGCTTCACCGCCTGCATGTTGAACTGCATCAACGACCTCTTGATGATCAGTAGCAATAATAACCCGTGAAGCCCCAGATTTTAATGCTTGTTCCATTACCCGAACGACCATCGGCTTACCATGGATATCGGCTAGTGGCTTGCCCGGTAAACGTGTCGATGCAAAGCGAGCAGGAATAATAACTGTAAACACGGTTTATTTACCTTCATCCATCGGTAATTCACGAGCTTCATTTTGCAATAGCACGGGGATCCCATCACGAATTGGATATGCAAGATGATCGATTTTGCAAATAAGCTCTAAGTTGTCTTTATTATAACTTAACTTACCATGGCAAACGGGGCAGGCAATGATTTCAAGTAAACGGTGATCCATGTTTTCTCCCAAATGGATTTAACTCATTTTGGGATCAGAATATCACAAGGTGCCATCACCGTTAACTTTAATCTTTTTGAAATGGCTTTCCTTTCTGTTTTATTGACCAAAAGTTTTTATTTACTAAAATTTTGTTGGTAAGAAAAGAAAGCATTTGAGAGGTCTGTTTTAATTAAAAGGCGATAACATCAGCTGCTGTTATACCTGTTGATCCACGAGTTACAGAAAACTCGACATTCTGACCTTCCATTAACGATTTGATTTTAGTATTCGCAATTGATTTACGAGTTACGTATATATCATCACCACCATTAGATGGGGAAATAAAACCATAACCCTGTTGCTGATCAAACCATTTAACGCGGCCGAGATGTAATTGTAAATTCATGATAAAGCTCCTTTTGTGCATCTAGCAATAATTCTCTTTATTGCTTTGATGTGACTACTCTTCCATTAAGCCCCACTATTTTGCCGATTTAAATTTAATATATAGAGTAGTTTTTGTATTTATTATTCAATAATAGTTTCTGATAATAATCAGATAACCTTTCTTAGTTTTTTGTTTAATTAAGCTATTATTTTTTAAGCTTAGTTAAAATCCACACTCTTGCATCACTGCTTAAGAGATTAACAGTAAATTTTGACATTTATATGACAATGCAGACTGTATCAAAGAGTAATGCGAGAATATTTTTATGTTTCACATGTTATTAGACTAGATTACATTATTGCATTTACTTGTACTAATCACCGAGGTTTTACCTTTTTGATGATGAGTATTGCAAGTAAACTAAAGTAATAAAGTTATCATTTAAGATGGTTATTTTAAGTCCTAGAACTTAAATTTTAAGCCTTAAAACGAATATACTGCGAACACGATGTTAGTATAAATATCACAGTAAAAAAAAATACTCAAGTTTTTTTATACCATTCTAACTTTTTTTCAATCTCAGATAACATTTTTTCCGCTCCCGGAGAGCCTAAATAAGCACTTACCGGTAAGTACCACCAATTTTCCTGCGCGAACGAATGGCATTTTACCGCATCTTTTTCAGTCATTAATAATACTTGAGAAGGCGAGACTAATGCTGATAATTGCTGCTGTTGATACACTTGATGATCGGCAAAGGAATATTCTGCAATTACGTTAACCCCTTTATTCTTTAATGAAGCATAAAATCGTGGCGGATGCCCAATTCCTGCCATAGCTACAACTTGTTGTAACTCGCTAACCTGACGCTTTTCACCAGTAACTATATTTATCGCTTGATCCCCTTTCAGTAACATCGATATTTCACCACTCTGGGGAGTGCCGCCATTTGTAATTAATGCATTTACTGTATTTAAGCGTCCTTCATATTCGCGCATGGGTCCAGCCGGCAACCACCAACCATTACCAAAACGACGCTGACCATCGATAACGACAATTTCATAATCACGAGCTAAAGCATAATGCTGCAAGCCATCATCAGCAATAATGATATCTATATCGTACAATGATAATAATTCTTTAACAGCATCGCTACGACGTGGAGCAACAACGACTGGAACACCCGTACGCTGATGAATTAACACTGGCTCATCACCGCCTTCGATAGTAGTAGTCTTATTGGTAATAACTAAGGGATAATGTGCCGCTTTACCACCATACCCGCGGGATACCACGCCGACCGAATAACCTTTTTGCTGTAGATTCTCTGTCAGCCAAATAACCACAGGAGTTTTGCCATTTCCCCCTACGGTTAAATTACCCACAATAACCACGGGTACTGGAGCCTTCCATGAACGCAATATCCCAATCTTATAACACAGTCGACGCAGCGTCGTTATCATGCCATACAGCAGTGATAACGGCACTAGCAAGATATATAGCCATGAGCGGCCAGCCCATATCCGCTCAATCATTGGCTAAACTGTATCTTATGCAGCTGAGCATAGGCACCATCTTGATTAATCAAGACTTTATGATTTCCGCGTTCAATAATTTGTCCATCCTGCACCACTAATATTTCATCTGCATTTTCAATTGTAGATAAGCGATGGGCAATAACCAGTGAAGTACGATCTTTCTGTAATTCATCTAATGCGGCCTGAATTGCGCGTTCTGATTCGGTATCTAACGCAGAGGTGGCTTCGTCAAGGATCAAAATAGGTGAATCACGTAATAATGCACGGGCTATCGCGATACGTTGGCGTTGCCCACCAGATAGCATCACACCGTTTTCACCGATGACAGTATTAAGTCCATTATCCAGTTTATTGATAAAGTCCATGGCATAAGCCATTTCTGCAGCTTTCTCTATTTGTTCAAGGCTAAAACTGCCATCTGTCGCATAGGCGATATTATTAGCAATGGTGTCGTTAAATAAATAAACGTGCTGAGAGACTAATGCGACCTGTTGACGTAAGGAGGATAAGGTATATTCACGAATATCATGATTATCAATAGTAATACTGCCTTCATCGATGTCATAAAAACGAGTGATCAAATTAGCAATGGTCGATTTACCTGAACCTGAACGACCGACAAGAGCGACCGATTTACCCGCAGGAATAGTAAACGAGATATTCTGTAATGCTGGGCTGTCCTTAGATGAATAAGTAAAAGTGACATTTTTAAATTCAATATCACCGTTGGCTTTCTTCAACACCCGTTTTCCATCGTCTTTTTCTTGTTCCATATCTAAAATGGCAAACAAGGTTTGGCATGCTGCCATACCGCGCTGGAACTGCGCATTTACGTTAGTTAATGATTTTAATGGACGCATCAACGCAAACATGGAAGAGAAGACAACACCGATAGTCCCTGCCGTTAAAGTATCCATGATTTCAGGAAAACTAGCTGCATACAGAACAAAAGCCAATGCTAACGAAGCGATCATCTGAATAATAGGATCAGAGATTGCCGATGCAGTCACCATCTTCATTGCTTGACGGCGCATATTATTGCTAACTTTGTTGAAACGTTCAGTTTCAACTTTTTGACCACCAAAAATAAGAACTTCTTTATGGCCTTTTAACATTTGTTCAGCACTGGTAGTGACTAGCCCCATGCCGCTTTGCATATTCTTACTAATATTCCTAAAACGTTTGGAAACAATACGAATAGCAATAGATACAACAGGTGCAATTACAATCAAGATCAGTGATAACTGCCAGCTATAATAAAACATTAAGCTGAACAAACCTATAATATAAGCACCTTCACGGATAATAGTGATCAGTGCACCAGAGGAAGACGATGCTACCTGCTCTGAATCATAAGTAATACGAGATAATAGCGTTCCGGTAGATTGTTGATCAAAGAAACTTACCGGCATCCCCATCATATGGCTAAATAGACGCCGACGCATGTTCATAACAACTTTTCCTGAAACCCAGGAAACGCAATATGTCGATACAAAGTTTGATGCACCACGAATTAGCATCAGCCCAAGAACGGCTAAGGGTAACCACTTCAATGTATCAATATTAGACTTACCAAAACCTTCATCTAATAACGGTTTTAATAAGGAGATCATAAATGCATCGCCTGCAGCATTTATGACTAAAGCGATTGCTGCAACAATTAAACCTGCTTTAAATGGCACAATTGATGGCCATAAACGACGAAACGTTTGCCACGTTGAAAGATCTTTATCATTCATTCTAATTTTACCAAAACTTAAAATAAGCGCCCTATTCTACTCGGGAATTGCTATTTCACCAAACCACTGATGAAACCAACGCGGTTGAATTTCAACTCGATAACTTGATTTTACTATTTTTTCTCTATTAAACCATAATGTTATCTGTCCTTGCTGAGATGTATTTAACCAATCTATATTCGCTTTTTGGTACCTATCTCGCACTTTAGGAGAAGGAATTTGCCACTGACTATAGCGAGCCGCTGAAACTAAAGCTAAATTTGGCATAACATTGCGTAAAAATAATTCAGTAGATGAGGTATTGCTACCATGATGTGGAACTTGAATAATATTTGAAGTTAAAGCCATTTTATCTAACGCTACTAACTCTCTTTCTCCTCGCTTTTCAATATCACCAGTTAATAATATTTTATTATATCCATCAGTAACTTGAATAACGCAAGAATCATTATTATGTGATAATTTCTTCCCATTAACTGGCCATACCACAGTAAATATGAGATCTTTCCAACGCCATTTCGTGCCGCGATGGCAAGGCAAATGTTCCCTATTACCAAAATTACTGCGTAACGAAATTCCCGGATAATGATGCCGTAAAGATACCACTCCCCCCGTATGATCAAGATGGTCGTGACTCAAAATAATACCAATTGGTTCTAATCTATGAGAGTTCAGAAAAGGAATAATATGACTTAGTGCAACGTCACCTCCTTGCCAACTTTTTCCTGTATCATAAATTAAAGCTTGCCGACCTTGCTGTATGATAATAGCTAATCCGTGACCGACATCAAGCATAGTTAAACGCCATCCTTTAGCTTCCGGTTGTGGGTAAATACCAATAGCTAAACAAAGAAAGCAGGCAATTAAATTGTAGTATGAACGGTACCAACCAAAAATATAAATAATGGGTAATAATCCACTGATAGCCACTAACCACGGTGAAATAAATTCTCCCTTTAACCAAAACTGTGCTAAGAAAGGTAATGGGGATAAGCTCATTGATAAAACCATATCAATAAACTCAAATAATAATGACTGAAGATAATCAAATGGTAATAAAAAAATCAGTAATAATAACGGAATAATTAAACAAGAGATTAATGGAACCAACCATAAATTAGCCAATAATCCGGCAGGATTAAATCCGTTAAAAATAATTAATTGGATTGGAATTAATAATAAAAGTAAGCCAAATTGTAAGTGTAATAATTTAATCCATTTCAAACGCCAATCGATATAAATACTACGATTGAGCTGAATTGTCGATCCCCAATAGAGAATTGCTAATACGGCAATGCTGGAAAGCCAAAAACTATCTGAGAGAATTGCCAGGGGATCAAATAATAGGATCAGCCCCATACTAAGAATTGCCCATTGCCACGGAAAGCAATAAAAAGGCTGTTTTCGTAAATAAATGGCTAATGAGAGCGCGAAAATAGCCCTAATAGCCGGTATCGATAAACCTGATAGCCAGCTATAAATTATAGCTATTAATAATCCAATAGATATCGCAAAACCTAAATAAATATATTTATAAGCAAAGAAAAACTGTATAAGTCGAGCAAAATAGAAACCAACAAAATAAGCAATTCCAATATGTAATCCTGAAATGGCAATTAAATGGCTTACACCTGTTTTTTGTAACCATTGTGATTGTTGTGGCTCTAATAATCCTCTTTCACCGAACATCAGCGCGTAAATAACCCCGCGATTAACTTGCTGATTAATATGTGTTAAATAATAATCAATTATTTTTTGACGCCAAGAGCACGATGAATCAATCAAATTTTCATTCGAATTTTTCAATCGACCTAATATACGCTGAGCAATATAATGTCGCTGGCTATCAAATCCACCTTCATTTAACAAAGAATGTACTGGATATAATTTACTCTGAAATTGCCATCGTTGGCCCGCACAAATTTTAATATCTGATTTTTTTGCTGGATACCAGTAAGCATAAAGCGCTGGAAATATATCAACGCCATCGAGTGAGTCTATTCTTACTTTTATTTTTTGATGTTCTTTATACTCAATAGGAACAGTAATTACCGTTACATGAGTATTATATATTCCTCTACTAAACTTGTTTATATAATTAAGTAATTCACTCGCATGCCAACTTCCCCATAACAGTGACATCGCCATAAATATAAAAAACTTAACGTATATATTCACTATACTCAATAGCAACAGTGCAATCGAAAATAATATAACAAAAACATGAGTAGTAATGTTAGGGATATTATTTAAATATAATAATGGTAATAATCCAATAAATAATGCTATTGATGCATAATTTATATTTAACGTATCCTTGAATTTTATCAATAACACTAAATTTTTAATTGCTGCCATCAGCATCCTTGCTGTTTAATTATCATCTTAGCTATTAATAATATAATAATCTTAAAGAAATAAGCCGAATGAAAGTTATTTTTAGATTGTGGTTTATAATATTAAATGTAACGCACAGAGATGAATTTTATTTTTTGCAAAGTAGTTCACAGTTAATTTAATTAATGTGAAAAATACATAATTAATGTATAAAATGAATCAACTATCCCTACTGTCGACAATATCACTATAGAAAATTAAGTTATAACAAAGAAGATAATAATTATTAATAGAACAATCAATAATAGAACTAAGGCTAATATACTAGTGAAATACTAAAAATTTAGTATAAACAGAGAATAGGAGGGGTAAATCATGCTAGAAAAAATAAACGACACCGATTAATAAAAATCAAAGTGTCGTTTTAATTTACATAATTAAGCTATGATGCGTGCTAACTATTTGATTCTTGAAAGCACTCATTCACACGGTCACGTAATTCTTTGCCAGGCTTAAAGTGTGGAACGTATTTACCTTCCAGCTCAACTTTATCACCTGTCTTAGGATTACGACCAACACGTGGAGCACGGTAGTGAAGAGAAAAACTGCCGAATCCACGAACTTCAATACGCTCTCCACTAGCCAATGTATCTGCCATGTGCTCAAGCATTTCCTTTACAGCATCCTCGACGGTTTTAGCTGAAAGATGAGATTGATGGCTAGCAAGTCTTTCGATTAATTCCGACTTGGTCATAGTACCTCCCTAAACTACCGTTATAACAAGGGTAATCATCGACTACCCTAATCTCACTTAATTACTCGCCTTTAGCTGCTTTGAAAGCTTCAGCCATAGCGTTGTTTGCAAAGTTAGTATCTTCCTGTTTGTTGTTCACAGTAGCGATAGCATCTTTTTCATCAGCTTCGTCTTTTGCGCGAACAGACAGGTTGATTACGCGATTTTTGCGATCAACACCAGTGTATTTAGCCTCAACTGCATCACCAACGTTCAGAACTTGGGTTGCATCTTCAATGCGGTCACGAGTTGCTTCAGAAGCACGTAAGTAACCTTCAACACCGTCAGCCAACTCGATAGTTGCACCTTTAGCATCAACAGCTGTTACTTTACCGTTTACAATAGCACCTTTCTTGTTAACAGCCAGGTAGTTATTGAATGGATCTTCCGCTAATTGTTTAACGCCCAGAGAGATACGCTCACGTTCTGCATCGACTTGCAGTACTACTGCAGCGATTTCGTCGCCTTTCTTGTATTCACGCACAGCTTCTTCGCCAGTAACGTTCCAAGAAATGTCTGACAGGTGAACCAGACCATCGATTCCGCCTTCCAGACCGATGAAGATACCAAAGTCAGTGATAGACTTGATTTTACCTTCAACGCGATCGTTTTTGTTGTGAGTTTCTGCAAACTGCTGCCATGGGTTAGATTTGCACTGTTTCAGGCCCAGTGAGATACGACGACGTTCTTCGTCGATATCCAGAACCATAACTTCAACAACATCACCAACATTAACAACTTTAGATGGGTGAATGTTTTTGTTAGTCCAATCCATTTCTGAAACGTGAACCAGACCTTCAACGCCTTCTTCGATTTCTACGAAGCAGCCGTAATCAGTCAGGTTAGTAACGCGACCCGTCAGACGAGTGCTTTCTGGGTAACGTTTAGCGATTGCGACCCAAGGATCTTCGCCCAGTTGTTTCAGACCCAGAGAAACACGAGTGCGTTCACGGTCAAATTTCAGAACTTTAACGTTGATTTCATCGCCAACATTGACGATTTCGCTTGGATGTTTAACACGTTTCCAAGCCATATCAGTGATATGCAGTAGGCCGTCAACACCGCCAAGATCAACGAATGCGCCGTAGTCAGTAAGGTTCTTAACGATACCTTTAACTTCCATGCCTTCTTGCAGGTTTTCTAGCAGTTGATCGCGCTCTGCACTGTTTTCAGATTCGATTACAGCACGACGAGAAACAACAACGTTGTTGCGTTTCTGATCAAGCTTGATAACTTTGAACTCTAGCTCTTTGCCTTCCAGGTGAGTAGTATCACGCACTGGACGAACATCAACCAGAGAACCAGGTAAGAACGCACGGATACCGTTAAGTTCTACGGTGAAACCGCCTTTAACTTTACCGTTGATAACACCAGTTACAGTTTCTGCTTCTTCGTAAGCTTTTTCCAGCATTAACCATGCTTCATGGCGTTTAGCTTTCTCACGAGACAGAACAGTTTCACCGAAACCGTCTTCGACTGCATCCAGAGCAACGTCAATCTCATCACCAACCTGGATTTCTAGCTCACCCTGAGCATTTTTGAATTGTTCTACTGGAATTGCAGATTCAGACTTCAGACCTGCGTCAACCAGAACAACGTCTTTATCGATAGCAACAACGGTGCCGCGTACGATAGAACCCGGACGGGTTTCAATATTCTGCAGGGATTCTTCAAAGAGTTGAGCAAAAGATTCTGTCATATTAATGATCTTCAAGAGTTTATATTTTAACGTCCATTTAGCATCCTGCCAGATGGGGTTGTTTCACATACCCTGCAACATTCCTTGTCAAAGGGTTATTTATAGTGGGTTCCTATTTCGAGAACGCACTAATAGAGTTGTATATTATCTAATTATAAGCTAAAACAAAGCCAATTACTTAGATAAATTAAGAATTTTTTTTGCGTATGTCAGCGTTTTTTCGATAACTTCATCAATTGACATACTGGTCGAATCCAGAATGAGTGCATCTTTAGCCGCCACTAACGGCGCGACAGCACGATTCCTATCACGGTAATCACGTTCCTGAATTTCGACTAAAAGACGCTCAAAGTTAACATTAAACCCTTTATCCTGCAACTGTCTCATCCGGCGATGAGCACGTTCTTCTGCTGAAGCGTCCAAAAATATTTTTACGGGTGCATCAGGAAAAACTACTGTGCCCATATCTCGACCATCAGCAATCAATCCCGGTAGAATACGAAAAGCCCGTTGACGACGTAATAAAGCTTCTCTAACTCGCGGAAAAGTCGCGGCTTGTGATGCAGTATTACCGACTGTTTCGGTTCTAATTTGATTACTGACATCTTCCCCTTCGAGGATAACTTTCAGTTGTTCACCTTCAGGCACAAAACGCACATCTAAATTTGCCGCTAATGGAACTAAAGCATCCTCAGACTGGATATCAACATGATGATGGAGGGCAGCTAACGCTAAAACGCGATAAATTGCACCGGAATCTAAAAGTTGCCACTCCAGTTCTTTTGCCAGCGCCTGACAAAGTGTCCCTTTACCCGCTCCACTTGGCCCATCTACAGTAATTACAGGGGCTATCGCCGCCATAGGGGTCTCCTTTTGTACGCAGAATAGTTTATCTATTCTCCGTCGAACAATACTGTGCCCCGTATTATACTCACTGCAAGATTTTGTGAAACCTAGAGGGTTTTAATGAGACAAAAAAATTTAATATTTTCTATTTAACTAACTGTAAGTTAGCGCTATTTATTAGCTATAAAATAAAAAACCGGCTTATAGTTATATCAACACTATATCGATAACGAAAAACCGGAATTTATCCGTTAACCATACCACTTGACTGACTTCATTAATGCGTTAATTTTTCCAGTTGTTGGAAATAAGTTGGAAACGTTTTAGCTGTACAACCTGGATCTAAGATAGTTACCGGCGTATCTGATAATGCAACTAATGAAAAACACATTGCAATTCGGTGATCGTTATAAGTTTCTATCTCTGCATGACGTAGCTTTAATGGTGGAGTTATACGAATATAATCATACCCTTCTTCTACCTCGGCCCCGACTTTACGCAATTCTGTCGCCATTGCATATAAACGATCCGTCTCTTTTACTCGCCAGTTATAAATATTCCGAATAATAGTTTCACCTTGAGCAAACAGTGCAACCGTACCAATAGTCATCGCTGCATCAGGAATAGTATTCATATCCATATCAATACCAACCAATTTACCGCGCTCACATTCGATATAATCCTCGCCCCAACGAATAATTGCGCCCATTTTTTCTAACACATTGGCAAATTTAGTGTCACCTTGTAAGCTATTTTTACCGATACCTGTAACACGAACAGTTCCGCCCTTAATCGCTGCAGCTGCCAGAAAATAGGAGGCAGAAGATGCATCGCCTTCAACTAAATATTCGCCTGGTGATTGATATTGCTGCTGGCCTCTAATTTCAAAAGATTGATAATTTTGATTTTTAACATTCACTCCAAATGTTTTCATCAGGGCCAATGTAATATCAATATAAGGCTTAGAAACTAAATCGCCATTGATAGTAATTTTGCTATCGTTGTTCGCCAATGGCGCAGCCATTAATAACGCGGTTAAAAACTGACTGGATACTGAACCATCAACTTGGATATTACCACCTGTAAATCCTCCAGAAATTTGTAATGGGGGATAACCTTCTTGCTCAAGATAATTAATCTTAGCACCACCTTCGCGTAAAGAATCAACCAAATGTCCAATAGGTCGCTCTTTCATTCGTGGCTCGCCGGTTAAAATGATCTGGTTATTTCCTAAGGATAATGCAGCAGCTAATGGGCGCATTGCAGTGCCAGCGTTGCCCAAAAAGATTTCAAGCTTATTTTTAGCCACTAAAGCATGTCCAATACCCTCAACAGTACAGCGCGTTCTATCTTCAGAGAGTTGATAACTAACGCCTAATTGAGTTAATGCATTCAGCATATGGCGAATATCATCACTATCTAATAAGTTAGTTAGATGCGTAGTACCCTGTGCCATTGCCGCTAATAATAACGCACGGTTAGAAACACTTTTAGAGCCGGGTAAGTTAACGCAGCCATTAATATAAGTAATGGGTTGTAGTGTCAGCGATTGCATAAAAAGCAGTCTCTCCAAATTGTTATTTTATATACCTAATTTTTTAGATCCCAATAATCCTAATACTCGGTGTAATAAGCCCAATAAATTATAGCTATTACAAACAATACTCCAGTGAGTTAATTTTCTGTAAATAAGCTCGAATGACTCAATATTTGGAGCCAACTATTTTAGAACTAGCTATTTTGGAACCAACTCGGATTATATTTAAAAAATAGTTATTTATTGTTTTAAAATTAATAATTAATAGCCGAAAAATAAAAAGTAAAAATTAGCCAGAGATGTTTCTGGCTAATAGTAATTTATCAAAAGCGTAACGCTAGTACGCTATATAATAATGATTTAACTATTACGTCGCTCGAAATCTGCCATAAAATCAACCAATGCTTGTACGCCAGCTAATGGCATAGCATTATAAATCGAGGCGCGCATCCCACCAGAAACACGGTGGCCTTTTAAGGATAATAAACCAAGTGCTTTAGCTTCTTCCAAAAATTTAGCATCCAATGATGGATCAGTCATTTGGAAAGGAATATTCATCCAAGAACGATTTTCGCCAGTAACACGGTTAATATAGAAATCGCTATTATCAATAGCACGGTATAATAATTCTGATTTCTCAAAATTACGCTGTGCCATTTCTTGCATTCCCCCCTGCTCTTTTAGCCATTTAAATACCATGCCTGACAAATACCAAGCAAATGTTGGGGGAGTATTAAACATAGAGTCGTATTTAGCTAATACAGTATAATCAAGAATCGACGGCGTCTGTTTAGCTGCTTTACCTAGCAAGTCTTCGCGAATAATCACCAATGTTAAACCGGCCGGGCCAATATTCTTCTGTGCGCCCGCATAAATCATACCATAGCGACTAATATCGATAGGTTTAGATAAGATAGATGAAGAATAATCGGCGACTACAATCTTATTTTCAGGGAAATTAGGTTCTTCATGAATCGCGATACCATCAATGGTCTCATTTGGACAATAATGCACGTAAGCTGCATCATCACTTAATTGCCATTCACTCATTGGCTTGATACCAACAACGCCATCTTTCTCAGTTTTAACTTGGATAATATTTGGCGTGCAATATTTTTTTGCTTCTTCTGCTGCACACTCTGCCCAATATCCACCAACAATATAATCCGCAGTGGTTTTATCTCCCAATAAATTTAGAGGTAACGCTGAAAAATGCCCACGCGCACCTCCATGACAAAACAATACTTTATAGTTATCGGGTATAGCTAAAAGATGGCGTAAATCTTGTTCTGCTGTTTCTGCCACCGCAATAAATTCTTTACTACGATGACTAATTTCCATGACTGAAACACCTAAACTATTCCAGTTACAAAGTTCTTGTTCTGCACGACGCATAACCTCTATCGGTAGCATGGCGGGACCTGCACTGAAATTAAATACCTGACTCATTGACCTCACCCTATCTTCACAATGTTCGTTAAATTTAACTCATGTCATTAAAGTTGTATCATCAGGCGCAATTTGCTGCAATGGTTATATCGGCTCAGATTAAAGTTTCTTTTCTTACTAATTACCCACTGTTATGTTCCCGATATGCATTCGAAGCGTGCTCTTTAAACTATCATCGCAAGCCTATCGTCAAAGATTTAGATTAATACTGATAAACTTAATGATAATAAACATTAATTGTAACTGGTGCAGAAAAAGCTCCCGGTCGAATAACCGCATTATTATTATATAGTCGAGCACTAAATGAAGCGAAGCTCTTATATTTTCCGTTTCTATTCATAATAATTCGATGAACTTTATGAGGTTGATTAAATTTAACCGATTGAGCATAACCATCCATCGATGTTAATGCGATACTTAAACCGTTATCAAGGCTAAACGCATTATCATAATCCAACCTATTTGGCGTAGAAAAATAGATATCAACATTATAATCTGGTAACTGGTTCAGTGAACATCCCGATGTAATATCGCGAGTAAATTCCAGTGAAAAGTTTTTTATTTTTTCAATCGGGTGATCTCCACTAAACGTAATCACTCCAAAATCAATGTTTGCCGGTAATATCCTCATACTTAAACCAAGTTCACAATGTGGAAAACTAATCAATTTCATATTACGAATAACAACTATTTTTGTCGTTACTCCCGCACTAATATCATCTAATTCACCAATAGATAATTTAATTTCCACCATCGATGGATGGTTACTCAGTATTTGGTGAGGGAAATCTGTCATACGCATGATATAGAGATAGTTTAAATCAATAGTGTGTGTTTCTCCGGGTAAAATAGATGCTTGAGGAATCAGACTATCCATACCTGCTATATATTGTTGATTTTTCATCTGTAATATAAAATCGACTTTATCTACATTAGGATTATAGTTATCAATAATATTTTTATCATATCTTATATAAACATTTTTAGGTACAGTTGAATTATTAGTACATATGATGCTTATATTAACTTTATCTGAACGAAAGAGATCTCTACCAATTAAAGTATCTGGATAAAAAAAACTAGTAAATACATCACGCTTTAAAATATTTTGCCCTTCTTGACTGGTGCAAGTTAATGCCTGAGAGAAAGAAGAAAATAATAATAAAAATATGATTAATATTTTCTTTATCTTATTTATATGGCATAAATATATTGTAAATTTCATTTACTTAGCCTTCATTCTGTAAGGAGTATCTTTTATTTTCATATAAATAAGTAAATAACCTTAGTGCACCATAATCATCAATATAACCAATTTGAAATTTATCACTTAATTGAGATGTAAGAATAAATTCCTTACTAGAGAATGGTGCGAGCATGTTATAGCCAACATCGATAATAATCTCTCCATTTTTATCTATAACATCAGCAATATTAATATAGTACGCAGTAGGGTTAATCAGTGTAAGTGTTTTATTCGCATAAATAACAGTTATCTCTTTTAACCATGACTGATCTTGTTGAGTTAAGATGTTTGTCGGTCGATAAAAAATTTTCAATTGGCTCTGTAATGCAATTTGAATAATATTACCTTCTATAGGTTTAGGGGGGATTTCCTTTATTTTTAAATAAAATAAAGATTCTTGATCTTCTGAAAGTAATTTATGACTAACTGACTTTAGTATTTTAATTTGATTTTTACTATTAGCTTCAATTCTTTGAATAGGCGGAATAACTACAAAATATTCTGATGATTTTTCTCCTTTCTCATTTTCAATCCAAGCCTGAGCTAAATATGGATGTTCAGCATTATTACTTAATGTCATGCTTATAGCATCTGTCTTCTGTTCAAAAATAATCCGAGTTCGATCGACATTAATTGATGCATAGCAATAACTAACGACACTAGAAAATAAAAATAAAATAACAGTTCTTATTATCATAAAAATCTCATTGGCAATAAACTATAGAGGAGTTATCTTCTGTGAATTTCAATTGGCATGACTTCTTGTTTAAATTAATAATATATTTTTTGTTTTTATTTATTCCTGTTAAATAAACCATTCCTTCATCTCCAATCATACCTACTTCACGCCCAGTGATAGCATCAAGAATCGAACTACCTAATGGAGGTGATTTATTAGAAACTAATTTAATCACAGTGAATATATTTTCGCCACTTACTGAATCTAATTTATAATAACCAATAGCGCCCTCAGTTAATGTTTTTGAAAATATACTTTCGTTAACATTAGTATTTTTTGGAAGTTTATTAATATCCACTTTGAATTGAGAAGGCATGAAATTATTTGCTGATGTTATTACACCAAAACCTTTTTTATTAGTTACTGTTTGATTGTTATTGACAGCTATTCCCTGTATACCATTAGCATCTATCATCAATCGTGGGTAATGACCGGCTGAATAACGATGTAATGCTAGACCATGACCAGTTATAGTTAATCCTCCTTTCAGACTAGCTGTAAATGAACGATATTGCTCTGGTTTCTCTGAAAGACTGGTATAAATATCACCATAAGCTGAGTTATAATTGATATATCCACTGACTGATGGCTCTAATGTTCTCTTGCTAATCTTGGCATTATTTATTGATAATCCAAAATTACTATGATCATTTATATTTTTACTATAATTAATACTATTATTATGTGTATTTTTCGTTAAATCATAATATTGGCTATAACTCACTCTTTCTTGCTGTCTCAATGGTAATGAAAGTGATAAAAATAGTTGCTGCTGATTACCTTTTGTCTCTTCGGTATGATTAAAATTAAGCGTAGTTGAAATATTTTTTATTTTTCCTAATATAAAATTTTTATTAAGGCTTAACGAATATCTCTGCTGTTCATCTTTTTGCCAATACTGAGTACGTGATGCTGTTAATGCCATTGATAGAGATAAAAACTCTAGATATTGGCGAACAGATGCTGAATAAATTCGTTTTTCTTTATCGCTATTTTTAGTTCTCTCCTGTAAATATTGATGCATATTGATATAATTTTGATCACTAAAAATTTGAGCATTAAAAATAATATCTGTTTTTGTCATATCTAAATGATTTAAATATTCAACTCGATAGCGATTGCCACTATATTTTTTTTCATCGTTTAATTGATGCTGTAAATTTGTGACATCAAAGCTTAATCCACCTAATCTATCTAAGCTTTGATTAATACCTAAGGTTAAATGCTCATATTTTTGGATACTAATCGAAGACAAAATCCCGGAATATAAGGTTGTTCTATTATTTAAGCCAAAAAATATTTCTCCGTTTAAAAAATAAATATTTCTTTCGGAGGTTTTATTAAATAAATTTGTTTTTCCTGAAGATAACGAATAGCGCCATTGCCCGGGCCTCAGCATAGTAGTTACCCCAGAGATATAAATATCACGAACATCTTTGCTACCATTTTCAGCTTCAATAATTACTTTAATGTTGCCGTTAATATTTGCCGGCAGACTATCAAGACTAAAGAGTCCCGCAGGGACTTGAATACGTTGAATAATAATATTGTTTTTTTCAATTGTAATGATTGAATTTGTCGATGCTATTCCCTCTATTTTAGGGGCATAACCACGTCCTGAAGGCGGTAACATTCTCTCATCACTAGATATACTCATTCCCGTAAAACGAAATGAATCTAATAATTCACTGCTAAGATGACTTTCTCCTAGAATTAATTTAGCACTCATCTCAGGAATGGCTCGATAAGCATATACTTGAGTTAACTGTAGATTATGCCTGTCACTCTCACCTTGTTTAGAATACTGCCGTGTATAATAAAATTGATAATCTCCACGCAGACGCCAAGCAGAAAAATTAGCCCCTAATGTACCAAAATTACTTAATTTATACTGTTCATTAGCTGATTTAGTATCTAGATAATTAAAATGCCAATCATAATCAATCATGATGCCTGGTATTCCATTATCCCACTGATGATAATTAATCCAATTTTTTTCTTGATTAATTAACCATGCTTGAGGAACTGTAATATCTAATTGATGTAATAATTTATCAAAATTTATTTTTATTTCATGGTGCATCGATAAATCATAGCAATGCTTGATTTTTATCTTTAATAGTGATGTGATAATATCATCTTTCAACCTAAGTTTATTAATTAACTTTTCAGTAATGCATGGATAAGCATTTCTATTTGATTTCTCTTTATATTTAATAAATTCTTTTTTATTTATAACATCCCCATTAATTTTCACTGTTAAGTAATAATTACCTGGCTGATTATATTCCTTATTAGAAAATAAACTTAAGTCAATATTATTTTTTTCTTTCAAATTCAAATGTTCAATATTAAACTCAAGAGAATAACTATTAATTGACATAAATAGACTCGGAAAAAACAGCAAATATTTTTTTATTTTTTTCATAATTTCAGAATAAGCAAGAGATAAAAAAGGTGGCAATATTTGCCACCTAGAGTGCTACTTGTAGGCTATTTCATAAGTTGCTGTAGAGGTAAAGTTACCATAAGTTAATTCTTTACCCGTTAATTCAATTTTAGTATTAAAATTAATATCAATATTATTGGTTGTTGCGCTATTAACAGCTGCTGCAATCACTCCCGTACGAATATCTAAATCATTTTTTAAACTATCTAATAATCTAATACCAATACCTGAAGCAGCGCCTCTTACCGCTAACAATTCGGGTTTATCTTGGTCAGAAGTTCCCTTAAATTCTACGACAGCACGCGATACTTGCTTTGGTAATTTTGAATAATCCGCAAAATTACAATTTTCTAAACTGATTTTTGCTGATTTAATCTGGTCCATACTCTCATGTCCCATAGATATATCACCAAAATCAATCTGGATATCTTTTGTTCCTGCGGTAATATTACATGGCGCAGCAATTAAGGTTCCAGTAAAATTTACTGTTCCTGTCAGCTGATTGGCCATAGCTGAAACAGATATTATCGATGCGATGACTGCCGTTAAGATCACTTTTGACTTATTCATTATTACATCCTTGTATTTACTACATGTATATTTAATATTATTTATGGCTATCGTTCTATCAATTAATCGTAATTAATGAAGACTCCCTGATAGCGATTATTATCCTAGATAATAATTAGCATGCTTTCAATGTTTATTTTAATTTTTATTGAAAAGATAAAATAAATCAACTTTTAATCTAATTTCTATTAATTATTTAGATAACATTATTAATTCATTAGTTTATATATATAAATTAAAACATATGTACATATTTAATCCATACCAATAAAAATATGATTAATACATTAAATACTTTTAATTTAATATGATTTAGAAATAACAATAGATATTTTAAATAAATATAAATTTCAATTAAAGAAATAAATTGATTAATTATATCTTACAATAAAAGCTAAATTTATTTAATAAAGGTGGATGTTTTAATGCAGACTTCAGTTTTTAAAATATGCAATAGGTAGGCTTTCGCCTACCTATGAGTTGACCGTGAAAATAATTAATCAGCAATAACACTATTAACAATATCAATAGCTTCGCTTTCAATTTGTTTTAAATGCTCTGGCCCACGAAAACTTTCGCAATAAATTTTATAGGCTTCTTCTGTTCCAGATGGACGAGCAGCAAACCAGCCAAAATCTGTCATGATTTTTAATCCACCAATCGCTGCACCATTACCTGAAGCTTTAGTTAATCGTTGAGTAATTTTATCACCCGCTAAGGTCTCAGCAGCAACCATTTCAGGAGACAGTTTACTAAGACGAGCTTTTTGCGGATGCGATGCCTTAGCTTGAATACGGCTATAGCATGGTGCGCCAAATTTTTCGGCTAATTTATTATAATGCTGTTGAGGATCTTCCCCTGTCACTGCTGTGATTTCAGCCGCAAGTAAGCATAAGATAATGCCGTCTTTATCCGTTGACCACGGTGTACCATCAAATTTTAAGAAAGATGCTCCAGCGCTTTCTTCACCGCCAAAACCAAGCGAACCGGAGAATAAGCCATCAACAAACCATTTAAAACCGACAGGAACTTCAACTAAATCACGCCCCAAATCATTTACGACGCGATCAATCATAGCACTGGAAACTAACGTTTTACCGACAGCGACTTTCTCATTCCACTGTGGACGATGGCGGAATAAATAATCAATCGCAACCGCTAAATAATGATTAGGGTTCATCAGGCCCGCAGGAGTAACAATTCCGTGACGGTCATAATCAGGATCATTGGCAAATGCTAAATCAAATTTTTCTTTCATTTCTAATAGACCAGCCATTGCCCAAGGCGAAGAGCAGTCCATACGGATCACACCATCATGATCGAGTGGCATAAAACGAAATGTTTGATCAAGCTGTTCATTTACTAATTCAATATCTAACTGATAATATTCAGCAATACGTTTCCAGTATTCAATACCCGAACCACCTAATGGATCGACACCTATTTTTAATCCCGCTTTCTGGATAGCTTTCATATCAACTACTTCAGCTAAAGCAGCAATATATGGTGTAATCAGATCGTGTGCGCTCACATAACCACTCTCTAACGCTTGCTCATAACTAATACGATTAACACCAAGCAAGTTATTCGCTAATAATTCATTAGCACGTTGCTCAATCACTTGGGTTAAATCCGCATCGGCAGGCCCGCCATTGGATGGGTTATATTTAATCCCACCATCCTCTGGAGGATTATGAGAAGGGGTAATAACAATACCGTCGGCCTGCTCATTATGAGAACGATTGTGAGTTAAAATAGCATGTGAAATTGATGGTGTCGGTGTGAAGCCATTATTTTCTTGAATAATAACAGCTACTTGATTCGCAGCTAAAACTTCAACGACAGAAATAAACGCAGCTTCTGACAATGCATGAGTATCTTTACCGATATAACATGGGCCAGTATTACCTTGCTGCTGACGCACTTCTGCAATAGCTTGGGCAATCGCCAAAATATGATTTTGATTAAAGCTTTTTCGTTCGGCGCTACCACGGTGCCCAGAAGTACCAAATTTTACGCTATGCGCAGGATTATTAGCATCGGGCTGTAAAGCATAATATTGAGCAGTTAGTTGAGCAACATTGATTAAATCGCTCTGATGCGGACGCTGGCCCGCACGTTCATGTATTGTCACTGGTTCTCTCCTGAGAATGACAGCTGCTGTCAAATACAGAGCTGCATAAGCCGGTTAGATAGTACTACAGACCTTTTCGATTACATTAGTTGGAAACCGCATTTCTTGCATGATCAGCTCCACCATATTGCGTTTACGACCCGTATTAGTATTGGTAATCACCCAATAGGGAGTTCCAGGAATATGGCGCGGTTTAGACTGTTTACCCGCTGACAATAATGTCTGCTCATCACCGGCAAAATAAATTCGTGTACGGCCATGCATCGATTCGGTTGCAGCAGCAAAGCTGGCAGCATCTAAGCTATATAACGTCGATAAAATCAGCATAAAGCGATCTATTGCTTTATTTTTTTCTGCATAAGCGTCTGAAAGTAATAATTCACGGATCACTCGAACGGGATTTAACGACTCAGCCGACGTAGAGATCACTGGTGCAGCCAAAACTACTGATTCAGTCTCAGGAGCCTGTGCTTTAACCGGCTGCCCGGATTTAAAATCTAGCATACGACGTAAAATATCCGATGCACTTTCACCGATATGTTGTGTATGACTGGCAATATAGCGGTAAAGCTCTTCATCAACCTCAATAATTTTCATTTCGTTCCAGTACTGTATTTGACTAAAATTTTCTTACGAATTATAGGATAGTTTTAAATAAAACAAAACAATTAAAATTTCAATAACTTAAAGTGATTTAGATCAATAGTACCCATGAATTTTTTGAGTATTAAAAAATCAATCCGTTATAAATTATTGATATTTTAGCCAGAATCTATTGATTCTATAGCGCATATTAAATTGCGCTATCATGCTAACTGGCAGATTAGATTGCAAATAATCCACCTCAATAAGACATTATACAACAAGCAGCTATTTGGTTTCTGAGCTTGCCCATGTCATGATATCCCATATTTCATTAATTGATTGAAGCACTCATTTATGAAGACATTATTAAATTATATTATTCATCAGCCTACTTCCCCTGCCTCCTCGACACCAATTATTCTAATCCATGGACTGTTTGGTGATCTTAATAATCTTGGCGTATTAGCGCGAGATCTTAAAAATCACTATATCACTTTGCAGGTTGATGTCCGTAATCATGGCGATTCATTTCGATCAGAAAGCATGAATTATGCTGAAATGGCTCAAGATATTATCGATTTAGTCACTGGATTGGGCTATTCAAAAGTTATACTTATTGGCCATTCCATGGGGGGAAAAATTGCCATGGCGGCTAGCGCAATTAAGCCTGAACTGATTGAAAATATTGTCGTTATCGATATGGCTCCTGTGGCATATCAGCAGCATCGCCATCAGCATATATTTTCTGCTCTGCAAGCGGTACTGGATAATCATGCCACCAGTAGACAAACTGCGGCCGCCATCATGCGCGAATATTTATCCGAAGAAGGCGTTATTCAATTCTTATTAAAATCGTTTCGTCAGGGTGAATGGAAATTCAATCTTCCCGTGTTAATTCAACAATACAACAATATTATTGGTTGGCAGCAATTACCCTCTTGGTCAGGAAAAATTTTATTTATTCCCGGGGGAAATTCGTCTTATGTTAAACCAGAATATCGCGATATTATTGCCGAACAATTTCCTAATGCATCAGCTTGGGTTGTCGCTGGAGCCGATCACTGGGTACATGCTGAAAAACCCGAGTCCGTTTTACGCGCGATCCACCGTTTTTTAGCCGCTTAATTAGTCGATAAAATTTTTCGCTGATAAGAACTAACAATAGGCAAATATATGATGATATTTGTCTATTATTTTATATGACTAATTACATAAATAAAACTTCACAAATATAAATTTCGAATATATAACCAACTTAATATTAAATATATTATTAATCTAAGCATAAAAAACAATAAAATAGGATAAAATTCAATATATTTAAAAACAATAACTATTGTAGCATGAGGCTCCTAATTAATTATTATATATATTGTTATTAATTATAAATAACTCATCGGCATACAATATGATAGATAAACAACAGTCAGATACCCTTAGCTTAATCGGGATAATTATAAAACTCACTAAAGATATTGATATAAATCAGTTTAATTCAGTGATATCAGAGAGTGAAAATTTCAATTTTAATTTAAAAAACATTAATCATCATTATCACGTTAAGTGCCAAATCAAACAAAACATCAATAAGGATATAAAAAAGTTATCAGCTCCATGTATTATTTACGATACTGATGGAACCTCATGGTTATTAGCTAATCTTAATAATGAACAAGTACTTATTCAGCCCGCAGGTAATGCTCCTCCAGAGATTTGGGAGATGCAAGAATTTAAATCACGTTGGAGCGGAAAGTGGCTTTATGTAAAACAACAACAAAGTAAATTTGATATTAGTTGGTTTTATCCTGAATTTGTTAAACATAAAAAAATAATTGGACTCATTTTATTATTTTCATTTATTTTACAAATATTAGCCTTAATATCTCCTATCGTTATGCAAGTTATTATGGATAAAGTAATGGTCCATAATAGCCTAACGACTCTCGATGTTTTAATCATCGCATTGGTTGTTGCTGCTTTTGCTGAGGTTATTTTAAAGGGATTTCGAGAATATATTTATCATCATACCGCCAATCGAATTGATATTATTCTTGGATTAAAATTAGTCTCTCATTTATTGTATTTACCGGTATCATTTTTTAAATCACGACAAATAGGAGCTATAGTTACTCGAGTTAAAGAGCTTGAAACCATTCGAGAATTTTTAACTGGCAGTTTATTTACTCTGTGTGTAGATGTCTTATTTTTATTCGTATTTATTTACGTTATGAATCTGCTATCAGGTGTATTAACCCTAGTATTTATCCTATCAATCCCAGCTTATTTATTGGTCGCATGGTTACTTACCCCCAAAATAGAAGCCGCGGCACATCAACAATTTATGCATACGGCGATTAATACTTCATTTTTAACTGAGAGTCTCAATGGTGTTGAAACAGTTAAAAGCTTATCTATTGAGCCGCATTTTAAACGTCGTTGGGAGCAACAAACCTCTGACATGAGCCAAAGTTCTTTTGTTGCTCAGCAAATTCATTCGCGCTCTGAACATTGGGTCATGTTTATTCAGAAAATAGTATTGGCAATTATTTTATGGATGGGCGCATCTGAAGTACTGGCGTTAAATATGACCATTGGACAGTTAATTGCTTTTCAAATGATGGCCAATCATGCCAGCCAGCCGTTAGTAAAAATGGTTCAATTATGGGGTGATTATATTCGTACTCGTGTAGCCATCGAAAAACTGGCTCAAATTATTAACTTACCGACTGAGCAACATCAATCGGGACTCAAAAATCCATCGAATGGAGATATTTTATTTAATAATCTGTCATTCCGTTATCAACCTGATATGCCCTATATTCTACAAAATTTTAATTTATCTATTCCACAAGGAGAAACCCTAGGCATTGTCGGTACTTCGGGATCAGGGAAAAGCACCTTGGCACGATTGTTATTAAGACTTTATGCGCCAGAACAAGGGCAAATTACAATTGATAATCAGCCTCTTTCAACCATTAATATGACCACATTGCGCCAACAAATTGGCATTGTTTTGCAAGAGAACTTTTTATTTCATCAATCGGTGTTTGACAATATCGCGCAATCTAAACCAAATGCGTCGTTAGATGAGGTCATTAATGCAGCAAAAATGGCTGGAGCTCACGATTTTATTCTTAAATTACCGTTAGGTTACGACACCTTAATTTCTGAAGGCGGATCGTCTTTATCCGGTGGACAACGACAAAGAGTTGCGATTGCTCGTACCTTATTATCCAATCCTAAAATTATTATTTTTGATGAAGCCACCAGCGCATTAGATGATGAATCTCAGGCTATTATTCAAGCCAATATGCACCAGATAGCGCAAGGTCGAACCATTATTACTATCGCCCATCGATTATCGACTATCCGTAACCATCAACGCATTATTGTCATGCAGCACGGTAAAATAATAGAACAAGGAAGTCATGATGAATTACTCATGCTGAATAAACAATATAAACATTTATGGACTCTTCAGCAGTCGCTGAAATAAAAATATGGAAATAAATAATGGATATTAAATCTACATCATGGTTACAACGTATTAAAGCTAAATTAAAGAAGATAAATCATGCTAAACATTATGAGTTTCTACCCTCTCATTTAGCGCTAATAAAAAGCCCACCATCTCTTTTTGCTATTATCACCGCTGTTACATTAAGCGTTGGAATTATTGCCACATTATTATGGGCGTATATTGGTAAATTAGATGTACAAGCCACCACAATGGGTCGATTAATTGTTTCCGGCCATTCTCAAGTTATTCAAGCTGTCGAACAGAGTCGTTTGATACATTTATATATAAAAGAAGGACAGCATGTCGAACAAGGCGAACCTTTATTAGGCATGAATGTCTTGGGTGTTAGCCAGGATATATTAAGTTTAGGTCATCAAATTGATTTTTATACTAACGAAAGTCTATTGTATTCAGCATTATTACAAAAATTGCCACCTGAAACTCAAACTGCATTTAATATATTATCATTAGAGCAACAGCAAAAACTATCAAGTAATTATCAAAGTATAAAAAATGAGTTTGATTCAGCCATAACTGGTATTGATATTGAAATAAATATAGCCGATACAAATATTAATACTAAAAATAATGAACTTAAAATTCTGTCCTCATTACTCCATAATATCCAACAGCGCTTGGATGCACATAAGCAATTAAGTCAAAAGAAAATTATTAGTCAAAATGAATATCTGGAAAAAGAAAAGGAACTATTGCTAACTCAAAAAGAGATCACCCAGAAAAAATCTGAAAAAATGATTTTAAATGCACAAAAAGAAGGTTTAATCGAAAAACTTAATTCAATACGCATTCAGAAAGCCCAAGAATGGTATGAAAAACATAAACAATCCGAATTTCAGATTATTAAGCTAGAGCAAGAGTTTTATAAAACTGAAGAAAGAGAACAACTAGAAATTATACGTTCTCCGGTTACCGGAACGATTCAAGAGTTATCCATTTATACCATTGGTGCCGTATTACAACCGGCGCAAAAACTCATGGTTATTGTCCCCGATAACGATGTTCAAATCGCCGAAGTGAAGATTCTAAATAAAGATATTGGTTTTATTCGTGAAGGACAAACCGTAACAGTAAAAGTAGATACCTTCCCTTATACCCGTTATGGCACCATTGATGGAAAAATACTGTCTATTTCTCGAGATAGTACCCACGATGAAAAATTAGGCTTAATTTTTATTGGCCAAATCAGTTTGGATAAAAATAGCTTAAATGTTGAAGGTACAAAGGTAGAATTAACTCCAGGGCTATCGATTGTGGCAGAAATAAAGACCGATCAGCGTCGAGTGATCGATTATGTATTAAGCCCCGTCAGAGAATATATGTCCGAAGCCATGAGGGAGAAATAATCAATGAGTAACATGGATGATACATTGATTCATAATCAGGGACTTAAAGTACTTATCTGGGTTGCTGACTATTATAAAAAAAGTATCACTGAAGATCAGTTGATACACGCTCTCGGTATGAATAGTGATATTCCGACTGACTGGCAATTACGCGAATGTGCAGATCTCATCGGTTTAGAAACAGAATATGCACTTATTAATCAACATCAATTTGAACATTTACCGCTTCCAGCCGTAATAAAAATTGATCATAGCTGGCAGATCTTAATTAAGAATGATGCCGCGCAATTAATTCTGATTAAATTTACCAGCGATAACCAACCAGAAACGAACCTATTTAATCCAAATAATGAAGATTATTCTGTTTTATTAATTAAAGAAAAAATAGAGAAACCTAAAAAACAACCTTTTGGTTTATCTTGGTTTATTCCCTCAATATTTCGTCAGCGCTTTCAATTACGAGATATTTTTATTCTTGCAGCTGTAGTTCAAGTTTTTGCCTTAATAAACCCACTACTATTCGAAAATATTATCGATAAAGTACTGGTTGGGCGAAGTATTTCTAGCTTACATGTTCTTGCTATTGCCATGGTAGGTATTGCTATTGCCGAGCCATTATACAGTTTTATTCGTAATAAAATTTTCGGTTACATGAGTGTACAAATTAATGCAGAGCTTTCTGGCCGCTTATATCAACATTTAATGGCATTACCTATATCCTATTTTGCTCAGCGTCAAACGGGTAAAATTATTTCGCGTATCCGAGAAATGGCTCAAATTCGTCAATTCCTGACGGGCTCGACATTAATGCTATTTATTGATTTAATTTTTGTAATTTTATTTGTGGCTATTTTATTTTCCTACAGCGTTGTCATGTCAGGAATATTAGTCGGTTCATTGGTAATATTTTTTATATTATGGCTAATCCTAGGGCCTATTATTCGCCAGCAAACAGAAAAAGCCTATCAATCTGATGAAAATACTACCTCGTTTTTAACCGAATCTATTACCGGTATAGAAACAATCAAGACCACAGCTACAGAAAAATATTTTATTCGTCGTTGGGAAAAACTATTAAGCCACCAACTAGTCCAAAACTTTAAAGTCTCAACACGCGGGATTACCGCTTCTCAACTTATGATGTTGATCAGCAAAATTACCGTGGCTCTTTTATTATGGGTCGGTGTGAAAGAGGTATTGGAAAATAGAATGACCGCCGGTGAGTTAATTGCTTATAATATGCTCAGTGCACATGTTACTCAGCCTATATTACGATTAGCTCAAATTTGGCAAGATTTTCAGCATACTTTAATTTCTCTTCGACGCGTCGGTGATATTCTAGATGAACCTATAGAAAATGAACGTCAAGGTATTGTCAGCGCAGCTGCTGTACAAGGTAAAATTGATTTTCAAAATATTCGTTTTCGCTATCAACCGGATACTCCTGAAGTACTAAAAAATCTCTCCTTATCGATAAAAGCCGGCGAGTTTATTGGAATTACCGGCCCTTCTGGCTCAGGTAAAAGTACCCTCACCAAATTGCTACAGCGATTATATATCCCACAACACGGTCAAGTGATTGTTGATGGTATGGATTTAGCTGTCGCAGATACTGTGACATTACGTCGGCGCATGAGCGTGGTTCTACAAGAGAGTATCTTGTTTGTCGGATCAGTAAGTGAAAATATTCGATTAAGCCAACCTGATGCCAGTGATGAAGAGGTAATTCATGCGGCAACACTGGCTGGTGCATTGCCTTTTATCGAAGAATTGAAGGGCGGTTTTAATTATCAACTTTCTGAGCGAGGATTAAATTTATCGGGTGGTCAACGTCAGCGGATTGCTCTAGCTCGAGCCTTACTAACCAAGCCAGATATTTTAATTCTCGATGAAGCGACTTCCGCATTGGATTATGAATCACAGGATGTGCAAATATTGATTAACGATTTATAGCTTACAAAGCCGCACTACAAGCCAGCCAGCATTTTTGCGATTTGCTAATTTTTGCCTATTTTTACTTATTCCTCTCATTTTTGTGTCACAATTTCGGCACAGTTTGTCACAGTCACCTTGCTGACAATTATTAATATAAAGTCGACCAATATTGATATCATCAGCTACATATCTCAAATATCATGCAGCTTCATAATAGGAGATCACATGAATGCCACTCAATTATTTTTAATTGCCTTAAATTGCATCAATGAAAATAGAGAACCATCTCACACTGAGTTATCAAAAATTTATGTTTTTTATAGAGCAGAAATAGAAAATAAAAGCATTTCGATTAATGAATTTATACTTAACCAAGATTGGCCGCTTGCTGACGGTCATAATACTCAAATAGTACTTCACTTCATTGGCGCTTATCTTAATCTGTCATTAATAAAAGCCAGTAATAGAAAACAAGACATATAACATGATTCTTAATTGTTTTTTTAATAATTGTATGTTTCATGCAATATATTAACCAGCGCACTATTATCAAGCTCAATACGCTGGTCTTCGACTAATTTAGTAAATTCAAGATAAGTTTTTACAGTAAGTCATTGAGCTTGTGATATATAATTATCATCAAAGTACATTAGTTCAGGCTTAAGATAATAGGTTTCATAATTAGAGCATAACAAAATCTACCAATCTACTGTGAGCGAGTTGTAGACGCTGGTGATGAAAACGGTCGTGAAGAATCGCGATCTGCCTGTCTGAAGATTGAGCAGTACCTCAGCCATACGATATATTCTAGACACATAGGTAATGTCACGTTGGGGGAAATCTATAAAAACCAAACGACTGTTCATAGCATAAAACTACCCACCAACAACGGTCAGGGGATAAGCCTGAGAGAAAAGTGGGTATAACAAAGTACCTAGAGTGCTGCGCATATTTTAACGGAAGCTTGACCCGATATGTGCGAAACATGACCCTTATGATGCAGTCTAATAGCCCGATAATCGCTATAATTAGTTATCGGGTCATGTTTAACATGGCTCCTACAAGTTTAGATAAATATTGGAGACATATAATGAAAATTACTCAGATCCGTAATGCTACTCAGATCCTCGAATATGCAGGGGAAAAGTTTCTCATTGACCCTATGTTTTCTGACAAAGATGCATTCGATGGTTTTGAGGGGACTGTCCGCTCAGAAATCCGTAACCCTATGGTCGAATTACCTATGGATATAAGCTCACTACTTGATGTGGATGCAATAATTGTCACTCACACTCATCCAGACCATTGGGATAATGCCGCAGCGAATATTATACCAAAAGATAAGCTGATTTATGTCCAAAATGAGAATGATAAAGCACTGCTTAAAACTCAAGGATTCATTAATTTGGTTGTTCTTACCGAAACCAGCAGTTTTAAAGATATTGAACTGATTAAGACAACATGTCAGCACGGTTCAGATGAAGCTTATGCAAATCCACAGTTGGCAGAAATGCTTGGCGATGCCAGTGGTGTTGTGTTCCGTCATTCATCTGAAAAAACTTTATATCTTATCGGTGACTCTATATGGACTAAAACCGTTGAAGATAATATGCGAAAATATATACCAGAGGTATTGATTATGAACACTGGTTGGGCTCATGTATTGGACTACGGTGCAATCATATTCGGTAAAGAGGATATTTTAAAAGTGCACTTTGTATTACCAGATGCTCAGATTGTTGCCACCCACATGGAAGCACTTAACCATTGTTTGGTTACACGACATGAACTCCTAGAATATGCGCAGATTAACCATATTCAGGATTACGTTTCAGCGCCTGCTGACGGTGAGTCTGTCACGCTCTGACGAAAACCAATATTTTAGGGCTCCCGATGTCTGTAATTTCAGTTGCCATACTTGTTACTCAAGGTTTCAGTACTTATCACGTATCAGTTCCACTGATCCTTTTCGGTGAGACTCTTACAGACCAACGGCTATTTACCCGGCTGATATGTGCTGAAAAACCTGGGCTCATCTGGTCTGATGAAGGAACAGCGATACAGGCAGATCATGGTCTAGACATGCTGGCTCAGGCTGATATCGTCATTGTACCTTTTTGGGAAAATGTACATAAGAGACCATCTGAAGCTCTACTTAATGCTTTAGTTCAAGCGCGTGAAGCGGGAGCTCAGATAGTGGGGCTATGCTTAGGCTCTTTCGTACTCGCTTATGCAGGTTTGTTAGATGAGCACATAGCTGCAACACACTGGGAGTATGAAAAAGATTTTCGGAAGTTGTTCCCGTCCGTTCATTTGAATCTTAACGCACTCTACGTAGAAGATGATGGGTTAACCACATCAGCAGGAACGGCAGCGGCAATGGATTGCTGCCTATACATCATTCGTCAACATTTTGGCATCCAAACGGTTAATCATATTGCTCGTAGGATGGTCACACCTCCCCATAGATCAGGTGGCCAGGCACAGTATATTGATCATCCAATCACTCAAAAGACTGCCGACTGTAGAATTAATAGAGTGCTTGATTATCTGCTACTAAACCTTCAAGAGTCGCACGATATTAATTCTCTGGCTGAATACGCTTCAATGAGTCGCAGGACACTTACACGACATTTCATAAAAGCAACTGGTATGTCTGTCGTTGAGTGGATCACGGCTGCAAGGCTTCACCGGAGTCAAGAATTACTGGAGAACATGGATATTCCTTTAGAGCAGATTGCTGAACAAGCGGGATTTCCGTCAGCATCAACTTTTAGACTACAGTTTCGGGAAAAATTTGGTGTCAGCCCCAGAGAGTGGAGAAAAACCTTTCGCAATACATAACCCATTAAACTAAAGGCAGATGATCCAGCTCGGTGAATATCCACTGTTGGGCACAAGGCTGTCAAATTAGATTAAGTCTTGCGTTACAATTATGTCAGGCCAAATCTGAGCTAATACATCAAAATGCACCAACCACTCGCGCTGGCGCATTTATTTTTATTGCTGCTTCCTGCTCTGCCCTTTCCGCCTCTTCTTTTGCATACGCCTCGGCTTCTGCTTGCTTCTGATTATAGATAGAGTTACTCGGCATATTTACCCGCACATCAATCCAGTGACCTGCTGGGATATCTACCGGCGCACCGTTTTCTAGTTCAACACGTTCATCACCGACTAATTTAGTGAATTCAGGGTAGGTTTTTAAACGCGCACGTTGAACATTCTGCGGTAAGTCAAAGTGCTTGCGATAGGAAGTATAGATAACGATATCGCCGTGTTCTTCTTGCGGTACCGGCTCGCCGTTAAACGGATGTTGTTCGCCGGCGACTAACACATCGTAGTCAACATAAATAAGCGGTAATTGATTGATACCCGACGGAATAGTGATGCCGCCATTAATCCCGCCCCAGCTCGCGTCCGAGTTGAGCCCAAGAACGTGTTTCAGTTGATAAATACCCGTGTGTAAACACTTAAGCTCGACGCCTTCGGATTCATCGTTAAGCTCGATGTGGTCAGCAAACACTTTAACTATCGGCGATGCGGCCTTTAAGTTGCCGTTTGAGTCTTTTGTGGTGTTTGCTGTTGTGTAAAATTTCTGAGTATAAGGCGCTGGCCCACTACTAGTATATGTTAATCCATACCAGTCAGGATATGGATTACTCCCCCCTTCACAAGCAATTACTCTCACAGAGCGCCCTGCCCCTGCTGAAGCCCAAGATAAACTAAGCCCTATTAAATTTTTATTAATTGCATTTGTTATTGATGAATCAAATGTCCTTATCTCGTTTGCTGACGGCGATAATTTATTTATTTTTGAAAAATAAGATTCACCACCGAAGCCAAAATCACCAATTTGCATTAGCGTACCGCTAGTGCTCGGGAGGGAGTGGATCGTTTGAGGTTTACCCACTTGTCTGGACGTAATATTATTACCATCCCCACTTTTAGCGACCAAACGTACTAAATCGTAATCATCCGTTGAGTTACTTTTTGAAGTTATTGAACCAATCGAGCTAACATCCCCCTCAATAACCCCACCCGACTTATCAAACTTGCCATCAATATTCTTATTCATCTGATCGACAGTCGTTAGCTTGACTTGCTCACCGCCCCAGTTGACGGTGACAGTGCCGGTTCCCGTCGTCCACTGATTCATTAATCCCATGAATTCATTATTACGTGCAATGCTTGTCGCTATTTTTACAGCGGCGTCACTTGTCGTATTATCTATCGTTGTGAATATCTCGTAAGTCGCATTTGTGACTGCATCGTAAAGCGGCCTTGATAATTCAATTTCTGTATTAGATTTAATATTTTTAATTGAATACGCATTACTTGACGTGGATGTGTAAATAATAATGACTTGCCCCTCTAGGATATTATAGAGATTGCTGAGCCACTGCGTACTTTTGCCTGTGATTTTCGTTGAGCCTTTCGTGCCTGATATTGTGCCAGCTGTATACATTGTTCTTTCCTTAATATTTGGGCATAAAAAAACCGCAATTAAGCGGCGTTGATTGAATTGATTGCATTAACTTTTGAATACTAAACATTGCGCGGGGATTTTGTGGATCAGATTATAACCACTTACTTTACCTACAATTTTATATGAAATTGTAGGAGTCTCGTTGGCATAAATAACACCCGAACCGGAAGTTGCCCCAGCTGTTATAGCGTAAATTTCATATCTATCCCCGCCAGCACTTCTTGAACCTGTGACTGAAGATAACGGAGAGAACGAGATTATAATTCTATCGTTTATTTTAACCTCTACATGCCAAGTTATATTACCGAAATCAGAGGATCCCATTGTTGATACAGTTAATGCGGGAATAACTAAGGTACGATCGAACGCTTCGGCAGGTAGTGTGATTGAGCCATCGAAGGGAATAGAATGCACCCTAATCACATCACCCTCGATTTGATTTGCTTTTAATGTTCCCTTTATTTCACAATCTTCACTAATAACAACATTATTTAATATTCCAGATGTTGCTGTTATTTTCCCCGTTATCTCTGCATCACTCGCAATAATTTTCCCGCTCTCAAAATCCAGCATTAGCCCCTTTTTAGTCACCGGATCCCAATGCTTCGACTTGATAGTCGAGCCAATCAATAGCCTTTCAATTGTCGCCTGATTAATAAACGCCTCATTGATAAACACCTGTCCATTTTCGACAAAGAAAACAGGTTCTAGCTTGCCGCTGGATGGATTTAAAATACCAAAGGTATCCGCGCTAAAACCGATTTGCGTTGTGACTTGGCCATTTTTAACCTCCGCGCCTATGATGAATTTTGCATCATGATATTGTCCGTTCCAGTTAATACCGGCTTGGATTTTATAAATTGCCGATCCATTACCTTGATGATCAAAGACAGTCTGTGCGCGTTGTTCAATCGCCGCCGCGTTCTCTCCGAGTTCGGCTTTGATTAACTTATTCTCTTCAGCTTGCGCTTTTTTATTATCAGCAACCGTTTTAGATAACGCTGTGATTGATGAATTAGCGCTTTCATATTGAGAATTAAGCTGAGTGATTGACTGAGAAAAAGACTGTTCATTATCAACAACTGTTTTTTCAATGCGTGTAAGTGCTGCCTTGTTTTCGCCTATCTCGGCTTTCATCTGAGTTTCGGCAGTCGTGCGCGCGGTTGTCTCAGTGGCTAGCGCGGTATCAATGCGCCCAATGTAAGCCTTGTTATCATTCAGTTGTGCGGTGAGCTCGACTTTCGTCTGTGTCAACGCTTCTGTTTGAGTTGCTATAACCGTATCTTGGCGCTTAAGGCTGGCATTCGCTTGATTGATATTCTCGTTCTGTCGTGCGCTCTCAGCGGATAATTCAGTGCTGATTTTCGCAATAGAACGTAGTGCGTCATTAGCTGTTAGCTGTGATTGTTCGATAGAGGATTGATGTTCGTCGAACTTACTTTCAGATACCTTTTGATACTCCGTCTGTGCATTCTTAGCATCTGTTGCTGTCTTCTGCGCTTCATTGATGCGAGCGCTAGACTCTTTGACAGTTTTATCCGTCTCATCAATCCGTTGAGTAACAGATTCAAGCTGTAATTTCTGTTCAGCGTAGGATGCTTCAAGCGTTGATGTTGTCTCTCGAATCTCTAAAATAGCCGAGTCGTTAAACTTGAACTTACTTTCGATAAGCTGCTGCTGAAGTGCCCGAGACTTTTCATCGTTAGCGTAAACATCTTTCATACTGAAAATTTCAGCACTGTTTTTACCAATCTCAGCTTTTAACACCTCGGTACTTTGCGCTCTCGCCTCTTTTTCGTCAGCAATAACGCCGTCGACGCGTTTAATCTCAGCGCGTCGATCCCCCTTTTCAGCAAGAATATTAAACGTAATTTCGCCAAACTGCTCCGTATGTTCGAGTGAGGCACGGCCTAGTCGCTGCAGTTGAGTGTCGTGCTGAGCAATAATGTCTTCATACAAAAAACCGTCAGATTCTAACTCGACCACTTTATCTGCGTTAAAATCGATGTCTTTTTGCATCTCCTTGCCGGCTTCGGTTGATAAAAACTTATCGGCCACGGCATCTAAAATCGCCTGAGTATCAGCGCTTGACTCACCAAGAATAATATCCGACCAAGGTGACTGATTTCCGGTTTTGTCAACAAGCCTAGCTCTAAAGTAAAAACGGATCCCTGCCTTCAATCCAGACATGCGGTATGACTTAAGAGGATAAGGAACATCAGCTAGCAGCTGCATGGAGTCAGGCGTACTTTCGGACGAATATTGCAGCTCAGTTTTTAACGTATCGCTTGTATTTGCAGCAAAACCCCAGTCCAGGGTAATACCCCAGACTTCTGATGAGGATCGTAGGTTAATCGGCTTAGGTGGATTTCCTTCTTTCCCATTAAGTTGAGTTTCTTCTGCATTAGCCCAGATGCTGGATATTTCAGATGCATTGATAGCGCGTACGCGGACTTGATAACGCCCTGCATAAATACCATTAACTTCAAATCCCAGCGTTGATGTACGCGGAGCATTAATCCAATTGCCATTATCGCGACGCCACTGAGTTTCATACGCTATCGCAGTTTCAGCAGCTTCCCAGTCAACACGCAAGGTCGTGAATGCAATACCTTGATCTACTTGCGAATAGGATGAAATACGCACGTTTTTCGGCGCTGGTTGCACATTCGGAGGAGTAACAGTGACCGGACGTTCATCAATGCGCACCCCAAAATCGATGTGATCATAATTATCAGGGTTATGAATAGCGCCATTAATCGTGTAGGTGTTATCACCGTTGTCACTGATATTAATTACTCGGTACAACTGGACGGCTAAATCATCAGAGTCTACAACCCATACAGCTTCTTTTTGTGGTGCCTGTGAGTATTCAATCGAGACGGTAACGACTTTTTGATTAACTTCAGTGACAGTGCGGCCCTCTGATTTTCCATCGGATAAGTTAACAATAAGGCGATCGCCCAACTTAATTGAGGTGGTTCTATCAAGCGTAATCTTGCGCCCATCTACTGATGATATGCGCCCACCAGTATTACGACCCGCGAGTAACGTATCAGCAACTGCAATAATATGCCCCGGGGAAGGTATTGCACCTTCAAGGCCTGTCGCAAAAGAAATCATTCGGTCATTCGCATTGGTTAATAATGCCCAACGACCTCGGCGATTAGCTTCACTTCGACGGGTACATCCGATTGCCGATAACTCAAGTTTACGAACGCCGTAGCGGCGTTGAAGCTTCAGATCCGCAACAGGCTCAATATTATCATTACTGTGGTTATCAATATCCGTATAAGAAACCAGTGCTTGTGTATAACGGTTCTGAATACTGCCGCCGGAATATGACGGCTTACCATTCACAATATTGGCATTGGTGAACGTACGGTAAATCGTATCAGGCATATCAGCAGACACATTAACTTTATTGTCAGCCCAGAACGTCATACCACGAAAAATAGCAGCAATGTCACGCAAGACTTGATAAGCTGATTCCTGCGATTGGATATATACGTCACATAAGAAACGCGGTTCTTTACCTTCACCACCTCGACCGTCGGGAACCAATTCATCGCAATACTGTGCAATTTTATACAAATCCCACTTTTCAATCTGTGATGCTTTAATGCGGTCACCGCAGCCATAGCGATTATTTAAGACTAAATCATAAAACACCCATGCAGGGTTATTGGTTGCAGCTTGTTTAAAAGTACCATCCCATGCGCCAGAATAAGCGCGATTGATCGGGTCATAATTTGTCGGCACTTTGACAAGCAAGCCCCCTTTCGGGCGCACACTGATTTTAGGGATGCGGTTATTAAATTGACGCGCATTAAACGTAACAAAAAGCAGTGCTGTATTTGGGTATCGTAACTTCGCATCAATCACTTCAGCGATGGCAGCAATACTGACTTTGTCTGCTACCCTAGCGTTATTTTGATTCTTTGTTAGTCTACGAATACGGATTTGCCAACCTGTATTGGCCTTTGGTAAATCTATTCGATGCGTACGTTGGTACTCGCTTGTCGTTTTTCCATCAAATGCGGACTTAACGAAATCTTTGTAACCCGTACCATCTGTTGATAATTCAATGATATAATCAATACGATAGCCGGTCGTATCTCCATTATCGTGTTGTTGTAATAGCTGAGGTACAGATAAGCGAATTCGAATCGCTGATAGCTGAGTATTGTTAATATTCCTAACATAAGGCTGATCGTCTTTTAACTCCATGCCTACGGCTATTTCATTATCTACTGACGGAATGCCCTGAATATATTCTTGATGTTCGCTGCCGGAGCGAAACTCCCACGTGACACCCTCAAAGTTCTTTGTCCCATCCATATTTCCAATTGGAGTATCATCTAAAAAAATACGAGTATCATCTAGACCGCCGGCAATCTCTCCTTCCGAAATCGCTAGTAAAATTTTAGCTGTAGATTCGGATAATAAACTATCTGGTGATTCCGTGGGCGTATGCCCGCCACCACCGCCACCTTTCGCGCCTTGAATTTTTGCCATGTGCCACCCATAAAAAAACCGCAATAAAGCGGCTCAGTAGAATTTGATAAATCTATTGCTGATCTTCGGTGTATATCCCCGCAGAGATAATTGCTCCGCCTATTTCTCGCCGGTCTACCCCATAAAAAAGCGGTACCGGATTACCTTGTGCGGTTGTATTGACTGCGCCACCAAAAGCGTACGAAGGTTTATTATCGGAATCTTGACGCATTGATAACCCCCGAGATTGCGGAGAAAGTAACTGTGATATCCCACCCAATGCTACTGCTGCGCCACCCAGTGCAAGCGCACCGCCCCACGTGCCTGCAGCAGTGAAAGCAACGGATAATCCACCAGAAAAGAATGCCGCAGCTCCGATCATAGCTACCCCAAGCATTGTCTGAAAAAAGCCTCCTCGTTTGCTACCTTTAATTATTGGCGCAATACGAATTTCTTCATTTGTATCAAGATGCAATTCGTCCTCAGAAATATTACGATCACCTTTAAAAACAGCAAACTCTAGCCCTTTCAGGTGTGCATTAGCCATAAACTGTTCAAAGCCATCATAGAGGACAGAGAGCGCTTTGATCGCCTCACGAGGAGAGTCAATAGCCAGCTGATGAACTCGCCCAAATCGAGCACCCAACACACCGTATAAGCGGATAACTTTCAGTTCGTTCATAATAATTCTTTTCTCCGCACTATTTTTACCGTCCGATCCCGCCAGTAATCGCTATAAGGAATCTGTCGACTAAGCTGGCCATAAAGATGGTGTAGCAACATTCCATTAGAGATAATACCAGCGTGATTGGGTACATCGGCTTGCACTTGCATAATCACCATATCACCCTCTTTCGGCTCACCAGCGACATCAACAAAACCCGCCTTCTGGTAATTATCCATATACAGGTTTTCGCCTTCGTCCCACCAATGCCGATCAACGCTGTAGTTATGTAACTCAATACCGTGTTTTTGGCGGTAGTAGTCCATAATTAAGGACCAACAGTCAGCATGGCCAAGTACAAAAGGCCGCCCTTCCAACTCGCGTTCTGTACGAGGTTCTATAATCCGAACATCACCTTCTGGCCATGACACAATAGCCCACGGCAATCCAGTTGCATCACACTGTAACTTATCAAGTTCAGAGGGTTGAGTTGTTACGCCATCACCGCAATGACTATGTACAATCGCTATCGGATCGCCCCAATCTTCGGCAATTGAATAATCTTCCGGAGAGAGTTCGAAGTGTTCTGTTGGATTATTAGAGAGGTTACGGCAAGGGAAGTATTTTTTAACTCGACTTTTTTGGCAAATTACACCGCATGCCTCTTTTGGGTATTCCAACTTCACATGCTCAAATATCGCTTCTGTTAATTTCTTTGTGATCATCGTATTAACCCCGCTGCTGGGAACCCGCCAAAGTCAAGCGGCTCGTTTTCGCCAAAGCGTTTTTTACAGTCGCTAATTAGCCCGCCACATTTATCTAAAGACGGGTCATCAACAGGCTCACCTTTTTCATTAAAGTATTTATCGCCCGTGTAATTACATCCTCTACCACTTCGATAATCCCCCTTCATACACCAGGAACAAAGGTTGTGTATCTGGCGAACGGGTATCATAATTCCCTGTAAATCAAACGGGCTAGACAACTCGAACTCAACAGCTTCGTCCGCCACTTCATTCGTTTTACGGTCAACGTAATACACTTGAGTAAAACACTCGTCAGGGTTCGCTGATGGGTTTCCATCAGTGAAATTTTCAGCATCAAGGTAGTGCGCGAAAGTTTCGTAGATAGTAATTTTAGCTAATGCTAGATCATCGAACTGTAGACACAGCGAAGATATCAAACCATCAATGTTCGCCACTCTTAATATAGGTCTAGCTGGACTTCCATCACTGTTTTTAGCAATCCCATCAATTTCATAAGCCCAAGCGCCGTATTCATTACCTTGCCACCAAATAGGCTTGGGTTTAATATCATCGCCAGAGGAATCAATATCTTCTGGTGTATGCGGTAAGTTATAGGCATGAAAACGCAGAATAGGACCATCAAACTCACTTGCATCAACTTCGATTAATTGGATTTTATTGCCTGGCTCCAATTTTTGAATATCAGATGTAATCTTCATGCGCTAAATGCCTGTTCAAACGTTGCTGCGATAGTGATCATGCTACCGCCTATGGGTTTCAGTGTTATGGAATCCGCTTTTACTCGATACAGTCCCTTTTCCCCAAAAGGGGGGACCCATATAAATGATTTCACCGTATGCTGACGAATAAAATTAAATATAGGCATCACCTCAGCTTTTTGACCGGTATAGGTAAACGGCCATGACTGAGTTTCCGTATTAATACCGTCACCTGCGACTTGTTTATAGCCATCACCGAACTCGACTTCTTTTATTCGGTGACGAAATTCACCAGTTGGTGCGTCTTGCGTTTGCGTTCGCCACTTAAACTCTTCAATCATGGTTTACCTCAGAAATAGACGATACAAAACCGCCTAATGATCAAATATCAGGATATTAAATAATTAAATTTGGATTATGGTTAAAGGTCAGCCCTGTGTGACTTACTGAAGAAATGGCTGATTAACTTCGGTGTGAGGAGATCTAATGCAATTTAATTTAACCAATGTTGGTGCCATGAATCGCAGTGAAAAATCAATGTCCTCTTTATTTAACGTCTAACTGCTTTTTTGATAATCAAATCTAAGTCACCACCGTCGCGGCCTTCTTTGATTAATACTTGTTTAATCTTGTTGGTTAATGATTGTTCTGCTGCCTTTGCATCTATATTCGGAGAGCTACTTTGCTGCTGTTGACCACCTTTAACATGAATACCACCGAGATCAACATTAACCATGATACCTCCAGCTGGTTGCATTCCATACATACGCTGAACCGGGACGTTAGCCATAGGATGATTATCTCCAACATATCCACCTGATGCATAGCCGTTTTCAGCACTCTTCATTAATGACATCAAGGAGCTAATTCCTAGACGACTCGTTGCCTCCTTGGTAAAAACAAATTCACCTTTATGCACCACGCCGGCAGGCTCATATTTATCCCCTGAGCCCGTAAATCCACCTCTAGCAAAACCGGGCTTAATTCCAAGGAATCCACCAACGGTAGTACCGCCAAATGCAGCTGTCATTGCCTTTAACGCAGCGGCTTTTATTAACATATCGGCAATCATGCGAGCAAAAGAACGACCAAAATCACCAAAATTAGCTTTCCCAGTCATCGCCCAGTCAGTGAGTGAATTGGTCATCCCGGCAAATGCGAACTGTGAGGCTTGGGCCGCCTTACCATATGCATTGGTGGCATCATCTCCAAACTCCGCAAAGCCTTTTTTAATTCCATCCCGCCAATTAGCTCGTAATTCATCCTCTTCACGATAGTATTCCCCTAGCTTAGCTTTTTGATCGGGGGAATCTGCTTTTTCCATGGCGATATTACGCTGATACTGTCTATCCGTTAGACCTGCACTACCTTTCAAAGCCCTAATTCTATTCTCAATGTCCGCAATGCGCTTAGCTCGCTCCTCTAAAAGCTTGTTTTCTCGATTCTGCTTTTCTAACTCGTCACCTTTATCAGCGAGTGCTCTTTGTCCTGCGATAATTGACTCACGACGCAATAGCAGTGATTTTTCATCGGCGGTTAATTGCCTTTCACCGTTTTTAACTATCCTGTCTAAAACCTCAAATTTCGCCTCAGTTAGCATAAGCTGCTTACGTTCATTGCTAATAATGCGATCGCCTGTTTGCGAAAATTCACGAGCCACTTTAGTTTGAGCTTCTAATGCTAATAACTGCTTTTGTAGATCCTCATCGTGGCGGGTACCATAATCAGGCCGGAAAGATGAGCCTTTAGGTGGTTTTTTGTCTTTATTTCGTTCCTGAATTCCCCTCCTAGCAGTCTCAATATCCTCCTGAGTAAAAAGAGATGCTCTACCCTCTTTAGCATCGCGTTTATTTTCTAGAATTAATCGATTAAGCTCTTTTTCTTCCTCATTGCGACGCTGAGCAGCTGTTTGACCTTGCTTAACTTTAGAGTTGAAAATCTCTTGGTTTTTGATGGATCTTTCTTCATCTTGACGAGCTAATCGTTCACGCTCTTGTTTTATAGCGTCAGCAGCCACCGCCTTATCAGTGAGCTCATAGGCTTGTCTTTTAAGTTCGACTTCTCTTTCAGCGTTGGCGAGGCGCTCAGCGTCCCTTTTTTTGGTTGGATTGTCACCTGTATATCCAGCGCTATAACCAAGGGTTTTGGACTTAACATCCAATTCTTTTTTCGCTTCTTGCCATTCAGTAAATGCCGTTTGCCTATCCAACGCCAGACCAGGATTCCGCCCTACGCCTAACATAGCATCCCAGCCTTTAGTGGCTGCGTTTTCAATCCAATTCCATGCGCGTTCTAAAGTACCAAGATTCTCCACAATTGACATTGAGCGCTGATTCATTGCCTCGGCATAGGCTTTCGTTGCTAGTTCGGCAGCCTTTTCTGTTCGTCCTTGTGCTTCTGCTGCTGCAATTTGCTCATACTGCTTAGCGGTTAAAAAGTGCAAAGAATTATTTAACTCTGTTACTGCTTTTACTGGATCATCTTTAAGGCGTTTAAAGTGCTCAATCGTTTTATCAATATCTTGCCCAACGGCTTTTTCCATCTTCGCAGAAATATCAGCCACAACACCGACTTGATTCCCTGAAAATGCACCCGATCCAACGACTTTAGCCAAGGCGTCAGCCATACGATATTGAGTTATGCCATTACCAGAAAGCTGTTTAGCCAACGAATCAAGTTGCGAAGCGGTTTTTCCTGCATAGCTCCCCGTCAAAATAAGTTGCTTATTATATTCGGTGAACTCTTTTGAACCCTTATAGGCTGCAATTGCTAATGCTCCCGTTACTCCCACGACACCCAGCATTGCTATTCTCATTGGAGTAATTAACGACAGTACAGCTTTGAATGAATTACCAATGCCACCAAACGAGTCTTTAATCTGCCCACCTTGCTGAACCATCACTAACCAAATAGGCATACCTGAAGCGAGTGAGGTCACAATATCCGTCATCTGCATCGGTAATTGACGCATGGCATTGCGATACTGCCCTATTGAAATAGCCCCGCTTCGATAAGCTTGCTCCTGCTGCTTTAATTTAGCTAAATAAGGCTCAACTTGCTGACTCACACCCAACTGCGCTGCCTTCATTTGCAGCAGCTCGGATTTAGTCTTCCCTATTGCCTCCGCTTCATTTCTTAACGCTTGTATAAATTTATCTTTAGCTTGGGCTTCCCTAGCTTCTGCTGCTGCTGCGATTTGCTGTTCTCTAGCTAGCTCTCTTGCTGCTTGAGCGGCTTGTTTCTGTTCTGAAGCTAATCTTGCGGTTCGTTCTTCCTGCTTTTTCATCTGAGCAATAATAGGCGCGGCTTCTCTCGATATCCCCATTTGAGCCGCTTTATACGCCAGCATTTCGGTTTTCGTCGCGCCATATAGAAAAACCTGCTCATGCATTTTTCTTAGAAAGGAGTCTTTTAGAGCAGATAGTTCTTTTTCAGCGACAGATAATCCGCTAGTTCTATTGGTAATATCTTCAAGTAATACCTGATATCGTTCGGTATCAATATTGCCTTTTTGATAAACTTTACTTAGGTTTTCTCTAATTGCGGCTAACTTTGTCGTTGAGCCAGTAACTTTTTGTATGCTCTCGACCTGCCGCGCAAAAGAATCTGCAACTTTTATGTTTCCTGATTCGGTTTCACTAACTGCTTTTTTGATCTGATTTTCCAGTATAGAAAAATGTACGCCGCTAATTTTCCCGCCTTCGTACTGGCTATTCAGTTCTTTCAGGATCTTCGCAAATTGATTACTTGCATCTCCTGCTTTCTTTATCGATTGAATTTGGTCTCGTAGTGATGAAGCATTTTCCTTGAATTTTGCATTCATTCTATCAACAGATAAAACTGTTTCTCTTTGTACCTTAGTTAACTCAGAAGCCGCTCGCGCAGCAGCCTTGTGTGCTGGCTCAGACTGTTTGAACGTGCTGTTTAACTCATCTACTGAGTGATCTGTCCTGCTCGCAGCTTGCTGTAAATCATTGAGTGCTTTAGAGCCTTTATCTAATTCACTTGTATTTACCTTAAACGAAATTCCGGCTATTTCTTGTGTCATAACTTTCCTCGGGTACAAAAAAACCACCCGAAGGTGGTTATCATGTGATTATTGATTGCTACTTTACATCAACCATTTTAGCTTATTGGGTTCATACTTAAATTGCATCATGCCCTTACCCTGTACAGGGAGTTCTATATATAGAATTTTCGCACTAGCCAAACCTACTGCAAAATTAGAAGCTCCAATTACTGAAGCAAAAGATTGTCGTTTTTTATCAATCTCAACAAGTAGCTCTTTTATTTCACCACTATCTATTTTTATAAATCCCGAACATAACTTACCTAAACTACAGTCAAATTCACCACCTTGAAGGTCAAAATGAAAATCATACGCTTCTTTGTTATTTTGACTTTCAACTTCAACAGTTAATGTGACACCATCAATTTCTTTCTCAGGCGCTAAACTTGCAAAGTACTGAGTTGCTCCCCGCATTTCATCAACTTTCTCTGTATATTGCCAATCTGCAAACGCCCCAAATCCAGCAGAACAAAGCAGTAAGCCTAATAATAATTTTCTCATCATCAATACCTTTTAATTATCAATGATTGAATATTAGCAAATAGTTGTAGCAATTGAACGCAAAAGACCTCAGTTAAGAGGCGTAATGTTTTATATGGTACATAATGTTTATATAGAAAGTGATCACAGCCCAAGGACGGACTAGCTATCCATTGAACATAACTGTGTTATTTATAGTCTAACGTTAACGAAATAGCGACTATAGTCAGAACGAAAGCTCCAATGCAGACCAGCACAATAAAGCATCCTATTGCCTTTTCAGTTTTATTTTCCATCTCACTACTCCGCTAATTAATTTAAGTTATGTTAGCCTAGCGGGAGTGCAAATTGAAGCAAACAAAAAACCTGCCTAATTTGGCTTTATTTGTGTCGTTTGGATCAAGAAGTCTACTTTTCTATTAATATCATAGTGATACACGAAAAATGCTTGCATTTAACTGTTTGTAACGCATTGATTTATATAGAGTGGTTATTTGGATTTTAACGTATGGATCAGACAAAAAAAGCCCACTAAATTGTGGGCTTGGGAATAACAGTTTTGTATTAACGATTAGGGAATGAGCGGTAGTGGTTAGAAACAAATTCTAACTTACCTTGCTTGGTCCTAAAGTAATCTCTTACAAATACTGGTTTCTCACGATCATACATACCGACTTCATCATAAAATGTCATGTTGACACTCCATAGACCCTTCCTATCCCCATCGAAAGGTTGATTTTAATTCGGAATGCATATACTATGATCTCACTACAAGATGTCTAGTATATGCGGAGAATTCCGTTGATGCTTTTAAAAAGGCTCTCAGTTATTTAACTTGAGGGCTTTTTTATTGCTTGATAGCAAATGATTGAATAATTGTAGCAATTCGGGTTGACTCATCCTCCGACAAATCGCGCGGTAAGTTCTCAATAGTAACAATCAAGTCTTCACGCAGAGGGATTGGCAGTGAAAATGTCTTTACTGTTTCCTCTTCAATTACTTCCACTTTCTTTTTCTGGGCTGGCTTGCGCTTAACCATTGATGTCAACTCCTTCCCCTCAGTGTGGGCAATAAACTTATCAACCGCGCTTTTGAAACGACTTAAGTAGGTTTTTGCAGTATCGTCTTTAACATCAACCCCTTCACGAAATTTATCTACTATCCCCTGAAGGTCCCATTCAGTAGCCAACAGGTCATTAGGTATTGAATCAGATAAAGCAGTAACGGCATTTCTAATATTACCCGCCGTACGACCACTCATAATACCCATCTCGTCAAGGCCTTCAACAAACTGCATAAAGTTCTCTTTGTTTGCTGTCATGCTCATAATAACTTAGCCTCGTAAATCATAATTTGTCCAATATTACACGTGAGAAATTAGAGAGTCAACAAAGAAAAGATCTTTTGCTTACTCTTTGTTTTTCGCTCCATTTATTTATTGCTCTTTTAGAGAAAGATTTAACTTTCTCTTTCGCTCTTTTGATGCATTTAACAGTCTTTAACTGTCGTTAGATGTTGAAAATAACTGTATACATACACAGTGATACCTACTTGGTACGCATTGATACCTAAAAAACACCTATCTAGAATGAGAGTTTTTGAGGATAGGTGGCATGGAAAGAAAATATAAGCATCCGCAGGTTAACCTCAGATTGCCGGTTGATTTAAGAGAACGAATTCAAGAGTTAGCTGAGTTCAATAATCGGTCAGCTAATCAGGAAATGGTCGCAGCTATCGAATGCTGGATAATGCGTAACTCTCATGTTGAAGTATTAACAATATCAGATGCAGCTGAGCGCATATTTCAACTTGAACGCGAAATGGATGTTGTTAAGGAAAAATTAGGGATTAAGAAGTAGCCGTAAGCTACTTTTTATATTCTTTAAGTAGGATGCCACTATCGCTATAGACTTTGAATGTGTCGCCTTCCTGCATTTCGATAAAGTCACCAACATAGCGATCATCTCTATCGATAGGATGAATAAATATTACATCTTTAAATGGTGGCTTGTTGGGTACATGGTTTTTCATTTCCTCAACATACGCAACACTTTTAACGTGAATTACCTCATCCTTAAATTTGTACTTATGCCTAGCAGGGTTAGCCAAAATAATATTTAAATACATAATTACCCCTTATTCGCTTTAGCTTGTGCAATTCGGCGCTTTTTAAGTTCGAAATAATCATCAACTGCGCCATCATATTCTTCTTTTGTGAAGCCTTTTTCCTCTGGATACTTAGCTTTAATCATCATCAAGAATTCTGACATTGTGAGCTTCTCGGCTTCATCACGGTTCATGCCAAAGTGAACACAGGATGCGTTAATATATTCGACAGCATTAAATGAATCAGTAAATTCTTTATCACTTTCATTGCGTTGCAGATTCCTGATTTTCACCTTACCAATTACACCATGGATCATCAGCTCTCTAGCCAATACGATAATGTCAGATATTGGTAGCTTACCCATGCGGTATGTTGTGCCATTTTTATCAACGTACCACTTTCATTTCAGATTTTAACTACCGGCAACTCATCAAAATTTGTCGTATATGCTGGTGACAACATTTCACGTTTCATTTGATATCCACTATCGCCGCCTTTCGCAGCAAACCAGACTTTTCCTAGGCTACTATTGTTTATAGTATCTATTGTTTTCATAAGTTTATCACTGTTCTTAAATGGCTTCCGTGTCGAGAACATGTCGAACTGAGTGATATCTGAATCAGTGAAGTCAGACAGTATTATCCCTGCTTTATAGTAGCGATATCCATCTCGCCAGATAGTATCTAAACCTCGCATGGCAGCATTGATAATGTCTCTCGTGTCGCTGCTTGGGTATTCAAGTTTGATGCTGACACTATTCGTATAATCTTCACCAGAAGCATGACGGCTAGTTTGAATAAATAGACCAATGATCCGGCATCTCTGTTTTTCTTCGCGTAGCTTTTCCGCTGCGCGTTCCGCATAGTCACAAACAGCTTTCCGCATAGTTTCAATCTCTAAAACCTTCTTACCGAAAGACCGCGAGCACAATATTTGCTGCTTAACCTTTCTGACTTCTTCAAGTTCAATACAAGGCTCGCCATTTAACTCTCGGAGCGTCCTTTCTAGTGTTACGCCAAAAGTTTTGCGTATTGTGGCCGCCGATGTATTCGCCAAGTCTAAAGCGGTATAAATACCCATAACTCTTAACTTAGCTGAGATTCTACGACCAATACCCCATACCTCTTCAATCGGAATAAGTGACAGTAATTTTCTTTGCCGACTTTTATCAGATAACTCGACCACACCGCCTGTTTTTCTCCACGTTTTAGCTGCATGATTAGCAATCTTCGCGAGTGTTTTAGTGGGGCCAATCCCGACACCTACGGGCAAATGAGTTCGCTGTAATATTGTTGATTGAATTTCTCTCCCGTAATCTTCTAGATTAAAGGTATAGGCTAAGCCAGTGAAATCAAGGAATGCTTCGTCAATCGAATATATTTCTAAGCGCGGGGCGTACATTGATAACAAAGACATCACTCTATTGCTCATGTCAGCGTATAAGGCATAGTTGGAGCTAAATATATTGATGTTATTTTGCCGGTAATAATTCCGCCGTTCGTAGTAGAGCTCACCCATTTTGACACCGAGTTTTTTGGCTTCAGCAGAGCGAGCAATTACGCAACCATCATTATTACTCAGTACAATTACTGGCTTTCCCGCTAAGTCTGGCCTAAATACTTTCTCGCAACTTGCATAGAACGAATTAACATCAATTAAGGCAAACATCACTGAGCCTTGTGAATAATAAATGTGACCACGCCAAATATCTGTAAATCCTGTGCATCACCTATATAAATAGGTTGAAAATCAGGATTCATCGGCATAAGCATCGGGGGGTGAGACTTCAATCTCTTAACTGTGAACTCACCATCAACGCTAGCTATCACAATATCTCCATCCTTTGCCATCAATGCGCTATCGACTATCACAACATCGCCATCGTAAATATTTGCATCGATCATAGAATTACCTTCGACGCGCAACATATATGTACTGTCAGGATGTTTAATCAACGTGCTATTGAGATTTATCCTCTCTTCCATGTAGTCAGCCGCAGGTGACGGAAAACCCGCAGGAACCCTGTCAAGAAATAATGGAATATTAAGAACGGACTCCGAATCGATAAGCTCTAGCTTCATAATGCACCAAGATATAACTGTATTTATATACAGTATATTCTAGTCATTTCGGTTGTAAAGATTATTTTTAACACCAAAATACTACTCACAACGATGCCTACTTAATACACATTGGTACTAGGGCATTGCTGCCCTATTTTTTATGCATCAACTCTAAAGCTTTTGATTCCATAAGTTGAATATCCTTAATCGCGGTTGCTTGGTCGCTAATGCCATACGTACCGGCCAACATTGGGATAACCGTATAGTCTAAGCCTGTAGGTCCATCCACGCTGACTCGCCACTGTGTTGATAGAGCTTGGAATAAACTCACTGACTCTTCAATGTCAGGGGTAATCTCAACAGCACTATCATCGAGATCACCCAATAAATCTAATTCAGCGGCAGTTAATGGCTTGCTATAAAGAGCTTGAGCAACCGCTAGGAGTTTTTTTCACGAATACCCAGCAATGCCTGCCGATAAGAGGAGAAAATTTCAAATGCTGCACCGGGGTAGTTATCAAAAAATTCAGAGACATTATTATGCGTGAATTCATGATCCTTAAATCCCCAACCTTTAGCTATTTGAAGCAAAAAGGATGCATCAGTTAAATCTTCTGCTTTCCCCATATCATCTAACTCACTCATTTTTTTATGAATGAAAATGAATGGTAGATCACCTTGCTTGCCATCCGGTGTTGTAATTTTTACTGTATGTTCAAAAGTAGGATTGGGATTATACGTTAGCTTAGCCATTAATTTACCTTTTCGTTGATTGTGACCGTGGTTTTTGCAAAGACATCATCTATGGCGGCAGTGATAGCCGTCTTTCCTGCAGCCTTTAGTGTGACTTTACCGAGATTGCTGACGGTGGCTTTTGCGGTATCAGCGCTACTCCATGTAACATTCTGACTGGATGCGTTATCGGGTATTATGGTGGCGTTAAGTGAAATAACATCCCCCACAGTGCCCGCTATAGCTGTTTTGTCAATCGTTAGCCTTGATACCGAGATTACTTTGCGTGGGCGTAGACAGATTGCTTTGAGCGTAAAGAGAATCGAACTGATGTCGTCTCAACTTCATTCACGGCAGTATCAGGAATTTCCTTATAGGATGTAGCAGCTAAATAGTAGCGATCTTGCTCTGCTCTTTTATTATAAAAGCGCACTGCGATCAGCTCTTTGCTATCATCATACCCAAGAAGCAATCCATGATGTTTAGCTTCAGGGTTATATGCCAATGTATATGTAATTACATACGGATTTTTAAAGGTATCAATGCTGATAGCTTGTTCATCTTCTAAAAATTGAACCGTTGTTGATTGCTGATCGCCACCTTCAATTCCAACCGTTGTCACTCGCTTAATTTGAGTCCAGCTAGTTACTTTCTTTAGTGTTCCCGCAGCTTCTTCGCTAGGATATTTTGCTTTATCCATACTATCAAAACCATCTATAGTGATATTGCTTGCTGATACTGACTTGACACGTTTAGGGCCATTCAAAATTGGCCAGCTATCACTAATAATTACAATATCACCTACTTTAATATCACCCGGGCTAGCAACAGTAAGAACCACTTCGCTAGCATTTGTTGCGGCTGTAATTTTAATTTCCTCTCCGTATCCACTGGATACGGAAACAATCGAGCCATTAGGAATGTTATATTCCGCCATGATGAACCTCTTTTTGTATATAAAAAAACCGCCCTTAGGCGGTAGCTTATTTAATCGAATCACATCGATAAGATGTGCGTATTGGAATTATGTAATTAGCTTCTCTAGTGAGTGGTGGTAATTGATTTGGCTCACTATTGAGATAAAGTGTCTCGGTCAGCGTTAACCCATTTTCTAGCTGATCTTTAATGCTATCTGCAATGTGTGTTAATTGCTCCTCACCACCTCCCACCTTTCCAACTATATTAATTTGAATGACACCTTTGAAAATTGGCATATCGAGCGCAAGCCCGAGATTATCAGTAGCCGCCGGCATAATATGTATTTGCAAATAAGTGTCGTTAATACTATCGAATGGCACATTAGGCCATGCGACTTTTAACCCTTCTTGATTTGCAATTTTAGCGACCAATAGTCGTATAGATTGATTAATTTCAGACTGCTTCATAACTTCACCTCAACCACTGATTCTCTAAATAACTTATCAAAATCTTCAGCGGTGATGGCCACCATGCCATTCGGTGCTTGCTTTGAGTGCCCCATCTCTAATGGATAGGCATAAGGCACATTATTGGTAAAATAAATCGCATTAGTTCCAACTTTAAATTGCTCTAATACGTATTTACCCACCGCTTTGGTCATATTGCCTGATTTATCAATTCGTCCTGTCTCTCCGTCTGCCGGAGTATCGAACGTCACTTGCCAATTGCCTCGAAAGCGCCCACCGGTATAACCGGGTGGTGCGTTAATATCCATCGAATCATCAACGCGGACGCGCTTTTTTAATAGACGCTTTTTTGGCGTAAGATTATTAGGGTCTTTTCTCAACTCTTCGTTATGGTCAAATACAGCGCGGTTGTAGTCAGCAGCGACCTGATTCACATCCCAAAGTTCTGGATTGCCTACCGGTGACATTTGAACCAACTGAGCCAGAATTTTAAACCCCGTTGCCTTAACTACCGATTCCATATCCACTTGGGCATTATCAATAAACAGGTTAATTGACCGCATAAACGATTGTGACATGTCACGCCCTCAATTGAGATTGATAGCAAATCACAAGTTCAGCGGGTTTAATCGGATTAGGCTCTTGAACACGCAACCACAAGCCATCAACTAACACTCGGTCCCCTTTTTGAATAACCATTTCTGGAGAAAAGACCATTCTGATATCAGTCGACAAGATAAGCGTTCCATCAATATCACTGGGTTTGTATTGCACTTTCACCCCAGTGACCAGAAATTGAGTTTCCGCCTCATGGTGCTCTTTACCCGTATCATCATCGACCCAATATTTGCCATCACGCTTAACTTGATATGATGCGCCGTATTTTTTCAGCATGCGTAACGCAGTGTGATGACCTCGCTGATAAATATTCATGGCTACCTCATTGCAAATGTATTAATGGCAAATCCATCTGAAATATCGATCAGTCCAGACAATAAACCTTTTAACCAAGGGAAATTTGGCGCGCCAGTATTAGTTCCTTCCGCATATTGCACAGTAATCGCGCCCTCAATTCGCTCAGAGGTGATTTCAGCACCTAGCGTGGGCTGTAAGTCATTTTCTCTTGACTCAATAGCTAAACGGCATTGAGCTTGGATTAATTGCTTTGGAATGTCATTACTTGGGATTGCCACGCCATCACGAGATAATCCTGAACGTGGAAAAGATAAAGGTTGATCGGCATCAGTTCGTTTCCCTAACCATTTCTGTGACTCTAGATAGTCCATCGCCTTAATTAGTAATGATTCTAATCCTCCAACTACTAAAGTGATATTTCTATCCTCAGCATATTTCTTTAAATCATCAACACTGGCGTAGCTATTAAATGTTGGAGAATTTTTATCAGGAACAATCATGCTCACCTCAAAAAAAGAGGGGCACAAAGCCCCTTAAATTACTCGTCTGGAGAATTTTTTTCTGTAAATGTGATTGCATCAGTATTTTGTGCAACACCATTAACTGTGGCTGTGGTAATAAACTCACCCGGAGTATCAGAGGTCAATTTCACTGTCGCACCACCGGCTTTGCCCGTCTTAGATGAAGCAGTACTTAACTTACCACCTGTTGTAGACCAGTCTACGGTAGCCCCCTCAATCGGAGAGTCACCTTTGGTATAATTTAGCGATACTGTCACAGCATCTACACTGTCAGCGATAGCGGACGTTTTATCCGCTGACAGAGTTACTTTCCCACTTCAGCAGTCAACTTGATCATGACGCCTGCGGTTAGTTTGTCGCTAGTGAAATGTTTCTTCCAGTTACCCGCTGTACCTAGTTGTGTTAAATCAGGGTTCTTGCCTTTCGATTCATCCCAGCTATAACCCATTACACCAACGTTAACCACACCTTCACCACGATAGCCAATTTCCAAGTTCTCCTTGTCATTGATTTCATAAGAGCGGAAGGTCGGCTCTTGGGATTCAGTGATAGTCACAGCGCCTGGAACTAAACCAAAGATGGCATCTACTGGCGCTGTGTCTGTAACCAGAACAGGCTTACCTAACGTGCCCGGCTGTCCGCCGTAGATAACCACACCTGCCTCTTCATATACCTTATTGTCAATTGCCTGATCAACAATATCGAAGTAGGTTGTGGAGTGCATAACAAACAGATTTACACGATTAAACTTATCGCCGTACTTACGCAAGCCTTTGGTTAACGTCTTCTTGCCGTCTGTTGCAATATCTGCAGTCACTACCATTTCTTTGTTATTGCCGATCGCTGCACCTAAAGCAGCTAAAGAGTATTTAATATAGCCCTCTAGTGAAGCATCTGCTGCATCCGTACCAACCAGCTCAGAGAACTCTGATACATCACGTCCACGGCGTTTAAATGCTTCTTCTGTCGTTGCATAGGGGCCATATTTCCAAGGCGCTTTGACATCAATAGACTCACCTGCACCGATTTTTTTACTCTCAACATCTTTTGTTGAATCAACATCACGATGTTCAATCGAACCGCCGATCTGATAGAAAGCGCGTTTACGGAAGTCACCTTCAACAAACAGGTTATCCAGCACGATGGCACCATTAGAGGCCTGATTAAATACTGCTAAATTATCCTGACGGCGCTCTAAGAATGCCGTTTGTGCCAAGTCATTATAAATTACTAAATCGCTATTAGTCGTCGTAGCCATTGCTTATATTTCCTTACTCTTTTGGAAGTTTTAAATATGCGTCACGCCCGTATCGGCGAATATAATCGGCCTTATCACCTGCGGACATTTGAGAACGTTTGAGATGTACGCCACTTTGTTTATGTTTACCTGCATCGGTGCCAGAAGCTGCGGGGAATAAATGTGGTGCGCTTTCTTTCAGGGATTCAATCCATTCAACAGGGGATAGTGGTGTGCGACCATCTTTGCCCATGACTGGATTGCCATCTTCATCAACGGCTACGGCCTGACCTTCATCGTTGATTTGAAAAATGCCTTTGGCACGCAGAATTAAATCTTCTTGCGCACTGCTTAATGCTCCCGCCTTTCCTGCTGCTGAACGAATTTCATCGCCCAACACACGAGCGCGGAATTTATTGGCAAATATTTCAGCCTTTTCAACTTTGGAATTAGCCTCTTTCAATTGCTTATCAACATCACCACGCAAACGCTCAGTACGCTTATTAATGACTTCATCAAGCTTGCCATCAGCAATAAGCTTAGCTTCTTCATCATTTTCAAAGCGTTTAAGCATTCCTTTCACCGTGTCAGGATCAATGCCTTCAAAGCGTTTTAAATTGTCGCCTTGCTCTTTAACCTTTCCTAGCAACTCATCACGCTTGGCTTTTAGTCCAGATACCTGCTCACTTACCGCCTTATCAATAATAGCTTGAACTTCAGGGGTGATTTCTGGCGTTCCGGCACCTCCACCTTGCGAGCCATCATCAGCCGGTGAGTGGTATTTGCGTTCAATATTCATAAATAACATATGCTTCCCCTTGGGATTAATGTGCGCCTAGCGCGTTGTAATAACTCAGCCCTAAGCTGAATTTAAGTAATAAAAAAGGCCACCGAAGTGACCTTATTAAATAGTTTGTTGATTAGCTGTATCCAGCCTCTATAAATACTTGCTCGTCTATTTCTCTAAGTTGCTCTAGCGAAATAAACTCACCTTTATCTGTATAGAATTCAGAAGGGTGTATGCCGCCTTCTTTCATCAACCTAAATCGAGTTCCACCAAATATTTGTCTTTGCCGCCATTCAGGTTGTCGCTGTATCCAATCAAGAAAATTAGTATCTACTGGCACTTGCCCATCCATTGATGCGCGGGTTTCTGTATCAATTTCATTTGCGTCAATACCAAGCTCTCGCCATGACTTAGTGACTAAGGTTTCGGTAGAGCGGCAATTAAAATGAAGTTTTCCGGGACCTTGTAAATAAGGGATTTTGTGCCCTATTGGCCTACCTTCCAATGTATACCTCAACCTATCTCGAACAATGCAATCATGCGAGGTTTTATTGTCGAGAGTGGATAACCACTGCTTGCAATCAAAAATACTTTTATTTGCGTCAGCAAATTGCTCTCTCGCTGTTGCTTGTAAATGGCTAATGGCAGTCTTAGCTATTGTCATTGCATTAGCTCGACTGAGTTGTAATGCGCTATCTTTATAATCTTGATTTGCATGACCTCTAATTTTACGACCAATATCTACCGTACTATCACCGTTTAAATATCCATTACGAACGACATTATTTATGCGCGCCATGCGGTCTGACTCTAACCCACTTCTCCACTCCGATAATAATTTCCCCTGAAAAGGTCGAGACATTACCGCCGAAAGTAGCATTTCCTCGGTAATGCTCATCAATGGATATTGGCGTAAAGCCACATCAGGCAACAAAGCATCAAATAATGAGGAATAGTAACCAGCCTCATACAATGCGTACTCTCTCATTTCCTCTGTCAGTAACGAAAAAGCACTATCGACAGCCCGCTTGTTAATACTTCTAACACTAGAAAGTAATGACTCTAGTCGCCTTGCTGTAAAGCTATTAATATCAATCGTAGCATCATCCAAAGTCACAATAAGCGAAGCCGTCAATTCAGCATCAAATTCATTGAGCGCTTTTATCATGCGCCTTGCCACCCCGGTAGAATAGCGGCCAGAAAATAGAGAGTGGGCAATTAGCTCATCCATCAATTGCTCATTCACTGATTTCATACTTCACCTGATATTGTCGGATCTTGGTTATTAAGCTCATCTACAACCAAATCAACATCGTCAGCAGGATCAATCACATCATATTTCTGTAAGCTACGTACCAGATCAGATTTGCGAGTAGCACCAGACTGCCATGCAGCAACAATTTCTCGAAGCATCGCACTATCTGCTATGTGATTAACAAGGTCCTTGTTAATTTCGAACGAAATATCACTGGCCTCAAGCCCAAGATATTCAGCGCACCACACAAGAGCCTTACTGCATGCATCAGAAACGTTTGAGCAACAAATACTTAAAATAGAGGTCTGGGCATTTTGCTCACCAACAGATTGAATAACTGTTTTTACCTTACTATCCGCAGAGACTAATTGAGCACCTAACGCAACCATATAATCACGCTTACTGTCCATCGCTTCTTTGGCCAACATATTTGGCTGAGCTTGCGCGTAACCAAAAAAACCTTTTTCTGGCAACATAATTGGCGAACGAGAGCCAACCATAACGCCTTTCTTTTCTAGATGGTCACGCCAATCTGTATTCAACCCACCCAGATACGGTTGTATTTGTCCACAGAAGAACACTGAATCTTCATAATCAGCAGAGTTTCGATAATGCCCAAGATTAATTTTAGCTAAGCCGGCCAGCGGGGCTTCATCGATAGTATGATCATTGTTCTGGGCACCTATGAATGTAAACGGAATTTCATCCCATGCCCCATTACCTGCGCGCTCAGGAATATATTCAGAATCAATCTGAAAAACATTACTCCCACTTAGCTTACGGTATACACGACAAATAAACTTACCATCTTCTATAGCTAAAACTCGATATTGAAGAACATCTTTAAATCCAAACCCATCCTCTTCCTCAACCATTTCACGAAGCACCACCAACGTTAACATGGTTCGGCCATTGATGCGGTCTGTTCGCCAATTAATAATATCTTCAGCACGATATTGGAATATAAACGGAAGTTTAGAATCACTGTTGTAATCCACATACAGACCATGACGACCGACTTCTAATATTGATTCAAGTGAGGACTGAGCAAGCTGATAAATACTTGAGCCGGCACCATCAGCATCTTCTTTTAGACAAGACAGTTTTTCGACAACAGCAACCAGCGGATCCTTTTTAAACGCCATACCTATCATGCCGTTACGTGTGTTACCTGTAATTGGGTAAAATACAGCGCGATCTTGATAATCCTTATTACGTTTCTTTTTACGATTAGCGTCTTGCTCTTCAAGCTCAGGAAGGTAATTTTTTATATCCTCACCCCCCCGACAAACAGAGCGCACCAGCTCCCACTGAGGAGCAGCCGTTTTATACTCCGGTCGAGTGAAATCTACGTTTATCATACTCATCAGAAGGTTGTTCCTAGATTAATTTCAAAGGCTGGGCGAATAGGCCTGTGCAACACTCGATAACGCGTACCATCCCAGTCGTGGTCTTCTTGCTCGGTATCCACATCATCCGGGTTCTTTGAATCGCGCACTAAAACAGGCACACGACTGATCCAGCCTCGACAATAATCAAACACGTAAAAAGCGGGCTTTTCTGCCATTCCTGACTCTGTTTTCTTACCTTCGATCACCGCCTCTAGCATGTCAGCAAATAGTGATGCCCCATTAATACGGGAGCCGGGGTTTTTATTCGCTTTCATCCATTCGACACCTTGAGCTTCCATTTTTTGTGCAATGGAGTCCTCATCATCGTTTGGGGTGTAAATCGAATTATCCGCAGGGCCTTTAATTACTTTTTTACAGATATTGGGCATGATATTCATTTGCCCCTGAGTTAGACCATCTTTGACTATTTCTTGGGGAATAACAGAATCCACCCCCGCCAAGCGCAGGTCAATCCACTTAATTCCTTTAGCAACATTGGTGGATGACATGTTCAGACCTTTATTCAGCTCATCAGGGGGACAACCGTACCATTCGCCGATTAAGATTAAGGATCCGGCCGGTGGACAAAATTGACGGCCATCGGGTAATGTGGCTTCGGTACCATCCGATTGCGCCCACCACAAGTTAGAAAATGGCTTTGACTCTCCCCAGTCATGGGAACGGTCAACAATCCAGCTATCAGGTATTCGAAACGGCTTAATAACGTGATGAGTTGCATTCCAAAGATGGTCAAACCGTCCACCGCTCGTCACATCCCAAGAACCTTCTACCCACGCCTTTTTACGGTTTGGATCTTTAATGCTCATGAGTGTGGCTATGTATTGAGGATCTAAGTACGGATTTTCTTTAAATGAGCCATGGATAGCGACACGAGTTAAAGTAATTTCTTCGTCGCGCTCAGTTTGCGGGTTAAACACTTTCTGTGTTTCCCGAATCACGGTTCCTCGTGGCTTTGGTTCGATAAAACGCTTTTTCACCCATGTATGACCAATGCCAAACGGGTTGGTCGTACTGAAAACCTCAAGCGGAATAGGCTTTAGTAATGTGCCATTTTCAAGAGGGTAATCTTTTGGCCTAAACGATGAGCGCCGACACGAGAACATTGCCTCATAAAAATCAGATGACTTTTGCTTAGTTAATTCGTTAAAGCCAATAAAGGGGAACTCTTGCCCATGATAATCCCAATAATCATCCGCTTCTTTACCAAAACGAAATAGTAGCTCTTCGCCAGTTGGCCATACCCACCTCAATTCTGAAGCTGAAGCAAGAAAGCGAGCGCCATCTTTAAACAACCGATACATACGTTTTGATTGCGTGATGATGTCAGCAAGGTTTTTGTACTCCGTATCAAATATGATACCGCGCCAAAATGAACCATAGCCAATACCCACATTGCGCCTAAAACGAGCTAATTGAGCCGCTGTTTTGCCGGGGCCTCGTGTTCCTTCATACAATATTTCATTACAGGGGCAACTTAGTGATAACGATTGAGATCCGGGTAAAGGTTTCCAAACTACATTGTATTTCATTCACCTAAAACCTCACCTTGTTGTTGCTGTGCAGCTTTCTCCCAACCATCTACATTGTCGCAAGATGGTACTGGCATGATGTTGTGTGTTGCTTCAACTTTCTGCTCAATCTGTTCTTTAAAAGCCTGAACCCTAACATGCTTGCCGAGTAACTCAAGGTTCTTCACCTTGTCAGGCCATTTGATTTTTTTGAGTAATGCTTCAGAACCTTCTTCGCTAGATGACATTACCATGACATCTAAGCCGCTTAGTGTTGTGCGCCATGACTTAGGCCAGCTTTTGACAGGTTTCAGGTCACCGGTTTCGGTGAGTATGTCTAGCACATCCATCTGATCTATTTCGACTAATCGCTTAAGGACGTAATCAGAGTCTATTTCAATACGCTCATTTCTATTTAATTTAAGTTCTTGAATTCTATTTTGAATGTTAACATTTATTAACAGTCGGCTTGATTGTGCGTTCGCAGTTTTCTCGCTGTACCCCGCACGAATAGCCGCTTGTGTGGCATTTAAATCGATGAGGTACTCGCGACAAAACATTTCTTGTTTATCGTTGAGTGCCATATTCATATCCTCATAACAAATTAAAAAGCCGGCTCACTCGAACTGGCTTTGTGACTTGCAATAAAAAAGGCCGCTGAGCGACCTATTCAATATTTGGCAAGTACATTTGAGCTTCTTTCACAACTCGCTCTCTTGCGGTTAGTAGCAATGTTTTCTGCCCCAACGCCCAGTTAGCAATCGTTATTGCGCAAATACTTATATTTTTAGTTGCAGTGTTGATTATCTCTAAGGCTCATTACCTAAAAATTGGTTCGATGTTTTTTAGATATGTGTTCATGTGGTGCACAGGATGAAAATCGGAGATAAAAACACTTAAAAGTAATACTTATATTTCAACTAAGAATGCTATTAACCGCAAATATATTATAAAAATTAATATATTTTTATTCTTTTTTTCGGATAGGATGTACAATAATGATATGATATTAAAAAAGTCAAACTATGTTTATATCCCTCTCAGCATATTAATGCTGTCTCTCAGTACCGTTGCAAGTAAAATTAAGGCAATACTAATGTTTAAACATCACGTTAATTCCCCTAATATTTATACCATTGGTTACGATAACGAGACAAAAGTACTTGAAATTAATTTCATTTCAAATCGTACTATCAAATATATCAATGTACCACTGATTAATTATCAACGATTAACTGTAGCAAAAGATAAAGAACATTATATTGAAAAGTATATAAATAACAAATACCTAAAAATAAAAGATTGCTAGATAAGATTCTATCTAGAGTCAATTACTTTCTTGTCTAAGCTATCAAATTCATATCATCTACCACCACTATTATTAAATAATGTTCGCATCGAATTTAATTGTTCTCGTAGCATTTTGTTGTAGTTCATTACATATATTAACTAGCTATTTCAGTATGCTAATGATGCGTTACTTGCTGATGTTAATATAAAAAATAAATGAGAGCGATAGAATGGAAAATACTATAATTCGGAAACTCATTGAGTTAACACACAACGAAAATAATAAAATCAAGGTTACTGCGATATCAGCCCTTGGTGAGTTATAAAGCTGCCACAGGATAAAAAGCTGCAATCTCAAGGCTTATTCAATTATGCGATGACAAACAGGAATAGATAGCTGTTTGTGCAGTTTATGCATCAGGTAGGCTTTCTTTGCATTTCTAATATGAATTACACTGTTCTTTAATGTATTCCTGAAGCCCTAATATCATTTGCTTGGACTCTGCGATTCGTTGTCTGAGTAACCAATAATTTCCGATAGCGGTGTCAGTAGGTCTGGCGGTTGTTCCATTATCCAAGCTGGCGGTTGAATTGGCTTCGCTTTTCGGACAACTGGCTCTGATGTACACCCGCTCAGGATTACGCTCAGCAGCAATACGCAACTGGTCAATTTCAGCTTTAGCATTTGTGAGTTCCGTTGTGTGTTTGGTGTCGAGTTCGTGAATGGAGTTAATGCGATTTTCGTAGTCTGTAGTAATAGCTACTTGCTCATTTAGGGCATTATTCAATGACTCCTTCTCTTTTTTTATCTCAATATTTTCATCTGCTAGCTTTTGATTTTCACTCACCTGCCAGTTAAGCAGCCCACCCAAAATAATGACACTAACTAGTGTAAATGCTGTTATTTTCCAATTCACATCACCCCCGATAATGACTTAGTGCAACTTGGCAACGCTTTTCTATCCCCTGCGGATCATTGCGACAGGTATCATCAATCAATAAATATGCGCCCGATCCAATAAACAAAATAAGGTAAGCAACCAAGCAGACTATAGACTTCCAAGGCATACGGTCTTTTCTATTTCTCTGCGTGTTATCAGTCCTTTCCATTGTTTTCCACCTGCGTATATCCAGCGGTTTAACTCGTTACATGCTCCGTCAATATCGCCAGCGTTTAGTTTTTTAAGTAACGTTGATCGAGAAAATGCACCTACACCAAAGTTGTATGTGAATGAATAAAGAGCAGCTCGAGTCTCATCGCTAATATCAACTTTGATCAGCGGGTCTATACCGCTGCGAACTTTGCTGAGGTCTTTTTCAAGCAAGGCTAGGCACTCTTCCTCGGTATATGTTTTCCCGTAAACAATGTCGCTACCAGTGTGCCCATAACAAACCGTTGTAACACCCACCACGTCTTTGTATGGCTTGTGTTCTACGCCTTCAAATAGTGAAATCATTGCAACTGACAGACCAATAACCCCACTACCAATCGCGACCGCTATCTTCTTAGGTATTTTTGCCATCTTTCACCGCCTTTAGATTGAATTCTTTGCGCTTGTAATAAAAATTCACTGCGAACGTTCCGACTATACAAAGGATCCCAATAAAAACAGCCCACTGATCTAATGACATAGCACCGATAGTGGCGGTGAATACACCCCACGCATAAGCAAAGGGGCTTGAGTATTTTTCTTGCATGTGTATATACACCCCCTTGCGGAGTGTTCCGTGATTAAAGTTAATGAGATGCCGACTCACAGATCTTATGTGAATATGATGTGTTGTGATTGATTCTGCGGTCGGCATATTTAGATTAATGAATCCAATTAATATTTAAGTTAAGTTAGAGGTTCAGCCCTATGTGACTTATCGAAGGGATGGCGATTAACTTCGGTGTGAGGATTTTATGTCTAAATTTGTTGTTCGTGGTGTTTATGATTTATCTCATGCTTACATAGTAGATCCAATTCCCAATATTAATTATTTGGTAAATGTAAGTTTAAGCGTCAACGGTATAAGTACAATGATTGGTATTGATGCTGTTTCGAATGACTTAAAAAATAAAACAATAGATGAAATTGGAAAATTAGCCTATCAGAAATTTTTAGCTAGCACGAAGTGTGACTAACAGCCTCAGTTCGTTTATTGCTGTTACGTTGGTTTCTTGTGTGCATTTAACAGCTTGATTGACGCTATCAAGCTGTTTTTCTAATGCTGCAACTCTTTTTTCTAAACTACGGTCAGCTTTTACCTTAGAAATGCGGGTAATTCGTGCTTTTTTGATATTTCGACTCATAACTACCTACCTTAAATACAAAAAAGGCCGCACTAGGCGACCTCTTGGATGTGAACTATCCGCAAATTCCGGAGAGCTGGAATACTACAATGCAAACAAGCACTCTGGAATAATATCAATGAGTTAGACTATGCTACCCTCATTGATGAGGGAGACAAAACCCTCGAATTCGGGGGAATTAAAATCCGTCAAACTCATCAAGCATGTAAACCTCTATAACGAGAAAAGCCCCTACCGGAGTAGAGGCTCTATTAATCTGGTTAAGCCAACCTAAGAACAGTTAAGGCAGCTTACCTGATAAGTATTGCTAATTTGCTATAACGTGTCAATAGCAAAGTTCACTTATTTTCTTTATTTTCGCTACACGTTTACGATTATTCATAGCATTTCGAAGAGGTTCATACAATAACCACTGGCAAGCCTTTAACTTTTTGTCTACTTCATTCCTGCAAGTTCCGAAAGATGGCTTTTTAAGTCTGTTGCCTCCTCTTGTTTGCATTTTGCGGGGTTTTGCGACTGAGTGGTAGTAAGATGCTATCGAAAGCTTGGAAGCCCCACACGCATAGTAACTAAGTAATATCTTGTAAGCCCGTTCATCTGTGGCGATGATTGAATCTACGACCTGAGAAATCAACATTCCTTCATCGTCACTGCACATCGGTCTGGTTGGGGTATTATCCGGCTCAACCGTCTTCATGAACTTATAAATCATATTGATCATGCGTATATTTAAACGCCCTGAATGAACCCACGCCCCCCATAACTCAAGCAAATTATCAACATAATCTAATTGCTCTTTTGTAAGCTCTTTCTCCCCGATGTAGCTCATCTTACCTCCGGCAATACAGTGTGATGCCTGTCGCTTTTTGTGCTGAACATAATTGCTAGGAAATGGTGTTTTTCAGCCCTGTGATTAGTTTCAATCTTCATTTCACGCCCACTTTTCTGCACCACCGCATAATCAAATTTGAGCTGTTGCTTTAGATATCTAGCCTCTTCAATTGCTGCGTCTATATCAGTGAACATCTTTCAGCTCCTTCAATTTCTTCCGGTAGTGATCCCGTATTCGCTCATAGTCCTCGCGCTTCCACTTTGGTAACTCATGAAATCCCATCAAAATATCGAATCGCTCCTGTCCGATTTTCTCTATCAGATTAGGCGTGTATTTTTCGATATTGCCGGAAAGGTGGTTATTGCATGGGGCACATTGCTTATGACAGTTGTCCTCATTAAATCTAAGCTCAGGATTTGCGCCAGTGGTTCGATAGTGTCCAGCGTGATATTGGCCTTCGTGAAATCGCCCACAGGAGATGCAAGGTTCGTTTAGGTCTCTATATCGGATGTAGGCGTTAAATGCGTTCTGAGCTTGCTGCGTGAAGTATTTGAGGGGTTTTACTGCTAACTTTCTGATTTTGAGTTTATCGCGGGATTCTTTTTCTTTTTTCTGACGTTCTTTTTTGAGTTTAGCCTGTGCTTTTTCGTAATCCTTTTGCCTTCGCTTTACCCCTAGTTCAGCTCCATGCTCTGGGCTACACCACTCGATATTGTCATACTTTGGGTGAAAACAACTTCTGCAAATTGCACATCGCCGCCGTATTGGTTTAGCCATATATAACCCCCATCGCTAAAGTGACAATCGAAAAGAATAGAATCACGTGTCGGGTTCTAATCATGCTCTAGCTCCAGCCAATAACGAGTTAAATCTTTCTATCAAGTAGTCGGGGAATGCTCGGCTAAACGCGCCTTCTCTGCTGTTTAATTTGCTGGACTCCCTCTTTTTTATCTCTGCGTTGATGGCAATACTCACATCACCGATTATCTTAAATGTAGCAATCTTACCCCTTTGCTTTTGCTTGGTTACTGCACCCCACACAACAAGGTCATTCAGCACCGACGAGTAATTATTTAAATGCACGCGCCCATTGTCTAGATCTCGAACAATGACAGATGTAATCACATCGCCAACTTTGAAGTTTTTAGCAATTATCTCCGCTATAACAATATTCACTTACTCGCCCTCCGCTTCTTGGCTTCTGGCTTCTCTTTGGGATCTTCGGTGTCAGCTTGCTTTCCCTGCGGCTGTAAGCACTGAGGAATCACTTCCATCCACTTTTTCATTTGCTCAAGTGCGTTAGTTCGCTTTGCCATTATTTCTTATTCCTCCGCTTCTTGGCTGCTCGGTTTATCTTTGAGTGACCTGTGATGCGCTTGGTGGACATGGGGTAACTGTAACAACTGCGACTATGGTTGATAGCCCATAAGGCGCTCTGTGCTGATAGTGACGCAAGAAAACGCGCCATTGTTGATATGATATTCATCGCTCTTGCTGCTCCTTGAGTTATTCCCTGTGCCCGTAGTAGTTGTATTCATAACGAGTTGTGCGCAGCTTTACGCCACTTTCTACCGCCCAAGCTGTCGAGTATTCAATTAAGCTACTCATGCGCTTCTTGCCCATCTGAGACGTGCTCTCACGTATGTTTAATAGCTCACCTTCGATACCACGAATTAACGGTGACTCTTTCGCCCCTGTCGTAACCATCCAGTGACCAGACACAAAGACATTCTTCCACTGCCATAATTTCAGTGGTTCATTGTTGAGTGTCATTTGCTTTGATACATCACCACATAGCGCATGAAACATATCGTTCTGCGGTAGTGTTCGGCTGGATTCTGATATTTTTACTTCTAGGGGGAATTCTTCGTTGAGGGGTAAGGCGTGTAGTGCTGCTATCAGGTTATCTCGTATTCGTTTATTTCTTAGAAGAAACTTTGTGGCTTTCTCCAAGTTAACCTCCTATTCAATTTTTTAGAAACACGTTGTTGAATAAGAAAAAACAAATATAAGCCATGGATATTAACCAGAGAATTATCGCTGCCGCTGATATAACCTTCATTATGATAACGAACCAGTTATTATCCCCGTCAAATACCTTCAGCATGATAAATGCCATTGCAAAGCCTAACCCGCAAAATAGGTTCATGCTGATTTTGTACATCAATGTTATTGGGTCACTCACTGTTAGCTCTCCTGTTCCATGCTGCTATGGCTTCATCCCACGATGGCTGCGCCATGCCTCGATGCGTACAACAATGGCAAATTACAAACCACATTGGGAATTTTAGTTTTCTAGCGACACCAACTTTTGTTGATTTACATTCAGGGCATTTCTTAAGTTCGGTCATAGTTTCCCCTCAATAACTAAAGCCGCTATGACTACCGCTATTGGGTAAGTGATTATTTTGAAGTAGAAAATTAACATTTCTTTTTTGGTTGGTTTCTTGACTTGAAGTGCTCGTTGCTTCATTTGACGCCCGAGTAATTTTATATACTCATCACTAATTGGCTTCATCATTCACCCTCTGGCATTGGTGGTGAGCACCAATCAGTTACATTGCTCAGTATTCTGCTTTTCCCGTTTCGACTAAAGTGAATAAAAGTTGGCTTTTCCTGCTCATCGTAGATAAATATAGCTCTAGCATTTGCACCATTGTTTTTAGTCAAAACTACTGCGTAATCGTTAGGCAATTCCTCGCTCACCTTAACCCAATTAGTTCCCTGCATTAGATGCTCCCCGCGATCTGTTTGATTCTTGAAATTTAAAACTTTCATCACTCAATACCTCGCTTAATTGCCAGCTTAGCTTCTCTGCGAATTGCTATCCCCATTCGTTCTAGCCAGTCGGCGTATTTCAAAATTGCTTCAAGTTCGTTGCCGATACTTGGAAAATCATCATTGCTTATGTCAACTTCAAACCGACCAAATTTGTCTTTTTTTACCGTCAAATCTTGCTCAAGAGTGGTGACGCCGTTGTGGTGAGTGACTTTAAATCGTTTCAATCTGCAATCTTTTTCAAGCTTATAAAGTTCTAGCTTCATCTTGGTTTGCTTGGTTTTCATTATTTATCCCACTCGTAAATAGGTCTATATTCTCGACAGTAAATATCAAGACAGCCGCTAAATGTATAAGGGTCATATTGCCAGCTAATTTTCCCGCAGCACGGACAGTTCCATCGTGTTTTTCCGCTATTGCCTTTGCGTCTACGTTGCTTTTTAAGCCACTCAGGAACGCGCAAGCCTGCACTTTGCACCATTGAACGAGCATTGAAGTTAGCTAATCGGAATGTTCGTCTTTTCTGTGCATCAGCAATATCTAACGGTAGCCAGACAATGTTATCCATCGTTAAATCTGGAGTGGTGAATCGCTTAGCTATTGAAAAGTTTGTTGATGGGTATCCGCGGTCATTCAGCCAGTAAACATCATTACCGTCCCAATCTCCTTTCACGTAGCCAACATAACTAGTGCAGCCTTCCTGAATTACTGTCTCGCGCGGTATGTACTGACAATCGACGTGATATTCAGCAAGTGATAGAACACTTTCAGTGCATACAGGCTGGTCAATACTTCTTCCGTGCTCCCACGCCTTCTGCGCTTCCTCTAACGTGTATATATGAGCCTTATCGATATCAGTGGCATAACCTTTGCCGTCCTTGCAATGAAATGATGCGTTGCTACCCACCGTGTCACGGGTGCATATCATGTAAAATGATTTCATCTAGAAGTCCTTATGATTTGGTGTGTTAACACTCGATGTCTGCATCCTGGTAACGATCTAGCACGCTCCGCGATAAATCAGTTTGGTCTAGGCCGCCTCGGGTGTGAGTGAAGTAATAGGTTTTTTCTGCCCCTGGTGCGTGACGTGACTTTGTGCAAATAACCTCTGTTACGCCCTTCATTTCAGTGCCCGGATTGTATTTTTCATCTCGATAAATCATGAAAATAACATCAGCCTCCTGCTCGATTACTCCAGATTCTCTCAAGTCTGAGTTTCCAGGGCGTTTATTCGTCCGCTGCTCAAGGTTGCGGTTTAATTGTGCCAGGGCGACAACCGGGCATTTTAATTCTTTAGCCAGGTTCTTTAGTCCCGTTGCAATTTCACCTACCGATTGATTCATGTTTTCAGGGTTAGTCATTTTCATCTTCTGTAGGTAGTCCACGATGATCACCCCTAGACCGCCCGTCTTTTTGTGCATTCTCCTGGCGTCAGCTCTGATTTCATGAATACTCAAGGATGGCTTGTCATTGATGTAAATTGGCGAGTCCTTAATCTCTGCTAGCGATCCGGATAATCTTGCCCAGGCTTCATCCATGTGCATTTTTGATTTTTCTTTCCCCAAAAGAGATTCCTTATCAACTCCAGCATGATGAAAAGCAACTCTCTCAGATATCTGCCAGGCTGGCATTTCTAGGCTGTAAAACATGACTGGCTTATGATTTTTAAGTGCTACAGACTTCGTTATAGCTGTACTCATCATTGTTTTACCCATTCCTGGACGACCACCAATCACAATGAGATCCGTGTTATTGAAACCCCAGAAAGCCTTATCGATGTTTTCCATCCCGAACTCAGTTTTATACTTCCAGATATCACCATTAATCATTGATTCGATAATCTCTAGCGACTCCTCAACTCCTGTCATAATATGCTGAGTTTCCGTAGCCTGATCATTGCTAACGCTTGATATTTCTTCCTGGATTTGCCCAGCAATATCGTGAACGTGAGTTACTCCGGCTTCGTTTATCCTGGATATACCACTTTGAAGAATTGAAATCGTTCCCCTGGCCAGTGATAGCTGCTTAACTTTTTCGACATATCCAGGCAGCATCTGGATGCTTGGTAAGTCTTTAGCGCATTCTGCTAAATATGAAAAACCACCACTATTTTTGCTATCACCAACTTGCTCAAGCTCACTGTTAACCATTATCAGGTCTATCTTTGCACCTGCTTGGTTCATTCGCTTCATAGCTCGAAGGATTAACTTATTACTAACCGATGTGAAGTCGTCTTCTGACAGGGTTTCAATCGCACTTACAGCCATATCCCCATATTCACCAGATGCATTTAAAATGCCGCCAATCACTGACTTTTCAGCGTATAAATCACAAAACTTGTTGTTCATGTTAAATTCCTTTTTTACGCTCTGAGTATTCGCGTTTAGCTTGCTCGTAGGTTTGCGACCATCTAGCAGGGGTTAAGATCCAATCCAGGGTCAACCAACCTTTTTCACTCAAACCAGAAAATAAACTTGATTGAGATATGAGCCTGAAGCAGGTATCCATGTGCTGAACCTCTCGCCACTGGCCTTTGTTAGTCTTTCCATTCCAAACAGCTTCCAGGTCTTTGTATGCAGGTCTGCGAGGTGTCCACTCCTGGGTGTCAATCGCTCTCTCAGGGATGTATTTATTCCAAATTTTAATCAGCTCATCGTGTGGGCAATCAACTGGGTTAATCCCGTCACGACTTTTCCATTTCAGCGCACCAGCTAGGTATCCATCAAAACGTTTCATCCTAAAAATATTTTCAATTGTGGGTCTAAATGACCAGGTGCTAATCACATACTCCATCACCAGTTTTATTTCATCAGGCGTATAACATTCACCTTTTGATTTAACTGTGTTGAGAGCTTTCAAAATTGGTGCAGTAGATTGGAACTTGGAATTGGTTAGCTGGTTGTAATAATCAAGAATTTCGAGAGCGATATTTTCCCCCTCGGGGGTAAGGGGGATATTGTCTTTATTGTCTTTTGTAATATTGTCTTTTGTGGTTGACCGTTTCGGTAAAACCTCTTTTACTGTTTTGGTAAAGCTTTTCTTTACCGTTTCGGTAAATGTTTTACTCTTTTGGTCAATGTCAGTATTCCAGTCAGAAATATCTTTATTCATTCCAACTTTTCTGCCTTCCTGGATAAATACTTTCATGCGGATTAATTGATTTTTAGCTGTCGAGCATTTAGTGCTATCTAGCCTGGTCATCTTTTCTAGTTGAGGGTTGCTTACCCAATCCATTTTTTTGTTAAAGCCATATGTTTTTCTCCATACGGCCATAACGATAAGTAATTGATGCTTAGTAAGCCCAGCAAGCATGATTGCATCCAGTAGCTCATTAGCTATTCTGGTGTAGCCGTTATCAAGATCTGCCACTGTAGGCCTCTCTTGCCGTTGTTGTTTGCTAAAATCAGCGTATGCAACGTTACCCATGCTGTTTCCCTCCTGTGACTTCCTGACGATGCTCAAGCCGTAATTTTGCATCTTCCAATGCTGACCTGAGCGCCTTAGCTCCCTGCTCAGTGACCGAGCGATTAGCCCGATCACGCATGACGTTTTTATGCACAGCGCTGTAATTAAATTTATTTCTCATGTATAATTACCTCGTTAAACAGTTTTGATTAATGCGCCTCAACAGTTCCCGCTGCTGGGGCGTTTTCTTGTGTTCTCATCAAAGAAAGCTCGCCGATTTGTTTCCATAAAAAGCGATATTCCTCTTCAGATATTTTTCTCTCACCTTCCAACACAAAATCTTTAATCCCCGATGCTGCCAGCGTTTCGCATAGCTCAGGAAATTTGTCAGTTCTGCGTAGAATTGTTGAGTCGTGGACGCCTAACGTTTTAGCCACTACAGACTGAGTTTTAGCTCTCAATGCTTGTAATGCGGTGGCGATTAGGTGATTTGATACAAATTGATTGAAGTTCTTGCGTGTAGTTGCGTAGTCCATAATTTATATTCCATTAAATAGTTACAGTTAGTCCGTTGCTCACGATCCTGTGAGTTGAGTTTTGTATTGATACCCTTTTTCAGGGCTGGGGATTTAAAGAGCGATTAAATCTATGCTGCTTTTGGTGGAAAAATGTCATCGATAGTGACGCTAATCCCATTGTTATTAAAAAAGCTAACTAGCTGTCTACATACTTCAAGGTCTGCTTTACGTCGCCCATTTTCATAATGGCTAATGTTTCCTTTTGTGCAGCCCAGCTCTTTAGCTAAATCTGTCTGCGTAAGCCCAAGTTTTTTTCTATATCGGCTTATATTATTCATCTGAACCTCCTTATTGTTCACAATGAGAGTATACATAAAGTATCCGTTAATTCAACATAAAAGTATACATATTGTCTGTCTACATTTATGTATACATATCGTATTATTGGGTTATGAAAATGAAATGGTATGAACTAGCCAAGTCCCTTATGAAAGATAAGGGCATTACATACGATCATCTAGCTGAGCATTTTTCGGTATCTAAAGGTGCTGTTGGGCATTGGATGACAGGAAAGAGGGAGCCGGCATTTAATGAGATTGCCGGAATACTCGCATATGTTGGCATCAATAACCCAACCATAAATCAAGATGGTACTATTAGCATTGATGCAGATTCGATCAGTAGAGCTGAGCCGACTTACGAATACCCTCTGCTCTCTAAAGTGCAGGCTGGCTCATTTACTGAAAACAGCAATTCTTATACAGAAAAAGATGCAATCGCATGGATACCAACAGCCAAGAAAGCTAGTGATAGCTCATTCTGGCTGGAGGTTGAAGGTCACTCAATGACAGCCCCTCAAGGTGGTCGCCCTAGCTTCCCTGAAGGAATGCTGATACTTGTTGACCCCGATCAGGATGTAGACTTCGGTGATTTTTGTATAGCACGATTACATGGTGATGAGTTTACATTTAAGCGGTTAATTAGAGAGTCGGGGCAAGATTATTTGGAGCCATTAAACCCACGGTTCGAAATGATACCGATTAATGGCAACTGCCAGATTATAGGCAAAGTGGTTAAGTCTCAGTGGCCTGACGACACGTTTTAGGGTGTGGTTGGTGTGATGTACTTGGAATAATAGGTATAACCTGATTGACCCACATTAATTTTGCATTAATACTTTATCTATATATTTTGTGTGTTTTTTTAAGTGGGTGAGGATATGGCGACAATAGAGTTAAAGTTGTCCCCAAAAATTATTGAATGGATAGCAGATAAGCAAGGCGTTTCTACTCTAAGCCTAGCTCAAGACCTTACACCTAAAAAACAAGATCATTTTTTGGAAGGTAAAGTAACTAAAGGAATCGCGGAGAAGCTTGCTAAATTAGCAGGCATTCCTTTTGGTTACCTTTTCTTAGATCACCCTCCTGTTGAGAAAAAGTTAGAAATACCTGATTTTAGAAGGTCTCCTGAGTACGTTGAGTTATCTAGAGATTTCACTGAAACATATAAAGATGTCTTATTTAAAGTAGACTGGTATAAAGACTATTTGAAGGACGTCGGTGCAGATATACCACTACCTTTTATTGGCAAATACACCATAAAAAGTAATGCTGAGACTGTAAGCAAAGATATAGCAAGTGTAATTGGCTTTGATATCGAAGCTATTTTAAAAAAAGTTAGGTTTGATAGTTACTTCGGAGCTGCAAGTAAGCTAATCGAGAATGCAGGGATTCTCGTGTTTAAAAATGGAATAGTTAAAAACAGTACAAAAAGAAAGTTAAACATAGATGAGTTTAGAGGCTTTTCTATAGTTGACCCTGTAGCTCCTGCAGTATTTGTTAATGGTGCAGACTCCTTTTCAGCTCAAATATTTACGTTATTCCATGAAGTTGCACATATTTGGATTGGTAAAGGTGGTATATCTGACTGGGATTATGAAAACAAAATAGAAGCTTTCTGTAATAAAGTTGCGGCATATATATTAATGCCTGACGATCTATATATAAAGAAATGGAAAAGCGAAGCGCATAGCACCGAAGAGAACATATATATAAATAGGCATGTATCTAAGTTTTTCAAGGTTAGTGAGTACGCATGTGCCATAAAAGCTAAAGACCTTGGTCTAATTGATGACGAAACGTTCGTGATGATTAGACGCGCGTGCATTCGTAATTATAATTCTGCCGAAAAGAAGAGTGATGGCGGCTCTCCATACTACACAATACCTTATCGTAATAGCAATAAAATCACCGATGCTGTTCTTGCTCTAACAATGAGCCAAAGTTTACCAATTAGAGAAGCTGGTAGAATTTTGAATATTAAAGCAGACACGGTCATAGAGTTATATAAGAAAAGGACGTCTAGATGATGAACTCTGATCGCTTCCTAATTGATAGTAATGTGTTTATTGAAGCTAAATATTTTCACTATAACTTTAATTACTGCCGTAAATTTTGGGATTTCATACTAGAACTACACAAGACAGGACTGGTATATTCAATCAACGCAGTTAAAAAAGAGCTTATCAGAAAAGAAGATGAGCTATGCTTATGGGTTAAAAATGAAGTGCCTGATAGTTTTTTTGAAGATGAAGCATCATCCATAGGGAACTATGCAAAGCTGATGGTTTGGTCGCAAAACTTAAATGTACACGACAAAGCTAAAGAAGATTTTGCAGATATATCTAAGGCTGACGCGTTCTTAATAGCTCATGCTATGACACATAAGATGTCACTAATAACTCAAGAAAAAGAACAGGCAGGGGCCAAGAAAAGAATTTTAATACCAAATGCAGCAAAAGAAAATGGCGTCAAAACTCTAACCATATATGAGTTTTTAGCCAGGTATTCTGGACAAAACTTTTCAATAAAATAACCCCCCCCAAGCCCTCCCCGCGAGGGCTTTTTTGTGCCCGCAATTCCCCGCCAGTGTGATATTCCTCGCAAGATAAATAATTTTTTGAAAATAAATTGCCTGTAAATACAAATAGTTGACTTTAAATAAAGAAATAAGTCTACATTATGTATTTACACCCATCTACTAATCGTATACATTTAAACACATCGAAGGCATGGAGCCATAGATAAACAGGATGTTCGCTCTTTAAGCAGATAGCGCTGTAAAAGCGCAAACCAAAGACAGTATGTTTTGGGATTGGTGAACGCTAAGGCTGATTAGCAAGATAGGGATCGGCAATAACTCAGTAAGTCGCATGTCGCATGACGTAACACCGAAAGTAGGAGATCAGCACCTACCACCAATCACCAAAGCAAACTGAAAGGAGAAAACTATGTGTAACTTTCACGGCTATAACAACGCCAGATCACGCAGAATGGAACGCAGAAAAGCATTGCAGGAAGCGCACGCATTAACTGAAAGATTAAAAACTGCAATACATGGCGAATCAGTAGAAGAAATAAAACGCCCTACCTTATCACTAACACGCAAGCCAATTAGCCGAGTTGAAAAAGCAATTTCAGTTCGCAGCACTAAAGTTTATGACTCAGCAGATAATACCTGCTTGCCAAATTCTAGTATTTACTCAGCTAAATATCGTAAGTCAGGAACATTATTAGAGTCTGGCGAAGTGACAGCGAGAGCCTAAACAAGGGGTATACCATGGAAAATAAAGCAGAATTACAACGCGACTATGTTGAATACAAGAAAAGAGCTAAATCAGCGAAAAGCATGAGTGTTCGCATGATGTATATATCTATGGCTCTAACGTTAAGAGCCGAATTGAGAGCTTAAAGCCCACGGATGGGCTTACCTTACCTCTTCATATGCTTTACGTATTTTAGTGTTATTTACTAGGGCGTATTCTATATCTTTAAGGTAATTTCTAGTAATCCTATATCTGCAATTAGGCTCGTTAATATAGTCACCTCTAATTGGTTCGATTATTCCTTTATTAAATAATTCGATGACACCTTTTTCATTCATTGAATCAAAAGACAATTCGCTATCCAGACCTATTTCAGCAAAGATTGCAATAATCGAAGCTTCCTTGTCGGTGACATTATTAATATTGTTTTTCTTTTTTTTATTTAATCTTACTTGTGTTAACGCTCTGTTTAAGTCAATACATAACTTAATGAATAACTTAACAAAATATGAAATAAAGTAACTCACTGGAACAAAAAATAATGACGACACTATATATGGATTGTCCCACTGAAGGAGCTTGGAGTTAATAAATTCAATATACCCAATGGGAGTAAATATTAATAACGCAAACCAAGATAACAACCAAAACATATTGAACCTCAATGATGTGTTTTGTTTTAAATAGGCAATCACTGCCTCAATCCAATTCGGCATGGTTGATAATCTCTTATTCTGTAGGGGTGAGTGGATTATAGCCGATTTCTCGCTGTAGGGGTACAGGAGAACCACCTCGCCTGACGTGGTTAAAAGCAGGCACAGTTAACTAATTACAGTCCATTGCGGTGGGCTGTGGTGAGTTGATTAATAGATAGGAGATAGAGCAACTATTTCCAAAATGGAAACTGTTGCCTTAGTTAATAACGGATGGAGTATGACAGATAAAAAGAATTTACCGTGGCAACTGGAAGAATTACGCGACAAGTTCGCTATGGCTGCACTAAATGGGTGTTTATCTCATAGTGATGCGAGTAATGTCGCTTTTACTTCGGTTAAAGAGGCTTCTGATTATTATGCAAAACTTGCTTATACGTATGCAGATGCAATGTTAAAGGCTAGGGGGTGATATGGAGTTTAAAGGCACGCCTGCACCGTGGTTTAATCACGATGGTTTTATATAAGGACATAATGACTCGCTTATTGCCGAACTAACAAAGCAAACACTCCTAGCACGATAATTAAGATTACTGGTATTCCTATAGTGAACTTCAAATACTTAATAAAAGATCGAGTTATCGCTTTCTCTACTGCTTTTTGAATGACTTCTTCAAGCTGTTCAGGGGTTAAGTTCATATTAAATTATCCATATAAGCCCAATGTTAGTTTTTCAGAATAACTCATATTAACACTATTCATCAATAGTATTCATATCGCTATTAATAGTGAGGAATACGCACATAAGGAACATAGGAAATGGCAAATGATAATAACGGCTGGATTCGCTGCGATGAGCGACAGCCAGAACTTGGTGATTACTCCGTATTAGCTTATTGGGAGGGTCACGGCGGAATGGATATGGTTCATGTGGATGACTATTTCGGAGACATAACTAACGGACGAGATGAACACGGAAATCTAATGCATACGAAATGGTATTTAAGCCAAAAAGTCACGCATTGGCAACCTATGCCAGAAGCACCAATCAAGTAACCCACCGCACCAACACCAGACCCCAAATAACTATCGCTATCGAAAGATACGTGAGGATTAATCATGCATACAAATCAGAAATATAACCGTGCAATGCGAGATGGATTCATGGTTAAGCCAAGCAAACCGCAAGCCACTCGATCATCTATAGCAAGCAAGCGTCAGACAAAAAAAGATGAGCCAAGTTGGAAGCTCTACTTTGCAACGATAGTGGTTATGACTTTTATCTTACTCCCGTCTTTTTTGAACTAGGAGCCATTTATGTCCGTAACAATTAAACATGGAGGAGCCTACACCAAGGACGGTGAAATAATCATCGAATCACGCGATGTAATAGCAGTAACCGGCGACACGGACGCGCTATTTTTGGCTATGGAAAGCCCATTTGAAGAAGTAATTAGTCATGCAGCTAAGCATGGATCGCTAGCTGAGTTATTGGATATGGTGCAAACGGAAATTGCGAAGATGGCCAAGGAGGCAGCATGAGAATTTCAGAGTATGAAAATTTCGTCAATATTCCAGACCGTGAGCACCTAGCAAATCAGGATGATGAGCTAACTAATGAAATGGCTCAGCGGTTTTATGATGCCCTTCCCTCATCGGTCATAAGGAAAATGACCACTCAAGAATCAGATGAAGCATGGAACGCTTTTTTTGAGGCTGCAAAAAGCGAAAGGAGGCTATTGTGAGCACAGCAGTTCAAAAGGTATATGAAATTATTAACCCGCTTAAAACGGAGTTTGAGCAGGTATGCAGCGAGCCAAGCATAGCATTTAAAAGGGAGTCTGAATTTGCTATGCAGATATTTGCTAATAATGACTTTCTGGCAAATGTCGCTGTGAATAACGTTGTTTCAGTTCGAAGTGCTGTAATGAATATTGCGGCAATTGGCATTAGCTTAAACCCAGCGCAAAAACTAGCTTACTTAGTTCCTCGTGATAAGAAAGTATGCCTAGATATTAGCTACATGGGATTAATGCATATAGCCCAGCAGTCAGGCGCTATCAAGTGGTGCCAATCAAGTATTGTACGCCAGAATGATAACTTTCAGCTCACCTCAATAGATACCGCACCTCGCCATGAATACAACGCCTTTGCTACACAAGAGCAAAGAGGCGAAATAGTCGGCGCTTACACGGTAGTCAAAACAGAAGATGGCGACTACTTAACTCACACAATGGCTATTGCAGATATCTATGCAATCCGTGATAGGTCATCAGCTTGGAAAGCTTGGATATCCAAAAAGGCAAAATGCCCTTGGGTTACAGATGAAGAGCAAATGATACTGAAAACTGTTGTTAAGCAAGCTGCTAAATACTGGCCTCGCAGAGAACGACTAGACCAAGCCATTGACTACGTTAACACCGAAGCTGGTGAAGGCATCGACTTTAAAAATGAACGGTCACAGCCTCGTGATGTTACTCCCGCTAGTGAACAGCAAATGAATGAAATCACAGCGCTCATGATCAAGGTAGATGGCGAATGGAGTGATGCATTTATGGAATTCATTAGCAAAAAATTCAAGCGCACAATATCACACCCTACTGAGATAACAGCATTTGAGGCAAATGTGATCATTGACATGCTAAGGAAAAAGGCAACAGGAAAATGATTAGCAATGACATCATTCTAAGCAAAACAGGTATCGATTTAACCAAAGTAGAGCAAGGAAGCGAAGAGTGGTTGTCAATCAGGTTAGGAGTTGTAACCGCCTCAGAGGCATGGAAAGTTATCTCTAAACCAAGGTCCGGCAATAAATGGCCAGACACAAAGAAAACATATTTAAACACCCTTATTGGTGAAGTCTGCACGGGAGTTTACAAGGAAGTATCAGCGAGGACGCTGGAATGGGGTAAAAACTACGAATTAGAAGCAAGGATGACATTCGAGTTTTACACCGGGTTAACGGCAAAGGAAGTGCCAATAATATTCAAAGATGAGCAACTACGGATAGCTTGCTCACCGGACGGAATTTGTAGTGATGGCTCAGGATTAGAGCTTAAATGCCCAAATAACACGGACGTATTTATAGACTTAGCATTGAATGGAATCGATGCAATGAAAAGGGAATATGTGGCTCAAGTTCAATATTCCATGTGGGTTACAGGTAAGGATATCTGGCACTTTGCAAACTATGACCCTCGGATGCCAGCAGGGAAAGAAATCGCATATTTCCCTGTCGTTCGTGACGAAAAAATGATGAAAGAATTCGACGAATTCGTACCCGAGTTCATTGAAGTAATGGATCAGGGTTTAAATAAATTAGGTGTTCAATTTGGCAATCAGTGGGGTAAGCCGTGCTAAACGAAGTAAATATTATTGGTCATCTTGGTAATGACCCTGAAATTCGATACCAACCTAGCGGTGACGCTATCGCAACTATGTCTATCGGATGCTCTGAACGATGGAGAGATAAAAAGTCTGGTGAGCAAAAAGAAAAAACTGAATGGATACGTGTTGTTGTGTTTGGAAAGTTAGCTGAAAACGTTGGTGAGTATCTTAAAAAAGGTTCACTAGTTTTTGTAAAGGGAAAATTCAGGACTAGAAAATGGCAAGACCAATCAGGCCAAGATAAATATTCGACTGAGGTCACTGTGGGCATGGACGGCATCGTGAAGTTTCTAGACAAGAAACCACAGTCACAATCAACACAGCAACAAGGTGGATGGGGGCAACTTCAACAGTCACAGCAAAGGCAACCAGCTCAGCACAACGAACCACCGATGGACTTCTCAGATGATATCCCATTCGCGCCTATCGGCCTCCCCTACCCACGCCACGCTATTTATGTGATTTAACCAAAGGATATAGCCATGAGTATTGATTACGAGCCAAAGTTAATTGTTGGCACTGATATGGAAAAAGTAACTATTGATGAAGAGGCAATCGACGAATTACTGAATGACGATTACACACAACACGGATCATATTTCAGTGGTCGATTTAGTTTTATTGGCAAAGAGGTGAGCGTAGAGGAAATTAATGACCCTAATTTCATGCTGAAATACCTATCCCTCAAACACGAAGTAGCAAAAGAGTTAGGCGTTACACCTGATGATATCACGCTAAGGAATGGCGTGTTAATCATGTAATTCAACCCACGGACTCAGTGCAAGGATGCAAACAGGAGATAGATATGACAAGAAAAATGAAATTAGCTGCATACGATGAATTCGGCAATGAAGTGAATGGTGTTTCGTTAAGCGTTACCGAGAGTCAGTGGAACGCTATGAGTAGAGATGAGCAAGTAGAAATAGAGAAAAACACTCTGGCTATGTTATTCGAAGTTCGTGTTTCTCCATTCTTGGATTCAAATAAAATTAACGAATACAAGATGAAAGATATGATTTTTGATTATTGCAAAGGCGAAGGCGTTGAACTTAATGAAGGCATTAGACAAATCATTGATTTATTAAAAGCACAAATATAGCTGGACAGCTTAATTTAACTCGCAGGGATGCAATGAAGAGGAATGAATATGGATAAGCAGATGCTGCTATATGCAAGAACGAACAATCAAGGCTCTACATGTAGCACTGATATTGGTTACACAGAATCAGAATGGGAAAAATTATCTGAAGATGAAAGGGCAGAGATTATAGCTGAAATCACGGGTGATGTTGTTGATATGTGGGTACAGCCTGAGGAATGAACATGAAAGTCTATCTCGATGATGAACGCCAAACACCAAAAGGATTTGTGCGTGTTTACTGGCCTGATGAAGCAATTAAATTACTGGAAACTGGCGAGGTTGAATTAATTAGCCTAGACCATGATTTAGGTGATGACGAACGCGGTACAGGCTATGACGTTTTATTGTGGATAGAAGAACAGGTTTACTTAAACGGATTTAAACCGCCTGAAATTATTGTTCATTCATCTAATTCATCAGCACGTCATAAAATGGAATTAGCAATTGCAAATATTAAAAAGGTGGAGTGATGAAAGACAGAATCAAGTTTAACGACGCAATGTTAGCGGCTGTCATGGATGGCAGAAAAACGCAGACTCGCAGACCGATTGAGCCACAACCAAAAGTAACCGAGGAAGAGTTACGCAAGTTAGGTGCATGGCAGGAAGGTTACACACTATCAGAGCAAGTATGTTCTGCATGGCGGCATGGGTTTGTTGATGTTGATTGCCCGTATGGTGAAATTGGCGACATCATCAACGTTGCAGACAAGGACGGTAATATCAAAGGGAAAATAGAAATTACTGATGTTTGGTTGCAGCAAGTAAATGATATCAGTGAAAGCGATGCTAAAGCCGAAGGGTTCGATGGGAAATTGAATTCATGCACATCTGACTTCGCCGCTGTATGGATTGGCGTATACGGAATTGATAGCTGGATGAATAACGATTGGGTATGGGTGATTGAGTTCAAAAAGGCGAGTTAAGGAGGCATTTTGACAGTGGATTAGTCACATGGATGTGAGTATGATTCCTGCTTTAATTTATGTTAAGGACAATAAAAATGAGTGAAATATCACACTTAGCTACAGATAAAGATATTGTGACAATGGGAACGGCAATTATAAGTGTAGTTTGTTTGGTAATTGGTGGTGCTATTGGATTTTTTACCAAGTATTTTTATGAGAATAAAAAAATCAATGAAAGTAAAAAAGCACTACGCCAGCAAATGATAACAAATAATATTGCGCCAATGAGGCAGGCTTGGATTAATGATTTGAGAAAAACATCATCAGAAATAATTGGACACCTACAGTTCATCATACAAATAAAATCATTAATAAAATCTCGCGATACCAATGCTAAACTTTTTTATATAGAGCATAGATCTAAATACTATGAACTATTATGTCAGATAAATTACCTAGAGTTGCTTTTACCTGCCAATAAAGATGGAAGTCAACCTATAGAATCATCAAATGTAAAGACAAAACTAGAAAATATTTTAAATCATTTAAATAAAAAAACCACAGACAACAACTTAAAAAAAACAAGAAATGAAATAGAGCAACTTTCTATTGAAATAAAAGTTATTTTAAAAAAAGAATGGGAAGTAACCAAATCTCTCAATGAAATGAAATAATCATCACCCTGCACTAGCAGGGTTTTTTATACCTAAAATTCAGAGCAACAATTCATGCAAATAATCGGATATGTATTACTCATGCTAATACAGGGTTCTGCTGTGCCTGTTACAGAGCAAATATACACACAGCAAGAATGCGAGAGCCGTGCTATGCAAATAATGCAGGTGCGGGATGTTGAAATTAAGTGCGGAGAGGTGTGGAATGAAAATTAAATTATTAAATGATGGTGGTTATAGTGGTCATGAAGGATTTACCTTCACTAAAAAATTTCCTATTACTGCTAATCTCATGAGAATAGATGGAGGAATAAGTGATGGTCTAGCATACGTATCTGGCGAGGAGATGATTAACATTGGATGTGTGTGTGACCGTAAAGAAGTTTTTAATTCGCCATTTTCTTTTTATATAGGTTACGAATGCGAGGTTATCAATGAATAAATACACCGAACTCTCTGACTTCGAGATTAATGAAAAGATTGCTGAGAAATTGAGGTTAGATTATTGGGGCGCAGAACCTAATATTTATGTTGATGATTATGTTTACTCTCCATGTACTAATCCTATCCAAGCAATGCCAATTATTATTGAGAATGGTATTAGCATGGTGCGAGTTAATAATACTTGGTCAGCTCGTCAATTTAATAATCACTGCATAGAAATTATTGGTGATAATTATTATCGAATTGCCATGGAAGTTTATTTATTAATGAATGGAAAATAGCATAGGTGAATTATGGATATTATCGACTCAGCAAATGAACTTAATGAATTAAATATAAAAAATGCAATGTTAAATCGACCTCCAATAATTAAATCGATAAATGGAATGTGCGTCTGGTGCGAAGAATTACCAGCGGCAACTAATAGCGCATATTGCAGCAAAGATTGCGGAGATGATCATGAGCAATATAAACGAAAAAATGGATGATGTAATACTAGAAAATGGGCGCAGGAAGATAGCCCGCGAATGCCGCAATAAGTTAAAACAACTCAAGAAACTCAGCGATAAACAAAGCACTTTAATTCTTAATCAATACCTGCCTAAATTTAAATTAACACTCACAGATAAACATAAAAATTTCACGCCTAAACTTTGGCTTATTTGGTATGTGAATAATATCGATAAGGAGATTAATAGTGAATGACTCGTATTACACGGTAGAAGAATACTCAAAGCTATTAAATCTATCAAAAGGCACCATATATAGAAAGCCATCAAAATACTACATGTTTAAGGTCGGTGGATCTTGGCGTGCAAACAAGGAAAGCCTGAAAAAATTTGAACAGGCGCAGTTTAACGACAATAATGTCTATCGGCTGGCTGTAGTCGGTAGTGGGAGAAAAGCATGCCGATCTACAAAAGAGGTAAAAAATACTGGGTTGACGTCGCAACACCAAGCGGAGAGAGAATTAGAAAATCTGCTTGCACGGAGGATAAAGTCAAAGCTCAGGAATATCATGACAAGTTAAAACATGAACTATGGCAGATGGAGAAGTTAGACAAATTGCCTGATAGGTCATTTGAAGAAATGATATTACTCACCTTAAAGGACGCAGAAGGTCAAGCCTCATATCAAGTAAAACTTGCTTATGCAGACTACTTTCTGCAGATCTTTAGGGGGAGAAAAATATCCACCATAACCAGCGATGAGATAGCTCACTCTTTGCCACTGTACAACCCTCAAACAAAGAGAAAGCTATCCAACGCTACGCAAAATAGATACCGCTCATTTATTATGCGTGCTTTTTCGTTGGCTCACAAGATGGGATGGTTGCTTAAATCATCCTATATACCCAGAATGAAAGAGCCGACTGTAAGGGTTAGGTGGCTAGAAAAGCGGGAAGCTGAGCTACTCCTTTCTAATATTAAAATTAAGTGGATGAGAGATCTTGTGTCAATAGCACTCCTAACAGGGATGAGAAAAAGTGAGATCCTTTCTCTGAAATGGAAAAGTGTTGATGTGGCTAGACGGGTAGCCCATGTTACTGCTGATAATGCTAAATCAGGAAAAGCTAGACCAGTTCCTCTAAATGATGTTGCCATTGAAATACTCAATAGCATTGAAAAGGAAGGCGACTATGTTTTCTCCAATAACGGAATGAAAAGAGCTGGTTATTATCGGGAATGTTATGACAAGGCATTAGCTGACTCAGACATAACAGATTTCACTTTTCATGATCTAAGGCACACATGGGCAAGTTGGCATGCACAAAGTGGAACGCCGCTCATGGTGTTGAAAGAAATGGGAGGATGGGAGACATTAGAAATGGTTCAGAAATACGCTCATTTCAGTGGTCAACATTTAACCAAATATAGTGAGCACGTCACAATTTCGACACAGTCGAATAATAAAGCCAGTCAAAAGCCACATCTAACTCTTTTAACTGGCTGATATGTAAAGGTTAAATTCACACATCCAGCAATCACAATTACATCGACTTTAGATTATGAATCTGAAGCTGCAATTATGACTAATATGGCAGAAATCACCACCGGTAGAACCGTAATTAGTATCGCACATCGGCTAAATACTCTACGGTATACCGACAGAATTTGCGTTATCCATAATGGCGAGATTGTCGAGTTTGATAATCATCATAATTTGCTACAACAACAAGGCTTATATGCGCAATTATGGCAACAGCAAACCCGTTAATTAGTATCAGTAGTTAGAAGTTGCTGTTTTTTTATTCGCTCGGGATATTTTTTTAAATAAGCGCTGATATTTTAATCGATAACAGCGCTTCATCGCTCCGCAATAGTAGCGATATGCAGGCAGCTAAGGTATGATTGCGCGCTGGATCCTTGGTACTCGCCCTTTAACACTTACTAGATATGGCAAAAGAACAAACTGATCGCACCACTCTTGATTTGTTCGCGAACGAACGTAGGCCTGGGCGACCGAAGACAAGCCCGTTATCACGGGATGAACAATTAAAAATCAACAAACGCAATCAATTAAGACGAGATAAAGTCAAAGGATTACGTCGGGTTGAACTAAAATTAAATGAAGACGCCGTTGCAATACTGAACCAATTGGCAGAGCAACAGAACATCAGTCGCAGTGAACTTATCGAACAGATATTGATGGCTCAGCTTGAGCAGTCACTTCTGCCGGCGAAAGATTAAACGTCATCATCCACAATGCTAACCACACAAATTTGACAGATTTATCCTGATAGTTTGGCCAAAATAGAAAGCATAATGCTATCATTAATGGTAATCATTCAGCACAAATTTGGCGTCAGAAACTGACTGACAGCCCTGACAGAAACAGAAGAGGTTGACTCACTTTATGGCAATCGTAGGTATTTTCTTCGGTAGTGACACAGGTAATACAGAAAATATTGCCAAAATGATCCAGCAAAAACTGGGTAAAGATGTGGCAGAAGTTCACGATATCGCAAAAAGCAGCAAAGAAGATATCGCTGAATTTGATATCCTGCTACTGGGTATTCCAACCTGGTATTATGGTGAAGCTCAGTGTGATTGGGATGACTTTTTCCCTACGCTCGAAGAAATTGATTTCGAGGGTAAATTAGTCGCTCTTTTCGGTTGTGGTGACCAAGAAGATTATGCGGAATATTTCTGCGATGCAATGGGCACTATTCGTGACATTATTGAACCAAGAGGCGCTGTTATTGTTGGTCATTGGCCAACTGAAGGCTATCACTTCGAAGCCTCTAAAGGACTGGCGGATGATAGTCATTTTATCGGTTTAGCCATTGATGAAGACCGGCAACCTGAACTCACTGAAGAGCGAGTGGATGCATGGGTTAAACAAATTTCTGACGAGATGTCTCTCTCTGAAATTATTGGTTAATATCACATGTGGCTAAACACACATGTGGCTGAGCAGAAAGTTACTCAACATAATTTTAACTGTAGATGAACTACAGTAAACATGAGTCGCAGTTGGCTATTTTTTCAACTATCTAACGTTTATTTTGGCGCGATATGCAGCAAATAATGTCACTAACGACCAATAAATAGCATCGTAAACATAGATAGAACGCGAAAATATAACCTAAAAATTGATTCAATAAACACGGCGACTGCAATTTATATGATGTTGGGTATATGGTAATAATGAGACATGATTGGTTTCTATTTACTCTCACTAAGCCTATAATTGTGAAATCGTTTAATAGAAATCTCTTTTTTCTGTTAATTATGTTTAGTTATTATTAAATTCATGAATAAAGTTACAGGATAAATCCGCATGACCGACAACAATAAAGCATTAAAGAATGCTGGGCTGAAAGTTACACTTCCACGCTTGAAGATACTGGAAGTGCTTCAAGATCCTGAGTGCCATCATGTCAGTGCGGAAGATCTCTATAAAAAGCTGATTGATTTAGGCGAAGAGATTGGCCTCGCAACAGTGTACCGTGTATTAAACCAATTTGACGATGCTGGTATTGTGACTCGCCATAATTTTGAAGGTGGTAAATCTGTCTTCGAACTAACACAGCAGCATCATCATGACCATCTTATCTGCCTTGATTGTGGCAAAGTTATTGAATTTACTGATGAATCAATTGAGACTCGTCAGAAAAATATCGCGGCGCGTCACGGAATTAAATTATCAAACCACAGCCTATACCTGTATGGTCATTGTGCTGATGGTGATTGCCGTGATAACAATGATGCTCATGAAGCGAAAGGTGAATAATAGTATCTTTTTATTGGCTCTGTAACTTCATCCTATAGCTTGCCGTATAACTTGGCTATATCGGTGTTTTGTGCTCTGGTTATGATCTGTTTTAGTCATATGCATTACTTTTAATGTCCAGTAAGTAACCAAAACGCTACGGAGCAATTATTCTAGTCAATTTCCTCTGAAATCCGTATGTGCAAACCACATGCGGATTTTATTTTGCCTCGTATTTGCATTCTCTAACCAATAAATTTGATAATCACTCGACGTAATATTACACTAATCTCTAGTATCAAAAATCACATTAAAAGACCGCTTAAACAATCAGTTTTCAAAGACTAACTATCAAAAATTAACGTTCAAAAGAACCCGTATCTAAGAACGATCCCCCAAAGACTAAACGCAGAAACAACAAACAGAACAAAGTAAGCGAAATGAGAATACGATGATATCAATAGCGACTCATTGATTTCTCATCATAAATATCGCGCTAATTGATTGTTGAAGGATGAATGAATGAGTCAAACGGAACAACCCAATCATGGCGGTTGGAGCACATTACTTACAGGTCAATATCTTTGGTTCATCTTGGCGCTAACCGGAGGGATCGTTCTGCATGCGGTCAATGTCTACATCACTATTACGACTTTACCTTCCGTAGTACGTGATATTGGCGGCCTAGACTTTTATGCTTGGAACACCACACTGTTTATTCTGTCATCCATTATTCTCTCGGCTCTGACTTCTCGAATTTTATCCCGCCTCGGTCCGAGAAAAAGTTATCTTATCGCAACACTGATTTTTATTACCGGCACGATTATTTGTGCCCTCACCCCCTCGATGCTACTCATGTTACTAGGACGTATAATTCAAGGCGCTGGCGGAGGAATTTTACTCACCTTATCTTATTCCATGGTTCATCTTGTTTTCCCTCAATATCTCTGGTCAAGGGTACTGGCAATGATGTCGAGTATGTGGGGAATGGCAACACTTTTGGGGCCAGCATTAGGTGGTTTTTTTGCAGAATATACTCTTTGGCGCGGGGCATTTTGGTGTCTAGCTATCGTTGGGCTGCCCTATATGTATCTTACATGGCGTGTATTGCCTAATCAAAATCATCGCAGCACCGTGCTAGAAAAAATTCCCTATCGCCAATTATTGCTGCTTTCGATGGCGGTTTTGGCTATTTCTCTCGGCAGTCTCAGCCAAAAAATATGGGTGCCCATTTTAGGACTTATGGCCGCTTGTACATTATGTTATGCCCTAGTCAATCTTGAAAAAAGAGGAGTAAACTGCTTATTTCCACAAGATACTTTTCGGCTATCCGCTCCTTTAGCGCCAATTTATTTGACCATGGCGTTATTAGGTTTTAGCGTACAAACAGAAGTTTTTGTTCCTTATTTTTTACAAGTTCTGCATGATGTTCCTCCCTTAGCCTCGGGATATCTCGCGGCATTAGTCGGAGCCGGTTGGTCTTCTAGCGCGATTTTAGCCTCCGGAGTAACGCCAGTAATCGCCCGCAAATTAATCTGCCGTGGCCCTACACTCACACTATTTGCCTTAGTTATTCTCGCGCTGTTTATCACGAATATTATTGAGCTAGAAAATTATCAATTAATAATAATTTGCCTCGCATTATTTTTTGCTGGCAGCGGAATAGGAATGGCATGGCCCCATTTACTGACGCGGATATTAACTGTTTCACGTCAACAAGATGCGGATAAAGCCTCTGCGGCGATAACTACACTACAACTATTTTCAACCGCCTTTGGTGCATCTATAGCTGGCTTAATCGCTAATTCAGCAGGGCTTTCGCTCCCCGGAGGAATAGATGGCGCTAAATCAGCCGCCGCTTGGCTATTTATATTATTTGCAGCAGTCCCTCTATTCGCATTAATTAGCGCTAATATTGTGGTTAAACAAGCGAATAAGCACTAGTCAATCGCAAAATTCTCTTTTAATTTAGTTGATTATTAATTATGTACAAAAAATAATAAAACTATATTCCACATTATATTCAAAGCGATATTTAAAACCATGTACAGCTATCGAACACGTTGTTGGCTAAACAGTAAAAAGCATAGAGAGAATAACAAAAAGTCCGTATCATAGGTTTTCTAAAAACATCATTATCAAGTGACTGACATGACTCAAACATTTATCCCTGGCAAAGATGCCGCCCTCGAAGATTCGATAGCCTCGTTTCAAGATAAATTACACTCTCTAGGATTTAATATCGAAGAAGCCTCCTGGCTGAATCCTGTACCTAACGTCTGGTCAGTACATATTCGTGATCGTGACTGTTCGCTGTGCTTTACCAACGGTAAAGGCAGCACTAAAAAAGCCGCATTAGCCTCTGCTTTGGGTGAATATTTTGAGCGTCTCTCAACCAATTATTTTTTTGCTGATTTCTATTTAGGTAAAAACATCGCGGACGGTGAATTTGTTCATTATCCTAATGAAAAGTGGTTTCCTTTAACCGAAGATGACAGCTTACCCGACGGAATTTTAGACGCAGGTTTATTAAAATTTTACGATCCTGATAATGCCCTAGGTGGCAGCCAATTGATTGATTTTCAATCCGGCAATACCGAACGTGGGATCTGCGCGCTACCATTCACGCGTCAATCAGACAATCAAACGGTATATATTCCAATGAACATCATTGGTAATCTATATGTTTCAAACGGTATGTCAGCGGGAAATACCGCTAACGAAGCACGAGTTCAGGGATTATCTGAAATTTTCGAGCGCTATGTTAAAAATCGTATTATCTCTGAATGTATCAGCCTTCCGCTGATCCCTGCTGAAGTAATGAATAAATACCCAAGCGTGGTAGAAGCGGTAAATACCTTAGAACAAGAAGGCTTTCCAATTTTCTGCTATGACGCATCATTAGGGGGCGAATATCCAGTTATTTGTGTGATTTTATTCAATCCAGCCAATGGTACATGCTTCGCTTCGTTTGGTGCACACCCCGATTTTAGTGTCGCCCTAGAGCGTACAGTGACAGAATTATTACAGGGTCGTGGTTTAAAAGATCTCGATGTGTTTAATGCACCGACGTTTGACGATGAAGAAGTGGCGGATAATACTAATCTCGAAACTCACTTTATTGATTCAAGTGGTTTAATTAGTTGGGACTTATTTAAAAAAGAGGCTGATTATCCATTTGTCGAGTGGTCATTTAAAGGGACAACTCAAGAAGAATTCTCTACCCTTATGGCTATTTATAATCAGTTAGATGCTGAAGTTTATATCGCTGATTACTCTCATTTAGGCGTCTACGCATGCCGTATTTTAGTGCCTGGTATGTCCGATATTTATCCTGTGGAAGATCTGCATATTGCGAATAATACCATGGGGGCACATCTGCGCGAGGTGATTATTAGTCTGCCAGAGAGCCAATGGTCAGCTGAAGAATATTTATCATTTATTGAGCAACTGGATGACGAAGGCTTAGATGATTTTACCCGCGTACGTGAATTATTAGGTCTGGCAGTAGGCAAAGATAATGGCTGGAGTAATTTGCGCATCGGAGAATTAAAATCCATGCTAGCATTAGCAGGTGGTGATTTAGAGCAAGCGCTTATTTGGGTTGAATGGACGCAAGATTTTAATAGTTCCGTGTTTACCCCTGAACGTGCCAATTATTACCGTTGTCTACATACTTTATTGCTGCTTAATCAAGAAGATGAAAGAGATCCTGCTCAATATTATGATGCATTTGTACATATGTATGGCGCAGATACCGTAGATGCAGCATCATCTGCCATCGCTGGTGAGAATTGTTTTTATGGCTTATGGGCTATCGACGAACAATTATCCTCGCTTCCCGCACATCAGGCATTATTAGCTGCCTATGAAAAATTACAAAAAGCAAAAATAACCGCTGCGAAATAACCATACTAATACAATGGGTTAAGAACAAATAGCTGTTATAAAGTAAAAATCAGGTTAATAAGTCAATCATCAATAACATTAAACTGACATTTTAGCCTGATTTTTTACTTTTAGGATGTTACTAGCGGGTATTTTAAAAAAATCACACAAATATTAAAATTTATTTTTTCTTTTATTTTCATTAAATTACAGATTTATTTAACATAATTTAAACATAAAATCCTTAAATCTACGCTGAGTTTATGATCCACGTCAAATATCTATTTTCCCCCCTTTGATACTATAATTGCGTACAATAATTAATTAACTTTATAAGAGAGTGTTAGTATGAAAGCTGACAACCCTTTTAATCTTTTACCTCCGGCTATCATGGCAAAAGTTGCTGACGATGCTTGTGTGTATAAAGCAAACAAACATCCGGCAATTACTTATTTGTCAGCCTTCACCGCCGGGATTTTTATTTCTATTGCTTTCGTTTTCTATATTACAGCAACTACAGGTGCCTCTACCGCTCCTTTCGGATTTACTAAATTAATTGGCGGTATCTGTTTCTCTCTCGGTTTAATATTGGTGGTTATTTGTGGTGCTGATTTATTTACATCAACAGTATTAACCATTGTATCTAAAGCCACCGGTCGAATTACTTGGGGACAAATGTTCCTCAACTGGTTTAATGTCTATATTGGTAATTTGATTGGCGCATTATTCTTTGTTGCACTTATTTGGTTCGCGGGCCAATATACGGCAGCAAACGGTCAGTGGGGATTAAATGTATTACAGACCGCTGATCACAAGTTACACCATACCTTCATTGAAGCCGTTTGCTTAGGTATTCTAGCCAATATGATGGTTTGCTTGGCTGTCTGGATGAGCTATTCAGGCCGCAGTCTTACTGACAAGTTATTAGTGCTTATTCTGCCTATCGCGATGTTTGTCGCTAGCGGCTTCGAGCATAGTATTGCCAATATGTTTATGATCCCTTTAGGTATTGTCATAAAAGAATTTGCTCCTGCTGAGTTTTGGGCCCAGATTGGTTCAGCGCCAGAGCAATTTTCTCATTTGACTATCGGACATTTTATCTCTGACAACCTAATTCCAGTTACTATTGGTAATATCATAGGTGGTACGTTGTTAGTCGGTTTGATTTACTGGTTTATGCACTTACGTGATGATAGTCATCAATAAGACTCTTCATTATGTAGTTGAAAAGTTTATTAAGATCCTTAAAAGATCCATTGTTAAAAGGTAAAAGTATCATGACCGAATTAAATGAAAAATTCGCTTCAGCATGGCAAGGTTTTACACAAGGTGAATGGCAGAACGAAGTTAATCTGCGTGATTTCATCCAGAAAAACTACACCCCGTATGAAGGCGATGAATCCTTCCTGACCGGTTCTACCAAAGCCACTGATGCTTTGTGGGACAAAGTTATGGATGGCATCAAAATTGAAAACCGTACACATGCGCCGGTCGATTTTGATACTGACATTGCTTCGACTATTACCTCTCACGATGCGGGTTACATCGAGAAAGATTTAGAACGTGTTGTTGGCTTGCAAACTGATGCGCCACTGAAACGTGCTCTGATCCCATACGGTGGTATTCGTATGATTGAAAGCTCATGCAAAGCTTACAATCGCGAACTTGACCCGATGGTTAATAAAATTTTCTCTGAATATCGTAAAACCCATAACCAGGGTGTATTCGATGTTTATACACCAGACATCATCAAATGTCGTAAATCAGGTATCCTGACAGGTCTGCCAGATGCGTATGGCCGTGGCCGTATCATCGGTGACTACCGTCGTATCGCGGTATACGGTATCGACTACCTGATGAAAGATAAAGTTAAACAATTTAATTCTTTGCAAGCAAAAATGGAATCCGGTGAAGATCTGGAAATGACCATTCAGCTACGTGAAGAAATCTCTGAGCAACATCGCGCACTAGGCCAAATGAAAGAAATGGCTGCTAAATATGGTTGCGATATCTCAGGCCCTGCTAAAAATGCTCAAGAAGCTGTTCAATGGACTTACTTCGGTTATTTAGCCGCTGTTAAATCTCAAAACGGCGCGGCAATGTCATTTGGTCGTGTATCGACTTTCTTAGATATCTACATCCAACGTGATATGGATGCGGGTAAACTAACTGAACAAGAAGCTCAAGAACTGATTGACCACTTGGTCATGAAACTGCGTATGGTTCGTTTCCTACGTACACCAGAATATGATGAACTGTTCTCTGGTGACCCAATCTGGGCAACGGAATCACTAGCCGGTATGGGTCTTGATGGCCGTACTCTAGTAACTAAAACCACTTTCCGTTTCTTGAACACACTGTATACCATGGGCCCATCTCCTGAGCCTAACATGACTATTCTGTGGTCAGAAAAACTGCCTCTGAACTTCAAAAAATATGCCGCTAAAGTTTCTATCGATACATCATCTATCCAGTATGAAAACGATGACTTAATGCGTCCTGACTTCAACAGCGATGATTACGCTATCGCTTGCTGCGTCAGCCCAATGATTGTTGGTAAACAAATGCAGTTCTTCGGTGCTCGCGCTAACTTAGCGAAAACCATGCTGTATACCATCAATGGTGGTGTTGATGAAAAACTGAAAATGCAAGTAGGTCCAAAACACGAACCGATCCTCGACGAAGTTCTTGACTTCGACGTAGTGATGGATCGTATGGATCACTTCATGGATTGGTTGGCAACTCAGTATGTCACTGCACTGAACATCATTCACTACATGCATGACAAATACAGCTATGAAGCTGCATTGATGGCACTGCATGACCGTGATGTTTATCGTACTATGGCGTGTGGTATCGCTGGTCTGTCAGTTGCTGCTGACTCACTGTCTGCTATCAAATACGCTAAAGTTAAACCTATCCGTGACGAAGATGGCATTGCTGTTGACTTCGAAATCGAAGGTGAATATCCACAATTCGGTAATAACGATTCACGCGTCGATGATATCGCTTGTGACTTAGTTGAACGTTTCATGAAGAAAATTCAGAAACTGCGTACTTACCGTAATGCGGTACCAACTCAGTCAATTCTGACTATTACTTCTAACGTTGTATACGGTAAGAAAACAGGTAACACTCCAGATGGACGTCGTGCTGGCGCACCATTCGGACCAGGTGCTAACCCAATGCACGGACGTGATCAGAAAGGTGCAGTTGCATCACTGACTTCTGTTGCAAAACTGCCGTTTGCTTATGCGAAAGATGGTATTTCTTATACCTTCTCTATCGTTCCTAATGCGTTAGGTAAAGATGATGATGTTCGTAAAGCTAACCTTGCGGGTCTGATGGATGGTTATTTCCATCACGAAGCTTCTATCGAAGGCGGTCAACACTTAAACGTCAACGTTATGAACCGTGAAATGCTGTTAGATGCGATGGAAAACCCAGAAAAATATCCACAGTTAACCATCCGTGTTTCTGGTTATGCAGTGCGTTTCAACTCACTGACTAAAGAGCAACAAAAAGACGTTATTACTCGTACATTTACTGCTTCAATGTAATGACTTGCTAACGCAACACCAACGGGATTCAAGGGTCACAATCTCTAGTAACCTGAACTGGATAACGTAATTAACGTGACAGTTCAGGTATAAAAAAGAATGTAGCCAGCCAATATACAACTTGAACCCCTATTGGTGTTACAATAGAATAAATTAAAGGCCCCGCATTTGGGGCCTTTTTATCTCGTCAGTTTTGGGAGTCTTCTGTCATGTCCGTACTTGGTCGTATCCACTCTTTTGAATCCTGCGGTACTGTTGATGGCCCCGGTATACGCTTTATCGTATTCTTTCAAGGCTGCCTAATGCGCTGCCTATACTGTCATAACCGTGATACCTGGGATACCCATACAGGTACTCAAGTTACCGTTGAAGAATTAATGAAAGAAGCGGTGACTTATCGTCACTTTATGAATGCTACTGGTGGAGGCGTTACTGCCTCAGGTGGCGAAGCTATTTTGCAAGCTGAATTTGTACGTGACTGGTTCCGTGCTTGTCAAAAAGAGAATATTCATACTTGCTTAGATACTAACGGTTTTGTTCGCCGTTATGATCCAGTGATTGATGAATTACTGGATGCTACTGACCTGGTGATGTTAGATCTCAAACAGCTGGATGATGAAATCCATCAAAAACTGGTTGGCGTATCCAATCATCGAACCTTAGAATTTGCTCGCTATTTGGCGAAACGTAATCAAAAAACATGGATACGTTATGTGGTCGTTCCCGGCTGGAGTGATGATGATCACTCGGTACATTTATTAGGTGAGTTCATGCAAGATATGAAAAATATCGAAAAAGTTGAACTACTTCCTTATCATGAGCTGGGTAAACATAAATGGGAAACCATGGGTGAAGAATACAAATTGAATGGGGTTAAGCCTCCGTCTAAAGAAATTATGGAGCGTGTTAAATCCATTCTCGAAGGCTATGGCCTCAAAGTAATGTATTAAGCCTTCAGCCCCCCATCGATTAACCATCTTATTTAAATCTGATTAATAATAGGCAGAGCCGGTACAAATATCACCACTCTGCCTGTTTATTCTCAAGTAGCATAATATTTATCAGTTTCTTTCTTTACTATACTTTGACTATACTCTTTATAGTGATAAATATTTCTATCATATTCTTTTTAATCCTACCGTATCAAATCATACAAATCATACAAATCATGATATAAAAAACCGCCGGTTTTTAACCAGCGGTTTATCATTTTCTAACTCAAGCTATCAGTCAAGATTAACCAATATATTCTAAACCTTTCATATAAGGACGTAGAACTTCTGGGATCTCAATACGGCCATCTGCTTGTTGATAGTTTTCCATAATTGCCACTAAAGTACGTCCGACAGCTAAGCCAGAACCATTTAGTGTATGAACCAATTGTGGTTTCTTATCATTTTTACCACGGAAGCGAGCTTGCATACGACGCGCTTGGAAATCCTTCATATTTGAGCAAGAGGAGATTTCACGGTAAGTATTTTGCGCTGGCAACCATACTTCTAAATCGTAGGTTTTGCATGAACCGAAGCCAATATCACCGGTACATAACAACACTTTACGATAAGGTAAGTTTAATAATTGTAGAACTTTCTCTGCATGGCCAGTTAGTTCTTCAAGCGCTTCCATCGATTTTTCAGGATGAACAATCTGTACCAACTCAACTTTATCAAACTGGTGCATACGGATCAGACCACGCGTATCACGACCATATGAGCCCGCCTCAGAGCGGAAACACGGGGTATGCGCTGTCATACGTAATGGCAATGACGCTTCATCTAAGATTTCACCACGCACTAGATTGGTTACCGGTACTTCTGCGGTTGGGATCAACGCATAGTTACTTTCACTTTCTTCTTCTAATGGCTTGGTATGAAATAAATCTTCGCCAAATTTAGGTAATTGTCCGGTACCGTATAAGGTTTCGCGGTTTACCAAATAAGGGACATACAGCTCTTGGTAGCCATGCTGTTCAGTATGTAAATCGAGCATAAACTGAGTCAAAGCACGGTGTAAACGCGCGATCTGACCTTTCATCACGACAAAGCGTGAACCTGTCAGCTTAACGGCTGAGGCAAAATCTAATCCTCCTGATAATTCACCTAAGCTCACATGATCTTTCACTTCAAAATCATAGTGGGCTGGCTCACCCCAACGGCTAATTTCAAGATTTTCAGTATCATCTTTACCATTAGGGACACAATCATCAGGAATATTAGGTATGCTCAATGCAATATCACGGATTTGGTCTTGCAGCTTATCTAATTCCGATTTCGCTGAATCCAATTTCTCACCTAATTGGTTTACTTCCTGACGCAGCGCATCAATATCTTCACCGCGTGCTTTAGCCGCGCCGATAGATTTCGATCGAGAATTGCGTTCTGCTTGCAGGGTTTCAGTTTCAACTTGTAAAACTTTGCGGCGTTCTTCTAATTCACGCAGCTTTTCCACATCAAGGGTAAAACCCCTGCGAGCCAGTTTTTCAGCAACCGCGTCTAGCTCTGTACGCAGTAAATTGGGATCGAGCATGCTTATCCTGTGATTCTTGTTGTTTAAGTGATGAGATAGAGCCCTGTATTTGATAGATCAAGTAGTTACTCCTGTTTATCACTGAAGTATCTACTGAAGCATGGTTTAACTGCATCATAAAATAAATAATGCAGTTAAACATATTTCAATGAGTCTATCGTAAAATTATTTAACTCTGCCTTTAAGCCGAGTAAAAAATAAAAAACATACAGGATTTACAATATTATTTTTTCTAAACAGTTTAGTTGCGGTAAATAGCTAGCTTGTGTTTTGGTCTATATTTTAGGCCTACATAGCAGACAATAAAAATAATGCACCATTGGTATACAAAATAGTCCAATTGTATACCAAACGATTATGATAAAAACTACGATAACAAATAAACCAACAACTTAAACTATCTAAGCGATACTAACTTATAACCTTACCGTATAGCTATAATTAACGATAGCGTTTTATTGAGCTATTTTGATCCTGTTCAGTTAACCATGCTAATTTATCACTAATTTTACTTTCTAATCCGCGGTTAGTCGGAAAATAATAATGGGTCTCTTTCATATCTGGCGGAAAATAATTTTCGCCCGCAGCATAGGCGTTAGGTTCATTATGCGCATAACGGTATTCTTGCCCAGCCCCTAACTGCTTCATTAATTTAGTCGGCGCATTGCGTAGATGATCAGGAACATCATAATCCGGCTGTTCTCTGGCATCAGCCAAAGCAGCTTTAAACGCAGTATAAACCGCATTACTTTTGGGCGCGCAAGCTAAATAAACAATCGCTTGAGCAATTGCTCTTTCACCTTCTGCCGGCCCGACGCGGGTAAAACAATCCCATGCCGAAATAGCCACTTGCATCGCACGGGGATCAGCGTTGCCCACATCTTCAGAAGCGATAGCCAATAAGCGACGAGCAACATATAACGGGTCGCCACCGGCAGTTATTATTCGAGCATACCAATATAAGGCTGCGTCGGGCGCTGAACCACGCACTGACTTATGCAACGCCGAGATTAGATCATAATAACGATCGCCTTTATTATCAAAGCGTGCACTGCGCTCTCCGCTAACTTCTTTCAATAATTCAGGCGTTAAAACACGTTGCCCTTGCTCATCAGCATTAGCCATATCAGCCATCATATCTAATAAGTTGAGCGATCGTCGGGCATCGCCATTGACTAATTTAGCAATTAGAGTACGTGTTGAATCTGGCAAAATAATATTTTTACCGCCTAACCCATTGATAGAATCAGTCATTGCCTGTAATAAGACTTCTTCAATATCATTTTCATCCAATGATTTCAGTAAGTACACTCGTGCTCGTGACAATAAGGCTGAATTCAACTCAAAAGATGGGTTTTCGGTCGTAGCACCGATAAAGGTGATAGTGCCGTCTTCTATGTGTGGCAAAAATGCATCTTGTTGGCTTTTATTAAAGCGATGGACTTCATCAACAAATAAAATTGTCCGTCTACCTGCATTACGATTTTGACGCGCTTTCTCTATCGATTCACGAATTTCTTTAATTCCTGAGGTCACCGCAGATAAGCGCTCAATATCCGCCTGGGCATAATGACCAATAATTTCAGCTAATGTCGTTTTACCGGTACCTGGTGGTCCCCATAAAATCATCGAATGCAGATGCCCTGCCTTAATAGCTCGAGGCAAAGGCTTTCCTTCAGCCAGAAGATGCTTTTGGCCAATATAATGTTCGAGATCAATTGGACGCATGCGCGCAGCTAAAGGCTGAAATTCATTTTGCGAAAAATCGAGAGACAGATTACTCACTACGCCCTCTTATTTATTTGGCTGAACGTTGATCATCCAAAGTCACACCCTGCGGAATTTTTAACCTAAATTTACTTTTATCCACCGGACCATTTTTCTGTGTATTCAACTGATAAGCACTTACTTGACCATCTTGTTCTATGGCTGAAAATTTCTCTATTGTGCCATCAGGGGAAACCGTGATTGAAAAACCTTTAAGTGTACCGTTAAGCTGCTTAGGCTTCAGATCAAAGCTATTGCCTTGTTGAATAATAGAATATTGCTTCCAATCCTGAGGATTATTGCGCGTAATCAACATAAACGGCGTATCATTAGTCGCGTCGTTCAGTGACGTTACCGTTACCTGTTCAACGAAAGGATTATAAAACCATAAATCTTTACCGTCTGAAATCAAAACACTTTCATCAGGCGACGTCATATTCCAGTTGAACAAGTTTGGTCTTTGTATCCATAATTCGCCACGACCTTCTTGAATTAAATCACCTTCGGCACTGGTAACTTTTTGACTAAAATTAGCATGGAAGCTATTCACTTTATTTAGACGGGTTTGCAGGTCTTGACTAGCATCCGCCAAAGTCATCGCTGAATACAAGCTCACCACTAAAGCCGCGCCTAACAATATCATTTTCTTCATTATTCAATGACCTTTTAAATACACCCAAGTGAATGCTTTTAAATCGATAACCTATATGTTCAAAAAATATAGATCGTAAATTATCTACACTATCTAGTCCCATAACTAACTGAATATTCAGACCGATTAACAATAATCCATCAATAATATTAATGCTCCATCGACGGTGGGGCTAATACTTCACGATTACCATTATGTCCCGGCTCACTGACAATTTGCTGAGCTTCCATTTGCTCAACAATTCGTGCGGCACGGTTATAACCTATACGGAATTGACGTTGTACACCAGAAATAGATACTCGTTGTTTTTCAACCACAAAAGCCACCGCCTGATCAAATAACGGGTCTAATTCTTCAGCTGCTCCATCAAAACCACCTGCACCATCAGATTCATCACTGCATTTAGTAATACTTTCAATATATTCAGGACGACCTCGTGCTTTCCAATCATTAACCACTGCGTGAACTTCTTGGTCCCGAACAAAGGCACCATGAACACGCATTGGAATAGATGAGTTTGGTGGCAGGTAAAGCATATCCCCCATTCCCAATAATGATTCTGCGCCACTTTGGTCGAGAATAGTTCGAGAATCTATTTTACTCGATACCGTAAAGGCAATACGGGTTGGAATATTAGCTTTAATCAATCCGGTAATAATATCCACAGAAGGTCGCTGTGTGGCCAACACTAAGTGAATACCTGCTGCACGCGCTTTTTGTGCCAAACGAGCAATTAATTCTTCAACTTTTTTACCCGCTGTCATCATTAAATCAGCAAACTCATCGACCATGACGACAATATAAGGCTCTTTCTTTAAGACCGGATGTTCGGTTTCCATGCTATCACCCGGCTTCCAGAATGGATGAGGAATAGGCCGGTTCATTTCTGCCGCTGCTTTAATTTTCTCATTATAGCCCGCGAGGTTACGTACCCCTAAAGCTGACATTAATTTATATCGACGTTCCATTTCATTAACGCACCAACGTAACGCATTGGCTGCGTCTTTCATATCAGTAACTACTTCAGTTAATAAATGCGGGATACCTTCATAAATAGAAAGTTCGAGCATTTTAGGATCAATCATAATGAAGCGAACATCTTCGGGTTTCGATTTATATAAAATACTGAGGATCATTGCATTGACCCCAACAGATTTACCCGATCCAGTTGTCCCCGCAACGAGCAAATGAGGCATTTTCCCTAAATCAGCCACCACCGGTTCGCCTTCAATATCTTTGCCTAATACGATAGTTAATGGAGACGGATCATTACGGAATTTATCGCAATCCAGGACTTCTCTAAGATAAACCGTTTGACGTTTTTTATTCGGTAATTCTAATCCGACATAAGGTTTACCCGGTATGACCTCAACAATCCTTACCGCAGTTGTCGATAAAGAACGTGCTAAATCACGGGATAAATTAGAAATTCGCGCAGCTTTAACTCCCGGTGCTAAATCTAGTTCAAAACGCGTGATCACCGGTCCTGGTGAAAAACCGACGACATCGGCTTTAACACGATAATCATTCAGTCGAGCTTCAATTAGCCGAGATGTCTGCTCAAGAGCAAACATATCTACCGGTTCTTCTTGTGCCGGAGGGCTGCTCAATAAATCTAGCGATGGCATTGGCGTTGTCGGTTTCGGCAACGGCTGCTCGTTACGCACCAAAAACGGATGGAATAAACTATCTTGCTGCGGTTGCTGCGGTTGCTGCGGTTGCTGCGGTTGCTGCGGTTGCTGCGGTTGCTGCGGTTGCTGCGGTTGCTGCGGTTGCTGCGGTTGCTGCGGTTGCTGCGGTTGCTGCGGTTGCTGCGGTTGCTGCGGTTGCTGCGGTTGCTGCGGTTGCTGCGTAAAAGTATGTGTTGCTGGAGTGATCGCGTCTAGTGTTACCGCAGGATTATTTTCCCTAGATTGTTCCTCTTCCCGAGAATTAAACGACGGCATGAACACCGGTTCAGTCGGTTGATCATTAAGCAATTCTTCCGCCGATGAGATTGAGTCTAATGCAGATAAACCGGCAAAAGGATCCTCAATATCGGTAGCTTTACTCTCGCTAGCGTCACCTGCCCGCAAATCATATTCTGGGTGATGACCACCATCATCATCGTACGGCTGATGTCGATGCGGCGAATGATTGTCCTGCTGAGGATACCGCGATTGAGAGTCAGATGATTGCTGACTCATATTTTGCGATAAATCTTCCGCAACTGTCGTCTCAGAATCAGTCGCAGAGAAAGAAGAACCATAATCTTTTGTGGCCGGTGAAGCAGATGGCCAGCGATGAATATTCTCAGGCTGAGTGTATACAGGCTGTTGTTGCTGAGATAAGTCAATAAATGAGTTAGTTACCGCAGATCCTTCCTCACGCGTAATCTCACTGTTATTCTGCATCATACTGTTGTTCTGCATCATACCTTGTTCGTTTGATGCAGACGTAACTGTTATTTCAGCTTCAGTTTCTTCAGCGGAATGACGATTTTCTGTAGGATCCTCAGCGGTTGATTCACCATAGCGCTCGCGTTGTTGCTGTAAGAACTGCTGGCGTAATAATTCATCCTGCTCTAAATCTTCCGCAGTTTGGCTATCGTCAGCATCATTCCACTGCCCCATAGCCTGTTGACGCTGTTTTTCTTCCTCTTTACGGCGTTGAATTTCTGCTGCACGCTGTGAAGGAATACGAACACCATATAGCTCTCTACGTGTCGGTAATCTGACTGGATTTGGGCGAGGTAATTCGGGGCCAATACCTTGTTTTACTTGAGCATGACGCTCAATCGCTGCCGCAGAAATTCCCGCGGCCATTAAAGCAGAATTATCTTTGATTGACGCGGCTTTATTTACCGATGACGTTGATGAGCTCGCTGTTGAATATGCAGACTCAGGAGAAGCGACATTGGTCTGGTCTAAGTGGTTGCTTGCCGAGGTAATACCCGTAAACGCATCTGATACTGTCTCAACAGGTGTGTGTGTATCTGCTGCCGGTGGCATTGTTTCTTGATGGATAAATGCACTGCTCGATGCCATCGCTGTCGGTATTGGCGTTTGCATATCATCGTGAGCGTTATCTGTTGAATACTGTGTTGTTTGCTGCGACTCAGAAGAAAATACTGGGTCAATTATCGACTGAGCAAAATCACCAAGCACCGGTTCTTGATTTATCTCTGATTCAGGCATTTGCAGATTGTAATCAGCGTATTCTTTCGGTACATCAAAGCGATAATGTTCAGGATGCTGTTCTGGTGCCTCTGATGTCGCCGAGAAACTAGGTAGATGCTCTTCTTGCTCAGAAATTTGAGATTCTAATTTTTGAGATTCTAGCTGTTGCGCAGCGTCACGATGATTAGCTGCCAGTGGTGCTCTTGACGTATCTGTTGAAATAGCAGGATTTTCAGCCGCTGATGCAGTATCAGTAACCCCGGAAGGCGTTACCTTCATTGGCGATAATTCCGTACTGGCTAATTCAATTATTGAAGGAGATGAAAAAAGGACATCATCAATATCTAATTCATTTTTATTCGACTGAATGTCAGATGCTTCAATATGGCTGGCTAATGCCGAAGCAGACGCAGTTGTATCAATAGCATTAGATGAAGTAGATTTAACCTGACTATCAAATACTGGTTCAGCGCTATAATCACTAGTTAATGCTGTTTTATCAAGTTGATAGTCTTCATCTTGATCATCATCGTAATCATCATATTCTTCACCGCGCGCTCGATTAGTAATTAGTGTTAATGGGATCAATATCGCTGCGCCAATTTTTTCAGCAATTGTTAACCACGACCACCCAGTAAATAACGTAAAACCAATTGCCCAGAGAAAAATCAGTGCCAAAGTCGCACCAAGCGAATTAAACCACGGCATGATGGCATTACTAAACACACTGCCTATTACCCCACCGGATGAAAAGTTAGGTAAATCATCAAAATTAAGCGCAGCAAGACCACAAGAACTGAGTATCAGCGTTAATGCCCCAATAACACGCAAGGAAAGTGAGAAAAAATCAACATAACGCTGTTGGCTTTGGGAATGATAGATCCCCCAGCATCCGAGAATAAGCAATGGAGGAATAGCAAAAGCTAACATGCCAAACGCCGAAAATAGAATATCAGCGCTCCATGACCCGATACTGCCCGCTAAATTCTTAACTGGCTCATTCCATGTAGTTTGTGACCAGCTTGGATCTGAAGGATTAAAACTTACCAGTGCGACTATCAAAAAAATCGCGCCGAGTGCAATGGCAAGTAAAATAGCTTCGAGCAAGCGCCGACCAGTGCTTAGCTTCTTAAATCTTATATGCTTATCTTCTGTGTATTCCTGGCTCATTATAATTACTTTGTTGATTTACCTAATATTTCATGACTAAACGGTAAGATGAAGATTAACAGTAATTAGTTCGATAGCTTATGATATCGTTCATTTGATAGCGTTTAATTTAATCGCGCTGATTTAATATAGTTGATTGATTTTATAAGCTTTAATACAAACTTTTTACGTTAAACTCAACTCTGTATAATTATTCTTGCTTAATACGATAAGCGTTGTTAAACGCCTCCCCTACTCGGATATTTCTATCTGTACTGTCATTATTCTCGTGCTGTTTGGCCTATACATACCATCTAAAATATCACAGCACAATACATATGTTTAAAAACACAGTAGTTAATAGATCAATAATATCTTTGTTCAACACTAGCACTTATACTTTTCTGCACAAATATTATCACTATCTTCCTGTTCTAAAAGGATTGAGTTTGCTAGTGCACAATAATGCTCATGCAAGAATTCTACCATTTTTTATCTGTTATTACTTATCAGAGTTAGTGGATTTTATTCATTTTTAGCATTCAACAAGATGATTTAAGTTTTCCGAGAAACTTTAGTAGTATAGCAACCGTATTTAACCCATACCTTTCATTTAAATCATACTCAGTATTTCATCTTAACTACTTTGATTCAATTTGTATTTATGGACAAAAATCTTAATTTTTGAGGAAGGAAATATAGGATAAATTGCCAGTAATTATCAATGAAATATACGAGGTAATATGACTCCAACGAAGTTATGGCTGAAATAGCGTTGGAAAATAATATGGGAAATCAATCATTGCAAAAAAACTATAATTCAGTAGGTTTATCAAGTTCCCCTTTAAAAACGGAACAACGCTGGCATAACCAGCGTTGAAACTGCAGTGCATTACACAGGAAAAACCTGCATGGCACTTATGAGATGATAATAAACGTATTAACGCGTTTTAATGACTAAACGGTTACTTTGTTTAACTTCTTCCATCACTACATAAGTGCGAGTATCGTTAACGCCAGGCAGACGCAAAAGTGTTTCACCCAGAAGTTTACGATAAGCTGACATATCAGGCACACGCGTTTTCAACAGATAGTCAAAATCACCAGAAACTAAATGGCATTCCTGAATTTCCTCAAGTTTTTGAACCGCCGTATTAAATTGTTCAAATACATCTGGCGCACCACGGTTTAGCGTGATTTCCACGAAAACTAATAATGATGCATCTAGATAATGTGGGTTTAATAATGCGGTATACCCTGAAATAAACCCTTGACGCTCAAGGCGACGAACACGCTCGAGGCAAGGAGTAGGTGATAATCCGACACGTTTAGACAGCTCTACGTTAGAAATACGACCATCTTTCTGTAGCTCATTCAAAATGTTCCTGTCAATACGATCAAGATCTTTTCCTGGACGCTTTTTATTATCAATCATCTCTTTATCTCTCTTTCTCTAATTGTATTTTCCACACCGACTTACACCTTTACCCATCCACAATCACTTTGGAGCGGCAGAAATGTCTTAGGCCAGATTTATCTGTGTATTTATTAAAAATCTGCGTAATTTACAAAAAATAAATCACAATGGAGTATCCATTTTTATTAATATTTGTAGTGTAAGCGTTATCGCTATCTTTACTGTTCAATTTTAACTCAATTGTATTGACCAAATAGATGATTAACTCTTACATAGATGTTTTCGCAAATGCGCAGCCGATTGTCAAAGTAAATGAATGAAAATCAGAACAACATTTGGCTGTTTCTTCTAGTTAAACGTTTCGATGATATAGAATCAAGAAAATTCTTAAAAAGATGAACCCCATTTAATCAGTAGTTTTTAGTCAATTTTATTTTTTGATAGTTTTGCTCGATGATTAAAATAACCAGAATCTCAGCAGATTTCCATGCAAAATGCTTTTTTTACCCCACTAATTCTCCTACAATCGCTGAATAGTTATTCGAGAAATAGATTGAGTTGGAAAATCGATTGTATAAAAAGGTGGCCTAATTATCCGGTATATTAACTACTACTCATTATTTTAGCCATCAATCGACGTTACTTACTGATAAATTGGTTAAAGTACCTAGTGAAAACAGTCTATAGCAGGCCATCAATTTGCAACTCTAACCACAAAAGAGTTATTTAATTCTAATAAAATGAGGTATCCATGAGCACAGCCAAACATCGCCAGTTGATTATTCTTGGTTCGGGCCCGGCGGGCTATACTGCTGCAGTTTATGCAGCTCGCGCTAATTTACATCCAGCCCTAATTACCGGTGTTGAGAAAGGTGGTCAGTTAACCACGACGACTGAAGTTGAGAACTGGCCCGGTGACCCAGAAGGTTTAACAGGACCTGGATTGATGGATCGGATGTATGAACATGCCGCTAAATTTAATACTGAGTTTTTTGCTGATCAGATTCAAAAAGTAGATTTAAGCCAGCGTCCTTTCCGTCTATTCGGTGACGAGGATCAATATACTTGTGATGCTTTGATTATCGCCACTGGTGCTTCAGCACGCTATATCGGCTTACCTTCTGAAGAAGCATTTAAAGGTCGTGGCGTCTCCGCTTGTGCTACCTGCGACGGATTTTTTTATCGTAATCAAAAGGTTGTTGTCGTGGGTGGCGGAAATACCGCGGTAGAAGAAGCACTGTATTTATCAAACATCGCCGCTGAAGTACATTTAGTTCATCGTCGCGATAGCTTCCGCGCTGAAAAAATCTTGATCAATCGCCTAATGGATAAAGCCGAAAATGGCAATATTGTCCTGCATACCGATAAAACTTTGGATGAAGTACTCGGTGATGAGATGGGCGTAACCGGTGTTCGTCTGCGTGATACCAAAACAAATGCCACTGAAGAACTCGCCGTTATGGGCGTATTCATCGCAATTGGTCACAGCCCAAATACAGCCATTTTTGCCGATCAATTAGAACTGAATAATGGCTATATTAAAGTGCAATCAGGCACCCAAGGTAATGCAACTCAAACCAGTATTCCGGGGGTATTTGCAGCCGGCGATGTAATGGATCATATTTATCGTCAAGCAATTACCTCTGCGGGTACCGGATGCATGGCTGCCCTCGATGCAGAGCGCTACCTAGATTCTTTAAACGATAAATAATGATTAAAGAACATTAAATTTTTCTGGGCACTATTTCGATAGTGCCTTTTTGTCGGTAACATATTGTCTATAACTAGGTATAATAGAAAACGATTATCATTCTCTACTGCACTATATTCCGTTTCAGCCAATATTCAGCAATAGATCGATTGGCTATGCGGTAATACTAATACAGACTATCCAAATCACTTATTTCACACTAAGCTGGCGGGATACCTTGATTAATAGTCATTCTATAGCAGTATCGTTTTAGATAAGCGTACTCGGTTTTAAACACCTATTCTGTTTATTTAACCTCTCCGCTCAGCTGGCTTTATATAGTTCTATCAATAATTATCGCCACAACTGATGTTTCTATGAGGTTAACAAACGCCATATCCACCAACTAAGGACTCATGCCTGTACACTGAATCATTATGGATAAAACAAGACAAAATGAACTGGTTCGCTGGCTAAAACAGCACAGTGCCCCTGCGAAGCGTTGGCTACGCTTATCAATGATGTTAGGCATAGTCAGTGGATTTTTAATCATCGCCCAAGCTTGGTTTTTAGCCGTAATCTTACAAGCGCTGATTATGGACGGCATCCCGCGAGAGCAGTTAATTCTGCCTTTCGTCTGGCTTCTTATTGTGTTCGGCCTACGGGCTATCGTCACGGTTATCCGTGAACGTGTCGGCTTTCGTTGTGGTCAAGTTGTACGCCAACAAGTTCGTAAAATGGTGCTTGATAAACTTGAGGTTCTTGGTCCGGTTTGGGTTAAAGGGAAACCAGCAGGCAGTTGGGCAACCATTATTCTCGAACAGATAGAAGATATGCAGGACTATTATTCGCGTTATTTACCGCAAATGTATTTAGCCGGCATTATCCCTATTATGATCCTCATCGCTATTTTTCCGTTTAACTGGGCCGCCGCATTAATTTTATTTGCGACAGCACCATTAATCCCTATTTTTATGGCATTAGTTGGGCTCGGCGCTGCAGATGCTAACCGACGTAACTTTGTTGCTTTAAGCCGTTTAAGTGGCAGCTTTTTAGACAGCCTACGCGGATTAGATACTCTGCGACTGTTTTTCCGTGGTCAAGCTGAAATAAAACAAATTCAAGATTCAACAGAAGATTTCCGGGCTCGCACCATGGAAGTCCTGCGTATGGCCTTTTTATCTTCCGGCGTACTAGAATTTTTTGCTTCTATTTCAATTGCTGTAGTCGCGGTATACTTTGGTTTCTCCTATTTAGGCGAATTAAACTTTGGTAGTTATGGTTTGCCCGTCACTCTATTTGCTGGTTTCTTAGCGCTAATTTTATCGCCAGAGTTCTTCCAACCCCTGCGTGATTTAGGCACATTTTATCATGCTAAAGCCCAAGCAGTCGGTGCGGCAGAATCTCTTGTAACGTTGCTCACTAGCGAAGGTGAACAAGCTCCCGCGGGCGGTGATAAAACGCTCGGTACTGGAGATTCGCTGTCGATTCGAGCTAAAAACCTCGAAATACTCTCTCACGATGGGCAAGTATTAGCTGGCCCTCTCGATTTTGAACTTAATGCGGGTCAACGTATTGCCTTAGTCGGCCAAAGTGGCGCAGGTAAAAGCTCTCTGCTCAACCTATTACTAGGATTCTTGCCCTACCGTGGCTCAGTAACGCTACGCAGTACTAGTCATCCACAAGGAACTGAACTGAGTTCGCTGGACCCGAGTGAATGGCGTAAACTCATCTGTTGGGTCGGGCAAAACCCGCATCTACCTGAACACACTATTCTCGAAAATATCCTTCTCGGTAAACCTGATGCCAGTGAAGATGAGGTTCAAACAGCGATAGATTTAGCTTATGTTTCAGAGTTTATTAACTTACTTCCCGATGGAATTCATACCCAGATTGGTGACTACGCAGCTCGACTTTCGGTCGGTCAAGCACAGCGAATCGCGGTTGCTCGCGCCCTGCTCTCACCCTCAAAATTATTATTGCTGGATGAACCTGCGGCCAGTTTAGATGCTCATAGTGAACAACGCGTAATGCAAGCGCTCAATCGCGCAGCTGAGCGCCAAACTACCTTGATGGTCACTCATTTGCTCGAAGAAACTCTCAATTATGATCAGATTTGGGTCATGTCACAGGGAAAAATCATTCAGCAAGGAAATTATTCTGAACTCAGTCAATCCGCGGGGCCATTTGCCCGTTTATTGGCACACCGCAGTGAGGAGCTTTAGTGATGCGTGTATTATTACCGTTTTTGGCATTATATCGCCGCCACTGGTTTTTAATAAGTTTAGGTATGGTCTTAGCCATCATTACCTTATTAGCAAGTATTGGTTTATTATCACTTTCTGGCTGGTTTTTGGCGGGCACAGCGATCGCTGGTTTTCCCGGAATTTACTTTTTTAACTATATGTTACCGGCGGCAGGTGTACGTGGCACCGCAATTTTCCGCACCGCTGGACGTTATGCTGAACGTCTTGTCAGTCATGACGCAACCTTTAAAGTTCTTTCTCATCTGCGTGTCTTCGCATTTAGTAAAGTCTTACCTTTATCTCCGGGCGGCATCGCGCGCTTCCGCCAAGGTGAGCTATTAAATCGATTAGTCGCCGATATTGAAACCTTAGATCATCTGTATTTACGCGTATTATCACCGCTGTTCTCTGCTTTTGTAGTGATTATCGTCCTCACTGTCGGCCTAAGTTTTATTGATTTACGACTCGCGTGGACTCTCGGCGGCATTATGATGGTGCTACTGTTTGCCCTGCCCTTTATTTTTTATCGCGCAGGCAAAAACATTGGTCAAGATTTAACCCAGTTACGGGGGCAATATCGCTCGCAGCTCACTCGCGCATTGCAAGGTCAAGCTGAATTAACTGTCTTTGGTGCATCGGAACGCTTTCGCCAAAATCTAGCAACAATAGAAACCGATTGGCAGCAACGCCAACAGCAGCAAGCTAATTTAACGGGCGTATCACAGGCCCTAATCTTGTTTTTTTCCGGCGTAACCGCAACGCTACTTTTATGGCTGGCAGCAGATAATATCGGCGGTGATCATCAGCCAGGCGCCTTAATTGCACTATTTGTGTTCTGCTCACTTGCTGCCTTTGAAGCATTAGGTCCTGTTGCAGTTGCCTTCCAGCATATGGGACAAGTAATTGCTTCGGCAACGCGAGTTTCACAATTGATCGATGCTAAGCCTGAAGTCACATTTGCCACGACAGGCCCCGCTTCAGAGGTATCAATAAGTATCAATATCGACAATATCAACTTTACCTATCCCGAACAGCCGTTACCGGTAATAAAAGGTGTTTCGTTATCTTTACAACCCGGTGAGCATGTTGCCCTATTAGGTAAAACAGGCTGCGGGAAATCCACCTTATTACAATTAATGACCCGAGCATGGGATGTCGATAGTGGTACTATTTCACTAAATAATCATGCCATCAGTGATTATGATGAACAAACACTGCGCGCAATGATGTCAATTGTTCCGCAACGTGTGCATGTGTTTAGTGATACACTGCGCAAAAATTTATTAATCGCCCAACAAAATGCTACTGATGAACAGCTAAAAGAGGTGTTACAAAAAACAGGGCTGGGAAATTTACTCGATAATAAACAAGGGTTAAATGCGTGGATGGGCGAAGGTGGCCGCCAATTATCCGGTGGGGAGCAACGTCGTTTAGGCATAGCACGCGCTTTACTGCATAACGCACCACTATTTCTACTCGATGAGCCTACCGAAGGCCTAGATGCAGGAACAGAACAGCAAATATTACAGCTACTCAAGCAAATTTGTGCCGATAAGAGTTTAATTATTATTACTCACCGACTGCATGGATTAGAGCATATGGACTGTATTTGTGTCATGGATGATGGCGAAATAATTGAACGAGGTTCGCATCAACAATTGCTGAGCCAACAAGGACGCTATTTTGAATTCCACCAGCGTTATGCTCAACACTCGTGAGTTTAAGGTAAGCCATGTTCAAGCTCGATGATGATAACGTGCAATTCCCCCCCATTGAGCTCGCGATGCGTGAGCCTAATGGCTTATTAGCTATGGGCGGAGATTTATCACCCGAGCGGCTAAAAGCCAGCTATTATCAAGGAATATTTCCGTGGTTCAGCCCTAATGAACTACCGTTATGGTGGTCACCAGACCCCCGAGCTGTATTATTGCCGAATGAGCTGCATATTAGCCGTTCGATGAAAAAATTAATTAAACAGCGACCGTTTACTATCAGCCTAAATAAAGCGTTCGATGAAGTGATAGATGCCTGTGCAATACGTACAGAGGGTACGTGGATTGTTCCTGAAGTTCGTGCAGGATATAAAGCCCTCCACCGGCAAGGAATTGCACATTCTGTCGAAGTTTGGCAACAGGATAAATTGGTTGGCGGGCTGTATGGGGTCAACGTTGGTAGCATATTCTGCGGCGAATCTATGTTTAGCCGTACGAGTAATGCATCTAAGTATGCATTTATCTCATTCTATTTTCATTTTTTAGGCTATAATGGACAGCTGTTTGATTGTCAGGTGCTAAATCACCATACGGCGTCTCTGGGCGCAAAAGAAATTTCACGAAAGAATTTCTCTCAGATGCTTTACCATTGGCGTGACAAACAAATAAATAGCGCCTGTTGGTCTCCACAATTAATTGATTTATAGTCAATATTTATAATTAAGGATATTGACTAAGGTAGAATGTTGCCATTTCAGCGGAATAAAAATCGCTTTAAAATGCGACATTCCTTTACATATTGAGGGTTTTTGGGCATTATCTTGCCCGTTGAAAATCATGGTTATACACTTAGAGGATTAGATGGCCAAAGAAGACAATATTGAAATGCAAGGCACTGTTTTAGATACACTGCCAAATACAATGTTCCGTGTTGAACTGGAAAATGGTCACGTTGTTACTGCCCACATTTCTGGTAAAATGCGTAAAAACTACATTCGCATCCTGACAGGTGACAAGGTTACCGTAGAATTAACCCCATATGACCTGACTAAAGGCCGTATCATCTTCCGTAGCCGCTGATTTTCTCCTTTTAGGCAATGCCTAATGATCACCACAGGTGAGGCATCTGCTATTCACCTGTGGTGTTGCCTAGAATTGTTGCCTAAAACAGTCGATTAACAGCGTAAGCTTTCGGCTAGAAAACAGCGCCTTCCGGATCCGATTTATATACACTACTGAAATGGTAAGTCAGTTTGCTGGTATCTTCGTCCAAATCAATACTGACCGATCCGCCATTAACCAATGAGCCAAACAGTAGCTCATTTGCTAGTGGTTTTTTCAGGCTATCTTGAATAACTCGCGCCATAGGGCGTGCTCCCATTGCTTTGTCATAGCCCTTAGCGCATAACCAGCGCTTAGCTGCTTGACTCACTTCCAGAGAAACGCCTTTCTCATCCAGCTGGGCTTGCAACTCGACAATAAATTTATCCACGACCTGAGAAATAATTTCCGTAGATAATGAATTAAACCAAATAATGCCATCCAGTCGGTTACGGAATTCTGGCGTGAACGTACGTTTAATTTCAGCCATCGCATCGGTAGAATTATCTTGATCGGCAAAACCAATAGCACGGCGATGGGTTTCTTGCACCCCTGCATTAGTGGTCATAGCGATAATTACATTACGAAAATCTGCTTTACGCCCGTTATTATCGGTTAATGTCCCATGATCCATCACTTGCAACAAGATGTTAAAGACATCGGGATGAGCTTTTTCAATCTCGTCCAGCAAGACAACCGAATGCGGGTGCTTAATTACAGCATCGGTCAATAATCCGCCTTGATCATAGCCTACATAGCCTGGTGGCGCCCCAATTAAGCGACTTACCGTATGTCTTTCCATATATTCAGACATATCAAAGCGTAATAGCTTAATATCCAAGGCTTTAGCTAGTTGAAGCGTTACTTCTGTTTTACCGACCCCTGTAGGACCTGCAAACAAGAATGATCCCACCGGCTTATTTTCTTGCCCTAACCCAGCACGACTCATTTTTATCGCTTCAGTCAATGCGTTAATCGCTTCATCTTGACCAAAAACCAGCATTTTTAAACGAGCGTCCAGTGTTTTTAATCGGTCTTTATCGCTCGAAGAGACTGTTTTCTCTGGAATACGAGCAATACGAGCAACCACAGATTCAATTTCAGGTACGCCAATAGTTTTTTTACGCCGACTTACTGGAATTAAACGAGTACGTGCTCCAGCTTCATCAATCACATCAATGGCTTTATCAGGCAGATGACGATCGGTGAGATATTTGACTGATAAATCAACCGCAGCTTTAATCGCTTTAGCGGTATAACGTACATCATGATGCTGTTCGTACTTAGTCCGTAATCCATTAATAATCTGTACGGTTTCTGCTACCGTTGGCTCAACAACATCAATCTTCTGGAAACGACGTGCAAGTGCTCTATCTTTCTCAAAAATACTACTAAATTCCTGATAAGTTGTAGAACCAATCACTCGAATACGCCCACTAGATAACAACGGCTTAATCAGATTTGCCGCATCAACTTGTCCACCTGATGCTGCACCGGCACCAATAATCGTGTGAATTTCATCGATAAATAGCACACTTTTGCTGTCTTTCTCTAGCATTTTTAATAATGCTTTAAAGCGCTTTTCAAAATCACCACGATATTTAGTTCCGGCCAATAGTGAACCGATATCTAGCGAATAAATCGTACAGCCTTTCATAACCTCAGGAACATCATCTTGTTCAATACGCCAAGCCAGTCCTTCAGCAATCGCTGTTTTACCCACGCCAGACTCGCCGACTAATAACGGATTATTTTTACGCCGCCGGCACAATACTTGAATCGTTCTTTCTAATTCAGCTTGACGACCAATTAGAGGGTCTATTTTCCCCTCCTGTGCTAACTGATTTAAGTTGGTGGTAAAATTCTCCATCCGATCATCAGCACTAGTTTGCTCTTCGTTAGGTGCCTGAGCACCGAAAATATCCTGGCCATCAGAACTATCGTCTTCATCACCTTTCACTGTACCGTGAGAAATGAAATTAACAATATCTAAACGACTCACATCATGTTTACGTAACAGATAAGCCGCCTGCGACTCCTGTTCGCTAAAGATAGCGACTAAGACATTCGCCCCTGTAACGTCCTCTTTACCAGAAGATTGAACATGAAACACGGCCCGCTGAAGTACGCGTTGAAAGCTGAGTGTTGGCTGAGTTTCACGATTATCATTTTCAGGCAATAAAGGCGTTGTTTGTGAAATAAAATGTTCCAGCTCTTGGCGGAGCACGGATAAATCAAGCTTACAAGCCTCTAACGCTTCACGCGCAGATGTATTGCTCAGTAACGCCAGCAAAAGGTGCTCCACAGTCATAAATTCATGTCTGTTATCTCTTGCTTTAGCAAAAGCGACGTTAAGACTAAGCTCTAATTCTTGATTGAGCATAAGCACCTCCAAAGGTAGTAGTATTCAGATTAGACCTTCTCTATTGTGCAAAGCAGCGGATATTCGTGTTCACGGGCATAGGTATTGACTTGTGCTACTTTGGTTTCTGCAACTTCAGCAGTAAAAATCCCACAAATGCCTTTTCCCTTAAAATGAATATCTAACATTATCTGTGTAGCGTGTTCTTCATCAAAAGAGAAGTATTTTTGTAATACCTCAACCACAAAATCCATCGGTGTATAGTCATCATTATTCAAGATAACTTTATACATTGAAGGTGGTTGTAAAACCTGTTCAGTCTCGTCTTTATAAATAATATCCGTTTTAAACGAATTCAAAAAATCATTCATTGCTATCTTGCTCAGTATTCAGTTTATCTGCTTAAGCATAGCCTTTCTTGTTGATGATTCCTATTAAAAGACAATCATAACGGCCAACATAACTGTGTATCATGGTTATTTAGCCTTCAGCTATAACTAGACTATATTATTTAGCATTTAATTTTATTTAAATCAATTAGTTACCATATGCATTTAACTCATAAAATGCTGAATATCGTTAGCTACATCAAAATTTAGTCATTTAAAGATAAAAGCGCTATTTCATCACTTGACGTCAGCACCAATTGCTCTACAGTATATTTTGTGAACAGATATGTGGGTAATTTCACTTATTCTTTGCATGATGTTTACGCTAAACGTTAATCAACAAATCTGATGACGAAGGACGATGTATGGAGACAGGTACAGTTAAATGGTTTAATAACGCAAAAGGTTTTGGTTTTATCTGCCCAACGGACGGCGGCGATGATATTTTTGCTCACTATTCCAGTATTCAAATGGATGGCTATCGTACCCTGAAAGCAGGTCAGCAAGTTAACTTCAGCGTAAACCAAGGGCCTAAAGGTAATCATGCCAGCCTTATTATTCCACTCGATAATGAGCCGTTAAAGACTAAAATGGACAATGATCAGAAATAGCTCGGTTCAGTGATAGTATAAAACTTAAAAAATACCCCAGAAAAAGCTACCTGGGGTATTTTTTAGCTTTAGGAATAAAACAGACTAATCTATAACCTTTGCTAATTTTTAAAAATATTCCTGTGTATGTGCTGTATATCCCGTACTTTACTATTTATGCCTTGCTGTACATGTTTTTACGCTGAGAGTACAGATTATATGAATACAGCTTACTTAATAATGCAGCTTAACTGTAAGCTCACAATATATAGATGCCCCAACTTATTCCCGCGCCAGCGCATCAATAGGGTTAAGTTTCGCTGCGTTACGTGCAGGCAGAAAACCAAAAATAATTCCAATTGCTGTAGAGCAAATAAAAGCCGTAATCAGCGCCATAGGATCAAATGTTAATTGCCAGCTTGGTAATGCTAATTGCGCCAATAATGCAATGCCATAAGAGAGCCCAATACCTAATACTCCGCCAATTAAGCAAACTAATACCGCTTCAATTAAGAATTGCTGCATAACATCACTGGCTCGTGCGCCGACCGCCATTCTAATACCAATTTCACGCGTACGCTCAGTAACTGACACCAGCATAATATTCATAACCCCAATACCACCAACAACTAATGAAATAACCGCCACCAGCGTTAAAAATAATTGCATCGTACGGGTGGTTTTTTCTGCGGTCTTAATAAAGGTATCAATGTTATAAGTGAAAATATCTTTTTTACCATGACGTAAGGTTAATATGCGTATCAATTGTTGCTCAGCACTTTTAACATCATAACCATCTTTTACTCTGACCACGATATTATCGATATAAGGACGATTAGTAATTCGGCTTCTGAATGTAGTGTCCGGCAACCAAACTTCTAATGAATTAGCAGCCCCAAATATGCTTTTCTTTTCTGCCAATACGCCAATAATTGTCGCCGGCATATTGCCAATTAATAAGGTTTCACCCACCACATTCTTTTGATGTGCAAAAAATCGGCGCTTAACATTAGCATCAATAATAACCACCTGAGCCTGTCTCTTCATCATATCTGGCGTAAAATTCATTCCTTCAGAGAACTTTTCTGCGTATACCGCAAAGAAATTACGGCTAATACCTTGAATTCGCCCAGATGCATCTAAATTACCGTGGCGTAATCTCGCTGCCCCCTCAGTAACACCAGAGACCGCTTGTACATAAGGCTGTTGTTCCAAAGCGAGTACATCTGCGGGCTTTAGCGCCTGTTTATTTTCAGGATCATCACTGCCAAAATCTTCCCCGGGGAAAACAGAAATAGTGTTAGTTCCTATGGCTTTTATATCGTTCAGCACCATCCCTTTGGCTGCATCACCAATCACCATAATCGAAACCACGGAGGCGATGCCAATAATAATTCCTAGCATGGTCAATAAGGAACGCATTTTATTAACCACCATGGCACGCCAAGCCATCAATAATGCTTCATTAAATCGGCCGAATATTTGGCTTATGGTCGTTTTATTTTGAATCGGGGTGGGTAAAATAACATGATGATCTGTTGGTGCATGTCCGGGATCATTAATGATTTCACCGTCTTTGATTTCAATAATCCGCTGAGTCTGCGCCGCGATTTTAGGATCATGGGTCACAATAATCACGGTATATCCCTGCGCGCAAAGATCTTTCAGTATTTTCATTACTTCTTCACCCGACTGGCTATCCAATGCCCCTGTCGGTTCATCTGCTAAAATGACTTGTCCACCGTTCATTAGCGCTCTAGCAATACTCACACGCTGCTGCTGTCCGCCAGATAATTGCCCCGGCCGATACGCAATTCGGCTTTCTAAACCTAATTTATTAAGCAGGCTAATCGCTCTCTGGCGACGTTGATCTTTGGCTGTACCGGCATAAATCGCGGGGATCTCAACATTCTGCTCAGCCGATAAATGACTGAGCAAATGATAACGCTGAAAAATAAAGCCAAAGTGTTCACGCCGTAATGCCGCTAATTGATCGCTATCTAATGCCGCGGTATTCTGTCCATTAACCCAATATTCCCCTATCGTTGGCTTATCGAGACAACCAAGAATATTCATTAACGTTGATTTACCCGAGCCTGATTGACCAATGATAGCAATCATTTCTCCGGCATTAATACTCAATGAAATATCTTTCAGTACCGTAATCGTTGAGTCACCCGCAGGATAACAACGGGTTATGCCTTTTAGCTCCAGTAACCCAGCCATAATTATCCCTCTACACCACTGCTAGTAATAACGTTATCCCCTTCATTTAAGCCAGAGGTAATTTCAATCACTACATCATTACGCGCACCGACAGTAACTTGTTGCTCAACCGCGTGCCCTTCTTTAAGAACATTTACCTTAAAAGTCTGCTCGTCAATTTGTTCACCTAAGGCAGATAATGGCAATAACAGCACATTATCACGGCTGTCTAAGGCTATTTTTACTTGCGCTGTCATTTGTAATTTTAATAGCTGTTGAGGATTGGGAACTTCAAACTGAGCATAGTAAAAAATAGCATCATTAATTTTTTCGGGAGTTGGCAAAATATCTTTTAATTGGCCAGTAAATATTTTTTCTGGCGCACCCAGAACAGTAAATGACACCTTTTGTCCCGGTTGTAAGTAAATCACATCAGCTTCAGAAACTTCGGCCTTGACCAGCATGGTATTTAAATCGGCTAAGGTTAAAATCGTTGGTGCTTCTTGAGCCGCAATTACCGTTTGTCCTTGTAACGTTTTAATATGCGTAACAATACCTTCGATTGGTGCAGTGATATTGGTATATTCCAGATTAGTTTTAGCCGTATTTAATGTCGCTTGGTAGCGTTTAATTTGAGCTAAATAAGTATCAACTCGTGCCTTTTTAACCTCAACATCCGTTTGAGCTTCATCAAGTTCTTGGCGAGAGACAGCCTGTGCTTGTGCTAAATTAAGTCGGCGCTGATAAGTGGTTTTCGCCAATTTGAGTTCAGCTTTAGCTAATGCCAAATTTGCTTCTAATTCATGGATATTTTCTTGCGCTTCCGTCACATCATTTTTAGCTTTTTGTGGATCAATAACCGCAAGCAATTGCCCTTGTTTAACTTTATCACCTTCTTTAACATACAACTTTTGTAATTGCCCACTTACCTGAGCACCCACATCCACTTTACTAACGGCATCTAACTTTCCAGTCGCCATCACTTGTTTATCAAGAGAACCTCGCGTTACCTCTACCGTTTGATAATGGATATCCGTTGATGTTTTTGACCAAAAATAATGGCCAGTAATGGCTAATACCAAAACAATTAAAACAATTATTGTTTTTTTATAGTAAAAGATTTTCATTAATACTCATTCCATTAATGGGGAAAAATAGAATCACCCACGGTGAAGTGACCCTTTAGAGATTTTAACGAGCGAGGATAATCGATATAGCCTATTGAGGCAGTAAATAATTCCTACGCTTTTCCTCGTGCCAACCATGCTACACGAGAAAACATATTTTTTAATACAACAGGAATTGAATCAGATCCTTTTTCAGCGGCTCGATTTACCACTGCAATCGCCAGATCAGGTTTAGACGCCCGCTGAATAGCTTTGATAATTACTCGACGAATAGATAATTTGGCATTATCCGGAATACCAGCAACATCATGATAAACTTGGCTGAAACCTTCTCGATATAAAAAATGCTCCATATCTGGCGCTGATAATTTAGTTAGCCTGTCCCGTTCTTGATCGCCCATTTTTTCAGCAAAACTTTTCACGGTAGCCGCATATTTTTTACCCGCCTCATCACCGTCGACCAACGTATGCCATTCGATCCCCATTTTAGTCGCAAATTTCAACAATGGATTCAAACCACTTTGAGCAAATTCAATAACTTTAATGCCTTCTGTATCAAAATAATAATTACATTGTTTAGCCAATTCATTCATTAACCAAATTTCGGTTTCACCTTCAACTAATAACCATGTCCGAGCAAACAAGGCTGAAGGGCGATTAAAGCGAATATGAAATGAAATACGCCGTAATTCAGTCGCCGTAAACTCATTGTCACGTAAACGATAGGCCGAAACTTTATTTGAATCTCTCACTAATCGACACAAGTTTTCAATGGGTACTTGCGATAATAACTCTCCAGAATTGGTTGTGGTTATCCGTTGTAATGAGAATAAATTTAGCAATCCCCAAGCTATCGACAACATAATAGGATGTAAGCGAGTTTCAGGATCTTCAACAATAATTAGTGGCCGCGCATGTTTATCTAACGTTATATTGCCTTTAGACTGCAACATAGAAGAGAACATCCCTAAGATAATCAGCCGAATATTACGTTGATTCGGTTTAGCAATAATCCGGTTAATATTGCTCAGTGCATTCCAACCTCGGCGCTTAGGTTCAATATGCTCAACCTGACGCAATTCCCGAGTAAAGATATAACTTCCCTGCTCTGCAAAATAGTGCCCCAATAGCTGCTGCATGGCATCTATCCCCTCATTAAGCTCATCATCAGATAAGTTTTGGGGATTATTAACCAACTCTTTGGTCAATTGCTGCATTTTTTCGTTATAGTTTTCGCGGCGTATTTCCGGACCTTTAGTAATGACGTCGGATTTTAAATCTGGTAAAAAACGCGCATCTCGTAAACGCAATACCGGATAAAGTCGAATAATTTCATTTATATATTTATTAGGATTATCGAGAGATAACTTATTCCCGCCACTGTTCAAAAAATTACGTTTAACGCTAATATTATTATCATCATCCAGCTCTGCACTGACCTGATAAAAAATACGTTTTAAATCATCACCATTATCCACCCAGACCGATGAAAGATTATGAAAACGATATGATTGATGACGACCAGGACGAGTTTCGCAGAATTTAAGGATAATGTGTAAATTACGAAAACGAGAAGCATCATCTCCAGCAGGATGATGAAAATCTGAGAGACTAAATTGATACGATTGTTTTTCTGGTGATAACAAAATAGTTAATGCATCCAATAAACTCGATTTACCCCACGCATTTTCACCAATCAGCACGGTATTATTATTTAATGACAAGGAGAGCCGGTTAATTCCTCGAAAACCATAGATTTCCACTCGTTCCAGATACATATATTCCCTCTTCTTATTTTTGTTTAGAATTGGCGTCTATCTGGCCTACATGATCACAATACTAAAAAGACGTCAAACCTAGACTTGGTAATTCATCGGCACTTGGCGAAGCCGGTACTAAGTGACATTCCGTAAATTAAATCAATATATTACTCCAGTAATACCATAATATTTGTCTCTTAACCTATCCAAAATATATTAAAACGTTACTTATTGAACAATTTACTTGTTACAGAATAAATAAACCGATTTAATCAGAAGCAGAGATAGCTAGGTTGAGCATCGTGAGAGAGTGTTATAAAATAGTTAATCTGTTTTTTTTAGTTATTTGAGCTATTTTTAATCATCAGCGCCTAATAATTAAATCAACCACCCAATAATTGAATATTATCGTTCGGCTGTCGTAAATGACGCCCAAACAACGTGAAGTATAACGGCTAATAAGGATGCACCATGTACTCAGGATTACTTATCATTCTATTACCGTTGGCGGTAGGCTATTGTTTATCAATTAAAAATCAAAAACGGCTTGAATTTATTCATCGACTTCTTAATTCGATGGTTTATGTTATTTTATTTTTAATGGGGATCACGCTTTCCCTATTAGAAAATTTAAGTGAGCATTTAGTTTCTATTTTAATTTATGCCGTTACCTTTTTTATCTGTATTTTTACTCTTAATCTCGCCGCATTATTATTGCTTGATAAAATGGATCCTTGGAAAGTACCTCGGCATAAACAGGCTAAACCACCTTCTAGAATTAAAATGATTTTTGAATCATTGCAATTATGTGGCGTATTACTGCTGGGCTTTTTACTCGGGCTAAGTGGCTGGGAATTTTTATCTTACGCCGATAAAGGCAGCCAAGTTGCGCTGATGCTATTGTTATTTTTGGTCGGAGTTCAACTGCGTAATAGCGGCATGAGTATTCGCCAAATTTTAATTAATCGGCGCGGTACCATTATTGCTTTGATAATGGCCATAAGCGCACTCGCTGGCGGGATTATTGCCGCATGGTTACTCGATTTACCCACCAAATTGGGCTTAGCTATGGCATCAGGATTCGGTTGGTATTCATTAACCGGAATTGTGATGACTGATGCTTATGGCCCTGTCATTGGCAGTGCTGCATTTTTCAATGACTTATTCCGTGAACTAGCGGCCATTATGTTGATCCCAATTATGGTTAATCGCTTCCGTTCAACCGCATTAGGTATTTGTGGCTCAACATCGATGGATTTCACCTTACCCGTATTACAACGCAGTGGCGGTGTCGCTATTGTTCCAGCCGCTATTGTACACGGCTTTGTGCTCAGTTTAGTGACTCCCATTCTAATGGCATTCTTTACATAACCAAAATTTCGGTCACAATGCTCATCCTGCGGGTTTAGTCTTAATAAATAGTGAGGATTGATGGATAACAGACAACGTATTTTAGTCTTGGGCGCCAGTGGCTATATTGGACAAAATCTAGTCCCTGAGCTGATTAAGCAAGGCCACCAAGTAACAGCTGGTGCGCGACGAGTCGACTGGATGCTGTCTCAAGGATGGACTGACACTCGTTGCCTGTATGTCGACCTCCATGCGCCAGAGACCCTTATCGACATCATGAAAGAGATTGATATTGTCTATTTTCTGGTGCACAGCATGGCAGATCAGGTCAATCTAATTGAGCACGAACGTGCCGCAGCATTAAATGTGCAACAGGCACTGAATAATTCCAATGTAAAACAAGTTATCTATTTAAGTGCCTTGCAACATGGGCATGCTTATTCTCCACATTTAGTCGCTCGACGCCTGACAGGCGAAATATTGCGCGAAAGCAATGTCCCAGTAACTGAAGTTCGCGCTGCAATTATTGTCGGCTCCGGCTCTGCGGCTTTCGAAATTATGCGTGATATGGTTTATAACTTAGCCATACTTACGCCACCACGCTGGGTTCGCTCTAAATCAGCGCCTATAGCATTGCAAAATATCCTTTACTATCTTACCGAACTGATTTCTCACCCTACAGCAGAAGACCGTATTTTTGATGCTGGTGGCCCAGAATATCTCAGTTATCAAGAATTATTTAAACGCTTTATCAAAATTAGTGGTAAGCGTCGTCTACTGATCCCAATCCCAATTCCGGTGAGTATGATTTCAACTCATTTTATAAGTCTGGTCACCTCTGTTTCTCCATCGATAGCTAAAGAGTTGATTCAAGGACTACAGCATGATTTGCCTGCCAACGATGCTGAATTAAGAAAATTGATCCCGCAACAACTCCTCTCTTTTGATGAAGCAACGCGGATGACCTTGGCGATAGAAGCTGAAGCGATTGATACCGCAGATTGGGGATACCATCCTGAAGTTAAAAAACGCTGGCGTCCGGGTTATGGTTTTTATCCCAAGCAAGCAGGATTTACCATAGGCACGATAGCTACAAGCCAATCCTTGTGGGAGGTTATCCAGCAAATCGGTGGAAAAGAAGGTTATTTTTACGCTAATTCATTATGGAAAATTCGTGCGGTTATGGATGATATGATGCTAAATAAAGTAAAATATGGCCGCCCTGATCGCCCAGAATTACAAGTTGGCGATATGATTGACGGCTGGCGAGTTATTAATATCGACCCAGAAAAACAGTTAACCTTACTTTTTGGTATGAAAGCACCGGGGCTTGGTAGGCTCACTTTTACTATCCATGACAGCGGTGAACGTCGCTCTCTTGATGTGCGCGCATGGTGGCATCCTGCTGGTTTTGGTGGATTACTTTATTGGTTTGCAATGATGCCTGCTCATCTATTCATATTTAAAGGCATGGCAAAGCGTATCAGTGAACTCGCTTTTACCCGTGACAAGCAGAAAAAACAGAATAGTTTATCGACTGAACATGTTGATAATGCTTAATTTAAGCAGAATAATTAACTTTTTATGCATGAAACATTGCATAATTATTCCCATGAGATTACTATCTCTACTAGATTATAGCCATTCAGAATATTAGCATGAGTATTCAATTAAAAAACATAAACTGTTTCTATGGTGCTCATCAGGCACTGTTTGATATCAACCTAGAATGTGCCGCAGGTGAGACCATGATTTTACTCGGTCCTAGTGGCGCAGGAAAAAGTTCTTTGCTACGGGTACTCAATTTACTTGAAATGCCCCGCTCCGGTGAGCTTAATATTGCGGATCAACATTTTGATTTTACAGCTAAACCTGATGCCAAAGCTATTCGCATGTTACGTCAAAATGTCGGCATGGTTTTTCAGCAATATAATTTGTGGCCGCATTTGACGGTAATGGATAATTTAATTGAAGCACCTTGCAGAGTATTAAAAATATCTCGCCAGGAAGCCCGGGCCAAAGCAGAAAAATTGCTCAGCCGCTTACGTTTATCACCGTTTTCTGAACGTTTCCCACTGCATCTCTCCGGTGGACAACAACAACGAGTCGCGATTGCTCGAGCGTTAATGATGGAGCCTAAGGTCCTGTTATTTGATGAACCTACGGCGGCACTAGATCCAGAAATCACAGCTCAAGTTGTTGATATAATACGAGAATTATCAGAGACAGGCATTACACAAGTGATCGTCACTCATGAAGTGGAAATTGCCCGTAAAGCCGCCAGTAAAGTGGTTTATATGGAAAATGGTCACATTATAGAGCAAGGAGATGCTAGCCACTTCACAGCACCTCATACTGAAGCGTTTGCAAACTATTTATCACATTAATCGATACAGGAATTAGCGATGAAAAAAATATTATTAGCAGCGCTACTTGGCGCCATGACGTTATCTGCAACTGCGGCAGAAAAAGAAACAATCCGCTTTGCAACAGAGGCGACGTATGCGCCGTTTGAAATGTTTGATGCCAACAATCAAATCGTCGGCTTTGATGTTGATTTAGCGAATGCAATGTGTGACAAAATTAATGCCACTTGCACCTTTACTCATCAATCCTTTGATAGCTTAATTCCTAGCTTAAAATTCCGTCGCTTTGACGCATTAATGGCCGGTATTGATATTACGCCAGATCGTCAAAAACAAGTCGATTTTACCGACACTTATTATGCAAACTCCGCTGAGTTCATCGCGGTTAAAGATAAAATAACGTCACCGGCTCAGTTAAAAGGCAAAAAAATTGGAGTTCAAAACGGTACAACGCACCAAAAATATATCATGGAACAGCTAAAAGATATGAGTACCGTGCCTTATGATAACTATCAAGCAGCTATTTTAGATCTGCAAAGTGGACGTATTGACGCAGTTTTCGGTGATACAGCCGTGGCTGATGAATGGTTAAAAGCAAAAGGTAATGAAAATCTCGCCGTGGTGGGTGATAAAGTCACGGATCCTGAATACTTCGGTATCGGTCTCGGTATTGCGGTACGTAAAGGCAACAAAGACTTGCAAGACAAGCTGAATAAAGCAATGTCAGAAGTCAAAGCGGACGGTACCTATGACGTCATCTATAAAAAATGGTTTGAATAATAGTCGACGAGTTTAATGAGTAATTTTCTATTTTTAATCAGCGCCGCCGGTTTAACCGTCGGCCTTGCTATTTCTGCACTGATACTTGGTCTGATCCTTGCCATGCTCTTTATGGCATGGGAATCGGTTAGATTCAAATCAATTGCATTTTTAGGCACTTGCTGGGTCACCCTGATCCGTGGTTTGCCGGAGCTATTGGTAGTGCTGTTCGTTTACTACGGCACATTACAAATGGTAATGCTGTTGGGTGACGGAATTGAGTTAAATCTCGGCTTCTGGCAGACAACGCTGCAAATCGACCCTAGCCTATTTTTCGCAGAAAGTGGCGAGTTTGATGTTACTCCATTTGTATGCGGGGTGATTGCCTTATCTTTATTATATGCAGCTTACGCCTCTCAAACCTTACGCGGTGCTTTAAAATCAGTTCCTTATGGTCAATGGGAAGCAGGTTTTGCTCTTGGGTTAGATAAAAAAACGATTTTCTTTCGTTATATTATGCCGCAAATGTGGCGGCATGCTTTACCGGGGTTAGGTAATCAATGGTTGGTATTATTAAAAGATACCGCATTAGTTTCATTAATCAGCGTTAATGACCTCATGCTACAAACTACCAGTATAGTGAATCGGACACACGAGCCTTTTACTTGGTATTCAATCGTGGCACTAATTTATTTAGCCATCACGCTTTTCAGTCAATTCATTCTTAAACGTATTGAGTTACATACCACACGTTTTGAGCGGGAGAGCGCTAAATGATTGATTTAATTATCTCTCTGTTACCGGGCTTACCGACCAGTCTGTCGTTAACCTTCAGTGCGCTGTTTGTTGCCTTTATATTAGCTATTGTATTTACACTGGTACTGTCATTAAAAACACCGGTAATTTCACACATTGTTCGAGTTTATATCACGCTATTTACCGGTACACCTTTATTAGTGCAGTTTTTCCTAATCTATAACGGACCGGGCCAGTTTGAATCACTAAAAAATTATCCCCAATTATGGGAAATAATTTCAACGCCTTGGATCTGTGCGATGGTCGCATTAGCGCTAAATAGTGCCGCTTATTCCACATTGCTGTTTCATGGGGCAGTAAAAGCGATTCCAGCCGGTCAATGGCAATCCTGTCAGGCTCTGGGAATGTCTAAATTACAAACCATGCGGATCATCTTACCTTATGCTTTTAAACGTGCTCTATCGTCCTATTCTAACGAAGTGGTACTGATATTTAAAAGTACCTCGCTCGCCAGTACAATTACTTTGTTAGATGTTATGGGTTATAGCCGTTTAGTCTTTGGGCAGACCTATGATGTGATGGTATTTGTGGCAGCAGGGATTATTTATTTGTGTGTCAACGCGTTACTGACCTTAATTATGCGGATAATTGAGCGCCGAGCACTGGCATTTGAATACCGAGATTGATGTGTATACAGCAATTAATATCGCAGATTAAATACCTTGTTTTCTCGGCAATAAAAAAGATGCGTGAATACATCTTTTTTATTGCCGAGAGTGTCACCAAATATAATTTAATACTTTTTAACAACCCATAGCGCTAGATATTAAATAACGGCCCTTGCTTGATCTAATAGCTGTACAGCCGACCAATACCGTTGGCTATTATTTGTGCATTATAACTGGGATCTAAAAAATAAGCAGGACACAGAGTAGCCAGATAATTGCATAACATTTGTCCAACATCTCGGCGCGGCAGATTCATCAATATTAATTCAGATACTTTATGTTTTACAGTAGTGAATCTGATTGAATCAAAAACTTAAAAATCAATATCCTGTAAACCAATTTATGTCACAGATTGACATGTACCTTTAATCACGGATTGATTAATTTTAATCCCGGTTAAACTCGTTTTAGATTGTTCGCCATACAGATAGAATCAAACAGTACAAAAAAAGATCTCGCATTTCAGTAACATTTAACACTTGGTCTATTCTTCTGCTGGTCAGTCAGCAGCCTTTCTTACACACCTTCTATAATAACCATGCGTACAGATTGAATATTGGTAGAAATAACCACTCATTATGATAATTGTAGCTGTCACTAAGATAAAATGAGCCGAATAAACTGAGGGACGTTTTTTTCTAAACGCAAAACAAAGCGCAGCATGATCCGACTATCAATTTTGCCTTCAGTGGCTAGAATTATGTTAACTCGCTCTTTCTACACTCAATATTATATGATGTGAGTCTTGCCCTACCCTAGTCATGCGATAAAAGGTTTTAACGCTGAATAATACCCAACACCAGTTTTTTCGCCGCTGTCAGAAATTATCATTTTAGCTTTGTTACGAAAAATATACTTAGGGCTAGTAATCGGAGAAAAAACTGATGGGTCTTCAAGCAGTAAACACGACTTGAAGTTGAGCCTGTTCTTGCCCAACTTATTGTTCAATATGGATATTAAGCCACTGATAAGAATGACACATACCCACTGTATATTTTTCACACCGTATATTTATTACAGCGTAAAGTAAAAGAATAAGAAGATTAATTAATGAATAATGACCGGCTGACTGTCTGAATTATCAGGTTCTTCTTCATCAATTTCTTCCATATCTTCACGATTAGAATAGAGTAAATTATTACTGTGAATTTCAAAAATAATCGATGAAATCTGATCTTCAGCTTGTTGTACAAAATGATTGAATTGATTGTATGTCATACCCGCGTCTAAAGAGAACGATTGACTAACCACTAACTTAGGCAGATTTTCATCATTTATTTCAAGAAAAACTTTGGCGGTTAAAGAACTCGCATTTATCTGACTAATATTGGCTAATAACGTGATAATAGCGGTTGGCTTTACTTCAGCTAATGCCGACAACACTAATACATTATTCAAGATATCTAATTTAGCATCAAAGATACCATCAATATTTTGCATATGCGGTAAATGAAGCGCGGAACAAGCATCACATTCAAAATAAGAAGTTTTGAGTTGGTCTAGCCACTCACGCAGCTTGGTGATGTCCGGGTAACAAATAGATTCCATGAAAATTAACCTTATTCAACTCAAAATAGCCAGTGCATAGCTTACGGAATTATGGACTAATTCGCTATGCTAAAAGCGCAAAAAACATAAAAAATCGCTAGATATGTTAGTTTATCTACTCAATATTATTTTAATTATTGCTATGGGCGTTTTTTAGAGCTTTTATTTCTTTCTTCTGTCGATTTTTTATTATCAATCCCAATAAAACTTAAACTATGAATAGCTCGCCAAACAATGTTCACAGCAGCCGGCATTAAACAACCAACCCCTACCATCACCAGCGAAACAAACGCACTCTGTGACATTAAAAACGCGGGTAAACTAACGTAATCATTCATCGCCAAAAAAACGAAAACTAAAATCAGCATCCCAATAGCTTCTAATATAAGCACTATTTTAGGCATATCAGAAAGTGAACGCATCATTTGTGGCTGTTTTTTATTCATATCATCCTCATATTTTTTGCACACTATACCTTAAAACTAACCACAAAATCACTGTTGACTGCAGTTTCAGCTAAGCATTGCAATACAATATGGGTATCTTATTGATAAAATCCTCAAAAAATATTTATAAAAATAGATGCTGTTTAATTTAGCTATAATTTTAAACAATAAGAGTAAAAGGTAAAACCTACTTTTTTTTCCATCCATTCACAGGCATAGTAGATAAATAGATCGTAACTATTGTTCAGTTTAAAATAGCGATAGAATAAAATTTGCTATCGCATAAAATAGTAGCAAGTACCTTAATCGCAAGATTATTAGAATTTCATTTAGGAGAAGTTATGTTTACAGTAATTTTTGGTCGTCCTGGTTGCCCATATTGTGTCCGCGCAAAAGAATTAGCTGAAAAACTGAAAAATGATCGTGACGATTTTGATTTTCGTTATGTTGATATTCAAGCTGAAGGTATTTCTAAAGCTGATTTATCAAAAACCGTTGGTAAACCAGTAGAAACTGTTCCTCAGATTTTTATTGATGAAAAACACATCGGCGGTTGTACTGATTTCGAAGCCTATGCTAAAGAACATTTAAACCTGTTCAATTAATAACTGATTAATATATCATTCGGGTTGCGGTGTAATTTTGACTGCAACCTAATAATTTCCTTTATTTTTACTATAACCCCTATATCCAGCCGTGTTATATCCATCTTCTGTTAGTTTATCCATTTAATCATCCCGTACTAACACAAGTATCAATCAATAAAAGATGCTACGCTTTTGGTTATATCATAAGTAATACATAAAATTTAGCTTATTGAATGAACTTTCTTGAAAGACTACAGTCTGAATAAGTGCCACTGCTTTTCTTTAATGTCCGAATATTGACGAACCCGATAGTTTACCCTCATGGTTTTCACACTATCGGGTTTTTATTTGCTCAAAATACACACGCCAATATCATTCTTGACTATCATATCACTCTTGACTACATAGCTAATCTCAATCACCTCAACCAATTAAGTTATCTAATCCTCATTACTCGCCATATAACGTAACTACAATTTTCCGAGCACCACCATTATCTCGATGTTCACATAAATATATTCCCTGCCAAATACCCAAATTAAGTTGCCCTCGACTAATTGGAATATTAAGACTACAACCTAAAATACTGGTTTTAAGATGAGCCGGCATATCATCACTGCCCTCATAATTATGGCAATAATACGCTTGATCTTCAGGAACGGCTCGATTGAAGTAACTTTCAAAATCTTGTCTTACTGTTGGGTCTGCATTTTCATTAATAGTTAATGACGCAGAAGTATGCTGGATAAAAACATTCATCATTCCGATATTAATATTTGCTAATTCAGGAAGTTGACAAATAATAGCCTCAGTGATCAAATGTACGCCTCGAGACCGAGGCTTTAATTGCAATTCTTTTTGTATCCACATAATAACTTCCCCATCATATTCACCAATAATTTGGTTATTAATCAATAATTATTGCGTCATTTTCATATAAAAAGAACAGTCTCTCTATTTTATAACATAATTATTAGATAAAGAGACTTTACCTATACCAAAAGAGCTATTACTCTCTGGCCTCTACGTTTGTGAAACAAACTGGTATTTTTTCTGTGAGGCTTATACCGTGTTAGAAGAATTCAACCTGAATTTATTCAATATGATTAATGCAACCCCCGATACTGCAGAGGGGACATTAGCATTAGCAATTTTTATTGCTAAACGTCTAATTTTAATTTTTCCGATAATTGTGGCGGCTTGCTGGCTATGGGGAGCAACTAATAATATGCCGCAGCAACGCACTTATGTGTGTAAAACTGCCATTGCCTTGATTGTTGGCCTAACCATCTCAGGTTTAATTGGGGCTATCGCTCCACATGATCGTCCTTTTATGATGGGAATTGGTACTAATTTTCTCGATCATTCACCAACACCTTCATTTCCTAGTAATCACGGTACCTTGGTCTTTACTTTTGCTTTTGCCGCATTATTTTGGCTTAGAAAATGGTTTGGCTTAATTTTATTTATTCCCGCGATCGCTATAGCTTGGTCTCGTATTTTCTTAGGAGTTCACTGGCCTCTAGATATGATAGGTGGCTTTATTCTCGCCATTATTGCCTGTGGTATCACCCAAATTCTATGGATGGTTATCGGTACATATGTATTACCTAAACTAATTAAGATTTATCGTCTAATTTTTGCACCACTCATCCGAAAAGGATGGGTTCAAGAATAAATATTCTACAATAAGTAATCTTCAATTAAATACGGATAATTAAATATCCGTATTTAATCCTTTGGTAATCCTTTGGATAACGAAAAAATAATCTGACTAATTTATATCACTGTCGCGGCCTTAGTATAAAATAGATAAATTTTACTTTTCAAAAATCAATAACAAAAAAATAACAAAATTAATTATTATATTTTCTTACAATTTTTAAACCAAATAAATCACTAGCCTAAAATCTTATACTATTCGATTATTATTAATACAATATAATTATTGAATGAATGAAATAACTTACTCCCCTGAATAGCACAATAATAACCATAGATTATAAATTCCATTATAATCATATGATTAGTTATATTTCCCAGGTTAAAAATTAAGCTTAAAATTCATTTTTTGATTTTAATCAATATTAACTACAGCATAAATCAAAGCTAACTTTAAATTTTATTAATATAATAACATTTACTTCTACTATTAAAAATAAACATCTATAAATGATAAATTTATTATTCTTTATACCAAATCAAAATATTAAATTTATATTTTCACTTCATTTTTATTAACATTTTCATAAAATATTGCTTTCTATAGACTTATATGGTTACATTCGGCTTTTGAGAGCAAGATCACGGCATTTTATTCTAAAAAACTATAGATTAGCGGCTTCGAAATCCATTATTCAAATTAATATATAAAAACAACAAAACTGATTGAAAATCAATCAACATTTTAATTATTTTCAATAAGTTTGTTAGGTGAGATAAATAACTGATACTTTATTCATTTGGTTATTTAATACTCAAATACAAATATTAATCTGTTTTATGTAAAAATTGAACGCTATACCCAATCGTTTTTTATTTTATTTTATTTTTTGGCTTTAATTTCGGAGAACATTATGGATACAACTCAAGTTGGTTCCATCAGCAGCTCAGTCGCTGAGAACAGTAAAGCTTGGCGTAAAACAGATACCGTATGGATGTTAGGTCTGTATGGTACAGCGATTGGCGCTGGCGTATTATTTCTGCCTATTAATGCGGGAATGAGTGGATTAATTCCAGTCTTATTAATGGCTGTTTTAGCTTTCCCTATGACTTTCTTTGCCCACCGTGGTATGTGCCGTTTTGTTTTATCCGGTTCAAAACCAGATGGCGATATTACAGAAGTTGTTGAAGAGCATTTTGGTCGTACGGCAGGGAACTGGATCACTCTGCTCTATTTCTTTGCTATTTATCCTATTTTGTTAGTGTATGGCGTTTCTATCACCAATAACGTAGAAAAATTTATTACCGAGCTTCTCGGATTTAATGCACCGCCACGCTGGCTATTAGCATTAATTCTGGTTGGCAGCATTATGGCTATCGTCTCTCTTGGCGAAAAATATATTGTAAAAACCATGAGTATGCTGGTGTTTCCTTTTATTGCTGTACTGCTTATATTTTCACTGTATATGATCCCACATTGGAATGGTGCAGTACTGGATACATTATCGTTCTCTGGCGTAAGTGATGCTGTAAATAGTCAAAGCATGCTGGTCACTATTTGGTTAACTATTCCAGTGATGGTTTTCGCTTTTAACCACTCGCCAATTATTTCCGCTTTTGCCGTCGCCAAACGTGAAGAATACGGTGATGAAGCAGAACAAAAATGTTCACGTATTTTAGCTTCTGCACATATTCTGATGGTCTTCACTGTGATGTTTTTCGTCTTCAGCTGTGTATTTACACTATCACCAGATGACCTAAGATTAGCTAAAGCACAGAATATTAGTATTCTCGATTATTTATCCAGTTATTTTGATAAACCATTTATTAAATTTGCCGCTTCAATTATCGCTTTCGTTGCTATAATCAAATCATTCCTTGGTCACTATTTAGGCGCACGAGAAGGATTTAATGGATTAGTTGAACGCGCATACCGAGCAAAAGGTAAAACGGTTAATGTCAGCAAACTAAACCGCGGAACAGCTATTTTTATGCTGATAACCACTTGGATTGTTGCAACATTAAACCCAAGTGTACTGGATATTATCGAAAGTCTCGGTGGTCCAATTATCGCTATCTTACTGTTCCTGATGCCGATGTATGCTATTAGCAAAGTCCCAGCAATGAAAAAATATTCAGGCAAATTAAGTAATATTTTTATTGTAATTATGGGGCTAGTCGCTATTTCAGCCGCCATTTATAAATTATTTATGTAATTTGTGGCGATCCTTACTTCTATGATGATAAATATCTATCCCGTAGCAAAGTAATACACCATGGCACCTGATAAACTTCCAATCTGCGAACCAGTAAAAAAGTAAGTTAGGTGCCAGTAATTAAAAATAAAATAATTAAATAGCTGCAGTCTCTACAACTTGAAGATAGATAGGTCTACTCTCAGGGTTGCTATTTCTCATTCTCACCTTGAGACCGTCATTTATCCCCTATCTGTGATTCCAAGTACTTTCAACATAGAAATATTGACGCCCTTAGATAGGAAGCGATAAATATGGTTAGTGTATTCGATATTTTCAAAATTGGTATTGGTCCATCTAGCTCACATACCGTTGGTCCAATGAAAGCAGGTAAGCAATTTATTGATGATTTAATAAACGAAAATTTATTAACCTCAATAGACCGAATTGCCGTCGATGTTTATGGCTCACTATCATTAACCGGTAAAGGACACGCTACAGATACAGCTATTATTATGGGATTAGCTGGTAACTTACCTGATACTGTAGATATTGATGCGATCCCTCAGTTTATTTTAACTGTCGAACAAACTGAAAAATTACCTTTAGGTGCTATCAAGCATCAAGTTGATTTCCCTCGTAATGGCGGGATGAACTTCCATTTTACTAATTTACCATTGCACGAAAATGGTATGACTATCAGTGCATTTCAGGCTGATAACTGTGTCTATAAAAAAACCTATTATTCCATTGGCGGTGGCTTTATTGTTGATGAGGCACATTTTGGTCAAAAAGAAGCCCAAGCGGTTCAAATCCCTTATCCTTATTCTTCAGCCGCTGATCTTCAACGCCAATGCCGCGAAACTGGACTTTCACTGTCTGCGTTAATGATGAAAAACGAATTAGCGCTGCATAGCAGAGAAGAAATCCAAGCGCATTTAGCCGCTGTTTGGGATGTGATGAAAAGCGGAGTGGAACGTGGTGTCAATACCGAAGGTCATTTGCCAGGTCCATTACGTGTACCTCGTCGTGCCTCTGCACTGCGTAGAATGTTAGTCACCAGCGATAGTACCAATACCGATCCTATGGCTGTTGTCGATTGGATCAATATGTTTGCACTCGCAGTTAATGAAGAAAATGCAGCCGGTGGCCGTGTCGTTACCGCACCAACTAATGGCGCATGTGGCATAATTCCAGCCGTATTATCTTATTATGATAAATTTATTCGCCCTATTAATGAAAACTCTTATACCCGTTTTCTAATGGTTGCTGGAGCTATTGGCTCTCTTTATATTATGAATGCCTCTATTTCAGGCGCAGAAGTTGGCTGCCAAGGCGAAGTTGGCGTCGCCTGTTCAATGGCGGCGGCAGGATTAACCGAATTAATGGGCGGTAGCCCGGCACAAGTATGTGTCGCCGCAGAAATTGCAATGGAACATAACTTAGGCTTAACCTGTGACCCCGTCGGCGGGCAAGTCCAAGTACCATGTATTGAGCGTAACGCCATTGCTGCAGTTCAAGCGGTCAACTCAGCACGCATGGCTCTACGCCGAGTGAGCGATCCCCGAGTCTGCTTAGATAAAGTAATAGAAACCATGTATGAGACAGGTAAAGATATGAACTCAAAATATCGTGAAACTTCTCAAGGTGGATTAGCCATTAAAATTGTCAGCTGTGATTAATTAATTGACCTAAAATCAGCCGATCCTATCTCTTTGAGAACGATCGGCTGGTTATTTTTAGCGGTAATTTTAATCTACCGAGAACTGATTAAGGCTTAAAAAATACGGCTAAATGATGATTGAATGTCCGTAATAATTGATACTGCTTCAGTTTTAATATCTTGAACGCCGGCATGTAACTGGGCTACAGCCGATTGAGACTCTTCTTTGAAGCAACTAATGCTACTAATTAATCCGCCAGCGACATCATTCGCCAGTCCCTCTATCGCTTTACCATCCACATCAACGTTTATCTCTGCGCTTGAAATATCGATTTGTTGGTTTGTCACACTATAGCTATTTCCACCTTGAATAGATCCGGTGTTAATCCCTATATTTCTTGCTCCACCTGCTGTTATCGTGCTCGCTGATTCTTCACGGCTCATGGTTTCAGTTTTTAGGCTCGATTCAATAAGTTGCTGAGGTTTAAGATCTTTTAACTCGGTGACTGTCGTTTGTCCATTCTCAGACTGATCTTTAATTACTTTAAGATTTTTTTCTAATTGACCTAATTTCTCAATATAATGCGCATTAGAAGTCTTAATCGATTGTAGCTCAAGCGTGGTCTTTCCATGCTCTAATTTCTCTCTTTCCAAAGATACTTTAAGATCATTACGCTTGTTTCTAATATCTTGTAATTCGTTTTTAATCTCGGCGGCTTGTTTTTCTTTTTCTTTTAACTCTTCTGATTTATAACATAATTCATTTTTCAAACGCTCTACTTTTTCAGTTAATTTATCATTAACTAACTTATTATCTTGTTCAATTTTTTGCTCATTAATATCTAATTTAAAGCTAATATTTTCTAACTCATCTTTTAATTTCTTGATTTCATTTTTTTTACCACTTAATTCTTCTCTTAATTTTTTAGCTTCATTTCGCTCACTTAAAAACTTTTTATTAATGAGATCAATTTCATTACCTTTAATTTGTAGGCCGGTTTCTAATTTTAAAATATCACCAGCTTTATTTTCCAATTCTTTTTTTAATGAAATTAATTCTATTTCTTTATTCCTACATTCTAATTTAACTTGGCTTAATTGCTTTCTGGTTTTATCTAAATCTTTAGTAATAAAATCTAATTTAGATTGTGTCGAGGCTGAATCTTCTTTTTGCAGTGAAAATTGATATTCTTTTTCTTGAATAATATTTTCCAACTTTTTGATTTGTTTGTTTTTATTTTCTATTTCTGTCAGCTCAGCATCGAGGATAAACTGAATTTCTTTATACTCTTTCATGCCCGTTTGTAAGTCTCTATAGGCCATACCACCTTGTAAAAAAGAGTCTTTATCATTGACCGCACCTTTTTCATTAATTGCTGAACCAGCTTCTAAAATTTCATTATTAAGACCACGATTATGACTTAACCCCCCTTCTACGTCTCCTTGGTTTACCCCAATATTATGAACATTTCCACCAAGCATAATTGATTTATTTACATTTTCATTGACTGAGTTCCCTCCTTTAATTTCACCAGCACCACTCCCGACATCAGTAGCATCACCACCAGACATAACGCCAGTATTACTGCCAGAATTCGTTACAGAACCGCCTTGGACTTTATTACCGCCAATAGTATCCTGTGGTTGTCTCTTTTTTAATTCATTAATTCTGTCTTGTAATTTACTGTTCGCTGACATAATACAATCCTTGTATTGTTTTTTTTAAGAGGTTTTATGGTTTAATAAACGTTAATTTATATAACATATTTAATTATTACATAAAATATTTATTCCAAATTAACGATTAGGAAATGATATTATATCAATTAGCAAATAATACAATTGAAGTTTGTCTGCAATTATTTGATAACAACATTAATAGGGTAATATAATAAATAGCTCGCTAATTATTATATACAAATAAAAAAGCCCTTTATATTAGATATTGATATAAAAGGCTTTAATATAAATAATACTAAAATAAATTAATAACTATTCATTAACTAAAGATAGAATTCCACCAGCCACTCACGGTCTTAACGACATAATCCCAAATTTTACTCAAGAAACCACCTTCTTCGACAGCTTCTTTAACCACTAATGGTCTTTGTTCAACGATTTGATCATTCAACATAAAATTGACCGTTCCCACTACTTGATTTGTAGTTAATGGGGCTTCGAGTACCGGATCTGTCAATTCAAAACTGGCTTTTAAATTATTTAATTGGCCTTTAGGTATCGTTACTGCCGCATCCTTTTCGACGCCCAATGGCACAGTAGATTGATCACCAAACCAAACTTTTTCTGTCACCAACGTATCATTTGCTTTAATTGGAGTGACTGTTTCAAAAAAACGAAAACCCCACGTTAGTAATTTTTCACTTTCAGAAAAACGAACTTTATCACTAGGAGCACCTAATACCACCGAAATAAGACGCATTGGACCTTCTGTCGCCGATGCGACAAGATTATGCCCCGCACCACTCGTATGGCCAGTTTTCACCCCATCAACATTTAAATTTTGCGACCACAATAAACGATTACGATTGTGCTGACGGATTTTATTAAAGGTAAATTCTTTCTCTTTGTGTAAGGCATATTCGTCAGGCACATCACGGAGCATCGCTTGGGTTAATATCGCCATATCGTGCGCAGTACTGTATTGTCCATCGGCATCTAGCCCATGCACTGTTTTAAAATGGGTATTTTTTAGGCCTAATGTTTTAACATAATTATTCATCAATCCAACAAAGGAATCTTGGCTACCAGCCACATAATCCGCTAAAGCAATACTGGCATCATTGCCCGACTGAATAACAATTCCTCGATTAAGATCTAACACTGAAACCCGATCTTTAGGTTTTAAAAACATTAATGATGAGCCTTTCAACACTGGATTTCCCGTTGCCCATGCATCCTCTCCAACTGTTACCATATCCTCGGGCGTGATTTTTCCCGCTTTTATCGCCTGACCAATCACATAGCTAGTCATAATTTTGGTTAAACTAGCTGGATCAAGTCGCTCATCTTGATGACTAGCCGCTAAAATTTTACCACTGTCATAATCCATCAATACATATGCTTTGGCATCAATTTGCGGAGCAACAGGAACCTCTGCAGCATAAACACAAATATTGGCAGCAAAAAAGAGACTCATCCCTGTAGTCAAACATCGGACTTTCATCGACAGTGTTGTTTTGAACATCAATTACTCCTTAACAAAATACTAAATTTAGTTTAATTCCTTATTAATATAGGACTTTTTTTCCACAGACACCATCAAGAATGAATAAAGATTGTTCCTATTATAGGTTTACACTATCTTAAGAAAGTGTTTATCACAAATACAGTGAGTTACAGTTAAGTAAAAGAGACTCAATTAGCCCAAAGAGGGTTAATTACCATCTCTGATATCTAAACCGTGTGAACACGATTTATTTAACACTTTTCTGCAACAATCAATTACTGCAATTGATTGTTTATTATTTCTTAACGGGAGGCAAAAATGCTGATTGTCTGGGGCCGTAAAAATTCATCAAATGTCAAAAAAGTGCTCTGGTGTCTAGAAGAGCTAAATCTTAGTTATGAGAGCAAAGAAGTGGGGGGGCCTTTTGGTGGTCTAGATACACCCGAATACCGTAAAATGAACCCTAATGCGACCATTCCAACGTTACAGGATGAGCGTTTTACCTTGTGGGAATCAAACTCAATTTTACGTTACCTTACTGCAAAATATGACCAATCTCACTTATTAATCTTCAACGATGCGCAAGATATGGCAGCTGCAGATAAGTGGATGGATTGGTCTGGCGCCAATTTATTTGCAGTAATTAAAGAGATGATGAATAAAATTGTTCGTGTCCCTGTCGAACAACGAGACCCCACGCAAGTCATTAAAATATATCAAAATATTGAACAGCTATTGCAAATAGCCGATGAAGCCTTAGCCCAACAAGAATACTTCTCTGGCCATAAATTTGGTATAGCCGATATCGCAATTGCTCCGCTATTTTATCCTTGGCGAGAACTTGCGACTGACAGGCCTGAATTCCCACATCTGGAACGCTGGTATCAGCAGTTACAAGCTCGCCCAGCATTCCAAAAAATAGTCATGTTACCAATTAATTGATTTAAATCGACATAGGCATTTTAGCCGGGTCTGGATATTGATATTCAAATCCCAATTGTTTACAGATCCGGCTGCCATCAATCACTTTTCCGTGAGAATTATCCGTAGCTATAAATTCCGGAGGTACTAACTGTAAATTACGGGCTGCTTGCTGATAAAATGTCGCTTTATCCGGATGCTCTGGCGCGCACAAATTATAAATATGCCCACCATTAGGTCGTTTAATTAATAACCGAATTGCATCAATAACATCATCCTGATGAACTAAATTAATTGGTTGAGCCCCTCCAGTGAGCGCTTTTTTTCCGGCTAAAAAACGTCCTGCATGGCGTTTATTGCCGACCAATCCAGCTAAACGTAGAATATCAATCGATACATTAGGTAACTGATGTAACCAACGTTCAACCTCAACTAATGCACGGGCAGATTCCGTCTCTGGCGACAATGGTGCATCCTCGTTAATTAGCCCGTTAATGCTGCCATAAACCGAGGTGGAGCTAATAAACATGATTCTAGGTACATGATAAGAAAGCGCACTATCTACCAATTGCTGAATTGCTTCAATATAATTAGACGCACCTATTTTAGAGGGGGGCAACATGATTAATAAAATATCGGTATCTTGCATTAACTGTGCTAAATCATCTGACGCACACTCGACTGCCGGTGTTAAATTAAGATAATAACACTCAATTCCGCTATTTCTAGCCGCGTCGATACCGTCTGATGTGATCTTACTACCAACCACTTGCAAGCCATCGCTGACCAGCGCATTGGCTAAAGGTAGTCCTAACCAACCTAAACCGATAATTGAAATTTTTTTCATCTTATCCTCCCCCTACTATTTATGAACCGCATATTATGAACCGCATGGCTTTTTATGAGCTACATGACTATCGCAAATTTTTATACTTTGTACCATTTTAAACTTTCATTAAGTAAAAGAAATTATAATTCCCTATAAAACAATAGAATAAAAATATTATTGGTTATTTTAAAAAAAAGGAGTTGCTTTCTAGTCGTTAAATCGGCTAGGTTTAATGCAACAGCATTATTTAATCAAAATATATTTAATGCGACCTTAATCGCTAGAAAATTAAAGAGAATATTATGAACTGCATTCAAATCAACCATCATCACCATCACCCTGACTAGTCTTTCAGGCGATGAGTGCTGGAAGACGGTTTAGCGGCCTTCCGGTGGATTGAGTGCAAAGAAAACCCTCGGAAGATTATCTTCCGAGGGTTTTTTTATTATACCAACAAATTAAATACAGACAGGCAGGGTAAATATTATGTTAGATAAATCACGTTTAAGAATTGCAATTCAAAAATCAGGTCGTTTAAGTGATGAGTCACGAGAATTATTATCGCGTTGTGGGATCAAAATTAATTTGCAGCAACAACGCCTAATTGCCTACGCAGAAAATATGCCGATTGATTTACTGCGTGTACGTGATGATGATATTCCGGGTCTAGTGATGGATGGCGTAGTTGACCTCGGTATTATTGGTGAAAATGTACTGGAAGAAGAACTACTTAATCGCCGCTCGCAGGGTGAAAACCCTCGTTACTCTACTTTACGTCGCTTAGATTTTGGCGCTTGTCGTTTATCTTTGGCTGCACCTTTAGATTTTACTTATAGTGGTCCTGAATGTTTTAACGGAGCACGTATCGCGACCTCTTACCCTCACTTATTAAAACGTTATTTTGATCAACAAGGTCTAAGTGTTAAATCGTGCTTGCTTAATGGTTCTGTCGAAGTCGCGCCACGTGCCGGCTTAGCCGATGCTATCTGCGATTTAGTCTCAACTGGCGCAACATTAGAAGCCAATGGCTTAAAAGAAGTCGAAGTCATTTATCGTTCTAAAGCCTGCTTGATCCAGCGTGATGGTGAAATGCCAGCCGAAAAACAACAACTTATTGACCGTTTAATGACCCGTATTCAAGGAGTTATTCAAGCGCGAGAATCAAAATATATTATGCTGCACGCACCGAGCGAATGCCTCGAAGAAATCATTGCACTATTACCAGGTGCCGAACGTCCGACTATTTTGCCATTAGCCGGTGACAGAAATCGGGTAGCGATGCACATGGTCAGTAGTGAAACTCTGTTCTGGGAAACTATGGAGAAACTTAAGTCTCTAGGAGCAAGCTCTATTCTGGTGTTACCGATTGAGAAAATGATGGAGTAATGGCATGCAAAAGGGTTTTAATCAATTGATTCGCTGGGCTGAATGCAGCCCCCAAGAACAGCGCGACCTATTAACGCGCCCCGCAATGGCTGCGTCAGAAACCATTGCTACCGCGGTAACTCAAATTTTAGAGTCAGTAAAATCTCGCGGTGATGATGCTCTGTATGAGTTTAGTCAACGCTTTGATAAAACAACGATTAACAATATCAAAGTGAGCGAAGATAGTATCAAGCAAGCAGCGAACCGTTTAGGGGATAAAATTAAAAATGCTATCACCCAAGCGACCGATAATATTCGCCAATTCCATTTAGCTCAGCAACCTTCGGTGATCACCGTAGAAACTCAGCCAGGTGTGGTTTGCCAACAAATTACTCGCCCAATTGATTCTGTAGGTTTATATATTCCGGGCGGCTCAGCACCATTATTATCAACGGTGATGATGCTGGGGATCCCTGCAAATATTGCCGGCTGTCGTAAGATTGTACTCTGCTCTCCCCCCCCAATTGCAGACGAAATTTTGTATGCAGCCTCGCAATGTGGTATTCGTGATATTTTTCAAATTGGTGGCGCACAAGCTATAGCAGCAATGGCTTTTGGAACGCAATCCGTTCCATCTGTCGATAAAATCTTTGGACCGGGTAATGCTTATGTTACCGAAGCCAAGCGTCAAGTCAGCCAAACAATTGACGGTGCCGCGATAGATATGCCGGCAGGGCCATCAGAAGTATTAATTATTGCCGATGAACGGGCAAATCCAGCCTTTACTGCTGCTGATTTACTGTCTCAAGCGGAACATGGGCCGGATTCACAAGTAATACTATTGACCACCGATGAACAAATGGCGCGACAAGTTATTGCTCAGACTGAACAACAGCTGGCTCAGCTTTCTCGTGCTGATATCGCCAGACAAGCGTTAGATTCGAGCCGGGTAATTATTGCTGATTCCTTAGCTCAATGTGTTGAAATCAGTAATCGCTATGGTCCAGAGCACTTGATTATCCAAACTCGCGATCCTGATGAACTTGTACCTGCTATTACTAGCGCTGGGTCGATTTTTCTTGGAGATTGGTCACCTGAATCTGCCGGTGATTATGCCTCTGGCACCAACCATGTGCTACCGACTTATGGCTATACCTCGACTTATTCAAGTTTAGGTTTAGCTGATTTCATGAAGCGCATGACGGTACAAAAGCTAACCCCACAAGGGTTATTAGGATTAGCGGGCACCATTGAGATACTGGCACAGGCGGAGCAATTGACCGCTCACAAAAATGCGGTTTCTTTACGTGTCGCCGTACTTAATGATAGCGAGGAATAAGCCATGAGTCAGAAATTTAATGCCGCCCAACTGGCCCGCAATAATGTCAAACAAATGACGCCATACCAATCTGCTCGACGTTTGGGCGGTAAAGGCGACGTTTGGCTGAACGCTAATGAATATCCGCTAGCCCCTGATTTTTCATTTAATAAAAAAGTCCTCAATCGCTATCCTGAATGCCAGCCAGCCGAAGTTATCGAAAATTATGCAAAATATAGCCGGCTTGCACCAGAACAGATACTGGTCTGTCGCGGTGCTGATGAATCAATTGAATTATTAATCCGCGCTTTTTGTGAACCAGGAAAAGATGCGGTAATGTTTTGCCCACCCACTTATGGAATGTATAGCGTCAGCGCCGAAACCTATGGTGTGACACAAAAAAAAATCCCCAGCTTGTCCAATTGGCAGCTAGACCTCGAATCTATCCGTGCTAATTTAGCCGATGTAAAACTAATTTATGTGTGTAGCCCCAATAATCCTACTGGCAATATTATTGATAATGCCGCATTAAAGCAGATTTTAGAGCTGGCAGCAGGGCGTGCGTTAGTGGTGGTTGATGAAGCCTATATTGAGTTTTGCCCTGATTACAGTGTCAGCCAATGGATGGATCAATATCCGCATCTAGTTATTTTACGTACTTTATCAAAAGCCTTTGCCCTTGCTGGATTACGCTGTGGATTTACCTTAGCCGCTCCCGAAATCATTGAAATTCTATTAAAAGTAATTGCGCCCTATCCATTATCCACACCAGTTGCTGATATTGCTGCCCAAGCATTAAGCGCCGAAGGTATCGCATTAATGCAACGCCGAGTTGCAGAAATTCGAGCCAGCCGTGAAGGATTATCCGAGGCTTTACGCCAATTAAGCGTAGTCGAGGAAGTTTATCCCAGCGAAACCAATTATATTTTGGTGCGTTTTACTGATAGTAAAAGTGTATTTCGTAACTTGTGGGAACAAGGGATTATTTTAAGAGACCAAAGCAGTCAAGCAGGATTAGCCGGTTGTCTACGCATCACTATCGGCAGTCAAACTGAAAATTTACGCGTTATCGAAGCTATCTCGGCCTTTGCTGAAAATTGCCAGATTATGGAGACACCATGAGCCAGAAAATCCTTTTTATTGATCGCGATGGAACGTTAATTAGTGAACCACCGGTTGATTTTCAAGTCGATAGACTCGATAAACTCGCTTTTGAAACTGGCGTTATTCCGGCATTACTGGCGTTACAAAAAGCCGGTTATCAGCTGGTCATGGTCACCAATCAAGATGGTTTAGGCACAGAGAGCTTTCCGCTGCAAGATTTTGAACCACCCCATAATCTCATGATGCAGGTGTTTAATTCGCAAGGAATAATCTTTGACGATGTACTCATTTGTCCACACAAGCCCGAGGATAATTGCCCCTGTCGCAAGCCTAAATTAGCCATGGTCAACGGTTATCTGGAGCAAGGCAAGCTAGATACAGCCAACAGCTATGTTATCGGGGATAGAAAAACTGATATTCAATTAGCGGAAAATATGGGTATCGATGGTATTTTATATTCAGCTGAATCAATGGATTGGGCCATAATTACCGAGATGCTAACCAAACGCGACCGTTTTGCCAGCGTCAAGCGCGTAACTAAAGAAACCGCTATCCGTGTCAATGTTTGGCTAGATCGAGAAGGTGGGAGCACTATTAATACTGGGATTGGCTTCTTTGACCATATGCTCGACCAAATCGCTACTCATGGTGGCTTCCGGTTGGATATCGATGTGCAAGGTGACTTAATTATTGATGATCACCATTCGGTCGAGGATACGGGGCTGGCATTAGGTGAAGCGCTACGTGTAGCATTAGGCGATAAACGAGGCATTGCCCGCTTTGGCTTTATGCTGCCGATGGATGAATGTTTAGCACGCTGCGCATTAGATATTTCTGGCCGTCCTCACCTTGAATATAAAGCAGAATTTAAATATCAGCGTGTTGGCGATCTTAGTACCGAAATGATCGAGCACTTTTTTAGCTCACTCTCTTATGCGATGGGATGTACTTTACATCTCAAAACTAAAGGCAAAAATGATCACCATAAAGCAGAAAGTTTGTTCAAAGTTTTTGGTCGAACATTACGCCAAGCTATCCGCGTAGAAGGCGATACGCTCCCTAGCTCTAAAGGAGTCCTATGATGAAAGTAGTCATCTTAGATACAGGCTGCGCTAATTTGGCCTCGGTAAATTATGCGGTGAAACGATTAGGCTATCAAGCAGAAGTCAGCCGCGATACCAATACCATTCTAACCGCGGATAAAATCTTTCTTCCCGGTGTGGGAACAGCAAGTGCAGCGATGCAAAATCTGCAACAGCGTAATTTGATCCCGCTGATCAAAAGCTTAACGCAGCCGGTGTTGGGGATCTGCCTCGGTATGCAATTATTAGGCATGCTCAGCGAAGAAGGCAATAATGCCCAAGATATCAGCGAAATCCCCTTGCTCGGGTTAATCGATAGCAAAGTTTCTAAGCTTGAAACTCATGGCTTACCCGTTCCGCATTCAGGATGGGATCAAGTCAAACCTTTAGCAGGCCAGTCACTGTTCAAAGGTATTGATGACGATGCTTATTTCTATTTTGTTCACAGCTACGCCATGCCAATTTCAAAATATACGCTGGCAGAAACTGAATATGGCCACCGCTTCAGCAGTGCAATTGGTATGGACAACTTTTTTGGCGTCCAATTTCACCCTGAGCGTTCAGGCGCTGCCGGAGCTCGCTTGATTAAAAACTTTCTGGAGATGTAATTGCCATGATTATTCCTGCACTCGATTTAATCGACGGTAACGTCGTTAGGCTACATCAAGGTGACTATCAACAGCAGCGAGACTACGGTAATGAGCCACTCACACGCCTACAAGATTATGAAAAGCAAGGGGCTAAATTATTACATTTAGTCGATTTAACCGGCGCTAAAGATCCACAAAAACGACAAATAAGCTTGTTAAAAACACTGTTAGCGGGTGTCTCCGTTCCGGTGCAAATCGGTGGTGGTATCCGTACTGAAGACGATGTAAAAGCCTTACTTGATGCCGGAGCTAGCCGCGTAGTTATCGGTTCTACCGCAGTGGAAGAGCCTGAAATGGTCAAATCATGGCTACAACGTTACGGCGGTAATGCGATTGTTTTAGCTCTTGATGTACGAATTAATCCACAAGGGATTAAACAAGTAGCTATCAGCGGCTGGCAAGAAAACTCTAATGCAACATTAGAGCAAATTATCGATATTTTTCGCCCGGCGGGCTTGCGTCATGTTCTGTGTACCGATATCTCAAAAGATGGCACATTAAGCGGTTCTAACGTCGAGTTATATCGTGAAATTAGTCAAAAATACCCGGATATCGCCTTTCAGGCATCGGGCGGTATCGGCGATTTAAATGATATCGCGCAACTCCCGGCTTCGGGTGCTGCGGGTGTCATTGTTGGACGCGCATTATTAGAAGGTAAATTCACCGTTTCGGAGGCTATCGCATGTTGGCAAAACGCATAATTCCTTGTTTAGATGTCCGTGACGGCCAAGTGGTCAAAGGAGTACAATTTCGGAATCACGAAATTATTGGCGATATCGTGCCATTAGCACAACGCTATGCCCAAGAAGGCGCCGATGAACTGGTTTTTTATGATATTACCGCCTCATCCGATGGCAGAGTGGTCGATAAAAGTTGGGTCGCTAAAGTCGCCGAAGTCATCGATATTCCGTTCTGTGTCGCGGGAGGAATTAAAACCGTCGAGGAAGCCGGGCAGATCCTTTCATTTGGCGCTGATAAAATATCGATTAACTCGCCAGCACTGAGCGACCCGTCACTAATCAGCCGCTTAGCCGATCGCTATGGTGTTCAATGCATTGTGGTCGGTGTTGATACTTGGTTCGATGAATCAACCGCTAACTATCAAGTTTATCAATTTACCGGCGATGAAAAACGCACCCAACAAACCCAATGGAGAACGATTGATTGGGTCAAAGAAGTCCAACAACGCGGCGCAGGCGAAATCGTATTAAATATGATGAATCAAGATGGAGTACGCCAAGGATACGATTTAGCTCAGCTCAAAAAAGTTCGAGCCGTATGTAAAGTGCCACTGATTGCTTCCGGCGGTGCTGGTGAAATGTCGCACTTTTTAGACGCCTTCACTATCGCTGGCGTTGATGGCGCATTAGCAGCTTCAGTATTTCATAAACAAATTATTAATATTGGCGAGCTCAAAAGATATCTTGCTGATCAAGGAGTGGAAATCAGATTATGTTAACAAATCAACAAATTGACCAACTAGACTGGGAAAAAGTAGACAATCTGATGCCCGTAATAGTGCAGCACGCTATCTCTGGTGATGTTTTAATGCTCGGCTATATGAATAATGACGCGCTAAAAAACACTCTAGAAAGCCAAAAAGTCACTTTTTATTCTCGGACTAAACAGCGTTTATGGACTAAAGGCGAAACTTCGGGAAATTTCCTCAATCTAGTGGATATATTTACTGATTGCGATAACGACAGTTTATTAGTTTTAGCGCAGCCTATCGGACCAACCTGCCATAATGGGACAGAAAGCTGCTTTTCTCCAGCTCAAAGCCAATGGGGTTTCCTGTATGAATTAGAAAACCTGTTGAAATCACGTAAAACGGCGTCCCCTGAAAGCTCATATACAGCCCAATTATATGCCAGTGGTACTAAGCGTATTGCGCAAAAAGTCGGAGAAGAAGGCGTAGAAACCGCATTGGCCGCGACGGTTAATGACCGAGAGGAACTGACTAATGAAGCTGCCGATTTAATCTATCACTTGCTAGTTTTACTGCAAGATCAAGACTTAGACCTATCCGCAGTTATCAACTGTTTGAAACAACGCCATTAATTACTCTGAGCTCTAATGCGGCTTATTCATCATCGTTGAATAGGCTGCTCAGGTTAATATAGTCTCTTCCTTGTGGCTGATTTTGCTCATTTATTGTATTAAATAGAGCAAACTTGGTACCATCATGCGATTGATGATTAATCAGCCAGAAGGAATTTATTTTGTTAGAAACCGATATTTTTATCCAATTAACTGAACTATTAACCCAGCATCAGGCCAAATTCCGAGTTGTCGAGCATCCCTCCGCCGGCAAATCTGTCGATGTAGCGAAAATCAGAGGTACTCAGCTGGGACAAGGGGCGAAAGGATTGGTCTGCCATGTTAAAGGCAATGGCGTACGCCAGCATATCTTGGCGGTATTACCCGCCGACAAACAAGCCGACTTACAGAAAATAGCCGCCGCTATCGGGGGGACTCGCGCCTCATTGGCCAGCCCCAAAGAAGTGTCAGAACTGACACACTGTGTTTTTGGTGCTATTCCTCCCTTCAGTTTTCACTCTGATTTGATGCTCATTGCCGATCCTTTATTATTTGAACGCTTTGATGAATTAGCCTTCAATGCTGCTAGCTTAGAGCGTTCTATTATTCTTAATACAGCAGATTATCAAAGAATTGCGAAGCCACGCATGGTTAATTTCATTCAGACAGAAACTGAATAAATAAAAGTAATACTAAAGTAAAATAATTAAATACCGCATTATGTCAGCAATTAAATAATCTTATGCTAAGCTTAATATACCCTGTTGCTGTTTTTGGGGTGATAGAGATCAGTATTGATTCATGTAATAGTTTAAATACCATTAATCTATTGTGATAAGGTTTTATCGCTTAATATTTTATTAATTAATAACTAAGGAAAGAAAATGGGATTATTTGAGAAAGCAGAAGATAAATCAAAAGAAGCTGTAGGCACTTCGCAACAAAAATTTGGTCAAGCTGTTGATTCGCCAGAACATGAAGCCAAAGGTGCAGTTAAAAAATATACCGCACAAGGTTGTGATGTTTTGCACGATAGCATGGATACAATAAAAGCTAATCCAGTTGCCACTGTGGCTGTTGCTGCGGGCATCGGGTTTGTGTTTGGTTATCTGTTAGGCAAGAAATAACCGTATTTGCTTGAGTCGATTGATTGAGTCTTGCGGTAAAATCATTTATAGCAGTAAGATTGTTAATTAATAGGCTATTATTTCTAGACTAAAGATTATGAGCCTGATAGATATCAAAAAGGGAGCTGAAAAAATCAGCCCCCTTTTTCTATTAACTGTCATTATTACCAATTCAAAGGATAAAAACTCGAGTTAATCAATCTAAATTACACAATTAATGATAACGCAAATCACTCCATCCACTCAGTGTGGAATACGCCGTCTTTATCAGTACGTTTATAAGTGTGTGCACCAAAATAGTCACGCTGAGCCTGGATAAGGTTCGCCGGCAATACCGCAGCACGGTAGCTATCATAATAAGAAATAGCCGCAGAGAATGTTGGCGTAGGAATACCATTTTGGATACCGTAACAAACCACATCACGCAGTGCCTGCTGATATTCATCAGCAATTTGCTTAAAGTATGGCGCTAACATTAAGTTAGCTAAAGCCGCGTTATCATCATAAGCGTCAGTGATTTTTTGCAGGAACTGAGCGCGAATAATACAACCTGCACGGAAAATTTTCGCAATTTCACCGTAATTTAATGTCCAGTTATACTCATCTGAAGCCGCTTTTAATTGCTGGAAGCCCTGAGCATAAGAAACGATTTTGCCTAAATACAGTGCACGACGAATTTTTTCGATAAATTCTTGCTGATTAGCAGAAATCGTTGTTACTTCTGGGCCAGTCAATACTTTAGATGCCGCTACACGCTGATCTTTTAAGAAAGACAAATAACGAGCAAAAACAGATTCAGTAATCAGTGTCAGTGGAATGCCTAAATCAAGTGCACTTTGGCTGGTCCATTTGCCGGTGCCTTTGTTGGCAGCTTCATCAAGGATTACATCAACTAAATAGTTACCTTCTGGATCTTTTTTACGGAAGATATCTGCAGTGATTTCGATGAGGTAGCTGCTCAGTTCGCCTTTATTCCATTCAGTAAAGGTATCTGCCAATTGTTCATTAGTCAGATTCAGTGAGTTTTTCAGCAATGAATAGGCTTCAGCGATAAGTTGCATATCACCGTATTCAATTCCGTTATGCACCATTTTGACATAATGACCCGCACCATCAGCACCAATGTAAGCCACACAAGGTTCACCATCTGCTTTAGCTGCAATTTCTTTTAGGATTGGAGCAACTAACTCATATGCTTCTTTTTGTCCGCCCGGCATAATTGAAGGACCTTTTAACGCCCCTTCTTCACCCCCAGACACACCCGTACCAATAAAGTTAAAACCTTGTGCTGACAATTCACGGTTACGACGGATAGTGTCTTTAAAGAAGGTATTACCGCCATCGATAAGAATATCCCCTTTATCTAAATGAGGTGTCAGAGAGGCAATTGTTTTATCGGTAGCTTCACCCGCTTTTACCATCAACAGAATACGGCGCGGTTTTTCCAGCGAATCAACAAATTCTTCAATGGTATAATTAGGAACCAGTTTTTTATCTGGATTTTCCGCAATAACTTCATCTGTTTTTTCTTTGGAGCGGTTGAAAATAGAGACGGAATAGCCACGGCTTTCAATATTTAAGGCGAGATTACGCCCCATTACTGCCATACCGACAACGCCAATCTGTTGCTTTGACATGAAAAAACTCCTGTCTGATTCTAATCAATCCAGCTAGAAAAGCTGGCATTCTGTTAACATGATCACATGTTAACTCAGTCTGAAGCTCGGTGGTAGTTATTGATGCAATCGTTATCCTAAACATAACATTTTTTATTATAAATAGGCTGAATGGGTAATTTTCTATTGAAATTTTAATCAACAATCCTCATTATTCCTCTGGCGGCATATGCCGTTATATCTAAAGGTAAAATAAACTGTATGGAATGGATCGCTGATCCGACGATTTGGGCTGGACTGGCAACCCTTATCGTTCTAGAAATCGTTCTAGGGATCGATAACCTCGTTTTTATTGCCATTCTGGCCGATAAACTTCCACAAAAAATGCGTGATAAAGCACGTATTACTGGGTTGCTGTGCGCGCTAGTAATGCGAGTGATATTGCTATTTAGCTTATCTTGGCTCATTACACTGACCCAACCACTCATTATCTTATTTGAGCATCCTTTTAGTGCCCGTGATCTTATCATGCTTATCGGTGGCTTATTTTTACTGTTTAAAGCCACAATGGAGCTAAATGAACGGCTGGAAGGGGCTGATGAACATGGTAATGGGCAACGGAAAACCTCCAATTTTTGGGCGGTAGTCGCTCAGATTGTGGTTCTCGATGCGGTATTTTCTCTCGACTCCGTAATTACGGCCGTTGGGATGGTTGACCATGTCGGGGTTATGGTTGCTGCGGTCATTATTGCAATGGCATTGATGATCCTCGCTAGCAAGCCATTAACCGCATTTGTGAATGCTCACCCGACGATTGTTATTCTGTGTTTAAGCTTCCTACTAATGATAGGTTTCAGCTTAGTGGCAGAAGGTTTTGGCTACGGGATACCTAAAGGTTATCTGTATGCCGCGATCGGTTTCTCTATCTTAATCGAAATATTAAATCAGCTCGCACAATTTAACCGCCGTAAATTTTTGGTCGGTGCACGCCCATTGCGTGAACGTACCGCTGAAGCTGTTTTACGTATTTTAAGTGGAAAACACGAATCGGCAGAACTGGATGCCCGCACCTCTGACCTTATCGCAGACAATACTGATGTCTTCGATCCGCAGGAACGTCAGATGATTGCTCGCGTACTTGGTATGGCGCAACGTAACGTTGAAAGTATCATGACCTCACGCCATGATGTTGATTATGTTGATATTAACAAACCATCGAGTGAATTACTTTTACTGTTAGAAAAAAACTCGCATTCTCGTCTAGTTGTTATTGATGGAGAGGTAAGTGATGAACCAGTGGGGGTAATTCAAGTTATTGATTTGGTGAAACAACAACTGAATGGTGAGCAACTAAATCTGAAGGCTTTGATTTCACAACCATTAATCTTCCCCGAAGGTTTATCATTATTGAAAGCCTTAGAACAGTTCCGCAAAGCTCATACTCATTTTGCTTTTGTAGTTGATGAATTTGGCTCTGTTGAAGGGGTGGTCACACTGACCGACGTAATGGAAACTATCGCGGGTAATTTGCCGGTAGGCATAGAAGAAAATGATTCTCGTCATGATATCCAGCAGCTAGAGCATGGGCGTTGGGTCGCCAATGGTTTTATGCCACTTGAAGACTTAATTGCTTATATTCCAATGACACTGGATGATAAACGGGAATATGAAACTATTGCCGGTTTATTAATGGAACATTTACAACGGGTTCCACAAGTTGGTGAACAGATCATGATTAATAATTGCCTATTTGAACCTTTAGAAGTTATTAATCACCGAATTAATAAAGTGCTGATCACACCGCAAAATACCTCTGATGATGAAGAAGAGGAATATGAATAATTAACCGACTGAATTAGATCTGTAAGCTAAGTTAAATCAGTCACCTTAAAAGTTAATTAATCTGTTCGTTTCTCGACAAAAATAGCCGCTTAAAATCAAGCGGCTATTTTTTATCTCGGCATATAAATAATTTATCTAACTCTTTAGTTCACAGCGCTGCGCTATAACCTCTAGTTGTTACTGGGTTTAGCTATAGCTGATATACAACGTGATATCAGCTGATTTAAAACGCATTTAATAAATTATTCAATTGCTGTTGTTCTTCTTTCTTCAACCAGTTACCAATAGCTTGTTTAGCTTGTGTCTTCAACTCGTCACGCACTAATCTTTCTACATTCAATTGATACTGCAAATTAACCCATGAACCATAAATTCTCAGCGGGATACTGATTGATTGTAATTGTTGAATAAAACGTAAATCGCCCCCCCAACCTTTAGTAATCTGTACCCCAAGATTAACATCCAGCGTTTCTGACGGAAGATTCAACCAACCATTACCGGTAATGACCACTAATTCAGAAGTTGCCTTCAGTGCCGAAAGATTAAAACGACCTTTATTTAATTGTCCATTCGCCGTTAATTGCTGAACTTGAGTCACATTGCCACTATCTGCCGGTGCATTAATCTTATTAGTGACGCGAGATAATGACTGCTGGATCAACACAGGAATATTCAAGCCACTCAGCTGGGCATTACGCAGCAACAGAGCTGCATTACCCTGCCAGAGGTTTTTTATCGCGTTAGCATCATAACCTGGCCCCGAGAAATCACCTTTAACGGTTAAAACACCGCTTAATTTTTTTGGTAACTCAAACGCCGCCAACAATGGAGTTAAATTTACATTCTCAAAATCCGGCTGCGCCTTAACTATGGCAGGAGTTTGGGCATAATTTAATTCAACCGGTAGCATAAAGGTTCCACCAAATGCTTCACCACTTAATTGTGATACCGTTAACGTTGGCGTCTGATTAACCGCGTTAAATATAACGTTATTAACCTCCATCCCACGATAGGTCAGCGTTTTAATAGTCGCTTGTATCTCGGCAGTAAAGTCAGCTAAGGAGGATAAATCATATTTTTCTTGTCGAGCCCCTGAAATAACTGGTTTTACTCCAACACGCGTAGCGCTGCTAGCATTTGCTGATTTTATTGCTGTATTAGGTTCGCTCTGAGTCGTGGTTGTCTGGGCATCCCCCTCTATGGCAACCCCTGTACCAAACAGTGAATCTAAATTGAGTGTAGATGAGGATAATTTTAGTTTAAAATCTGGGACATCGTCCAAGATTGCAGCCAATTGCCCATTAAGATCACTGTCATTAGCGGTTATCATCAACGTATCTAAATTTAATCTGGCTGGCGAAGTGTTCAAATATTCAACGTTAGCACTGATTTTCCCGCTAATTCCTGCTTCAGGTAAATCAACGCCAGTAAGTTGATAATCAATCTGTGAAATTTGCCCAGTAATCTGCTGTGATAATTGTGATAAATCGATCCCAGCTTTAGCATCAAAGCTAAGCTCTTGCTGGTTTTTATTCAAATTACCACTGAAAGCAATGCTCAATTGTTTATTGGCACTTTTCTTCAATAAGAGATTGATATTGCGTAGATTAAATTCATCTTTTTCTGTCTGCCAGATAATCAAACTGTTAGATATTTCAACTTTTTCAATATCTAATAACCACTGATTTGACGAGGCTTGATTAGATGTAGTTTTTATTCCGGCGGGAGCAATAGGCTCTTTACTGGCGGTAATCTGAGGTTGGCTTTCTGGTGTATGACGAACAACCGCACCATCAAGAACGATCTGCTCAACAGCTAAGCGATGTGAAATCAATGGCCATAATTCGACATCCAAGCGCATATTTTCAGCGCTAATCGCAGGTTGAGTTGCACCTTCGGCTGTTAATGATACCGGGCCGGTAATAATGCTCAAAGTTGGCCAGACATGCCAACGCATATCTCCTTGAAAAGCCAATTGATAACCACTTTTTTGAGCCACTTTTTCAACTAAATAATGGCGAAAATCATTCGGATTAACTAGCATCACTAATGCCGTCAAACCCACAACAATCACCACCAATAAAATAGCCAGTGTCGTTAATAATCGTTTCATCAATTCCCTCTCTTTTACAGTATTCACGCCATACTTGATTAACTTTACTAAATGAAATTTAGTTAAATTACGACGATACAGTAACCAGCAAAGACTGTTTTAACCCGCAATTACGATTACAGCCGATTATCTACATGCATGAAAATAATCAATCGAAATAACAACGAGCTCGATCTTATAGCCTCTATAACGCCTCATAGCAGATTGTGATTATAAATACTATCTAGCTGATGAAGCTGTTCAATTTAACGCCTTGAATCGATAGCGAATAAATTAAAGTCGTTGTATTGCAACGTGACTTATAATGAAAATAAATCGCGCAATGCTGGCCATATCCCTGAAAACTTGATGGATTATAAAAAGCATTAAACTAACTAATTATAAAATAACTCTAATAATCAGCAATATAATCGACAAAATGTCGATTATATTATTATCCATTTAGTCTTGGCTAATCCGACTACCTACTGCACCTTGCTGATTTTTATATTTCGCATCTTGGCGGCTATTATAAGGGCGATCTGCCGATCCTGAGAGCGGCTCAAAACTTAACGCTCCAATCACCATACCTGGTCTTAAAGCCAACGGCAATTTACCCGAGTTATAAAATTCTAATACAATATTTCCACACCAGCCGGGATCAATACGATGTGCCGTAACATGTACCATCAAACCTAAGCGGGCTAATGACGAGCGGCCATCAAGCCAGCCCACCAAATTATCCGGTAAAGTGACTGATTCTAATGTCACAGCCAACGCTAATTCACCTGGGTGCAAGAAAAATGCCTCACCGTCAGGTAGTACAATTTCATCACTCATTACGCGATCAAGCGCTGAATTCACTTGATCTTTAGGTCCACTAAGGTCAATAAATGCGGCTGTATGGCCACGGAAAACACGAAACTGATTGCCCAAACGAACATCTGCCGTTGCCCCGCTAATCCGTTCGATAGGCGGTCTTGGGTCAATGACTAATTTTCCATCATCAAGCCACTGTATAATGTCTCGGTCACAAAGACGCATAATTTTTCTCCCTTACGTGGATAAAAAATACCACTAATCTGGTATAACTACTGACAAAATTCGCCAATTTTCGCTTTCAAAATATCAATAGCCACACGGTTTTTTCCTCCGCGAGGCACGATAATATCGGCATATTGCTTCGATGGCTCAATAAATTGCAAAAACATCGGGCGGACCGTTTTATTATATTGCTCAATAACAGAATTCAGTGTCCGACCACGCTCATTAACATCGCGCTTAATTCGACGCATTAAACAGATATCTAACGGCGTATCGACAAAAATAGAAAAATCTAATTCTTCTCGTAAACGCTTATCTGTTAATAACAGAATACCTTCAATAATAATAACTTTTTTTGGTCTGAAATTTATAGTTTGAGGTTTGCGGGTATGTTCGACATAATCATATTGAGGGAGTTCAATGGGTTGCCCAGACTTGAGCGTTTTAATATGCTGATAGAGCAAACTATGATCCATTGAATTAGGATGATCATAATTTACTTTTAAACGTTCTTCCATCGACACATCGGATTGATCTTTATAATAACAATCTTCTGCAATCACGCCGATATTATGATCACCGACCTTTTCTCTTAATTCTCTATATAAGGTATTCGCGATAAGACTTTTGCCCGATGCAGAAGCGCCCGATATACCTACAATGGTACAGTGATGTGCTGTGTCAGTCATGATAATTGATAACCTGGTTTAATATAATGACAAAGAAATGCATAACATAAAAAATGTTATAATTGGCGGAATTATAGGAGGTTCTGGCGCGCTATTCCAGCACCATCAGGAATTGTCTTATAAAAAATGTAATTAACTCTATCAAAGAGCATCAGATAAACAATAAAATACACGCCGGTCATAGTTCTAGAGTACTAACGCTGTATTAAAATCGAAAAGAGTGATCTTGCGGGATTACACGGACGACAGATCATATTTTGATTATAATGTTTTGCGCCCTTCTAATGCTGCAATCCGATTTTCTATACTAGGGTGTGTAGAAAACACTGAATCCCCTTTATTAAAAATATAAGCCGCTTTACGGTAAGCTTGCCCGGTACTTTGATGTTCATACTGGTTTGTTTCATGCTGTCCCGATATTTTACGTAATGCACTAATCATTGCCTGATTATTCTGCGTTAATTCAACCGCAGCGGCATCTGCCATATATTCACGGGTTCGTGAGAGATAAAAATAAAGTATTTGAGTTATCCAAGGTAACAGGAAGTTTAAGAGCATTAATACAATACGTGCTTTATTCGCGGCATCATTGCGCCCTCGCCCAGAAAAGCCAATAAATAACTGACTGAATATATTGGTTACCGTCAAAATAACATTGGCTAATATTCCAACATATAGCGTTAATTTGGAATCACCGTGAATAATATGCCCAACTTCATGGGCTAATACTGCCTGTACTTCTTGTCTATTTAGGTTTTCCAGTAATCCTCGCGTTACACCAACTAACGCATTCTGTGCGGACCAGCCCGCCGCAAATGCATTGGGTTCATCGGTATCCAAAATATAAAGACGCGGAATATAGCCTAATGATGCACTCAAACTCAGCTCTTCAATAATATTACACAGTTGGCGTTCCTGAGGATTTAATTCACCGTCAGGGGATAACTGCTTGGCATTCATTCCAGCCAACATCAGCTTATGTCCCCGATAATGGATATAAATCAATCCTATAAACGTTAATCCCAAAATAATAAAAGTCGCAACAGGTGTTTGTACCAACGTGAAAAATGCCCACATATTCATTGCAAAGTCTAAATAGGGATCAGGATGGGTTGCGGTATCGGCCAATAATCCCACCAATAACATGATGACGATATAGCTTATGATAACCAGCTTAGTACGAAAATTATTTTTCCGAATAACGTCTCTGAAATCCATTTTTCTACCTGTTACTTACTTTTAATTAATCGAAATTAATGCGACGAGATTCTTCAGCTTTAATCGTCGATTCGTCTAAACGCCAATAATCTTTATCAATTTTTAATGCTGGAAACATCTTAACGATAAATAATGTCGGCATTGAAGCAATATAGGCGCGATATTTTTCTAATGAGCTGTTATAGCCGCGTTTAGCAAAAGATAATTTATTCTCTGTTGAGACAATTTCTTCTTGTAAATTGGCCATAATAGCATCAGATTTCAGCTCTGGATAAGCCTCAACTGCAACATTAATGGCGCCGCTTGATACCATTTTAGACAATTCATCTTCTGCAGCTTTAGCCTCTGATGGCGCTACCGCACTCTTAGCTTGAGTCCGCAATTCAGTAATTTTAGTAAATACTTCGGATTCATGGCTCAGGTATTTTTTAACGGTCGCTAATAAACTATCGAAGACCTTACCCCGGCGATCTAATTGTACTGAAATTTCTGTTTCACTGGAGATTACGGCTTCGCGCATAGCCACAATGCGGTTATAAAAATAGAAAACTGCAATCGCTATCACGATGATTAAAATCAAAAACTTCATAATTATCCTTAATGACTCTTAACTCAGAAAATGAAATAAGCGGATTATTTCAGCACCAGACCTATTAGTTCTATTCTACTGTATATCAACAATGAAGATATAGTAATTTAACTTAAGATATAAGTTAAAAGCTGGTAAAAATACGCGTTAAGATAAAAGCTAGATAACTTATTAAAATATCAGCCTAAAAAAATGGCTTACTATAATAAGTAAGCCATTAAAGTTTAGCCGTATAACGAACAATAAATAAGTAAAAAACTATCTTATTGTTTTATCAAGAAAAAACTATTTATACTGCGCGGAAGGAAATTTCCGTTGGGATTTTATCCCCTTCCCAGAACATCTCAGCAGAGATATTAGATGCAATTTCGCGATAAATATCGGCAAACTCACCTTCGGGGTCACGCATTACCGTTGGTTGACCGCGGTCTAAATCTTCACGTAATGAGATATGCAAAGGAATTTGACCCAGCAAACGAGTATGGTATTTTTCTGCCAGCTTTTCCGCACCGCCAGTACCGAAAATAGGTTCGACATGACCGCAGTTACCACAAATATGCGCGCTCATATTTTCAACGATCCCCAGAACAGGCACATTGACTTTTTTGAACATCACAATACCTTTCATCGCATCGACTAAGGCAATATCTTGTGGAGTTGTCACCACCAGCGCCCCTGTAACAGGAATATTTTGTGATAGCGTTAATTGAATATCACCGGTGCCTGGTGGCATATCGATAACTAAATAGTCTAAATCTGGCCATAATGTATCTTGCAGCATTTGCATTAATGCTTTGCTGGCCATAGGACCACGCCAAACCATCGCATTATCATCAGTTACTAAATAACCGATTGAATTAGTTGCAATTCCATAAGCCATAATAGGAGCCATATGCTGACCATCTGGCGATGTTGGACGTTCTAGCGTCGTCCCCAACATATTGGGAATTGATGGACCATAGATATCTGCATCAAGAATACCGACTTTCGCGCCTTCTTGTGCTAACGCTAAAGCAAGGTTTACCGCAGTACTTGATTTACCAACACCACCTTTACCCGAACTGACGGCTAAAATATTACGTACGCCATTAATTCCCGGTAAATCATTCGCACGTTTTAGCGTCGTTATTTCGTGACGAAGTTTCCACTCAACCGCTTCAGCACCGGTGATTTTACGTAACTCTGCTGTTTTAGCTTCAATGAGTGCTTGAAACGGGCCACGCCAAACAAATGGCATCACCAATTCAACATGCAGCACATTATTAAGCATGGCACAATGATGTAAAGCTTTGATGGAAATCAAATTGCGTTTCAGTGTGGGGTGTGTAAATGAGGCCAAAACACTGGAAACCTGATCGGTTAGCAGTTCTGGATTGGTCTGCTCGGGGGATTTATCGCTCATCCCGGCTCCTTTATTTTTTCTTTATTAACCAACGATTAGACATTTGCATATCATAGCAGAGAACAATAAAAATAGAGATAAGCGGATGCTGCAAAAACCACGAACGGCAAAAATAGATTTTTCAGAATAAATACCGATTAATGTTTCTCAACCCTAGCGGCAATTGATTTGTTAGGTTAACATCAAAGACCCTTTTTAACTAATGGAAGTAAGATCCTTACTATGTCTCAAGTCGCGAATAAATTACTGGTAACCTGTGCGTTACCATATGCTAACGGTTCAATCCACCTCGGTCACATTCTGGAACACATTCAGGCTGATATCTGGGTCCGTTATCACCGAATGCGCGGCAAAGAGGTTCACTTTATCTGCGCAGATGATGCTCACGGCACCCCTATCATGCTGAAAGCTCAGCAATTAGGCATTGCTCCTGAAGACATGATTGCAGCAATGAACCAAGAACATCAGCAGGATTTTGCAGGTTTTGCCATCAGTTATGATAATTACCATTCAACTCATAGTGTTGAAAGTAAACAATTATCAGAGCACATTTATGGTCTATTAAAGAAAAACGACTATATTAAAGACCGCACAATTTCACAGCTATACGATCCAGAAAAAGGCATGTTCTTACCCGATCGTTTTGTTAAAGGTACCTGCCCAAAATGTAAAGCTGAAGATCAATACGGTGATAACTGTGAAGTCTGTGGCGCCACTTATAGCCCGACAGAACTGATTAATCCACGTTCTGTAGTTTCTGGGGCGACGCCTGAAATGCGCAGTACTGAACATTTCTTCTTTGATTTACCTGCATTTAGCGAAATGCTACAAGCGTGGACACGTTCAGGCGCATTGCAAGAACAAGTCGCCAATAAAATGCAAGAATGGTTTGATTCTGGCTTGCAACAATGGGATATCACCCGCGATGCCCCATATTTCGGGTTTGAAATTCCTGATGCACCAGGTAAGTATTTCTACGTTTGGCTTGATGCCCCTATTGGTTATATGAGTTCATTTAAAAATCTGTGCGAAAAACGCCCAGGATTAGATTTTGATGAATTCTGGAATAAAGAATCTAAAACCGATCTGTACCATTTTATCGGCAAAGATATCGTCTATTTTCACAGTTTATTCTGGCCAGCCATGCTAGAAGGCAGCGGCTATCGTAAACCTACGAATTTATTCGTGCACGGTTACGTGACCGTCAATGGCGCAAAAATGTCTAAATCCCGCGGGACATTTATTACTGCACGTTCTTATTTAGATCAATTAGATGCTGATAATTTGCGTTATTACTACGCCGCTAAACTGTCATCCAGAATCGACGATATCGACTTAAATTTAGAAGATTTTGTTCAGCGTGTTAATAGCGACATTGTTAATAAAGTGGTTAATTTAGCCTCACGTAATGCCGGCTTTATTAGCAAACGCTTTGACAATAAATTGTCGGATAAATTAGCTGACCCTGCACTATATCAACAATTTGTTGCAGCAGCTGAGAGTATTGGCGAAGAATTTAATAAACGTGAATACGGTAAAGCTATCCGTGAAATCATGGCGTTAGCCGATATAGCCAACCGCTATGTTGACGAACAAGCACCTTGGGTGGTAGCAAAACAAGAAGGTCGCGATCAAGATCTACAAGATATTTGTTCGATGGGTATTAATATGTTCCGTGTATTAATGACTTACTTGAAACCTGTTTTACCGGGGCTTGCGAAACGCACTGAAGCTTTCTTAAATATCGAATTAACGTGGGATAGCATCGATAAACCCTTACTCGGTCATCAAGTTGCTCCCTTCAAAGCGTTATTTAATCGTATTGAAATGTCCAAAGTGGAAGCTATGGTTCAAGCCTCAAAAGAGAGTATTAAACCTATTAGCACTCTAACCGGTCCATTAGCGGATGACCCGATTCAAGAAACCATAAAATTTGATGATTTCGCCAAAATTGACTTACGCATAGCGCTTATCAAACAGGCTGATTTAGTTGAAGGCTCAGATAAATTGCTTAAATTACAACTAGATATTGGTGGAGAAACTCGTCAAGTATTCTCAGGTATCCGCTCAGCTTATCCAGACCCTAAAGCATTAGAAGGCCGTTTGACTGTCATGGTAGCCAACTTAGCACCACGAAAAATGCGCTTTGGTATGTCTGAAGGTATGGTGATGGCCGCGGGCCCTGGCGATAAAGATATCTTCTTATTAAGCCCAGACAGCGGTGCTCAACCAGGAATGCAAGTTAAATAAACCTATGATTTGAAGCGGCAGGTATATTTATTATCAGCCACCAACCGCCGAATAAATTAAGGTATAAAATACTAAATTTCTGAAAGAAATAAGTTAAAAATTAAATTAAAGCGGAGTTAATTTTAATTCTCCGCTTTTTTTATGGGCTTTTTTATGTGATCTATAGCGCATTTGCAAAGTTAATTGTATGATAAATGCATCTAAGATAACAGGACCACCATTATGTCACTCAAACAAGTGCTGATAATCGGCTGGCAATATTTGCGGGCATTTGCACTACTTTATCTTTGCCTCATTATCGGAAATATGATCTCCACACTGCTCCCGTTTGCGATACCTGGCAGCATTGTTGGTATGCTAATTTTATTCGCATTATTAGCACTCCAGCTTGTCCCCTCCCATTGGGTACAACCGGGATGTACTCTGCTATTAAAAAATATGACGTTATTGTTTGTCCCTATTGGCGTCGGCATCATGAATTATTATGGCCAAGTGAGCCAACAAATTGTTCCGATTTTAGTTGCTTGTTTTATAAGTACTTTTGTCGTTATGGTGGTCGTGGCATACAGCTCACATTATATTCATCGTGAGCGACCAATCACCGGAGCTAAACCTGATGAAGTTCCGTTACCTCCTGAAACCCCTGACCTTAATGAAATTACTGAAAGCCTGTTGACTGACAGCAAAAATCCACAAGAGAACAAAAAATGTTAAGTCATATCTGGTGGTCACTACCACTTACAGTTATTGTGTTTTATCTTGCGAGAGCATTGGCAATAAAAGTTAAATTACCCGTTTTAAATCCGCTATTAATTGCGATCGCGGTCATTATTCCGGTTCTCATACTAACCAATACTCCTTATGAGCACTATTTTTCCGGAAGTAAAATTCTTAATGACCTACTGCAGCCCGCGGTCGTCGCACTCGCATTTCCATTATATGAACAGCTGCACCAAATTCGCGCGCAGTGGAAATCATTATTCAGTATCTGCTTTGCCGGTAGCATTATAGCTATGTTTACCGGGACCTCTATTGCTTTATGGCTGGGAGCAACACCAGATATCGCTGCCTCAATTTTACCTAAATCAGTTACCACCCCGATAGCGATGGCAGTAGCAGATTCGATTGGGGGGATCCCTGCAGTCAGTGCAGCTTGTGTTATTTTTGTCGGTATTTTAGGTGCAATGTTTGGCCATTCATTATTTGATGCTTTACGTATTAAAACGCATGCATCGCGAGGATTAGCAATGGGAACGGCCTCCCATGCCTTAGGGACTGCCCGCTGCGCTGAAGTAGACTATGTTGAAGGTGCGTATAGCTCACTGGCATTAATGACCTGCGGAATAATTACTTCGTTATTAGCCCCGTTCATTTTCCCGGTGATTTTACATTTATTTAGTTAATCGCATTTAATCCAAGATACTTATCAAGGGATCTCGGCTTCTAGATATTAATTTTAATGCTAAATCTACCTATAACAGCTATAAATTTGAGATACATCTCTCAATTATGAAACAACAAAATCTCATTTCATAATAAAAGTGAAGTAGATCACATTTGTTTGTATGTAATATTGCCTAGAATGATTGTAACTTTTTTGGGAGGGAATATTATGCACGCACGTTTTCAGTCAGTCTGGCCGCAATTATCAGAAAAATTACAATCAGCTCTAAAACCTATTATCGATGATCCTGATTTTTCTGCCATGCTGACAGCTGAGCAAGTTCTACAGATCAAATCTGCATGCCTGTATCATGATGACGAATTAGCTTTTGCTCTATTACCTCTAGCCGCTGCTTGCGCAGTAACTCCTATTTCTCATTTTAATGTCGGTGCGATATCGCGCGGTGTTAGCGGTAATCTCTATTTTGGCGCCAACATGGAGTTTAGCCACTGTGCATTACAGCAATCAGTTCATGCTGAACAAAGTGCTATTACTCATGCGTGGCTACGAGGCGAAAAACAAATAGTCGCCATGACTGTCAACTATACTCCTTGCGGTCATTGTCGCCAGTTTATGAATGAATTGCGTGGTAACGAAAGTTTATCCATTCATTTACCGGGACGTCAGCCGGCCAAATTACATGATTACTTGCCTGATGCGTTTGGTCCTGTCGATTTGAATATCACCACATTATTAATGGATGATATTCATCATGGATATACCATTGACAGCCATGACCCCCTAGTAAAATCAGCATTAAGCGCAGCAAATCAATCGCATGCACCTTACAGCCTATCTCACAGTGGTGTCGCGTTACAGCATAAAGATGGCACTATTTTTAGTGGAAAATATGCCGAAAATGCCGCGTTTAATCCAAGTTTCCCTCCTCTGCAAGCTGCATTAGTTTTGCTGAATTTATCCGGTAAAAAATTAGAAGATATTGAACGAGCAGTATTAGTCGAAGGTAAAGATTCAATTTTATCCCAATGGGCGACCACTGAGCTGGTATTGAAAAATTTAGGCTGTCAACATATTGAATTACATCATTTAGTTTAAAAAATAATAATACTATTCAGTTGCCGTTGATGTAAAATCAAATCAGTTTGATTTTACATCAACGGCAATATTCAAAAGCCCCCTAAATTACACTGCGCTAAATTTAGTCGTCATATTGTTAAATTAATTATAAAATTAACTAATTCAATATTATCAAATAGATACGATAATTTAATTTTTATAAAATAATTAAGTCCCATAATAAAAATTAATATATTTCATCTCTATGAAATATATTGAATAATTTCAATGGAATTCATTAAATACATTTATAAGCTGAATCGTAACAAGAAAACTAATTTATATATTTATCGCCTTGCTAATATAAAATTAAACGACTTTAGTTCCTAAGTGTCGCCTATCATTAGAACTTGAACTATTTCTGGTGTATCATTAAGCCATTATACTGTTTATTTTTTTATTATTATTTGCATCATATTTCGAATTGCTGGTGCGTTGACTATTTTTTCTGCATCAGCAATTAGCGCAGCTTAATGGAGAGCATTTTTGATTTCCTGGCTGTCCTACGAAATATTGCGGCTATCACAAATTATTTACGCTTATTTATCAACATTCACTGTACATATTTTTTGTTTATCTTAGGATCTAGGTGAATTGTTGTTTTTATCCGTCCGAAGAGTGATTATTCAATGGAACTTGAACACGAAAGTAAACGCCCTCTCTACATTCCTTACGCTGGCCCTATTCTGCTCGAATTTCCTCTATTAAATAAAGGTAGCGCCTTTTCAGAAGAAGAACGTGCTAATTTCAATCTTTATGGCTTATTACCTGAACAAGTCGAGACAATAGAAGAACAAGTTGAACGTGCTTACCGCCAATTAATTGACTTCAAAACAGATATTGATAAGCATATCTATCTAAGAAATATTCAGGATACTAATGAGACCCTGTTTTATCGTCTCGTTGACGAGCATCTGACTGAAGTCATGCCGATCATCTATACACCAACGGTAGGTGAAGCATGTGAACACTTCTCAGATATTTATCGTCGCGCGCGTGGATTATTTATTTCGTATCCTAACCGCGAATATATTGATGATATGTTGCAAAATGCCACTAAACAAAATGTAAAAGTTATTGTTGTAACTGATGGCGAACGTATTCTGGGACTCGGTGACCAAGGTATCGGCGGCATGGGTATTCCTATCGGAAAACTGTCTTTATATACGGCTTGTGGTGGAATTAGCCCCGCGTATACCTTACCAGTAGTTCTCGATGTAGGAACAAATAATCCGCAACGCTTAAATGACCCTCTATACATGGGATGGCGCCATCCTCGAATTACGGCTGATGAATACAATGAATTTGTTGATGAATTTGTCCAAGCGGTAAAACGACGCTGGCCTAACGTATTGCTACAATTTGAAGATTTTGCACAAAAAAAATGCCATGCCGTTACTGACCAGATACCGTGATGAACTGTGCTGCTTTAATGATGATATTCAAGGGACAGCATCTGTTACCCTTGGTAGTCTGATTGCTGCCAGTCATGCCGCAGGACGTCAACTAAGGGATCAATGTGTCACTTTCTTAGGTGCAGGCTCCGCAGGTTGTGGTATCGCTGAGCAAATTATTGCTCAAATGAAATCTGAAGGCCTTAACGATCAAGAAGCACGTGCCCGCATCTTTATGGTTGACCGATTTGGCCTACTGACTAATAAACTGCCTAATTTATTAGATTTCCAAAGTAAATTAATCCAGCACAGTGAAAATTTAGCCGATTGGGATAATACTAACGATGCAATTTCTTTACTTGATGTGGTGCGTAATGCCAAACCAACAATTTTAATTGGTGTCTCTGGACAAGCCGGTTTATTCACAGAAGAAATCATCAAAGAGATGCATAAACACTGTGAACGTCCTATTGTTATGCCATTATCTAACCCGACCTCGCGTGTTGAAGCTCGCCCAGAAGATATTATTGCTTGGACTAATGGCCAAGCTCTGGTCGCTACTGGCAGTCCATTTAATCCCGTGGTATATAAAGAAAAAACCTATCCTATCGCACAATGTAATAATTCTTATATTTTCCCTGGTATAGGCCTAGGTGTAATAGCTTCAGGCGCTAAACGAGTCACTGATACAATGTTAATGGCGGCAAGCCGTGCGCTGGCTGAATGTTCACCATTAGCCAAAGAGGGTGAAGGTTCTCTACTCCCCTTGCTTGATAATATCCAAGAAGTTTCGCGTATAATTGCTAAACAAGTCGCTAAAGAAGCACAAATCCAAGGCGTAGCAACAGTTACTTCAGATAAAGCGCTAGATGAAGCGATTGAAAATAATTTTTGGAAACCGGAGTACCGTATCTATAAACGAACTTCATTCTAAGAAATATAGCCAATATAGTTCTTAAAAAACACGCTTATTATGGCGTGAAACTTGTCTGTTAAGAACAAAATGGAACGTTCCCCTTGTTCTGTAAAAATCCGTGGTCTTTCTAAGATTACGGATTTTTTTGTTATTTAGTTAAGCTCTTGATACTGTACTTTCATTTTCACCAAAAAGCTTATCCCTCTTTCAGCTCTCCTTTCGCTTGCACTTATCGAGAAATATTTACTCCATAATGATGTTGTCGCTGTACGTAATGTCGGCTTCCACTAGAAATTATGGTTTGAATTGTCATTGGAGTATCAATTGTTCAGTTGTTTCCCATAGCTCAGCTAGTCTCACATCTCGGTATTCTTTTTCACCCGGCAAATGGACTTATATCATATCAAGCAGGGTTATTCTGGCTCGATAACAGCTGAATGATGATGTTCAAAAAGCATTCAAAAAAATAGTTTATAAAACAAGTCAGCCTGGGTTTAAAAAACGGCCTTTATCGAACTGGAACGGATTAACTTTGATAACCGTAGACGAAACACTTTGGAGCACACCCAATAGCCCCGAAATAATGCAGTGTTCAGGCAGACAGCAAACAAACACTGTTACTCCAGAAAAAATCCCGAAAGAAAATAATAAATAATACATTTACTATGTCAGGTAACTTTATTCTGACTGCTCGACGATAAAGATATTCCTCCAGCAATAAAAAAGCCGTAACGATATGTATTGTGGCATGATTGGACGCTTAACTGGCAAACATTACACCTATTACGATGTGCTTTTTTATACTCTAGTTTTTATATCCTATTATTAAGAAATATGAACATAAACTCATGACACAAATAAATTTATCGACATCATAATGGCACTGCATACAATAATAAACAGAGTAATCAATTGGAAAGTGCGCTCAGATAAACGTAATAATAGATACTTCGCTAATGGCATACTAAAAACAGCCCCAATACACAAAATAAGCGCTAACTTAATATCTGTATGCCCATCTTGCGCGTATGCTAATGCCGAAGCGCCGGATAATATGGTCGTGACAAAAATAGAAGTTCCGATCGCCTGTTTTATATTTAACTGCATATAACGTAGTAATAATGGCAAAACAACGACTCCCCCACCAACCCCTGTCGCCCCCAAAACGATCCCTGCCATAACTGCCGGTAATAGTAATGATTTAATATTATGCTGTTTGGCATCAGGCTTTAAAGGTAGTGAGAAAAATAATCGCTGAAGAAATAAATAAAGTGAGAAAAGGATAGCTACGGTCACTAACGCATTGATCCCCCATTCTGTCTGTAATTGATATTGGGGAAAACTAGCTATCCATGTTACCAATACGCTGGCTAATAGTGTGCTGGGTAACATAATAGCGAGGACAATCATCGCTCCTTTAAAAGGAATATTTCCCATTTTAAAATGCATATATGATGAAGATATCTTCATCAACATCGAAAGGAAATTTGCGGTAGCCACCGCTGCAAGGGCATTTAAACCAAAAAAATAGGTTAAAATAGGCAGTATAATTATACCACCTCCAACCCCGGTAGTACTGATGATTAGGCCAACAATGGCACCAACCAAAAGCTCAGTAACAATCATTTTTGGATTCCCTATAAAATGACATGGCGCTTTGTAATAAAGATATTCTTCACATTTATAACAACAAATATTGGTACTGCATATCAGTGACAATCGGCTGTCAAATTATTGATTTACGCCATACTAAATATATTATTCTCCGCTTAGTTTATCTGTCTTAGATAAGACCTGAAACCCCTTATATCAAATTACATAGGTAGTAAGCATACATAATAAACACGATATAAGCGGATACCTTGGTAAAAATGAAACAAGATTTTATAGAGGATAATTAACAACTAACATAGTAAAAATTTAGTTTAATCAAATGATAAAATATAATTTAATTTATAGACGTAAACTAAACTATAGATTGTTAATATCAGTTACTATACTTCAAGTTGCAACTATACAAATTAGCACGCATTATGCTGTTTGCTATCGGTTATCAAGCGATTAAATTGTCTTATTCGAAAGCATTTAGCTACACTCGCTCTTGCTTCGATAAATGAGGTACAGTAGCCTTGTCATTAATTGTTATTTAGAGTAGAAGGCAAAGACAATGTGGAAACGTCTTATATACGGTCTATTGATCGTAGCAGGGATAGCTATAGCGACTATTTTTTTACTTGACCGTTGGATGAGCTGGCGAACATCATCAGTGATTTATGAAAATATTGAATCATTGCCGGCACGCGATGTCGGTATGGTTTTAGGCACCTCAAAATATTATGCGAATGGAGCCCTTAATCAATATTATTCTTATCGAATTCAAGGTGCAGCAAATGCTTATCACAGTGGAAAGATAAAATATCTACTGCTAAGCGGTGATAATGGCGAACATAGCTACAATGAACCGATTACCATGCGTAAAGATCTCATTAAAGCGGGAGTTCCGGCCTCAAAAATTGTTTTAGATTTTGCCGGCTTCCGAACACTGGACTCTGTCGTACGCACTCGTCAAGTTTTTGATACCGACAATTTCACTATTATTACTCAGCGTTTTCATTGTGAACGTGCGCTATTTATCGCCATGCAAAAAAATATTGATGCACAATGTTTGGCCGTACCTACGCCCAAAAATATGCTTAAAGTGAGAGTCCGTGAAATATTTGCTCGCTTAGGTGCTTTAGCTGATTTATTTATTTTAAACCGCGAGCCTCGTTTTCTAGGTGAGCAAGAATCCATTCCTGCTCCAATAAAAATGCCCGAAGGGATCAAAGGTTATCCGGCTGTTTCACCAGAAGAAATTGATAAGCTTTAATATACCTTAAAGTAACGATACGATATTAAGATGAAATTATAGTTTTAACGTTAATTTTCGCCACATCCACTCAATAGGACCTTGTGAAAAATAAGACAACCATAATGAAGAAAAGGCTATATTAGTCAACCAAATAGGAATAATAAATATTAATAATTCAAGTCGATTAAAATCGCCAAAATAATCTAATTGATAAAAAATCGTCGTACAAATTAAGGTTTGCAATAAATAATTGCTCAATGCCATACGGCCAATATTAATTATCCATCGACTAAATAGCGTTGCCTTTATCTGCTCCCAATAACCATAAACTAATGCTATATATCCTATCGATTGGAACGGGATCACTATTTCATTGACGATATATCCCACAATACTGGTTGAAAAATAACTCCACTGAGCTTGTTGTTGCCAATAAAGACAAATAATTTGAACTAATATTGCAGGTAAAATAAATACTTTACTTATAAATTGGTAATGCCCTTCACTATATGCTCCCAGCAACCAGCCATTATTAATTAATATCGCGCCACCTAACATCAGCGCTAGCAGCTGCCAGCCATATTGAATAAATAATGACACTATCATGTTGCTAACTTCATGATAGCGATAAGCAATGCCGGTCATTCCTCCGGCTGTTTTCAATGTTATTTCATCAATAATTTGTGATTCAGTAAGAACCCAATAACCTTCTGCATCAATATGATAGCCAATAAATAATAATACCAACAAGCCGATCAAATAGATTGATATAGCGATCTTAATTAATTTTTCTGATGAATAACGATAAATAAGTGTAATAGCTAACATGCCTGTAATTGCGTAAGGTAATAAAATATCGCCTTCCCACAATCCAATACCGTGAAGCAGTCCAATTAACATTAAAATAATCAGCCGACGATAATTCCATTCTTGCCCTTTACGGACTAACAAAGTCAAAGTCGCGCCAAATAATAATGAAAAAATAGCCAAAAATTTGCCTTGGGCAACAATATTCAATATCGACCAAACCACAATATCTGAAGTGCTCACCGACAACGTATACGCTGGGTTCATATAAGCAATTTGCGGTAAACCAAAACCGTAGATATTCAGTAATAGAATACCTAAAATCGATATACCCCGTACGGCATCAAGTTGCTCAATACGCCCTGAATGAACAACTGATTTCATGAAAAATAATTATAAATGACGAACGGCACGTAAAAATTCCTGACGCGTATTCTGGCTAGATTTAAATAACCCGCCTAAGGAGGTAGTTGTAGTACTACTAGTCGCATCACGAATACCACGCGCTTTGACACAATAATGAACTGCATCAATAGAAACTGCTACATTATTAGTCCCTAATAGTGTTTGTAATGCCGTCAATATTTGCTGAGTCAAACGTTCTTGAACTTGTGGGCGCTGAGCAAAAAATTGTACGATACGATTAATTTTAGATAAACCAATCACTTTATCTTTAGGGATATAAGCTACAGTGGCCTTACCGTCGATAGTCACAAAATGATGCTCACAAGTACTGGTCATCGTGATATCACGCACCGTAACCATTTCATCAACTTTCATTTTATTCTCGATCAGCGTAATTTTAGGAAAATTAGCATAATCAAGCCCCGAAAATATTTCATCGACATACATTTTAGCAATTCGACGCGGAGTATCAGCTAAGCTATCATCGGTTAAATCTAAATTAAGTAGCTGCATAATTTCTGTCATATGCCCTTCAATCAAACTTTTACGCTCTTCTCGCGGAATAGATTGAATACGTAAAGGGGTTTCTAGTCCCCGGGCTTCCAGCGCCGCATGAACCAGTTCGGCTTCTTTACTAAGAGATGACATTCACTTCTCCAAATATAAGTTTCAATATCTTCTATGGATATCAATAGCAGGTGTTATCTAATTACTCTAAAACAGCGGATGCAAATAATCCAGTGTTAGAATTTCATGTTATCTGGACAAATCATCATTCTTAGTTGAATAAAAAAATTTATTCTTAATAATCAATTAACTTACTGTAAAAACCTTATGGAATATAGGTTATAACTTCTCTCTAATCTGTTAATTTGTGAATTCTAAACTCTCTATCAATGGAATAAATAACTTATTAGTCACTTTACGAGTTTCACTGCATCAATTTATCTAGTACAAATTGAATTACATCTTCTCTTTGCCAAGCACTACGCAAAAAAAACTAAAATTTGCGAATAGCCATGCTAATTGATTCACCCTATAGTTCATCTCTGCCATAATAACCGCCATTATTCACAGCTCAACTAATACCTCTTAGCAGATAGTTATATTGGGAGAGTTTGGATCCTAAATTAAATGATAAGCCCCAAGGAGTCACCATGGACCATTGCCATACTGCTGGTTTGATTTCACTTGAACTGGCGCTTGAAAAACTACTCGAGCATCCACAATCTCTTAGTGAAACAGAAACCATTTCTCTTAATGGTGCAGCTGATCGCATTACGGCCACTGATATTATTTCCCCTATTGATGTTCCACCATTTAATAATTCAGCAATGGATGGATATGGCTTATGTTTCGAACAGTGGGATGGTCAAACACCAATGCCTATCGCCGGTAAAGCATTTGCAGGGGCTCCTTTCCTTTCTTCGCTTCCCGTCGGTAGCTGTATACGTATAATGACCGGAGCCCCCATTCCTACAGGCGTTGATACTGTGGTGATGCAAGAAAATACCGAACAAACTGAGCAAGGTATTATATTCACCACCTCAATCCGCAAAGGTGATAATGTACGTATGGCGGGTGAAGATATCCCCCAAGGAGCCACTGTATTACCCATGGGGACTCGTTTGTCCACCGCAGAACTGCCCCTAATAGCCTCACTAGGTATCGATAAACTGACTGTCTATCGTCGACTAAAAGTAGCCGTATTCTCTACCGGCGATGAATTACAATCTATAGGCGCACCACTGCAAGATGGTCAAATCTATGATACCAACCGGTTTGCGGTACGTTTAATGCTTGAAAAATTAAATTGCGAAGTCATTGACTTAGGCGTTATTCCTGATAACCCAGACCAGTTAAAACAAACCTTTATTAATGCCGATAAAATGGCTGATTTAGTTATCAGTAGTGGCGGTGTTTCTGTCGGCGAAGCCGATTATACCAAACTGATTTTAGACCAACTCGGTGAAATTGGCTTTTGGAAATTAGCCATTAAACCGGGTAAACCATTTGCCTTTGGCAAACTTAGTTCTGCTTGGTTTTGTGGTTTACCGGGTAATCCAGTTTCCGCAGCATTAACTTTTTATCAATTAGTACAACCGCTTATTGCTCGTCTTTCTGGTCACGCACAGTGGCGTCCAGCGATAAGATTTAAAGTAAAAACTGTCTCTGATTTGAAAAAAAGCCCCGGACGTTTAGATTTTCAACGCGGTATACTCTCAACCAATGAACAAGGTGAATTACAGGTGGCAACTACCGGCCATCAAGGTTCTCATATTTTCAGTTCATTAAGCCAAGCCAATTGCTTTATTGTGTTAGAACGTGAGCGTGGTCGTGTCAGCGCAGGTGAAAGCGTTGAGGTCGAAATGTTCAACTATTTATTAAAAAGTGAGTAATTAAGTGCTTGAACTCAGCCATGAAGAAATGCTCCGCTACAATCGCCAAATTATTTTACGTGGATTCGATTTTGATGGTCAGGAGAAACTAAAAGCAAGTTCAGTGCTCATGGTTGGATTAGGTGGCTTAGGCTGTGCGGCCGCGCAATACCTTGCCGCTGCGGGTGTTGGCACATTAACTTTGGTCGATTTTGATACGGTATCTTTGTCAAACTTACAGCGCCAAATCCTGCATCGTGATAGCACTATTGATATGCCAAAAGTGTTATCCGCCAAGACTCAGCTAAATGCTATCAATCCATACGTACATATTAATACAATCGATGCGTTATTAGACGACCAACAATTGATTGAATTAATTAATCAACATCAGGTCATCGTTGATTGTACTGATAATGTTGCCATCCGTGAACAGTTGAACCGCCTGTGCCTAACTCAGCAAAAACCGCTGGTCTCCGGCGCAGCTATTCGTATGGAAGGTCAGCTAAGTGTATTCACTTATCAACCAAATACACCGTGCTATCACTGCCTAAGCCGGCTATTTGGTGATAATAGCTTAACTTGTGTAGAAGCTGGAGTTATGTCACCTCTTGTTGGAACAATTGGAACACTAGAAGCTATTGAAACTATTAAAATATTGGCGGATTATGGTCAAATTAATAGCGGGAAAGTACTATTTTTTGATGCGATGTCGATGGAGTTTCGTCAATTCACTCTGAATAAAGATCCACATTGCGAAGTGTGCGGTCAAGAAGCATTTTAAATAACGCTTAATTTGAATTAATAATATTTAATACTTTTATTTATCTCTATTTTATGATGGATAAGTGTCATTACTGTTCATTTAGTTCGTTATTTAACCTCATTATTTAATCCACATAGATAGAGATAAATACCGTGGCTGATATTATATTTTTTCGTGAGCTATTAGTTTCAAGTGTTGGTGTACTGCAATTAATATTAGAGACGATATCTGTTATATGCGTGGTGATTGGCTTAACTAAGACCTTGTTTTTATTGGTCACACTAAAACAAGGTTCTACTGCTCGCTTCTGTTTTGGTAATTGGCTAGCGACTGCACTCGAGTTTCAATTAGCCGCCGATATTTTAATTACAACAGTAGACCCTGATCTCGATGGTCTAATTAAGCTAGCGATTATTGCGGTGATACGTACTTTCTTAAATTATTTTCTTACTAAAGAATTAGAACATAGGCCACTAAATGAAAAAATATGATTATTCTAAATTTATTCCTTATGTTCTATTAGCTATCGGTGCTCCTGCTCACGCGGATAATTGGGTATTTCAGCTGTCACCTTATCTTTATATGCCGAATGTGACCAATACGATTAATACGCCATATACCTCATCAATGACACTAAAGCGCCCTTTTTCTGACGTTTATTCGGCCTTAGATCAAGCTTTATTTTTACAGTTGATTGCCAGAAAAGACCATTGGATTACATTAGCTGATCTTAATTATGCCAAACTAAGCCAGAAAGGACAGATAGCTATACCCCATTTTGGCGCACAATCCGCCTCAGGAAATCTCAAATATATCTCACTCAGTCTACTCTCTGGCTACCGATTTACATCGAGTAATTATCAGCAGCTGTCTTTGGATTTATTAGGAGGGATGCGTTATTGGTCATTTAATAGTGACTTGGCGCTCAGCAATTATTCTCTCTCGTTATCTAAGGATTGGATCGAGCCTGTAATTGCAAGTCGATTCCGTTATCGTCTCACGCCTAAAATTTCATTAGTTGGCTATATTGATAGCTCTCTGTCACTGGATAATCAAAGCTGGCAGTGGAATACGCTACTGAATTATGATCTAACCGACAACATAACACTATCTACCGGTTATAAAGCACAGAGGATTAGCCCTGAGCTATCAAAAGAAACCGTTGTCAGTAAATCACAAGGTATATTAGTTGGATTTTCATCTCGTTTTTAAAGCATAACTTAACAATTAAACGCGAAAAAATTATTAACAATAAATTTGCCTTAAAATGCGATGATTGATGCAGTGATTAACTAATAGCAAGACAAAATTTTCAATTCAATCTTCGGCTGCTAATGATCATGAACTTACCATACCAGTCACACCACAGGGCTTGAAACGCGTTAATTTTAATTCTAGTTTGAGTGGGTAGAGCCAGCAAAAAAGCTAACAATTCAGTAATATATTCAAGATAATCAGTATGCTTAGGAAAATATAACGACTGCCATTTTTAAGATGCCGATGAACTGGTTGATAAAACTGACGAATATATAGAGTATTATAATACCAAATGGATTAAAGCTAAATTAAAAGGCCTGATTGCGATTAAATATCGAAATCAGGCCTTACAAACCACTCAACTAAAAGTGTCCAACTTTATGGAGCCACTTCATTGAGGAACTTTTTATGTATTAATATTGATTATTCAACCACACCTTGACTGGCCAAATATTCACTATACGTACCTCTGAAATCAATTACTTTATCTTCTTTAATTTCGATAACTCGGCTAGCAAGTGAACTCACAAATTCACGATCATGAGAAACAAAAATTAATGTTCCTTGGTATAACTCAAGAGCCATATTTAACGATTCAATTGATTCCATATCCAAATGGTTGGTTGGCTCATCCATAATAAGGATATTTGGCTCTAACATCATTAGCTTACCAAATAACATCCGGCCTTGTTCTCCACCAGAAAGGACACGCACTTTTTTCTTAATATCATCTTGGCTAAATAATAGACGGCCAAGAATACTACGAACCGCTTGCTCATCATCACCGGCTTTTTTCCACTGGCTCATCCAGTCAAATACGGTTAGATCGCAATCAAAGTCTTCTGCGTGATCTTGAGCATAATAGCCAATTTGGCTATTTTCAGACCATTTTACTGTGCCGCTATCCGGTAATAAAGAACCGACTAACGTTTTTAAGAACGTGGTTTTACCGATACCATTGGCACCGATAACCGCGACTTTATCGCCAACTTCAACCAACATATTGACATTTTTAAACAACGGACCTTGATCATAACCTTTGGTTAACGCTTCTAATTCCAAAGCATTACGGAACAATTTTTTCTCTTGTTCAAAACGAATAAATGGATTCTGGCGGCTAGACGCTTTGACTTCTTCCAATTGAATTTTATCAATTTGACGAGCACGCGAGGTAGCTTGTTTTGATTTAGAGGCATTCGCACTAAAACGGCTAACAAATGATTGAAGCTCAGCTATTTGGGCTTTTTTCTTCGAGTTATCTGCCATCAAACGCTCACGCGCTTGTGTTGCTGCAATCATATATTCGTCATAGTTACCGGTGAAAAAGCGCAATGCACCGTAATCTAAATCTGCCATATGCGTACAGACTGTATTCAAAAAATGTCTATCATGCGAAATGATAATCATAGTGCAACTACGGTCGTTCAGTACTTGCTCCAACCAGCGGATAGTATCAATATCCAAGTTATTAGTCGGCTCATCTAATAACAAGATATCGGGATCAGAGAACAGAGCCTGAGCTAACAGGACACGTAGTTTCCAGCCAGGAGCAACTTCGCTCATCATGCCATAATGCTGTTCAACAGGAATACCGACACCTAACAGTAATTCGCCAGCGCGAGCTTCGGCACTGTAGCCATCCATTTCACCATAAGCAACTTCCAGATCGGCGACACGATAGCCGTCTTCTTCGCTCATTTCTGCCATCGCATAAATACGATCACGTTCCTGTTTAACTTCCCACAGTTCTGTATGACCCATGATGACGGTATCAAGCACCGTAAATTCTTCAAAAGCAAATTGATCCTGACGTAATTTACCAATACGCTCATTTGGATCAGTGGTACTGACATTACCCGCTGAAGGAGTCAGATCGCCACCTAAGATCTTCATAAAAGTTGATTTACCTGCGCCATTCGCACCGATAAGACCGTAACGATTGCCCGTACCAAATTTTATGGATATATTTTCAAACAGCGGCTTACTGCCAAACTGCATAGTGATATTATTTGTCGTTAACACATCTACACTCTTTTACTTGATCCCTAACGAGATCGAAACATCATCAAATAGCGGCGCATTATGCCACAACCATCAACAGAGATCTCCCGCTGATTAATCAAACAGAATGTTTCACTATATTTCACCGTGTTTAGCTATCAAACTACGCACTAAAATTAACTTATTCGGGCGTAAAGATGCTTATCTGTAGACATGCCTATATGAATATGATTGATACTAAACTGCTGTAATAGCTTATTTTATATTTATCTCAGCATAATAAAATATAGGAATATTTATTCTAAATTTAATAAATATTTCTCAACATAGTTATTAATAGAGCTTATTATTAATAATAATTAAATTAATTTATAATAAGATAAAAAGAAGTATATTTAATATACCTCTCTTAAATCTAAAAAATATTATTTACTGTAAGTTTTTACTGCGGGTGCAATATAAGTTTCAAACTGTTCAAATATCCGGGCCGGATTATCGTCAACAATCGCCATATGACGATATTTTTCATGCAAAAAGCCTTCATCTGCCATTTTGTTGGTCATATCAATTAGTGGTTGCCAGAAATTATTAATATTTAATAAGGCACAAGGTTTAGTATGTAAGCCAATTTGGCTCCAAGTAAATACCTCACTATATTCTTCTAATGTCCCATAGCCCCCTGGTAATGCCACAAAGCCATCAGCCAACTCAATCATTTTATTTTTACGCTGGTGCATAGTATCGACTTTGTATAATTGGGTCAGATTATTATGTGAAATCTCGCGTTCTTCTAATAATGCAGGAATAACACCAATCACTGTTCCGCCTAAGCTTAAAACAGTATCAGCAATCAGTCCCATAATCCCCACGCTTGCACCACCATAAACCAGAGTAATCTCACGCTTAACCATCTCTTTAGCAAAAGCAATAGCCTGTTGTTGATAAATATCAGAATGACCCAAACTAGAACCACAATAAACAGCAATACTGGTTATTTTTTTCATTTATATCCTCACGTTATGTTGTGCAATTTCACTTTATTATACGTTAGCTAGCACCAAGCTCAATCAATCATATTTAGGCCATTAGATATTATGATAAAGCACAACACAAGATTAAATCTACCGTCAAACTTGACTCATTGGCAGGGCCGTTTTAATAGGATTGGGGGAATTTTCGTTGATAGCTTTAGATTTATTATCGTGAACCTAAATCTCAATATTATCTTTCATCATTTTATGGCATAATCAGTAAAATTTTTGCTAGCAAAAATAACTTAATTTGTTTGAAATTTCATAGCGCTATTTCTGATGGTCCTACTTTTGATTATTTTATTTATGAATAGTCAATATCTGCCATCATTTTACAATAAAGTAAGCTATTTAATAGTATATCACTCCGCTTTAGAGGCTTTGTCATACATGTCAGCCAGTTGGAAAAAACGTCTTGCTCCGCTACTCCCTGTATTTTTATTGCTCATGGCAATGATGTCGATTCAAAGTGGGGCGTCGCTTGCAAAAACACTGTTCCCTATCATTGGTGCACCCGGTGTTACAGGACTGCGTTTATTACTCGCTACAATTATTCTATGTGCAATATTCAAGCCATGGCGCCTAAAATATAGAAGAAGTTCTCTATTTCCATTATTCGCTTATGGTCTTTCTCTTGGGATCATGAATTATCTATTTTATTTATCGCTAGAACGAATTCCTTTAGGGATTGCAGTCGCACTTGAGTTTACCGGGCCATTGGCTGTGGCAATGTTTTCATCACGACGTCCTATCGATTTTTTATGGATTGGACTAGTTATTACTGGTTTACTCTTTCTATTACCTATTGGCGATAATATTCAACAACTTGACTTACTTGGTGCACTCTATGCTTTAGGCGCAGGTGTCTGTTGGGCGCTATACATTATCTTTGGTAAACGCGCTGGCGCAGGTTATGGTACCGCAACCGTCGCTATCGGATCATTTATTTCCGCAATGATTTTCTTTCCTCTTGGCTTAATGCAAACTGGGGCAGAATTAATGTTTGATCTGTCTATATTGCCTTTAGCATTAGCCGTTGCTGTATTATCAACAGCATTTCCTTATACTTTAGAAATGATTGCATTAACCAAACTGCCTGCAAAAACTTTTGGCACCTTAATGAGCTTAGAGCCTTGCATGGGGGCATTTTTAGGTATTGTATTTCTCAATGAGCATCTCACAATAACTCAATGGCTTGCTTTACTGTGTATCGTCTGCGCCTCTATTGGCTCGACATCCACAGCCCGAACCAAAACTAAAATTGAAGAAATTTAAATTTTTCATAAATAGATCCAGTTCTGTAAATATGAAAAATCTTGTATTTACAGAATTTTTTGCTAAAAAATTAAATATAAATTAAACCTCTTTTAAGAATGAAGAATATAACTTATTGATTTAAAATTATGTTTAAAATTATATTTATGTCATTAGTTTGTAAATAAGCTTAACTTTCCTTGATATATCATCTCATTAATAGCATGGTACATACATATCTATTTTATAACTTCTAAATAAAAACAATTTTAACTATCGATTTAATAGTATATAACTATATGACAAATTATCTATTAGGCGTTATATTTGTTTACAGATAAATAGTTAAATCACTTATTCATTAAGTAAGGGAGAACAATAATGAGCACCGCTAAATTAGTTAAAGCACCACAATCCGAAATGCTGTATACCCGTAACGATATTGAAGAAAGTGTTAAATTAGAAACTATCGAAATTCTTAACCATATGTTGGTTCAGTTTATTGATCTTTCTTTAATCACAAAACAAGCACATTGGAACATGCGCGGCCGTAATTTTATTGCAGTACATGAGATGTTAGACGGCTTCCGCAGTACTATCGTTGATCACTTGGATGAATTCGCTGAGCGAGCAGTACAATTAGGTGGAACCGCGCTAGGTACCACACAGACTATCAATAAACGTACAAGCTTAGAAGCGTATCCAACAGATATTCATGATGTGCAACAACATATTAAAGCACTTGCAGACCGTTATGCGGTTGTTGCTAATGATATCCGTAAAGCGATTGAAACAGTCCGTGATGAAGATACTGCAGATATATTTACAGCAGCATCACGCGATTTAGATAAATTCCTTTGGTTTTTAGAAGCCAATATTGAATCATAATTGTTAATTGATATTTATCTAAAATTTTTTAAAGCCACACTTTAGTGTGGCTTTTTCTTGGATAAAGCAGATGTAACGATATAAGAGCAGAACGCATATAAATAGCCTACTCAGTGAATTTTATTAGCTTTAAAATAATAACCCAGATCTGATGGTCGAATTTTAGTGAATCTAGCGCTCTATTCTGAATTATTTTATTATCTTTCATCGCTAATTTTAATCATACAAAATCATCAATAGTGATATAAATAGTGCTTATTAATAAGTTTTCCTTCCTAAGCTTTATAAAACAACTAAGTTTGTTTATAATCAATATTTAACCATTCAAAGCTTAAGGATTAAATCAATGGATTTCGACGTTAAAGACAGCAATGGCGCAGTATTAAATGATGGTGATACCGTACAGGTAATCAAAGATCTAAAAGTAAAAGGTACATCTAAGACATTAAAACGCGGAACAACGATCAAAAATATTCGTCTGACTAATCGTGAAGGCGAGATTGAATGTAATGCGGATAAAATTAAGGGATTGGTATTAAAAACCGAGTTCCTGAAAAAAGTATAACTGTTTCTATGAAGATGAAAAAAACTATTTAGCTAATTTTTTTCATCTTTTTTATTTTAACTTATCCTAACAGACTCAATCTTTAGGTTTCGGTATTTCAGCTCGCTCAATCGGGAAAATAGGCAGCGAATTTAATAATCTCTTCCCATAATTTTTTGTCACTAACCGCTTATCGTAAATAACTATCTCACCATGACAATGATGGCTACGAATAAGACGCCCAGTCTGTTGTATTAAGCTAAATGATGCGCTAGGTAAACTCTGTACTTCAAAAGGATAGCGCTTAAGTGATTTCAACCATTCACCCTCTGTAATAATGACCGGATTGGTAATAGGAGGGAAAGCAATTTTATGAATATGCACTTGAGTTAGATAATCACCTTTTAAATCAAGTCCTTCGGAAAAAGATTGTAGCCCAATCAATACACTGGTTTGGCCCTCATCGATACGCTGACAATGAGTTTCGACTAAGCGATAACGGGGTTGATCGCCCTGCACTAATAATTGTAATCGTAGATCGGTCACATGCGTTAGAAAGCCTTCCATCGCCCGTTGACTACTAAATAGCATTAAGATCCCACGATGTTCGCCCTGCGCTAATGATGCGCGAAAATAGGTTGCCATCTCCTTTAAATGTTCTGCTTCATTATGAATTGTTGGCTCATTAATCATTTTAGGAATAACTAATTTTCCTTGATTAACATGATCAAAGGGAGAATCTAAAGTAATAAAACGGTCATCGCTATGCTCAGATAATCCAGTTAATTCCTGTAAGCGAGAATAGCTATTAAGCGATCTTAACGTGGCAGAAGTCACCACCACATGCGGTATTTTTCGCCATAGTAACTGATTTAACTGATCACTCACTCGAATGCCGGCACAATGGAAGAAAATGCGAGATTGATTTTTTTCATAACGTCGGCTTAACCATTTTGATACCGGTGCCCCCGAGGCTTGCTCTAAACCCGCTAAGCGCCATAATTTAGCCATATTTTCAAAATAACCGACAGAGCGACTCGTCAATAAAATAGCTCGATGTAAACGAACAATATCTTGCTTCGCCGTTTGTTCATTTAAATCATTCAATATTGCTTCTGCTAAGCCACGAAAACTGTCAGTTAACCGAAATAATAACTGACAACAATTCTGTAATGTTTCAGGTAGTTGACCAAGAGCAAATAAATATTCATTCTCCGCACTGGTTTCTGGCAAAAAAGCATTAGCTAACATCGATAATTCATTAAAACTACTACGTAATTTTTCTGCATGATCGTGTAACTTATGGGGATCACTTAATTTTGGTGGCTTAGCGGGCTGAAATTGTGCAACATATTGACTAACATGCTGGGTAAAACTGTCCAATTGCGCCAATAAATGGGGCAGCGTAATTTCAGCTTCGACTTCTAATGCATCACGTGCGACATCGGGAATATGATGCCCTTCATCTAAAACTAGCAATAAATTTTTAGCTTCAGGTAATACTGAGTCATTTTCCATCGCAGCCATAACCAAGGCGTGATTAGCAACAATTACATCTGCATTTTCTATTTCTCGACGAGCCAAGAAAAACGGGCAATTTTGATAATATTGGCAATTTCGCCCCAAACAATTCATTTTATCCGTACTAATTTTGCGCCATAAACTGTCACTTAAAGAGCGTTTATAATGATCTCGCAATCCGTCCCATGCAAAACTGTGAAAATCGTTTCGCAGTTGCTGGCACAATGTACGCTCTTCGCTACTGGCAATTTCAGCTTTATCCTCAACCAAAAACATTAAATCAATTTGTTCACCCTCAGCAGCACAAATCGCCGCCATATTACGTGGGCAAACATAACGAGCACGACCAAATGCACCGGTAAACTTAAGATCGGGAATAATTTTTTTAAGTAATGGCAAATCTTTACTAAAAATTTGATCTTGTAATGCCACATTTGCCGTACTCACCACCAAAGGTTTTTGTTCTTCACGGCTAACCGCAATACCGGGGATCAGATAGGAAAGTGTTTTTCCTACTCCAGTTGGTGCTTCAATCACCAGATGACGTCCTTCTTCACTGGCAAACGTTTTAGCGACCTCAGCTATCATTTTGCGCTGAGGTGCACGAGGGATAAATCCGTCTATCTGTTGTGATAACCCTTTATACCATTCGGTTATCTGATCTTTAACTTTTCCGGAAAGAGGCATAGAACTCGTTGAATATTCAATATTGATAGAATGGTATATACCGTTCTCAATTAAGAAGATAAGAAGTAATTTCTGCTCAGAATCACGCAAAACTACTGTATTAAAAACCATTATGCCATAAATTCACGCGCCCATTCGCAATTTATCTATGGCATCTTAAAAAGTCAGCGGATTAACTTGTTTGTAACAATGATAACGATATACTCATACTTTATTTTTATTTTAGGTCTGCTGATGAAAAAAGTATTTATTGCCCTTTTCGCTCTCTGTGCTCTCGCCTCAATTGGTGGAACAATGCTTGCTGGTATGAATATCTATACTCGTTCAACTACCCCAATTGAACAACAACCGTCACAAGCGGAACAGCCCTCTATATTGCCTGCGCCCAACCAACACTAGCCTTTTTATTGGTTTACTGGTTTTTATTGATATTATTTCCATTCTAATACTTTCACGACGTATAGTTTGCACCACTTATACTTTTATACCACCGAGATTATATCCGGCTACTGCACATTAAGGCTCATATCGCGAAATAAAAAAAACCCGTGTGCCGTCGGTATCTCCGATGGCTCATCAGTTTTTTACTCTAATAAAACTATGTTCAAATATAGTGAGATATGATGATATATAAATAAAATATCTGCATGCAACGGCTGGAATGGATAAGGAGCTTTATTTATGTACCAAAATTATTTTGTAACCCCAGAATGGTTACATGCCAATTTATATAATCCGGATATTATTATTCTGGATGCCTCTTCTTCACCTCCAACAGCACCCGCGGATTGTCGTCAATTATGGCTTGCTGAACATATTCCTGGCGCTCAATTTTTTCATCAAGATGAAATTGCCGATACCCAAAGCCTTCTTCCGCATATGTTGCCAGATGAACAAACCTTTAGTGATGCCGTGGGTAAAATGGGGATCGGCTCTCAAACTCAAGTGATCATTTATGACCAAGGTAATTTATTTGCTGCACCGCGTGCTTGGTGGACATTTAAAACATTTGGCTGTCATCAGGTTAAAATCCTTGCTGGAGGACTCGCCGGCTGGAAATTGGCCGGTTTTTCAGTTGATTCTGGTGAAGTATCCGCGCTACCGGCTCAAAAATTTACTGCCGTTAAACAATCTAATAGTGCACTTTCACAAGCAGATATAATTGATATCGTTAAGAAAGCCAATAAACAGATAATTGATGCACGTTCTGCAGACCGTTTTCAAGCCTTAGCACCTGAACCTCGTCCCGGATTACGAATGGGGCATATTCCTGGCAGTAAAAATGTGCCTTGGAACCTATTGGTAGAAAATGGTCGATATAAATCCCCCGAACAATTAGCTTTGATATTTAAGCAACAACAAGTAGATATTGATGCACCTTCAGTAACTACCTGCGGCTCAGGAATGACTGCTGCTGTTGTTTTATTAGGATTAATATTATTAGGCAATGATCAAGTACAACTTTATGATGGCTCTTGGGCCGATTGGGGGCAAGATAACGGTTTGCCTATAGAGCAATAATGTTGGGCATAAAACACAGCTAATAACTATAAAAAAGCCCCTGATATTTATCTATTAGGGGCATATTTAATCTATTAGTATCACTTTTAATCAAAAAAACAGCTTTTAGCTTGAAAATACACCAGCTAAGAATAAAACAGCGATAGCACCAATAACTGCAACAATAAAGCTACCGAAATTAAAGCCATCAACTTTGCCTTTGCCGAAGAAAGTACTAATGTATCCCCCGACAACAGCACCGACGATCCCCAGTACAGTCGTCATTATAAAGCCAAAATGGTAGGTTCCAGGCATAATCCATTTAGCAAGTACACCCGCTATTAGACCAAATATAATCCAGGAAAGAACACCCATCATTAACCTCCGGTTAGTTATTTAAAATAAGTAATTGCTATTAAAATAGTTACTGCAAGTATTCATCCGTAACACTTAGTAATTAAAGCTTTAATATGCATATTTTGCAAATTTACAGCGTAAAATTATGACTAGATGAATCTGAAAATAATAAGATATTGGCTGATTAGTAAATAAATATCTACTAATAATAGCTAATCGCTCCAATAATGAGCATCTAATGTGGAATTAATATATGGGGTAATTGAAAAATATAAAATAACTATAAATATAAAGATATAAAGTGGAATACTGTTTTATCGTATTAATATCACTTAAAAATTAATAGCTTAAGATTGTTTGATTGATTTCATGTGATGTTTTTAGTGCTCTAATTTCACTAAATAATACATCAGCTTGCGTATATTCTTTACGTAAATAACCGAGCCATTGTTTAATTCTCGCCATATGATAATCACCAGAATCCCCACGTTTTTCTAACTGGGTATATTTGCGTAATATCTGCATCACGTCAGCCCAATCCATTTTAGAGTGATTAAATTTAATAACTCGACTCAAGTTGGGTGTGTTTAATGCACCTCGACCGATCATAATTGCATCACAGCCTGTTACTTCCATGCATTGTTTAGCGCTAGCATGATCCCAAATTTCGCCATTAGCAATCACGGGAATGGATAATCGCTGACGAATTTTTCCAATTTCCTGCCAATTAATGCGTTCAGCACGATAGCCATCTTCTTTTGTTCGACCATGGACAGTAATTTCCGTCGCTCCAGCCTGTTCAACTGCGTCAGCAATTTCATAACTTAATGAATGGTCATCCCATCCTAAGCGAACTTTTACTGAAACAGGTAAGGATTGAGGAACCGCACTGCGCATCGCCAAAGTAGCTTGATAAATCAGTTCAGGATTTTTTAATAAACTGGCACCACCACCATGGCCATTAACTGTTTTGGAGGGGCATCCACAATTTAAATCCACACCGTAAGAGCCTAAATCAATCGCTCGATTGGCATTTTCAGCCAACCATTGCGGATGTTGTCCCAATAGCTGAATCCGCACCAAGGTTCCCGATGAGGTTCTGCTATTGTGATTTAATTCAGGACAAATACGGTGGAATGTCTTTGCGGGTAATAAGCTATCGACAACACGAACGAATTCCGTGATACACAAGTCGTAGTCATTAACTTCAGTTAATAACTCACGAACCAGAGAATCTAAAACTCCTTCCATGGGCGCTAGCAAAACACGCATTTATGCTTCACTGCTCCGAGGTTTACGTCTAGGCATGCTCATTTTTTTATTTCCTGATGGGCTTGCTGGACGAGACTGTCCATTCCCCCATGGAGAATTTGAGCTGCGTGGATTTGCACCACGAGGTTTTGATGCAACACGTTCTGTTCTACCGCGCTGTTTGCCATTAATAATGGGCTCAGCTTTGATAGAAGGATCGGGTTCATATCCCGGGGTTTCCATACGTGGAATCGGTTTTTTCAATAAGCGTTCGATATCTTTCAATAATTTAGCTTCATCGACACACACTAATGAAACTGCTTTACCGGTAGATTCCGCACGGCCAGTTCGACCAATACGATGCACATAATCTTCGGGAACATTTGGCAACTCGTAATTTACGACATACGGTAATTGTTCGATATCGATACCACGAGCAGCAATATCGGTTGCTACTAATACTCGTATTTGGCCCGATTTAAAATCGGCCAGTGCACGGGTACGAGCGCCTTGACTTTTATTACCGTGGATAGCCGCAGATTTAATCCCATCATGATTAAGATTTTCAGCTAAGCGGTTAGCACCATGTTTGGTCCGAGTAAATACCAGCACTTGCTGCCAGTTATCGCGGCCAATCATATAAGATAATAATTCAGCTTTTCTTTTCTTATCAACTAAATGAACAAATTGCTCAATTTGTGATGAAGCTGAGTTACGTGGGGCTACTTCAATCGTCACTGGCTTATGTAAGATTTTATTCGCCAGTTGCTTGATTTCATCCGAAAATGTCGCCGAGAATAATAAATTCTGTCGTTTCGCCGGTAATTTACTGGTGATACGGCGAATATCATGGATGAAACCCATATCAAGCATACGGTCTGCTTCATCCAATACCAGAATTTCTACTTTGGATAAATCCACCGCATTCTGGTGTTCGAGATCTAATAAACGTCCAGGGGTCGCGATTAGAATATCTACGCCACCGCGGAGTTTCATCATTTGAGGGTTAATGCTAACACCACCAAAAACCACTAATGAGCGTATTTTTAAGTGTTGGCTATATTCTTTAACACTTTCAGCAACCTGAGCAGCAAGCTCACGAGTTGGTGTCAAAATTAAAGCACGTACTGGACGACGATTTTTCGGGACGTCAGTATTTTCAATCAATTTTTGCAAGATAGGCAGTGTAAAACCTGCTGTTTTTCCGGTTCCTGTCTGGGCACTTGCGAGCACATCATGGCCAGCAAGAACGGCAGGAATTGCTTCTTGCTGAATAGGGGTTGGGGCTTCGTAGCCCTGTTCATGAAGTGCACGCAGAATATCTCCGTGCAATGCGAGAGAATCAAAACTAATCAAAATAAGGTACTCCAGACTTCGCCACTCTGATAAATCAGATGCAGTTCAATGGGGAAGGATCACATAAAAATGGATAAAAGCGCAAACTGCCAAGCATAAGAGAGATTAATTCTAACACCATTAGCAGATAACAAGAATATTAATTTAGTTAATTATCTAAATTAATATAAAATGACATAAATATCGCATTAATAACTATTTGACGCTAAAAGCAATCAAATTATGCCTTCAATATCAGTAATCTGACCGGAGAGTCAGTGTATAGGCATGGTTAATTTTTTATTCTTTATTTGAGGAACAACTATGACAGCTACAACATCAGATTCAATCATATCCCGATCGTCCGCCGCAACGACTCCAACTACAGTATCAACAGCTAGAGGTGAACACGCTAAATACCAATTATTACGAGCTGCTGCTGATATCTATGGTGAACTAGGTCTTGATGGGGCAACAACTCGAAAAATATCACAAATTTCTGGTCAAAACATCGCCTCTATCGCTTATTATTTTGGTTCTAAAGAAGGACTTTATCTCGCTGTTGCACAACTTATTGCCGATTCGATTAAATCCACGTTTAGTCAACTACTCCATGAAATAGATTTGTATTTATTACAGTCAAATGAAAATAAAGTTCCTGAACAAGCACTTAAGTTAATTCAGCAAGCCTTAATGGATTATAACTATTTTCAATTAGAGAAAAATAATCTCAGCTTTTCACGAATTTTAGCTCGGGAACAACTTAATCCAACTGAGGCTTATACCATTATCCACGAGCAAGCATTAGGCCCTATTCATTCACGTTTGAATAGACTCATTGCAATATATATTGAGGCTGATCCCACTGATTTATCTACCTTAATCCATACTCATGCCATTTTAGGAGAAATTTTATCATTTCGTATTGCTCGAGAAACACTGTTACGGCAAACAGGTTGGCAGCATATTAATGAAGATGAATACAAAATTATTAATCAAGTTTTAATTCAACACACCAGCATATTATTAAATGGATTACGCCATCGCAAGAACGCAGAAAAGTGATATGATTGATAAATATACATTATGATTTAAATTGTTTTATCAACGATCCCTTGACTATACTGACTCATACCGCGTATTACGTGCTGTTCATAATGCCGGCCACTCAATAGACTAGGGATTTAGCCTGATTTTCTGAAAACTAAGGTTAGCAATGAACAATAAACGCAATTCAATTTTCATTCTAATTATTGTTATATTCATCGGTATTGCGCTGAGTGGTTATTATTTCTATCAATCACAACAGCCCAAAACATTAATATTATACGGCAATGTGGATGTCAGAACGGTTAACCTTAGTTTCCGTGTTGGCGGTAAACTTGCCGCATTAAATGTCGATGAAGGCGACCAAGTCACTACCGGCCAATTACTGGGGAAATTAGACGACAAGCCTTACATCAATGCATTAAACAAAGCCAAAGCCGTTCGTGATAGCGCGAAAGCGACATTGACCATGATGGAAAGTGGCTATCGAATCCAAGAAATCGCACAAGTCGAAGCTGAGGTCGCGCAACGTCAAGCTGCATGGCAATATGCAGATAGCTTTTATAAACGACAACAAAGCTTATGGGCGCAGAGAGTGATTTCCGCAAATACGCTCGACGATGCAAAAAACAATCGTAATCAAGCACTTTCAGCACTTAAAGCGTCTCAAGATAAACTTAATCAATATCAATCTGGGTTTAGAAACGAAGAAATTGAAGCTGCACGTGGGGAATGGCAGCAAGCTGAAGCTGCGGTTGCACAAGCCGAGCTTGATTTAGCGGATGCACAATTAGTCGCCCCATCTGCGGGAACCGTGTTGACGCGAGCAATTGAGCCGGGCACTATTTTAGCCCCAGGAAATACAGTATTTACTGTTACTCTCACCCACCCTGTATGGGTAAGAGCCTATATTAGCGAACCTAATCTTGGCCAGGCTATCCCAGGGCGTAAAATCTTATTGTATACCGACAATCGCCCTGATACCCCATATCATGGTCAAATTGGCTTTGTTTCACCTACTGCCGAATTCACGCCCAAAAGTGTGCAAACACCGGATTTAAGAACGGATTTGGTTTATCGCTTGCGTGTTATTGTTGATGATCCCGACGATGCTTTAAGGCAAGGAATGCCAGTGACACTGCGCTTTACTGATGCTAATAATGCACAATAAGGAGTCATTATGGCGGGCACAAGCTACCAAATTCGGCTACACAATATTGAAAAAAACTTTAAGGGATTAGCTTCGCCTGCGGTCGCTAAGCTAAATACGGTGATTACTGGCGGTTCAGTCACTGGGCTTGTTGGGCCTGATGGTGCAGGGAAAACCACGCTGATCCGCATGCTCGCCGGATTATTAAAGCCCGATCACGGTAGCATAGATATTTTGGGGCTAGACCCAATTACTGATGGCGTGCAGTTACGTGCAAATCTGGGTTACATGCCGCAAAAATTCGGTCTATATGAAGATCTAACCGTACAAGAAAACCTTGATTTATATGCAGATTTGCGTGGGCTAGTCGGGCAAGAACGTAAACAAACTTATCAACAATTATTATCATTTACCGATTTAACTCGTTTTACTCAACGTTTAGCGGGAAAATTGTCCGGTGGAATGAAACAAAAATTAGGCCTCGCTTGTACCCTATTAGGTAAACCTAAAGTTCTGTTATTAGACGAACCAGGCGTAGGTGTCGATCCCATAGCCCGCAAAGAATTATGGCAAATGGTGCATTCACTGGCCGATGAAGGGATGTTAATTTTATGGAGCACCTCTTATTTAGATGAGGCAGAACAATGCCGTGAGGTGCTACTACTTAATCAAGGGCAGTTATTATATACCGGGCAGCCAAAACAACTCACTCAAAAAATGGCTGGCAGATCCTATCTTTTAGATATTCCCGCCCAGTACCGACGTGCCACCTTACAAAATGCTTTAGTGTTGCCAGAGACCACAGATGGCGTTATTCAAGGCCGTTATGTTCGGCTTATTTTACGCCCCGACGCCGATAAATCGGCTCTTTTACAAGCACTAAAGATGCCTCAAGCCCAGCTAATTGATGCCGAACCGCGTTTTGAAGATGCATTTATTGATCTCCTTGGTGGCGGGCCGTCGCATCGTTCAGAATTAGCTGAAATCATGCCGCAAATCCCTCCTGCACCGCATGAAACAGTAATAGAAGCACGCAACTTAACCAAAAAATTTGGTGATTTTGCAGCAACAGATCATGTCGATTTTCAGGTTAAGCGCGGGGAGATTTTTGGCTTACTCGGTCCCAATGGAGCGGGAAAATCAACTACGTTTAAAATGATGTGCGGGTTAATGAAACCCACCGAAGGCCATGCGTTGGTGCTAGGAATGGATTTAAAAACCAGCTCAGATAAAGCGCGCCAACATTTAGGCTATATGGCGCAAAAGTTTTCTCTGTATGGCAATCTAAATGTAGGGCAAAATCTCAAATTCTTTTCGGGCGTATATGGGCTAAAAGGTCACCAGCAAGCAGCAAAAATCAATGACATGGTCACTGCCTTTAATTTAACCCCGATGCTAAAACAACTAACCGATGAGTTACCTTTAGGGTTTAAACAACGATTAGCCTTAGCTTGCTCATTAATGCATGAACCAGATATTCTTTTTTTAGATGAACCAACTTCTGGAGTAGACCCACTCACTCGGCGTGAATTTTGGTTACATATCAATGGAATGGTGGATAAAGGTGTGACAGTCATGGTTACGACTCATTTTATGGATGAGGCCGAATATTGTGATCGTATAGGCTTAGTTTACCGCGGTAAAATTATTGCTGCTGGCACACCGGATGAACTAAAACAGCAAGTGGCCAGTAAGGAAAATCCTGACCCATCAATGGAAGATGCTTTTATTGAACTGGTATTAAATTACGATAAAACGTTGCAGGAGGCAGAAAAATGAGCCTTCAACAAGCTAATAATGTGCATTTTTCATGGCGGCGACTCAAAGCGCTATGCGTTAAAGAAACTAAGCAAATTCTGCGTGATCCTAGCAGTGCATTAATTGCGTTGGTTATTCCATTAATGCTGCTGTTTATATTCGGCTATGGAATTAACTTAGATTCTAGCCGTTTAAAAGTCGGCATCTTGATGGATCAACAAAGCCAATCCGCTCGAGAATTAGTGGATACGTTTACGGGATCTCCCTTTATTGATGCTACTATTAGTGATAATCGACAAGCATTAACCGATAAAATGCAGGCGGGTGAAATTCGCGGCATTGTAGTTATTCCCGTTGATTTTGCTGCACAATTACAACGCACTGATGGGCATGCTGAAATTCAAGTTATTACCGATGGCAGTGAACCCAATACGGCAAATTTTGTACAAGCCTATACACAAGGTGTCTGGCAAACATGGCGGATTCAACAGGGTGAAAATGAAGGGTATTCAACATCACCATTAATTGACGTTGATATGCGATATTGGTTTAATCCGGCAGCAATTAGCAAACACTTTATTATTCCCGGTGCCATTAGCATTATTATCACTGTAGTCGGTGCTATTTTAACTTCGTTAGTTATCGCCCGAGAATGGGAGCGCGGTACCATGGAAGCGTTATTATCTACCCAAGTGACTCGCAGCGAATTATTGTTGTCTAAATTACTGCCTTATCAATTTCTTGGCTCTCTGGTCATGCTGCTCTGTATGCTAGTTACTGTATTTGTTTTAGATATCCCTTATCGAGGTTCACTGTGGATACTGTTTATTATAACTAGTCTTTATCTCGCGACAGCGCTCGGAATGGGGTTATTAATATCTACCCTAACCCGCAATCAATTTAATGCAGCGATGGTGGCATTAAATGCCGCATTTTTACCGGCGATTATGTTATCTGGCTTTATTTTCGAGATTGACAGCATGCCGGCCATTATTCAAGCCGTAACCTATTTCATTCCTGCCCGTTATTTTGTTAGCAGTCTACAAACTCTATTTTTAGCGGGGGATATCTACATTGTGTTATTGATGGATATCTTATTATTGATTGCTTCGGCGATATTATTCATCGGATTAACGGCGTGGAAAACACGGCGTCGTCTGGATTGATTGAGGAGCCATCATGTTTCATCGACTGTATACTTTGATCATCAAAGAATTACAATCTCTGTTACAAGAGCCGCAAACGCGAGCTATTTTAATCTTGCCGGTCATTTTCCAAATGGTGTTATTCCCGTTAGCGGCAACCTTAGAAGTCACAAATGCCACCATTGCTATTTTTGATCAAGATAATGGCCCAGCATCAATTGAGCTCACGCAACGTTTAGCTAAAGCGGAAGCTTTTTCTCAGGTTTTATTATTAAAAAGTGAAAATGAAATAAAACAAACTATCGATGAACGGGCGGCATTACTGGTAGTTCGCTTCCCGCAAAATTTCAGCGCTAATCTAGCCAGTAACAACACCGCGTCAATAATGTTATTGCTGGATGGACGTAATTCTAACAGTGCTCAAATCGCCGCTAATTATATCAACCAAATCGTGATGGACTATCAGCAATCACGTCTAGTAGGTAAAACGCTCCCTAATAACAGTCAGTTAGTAGTCCGTAATTGGTATAATCCAAATTTAGATTATAAATGGTTTATTGTGCCGTCATTAGTGGCTTTAATCACCACTATCGGTGTGTTAATTGTCACCTCATTATCTATCGCGCGTGAGCGTGAACAAGGAACGCTAGAACAATTATTAGTCTCTCCATTAACCACCTGGCAGATTTTTGTCGGTAAGGCTATCCCAGCATTAATTGTCGCGACAGGACAAGCTAGCATCGTGTTGATTATTGGGATTTTTTGCTATCAAATCCCTTTCTCAGGCTCGCTATTGCTATTTTATGCAACTATCTTAATTTATGGATTATCTTTGGTAGGATTTGGGCTATTAATTTCCGCGCTCTGCTCTACACAGCAGCAAGCATTTATCGGCGTTTTTGTCTTTATGATGCCAGCTGTACTGCTTTCAGGGTATATTTCCCCGGTCGAGAACATGCCCGTTTGGCTACAAAATATTACGTGGGTTAATCCTATAAGGCACTTTACCGAGATAACCAAACAGATCTATCTAAAAGATGCTGGCTTTACTGTGATTTGGCCCAGCCTATGGCCTTTATTGGTGATTTGCGTTATCACTAGTAGCTTTGCTTATTATTTGTTTAGAAAGAAAATCGCCTAGAATCATAGCAATAAAAAACCCTCAGAACCCAGAGTGACTCTGGAAACTGAGGGTTTTAATATTTATTCTAGCGTTTATTCAGTAAAACGATGAATTATTCTATCCTTCGTTCACCATAAGGCATTCACTATAATGCCTTTGCTGTAATACTTTGACTGTAACGCCAATATTAACGACGATCACCAAAGATGCGTAGCAGCATCAAGAACAGGTTGATAAAGTCCAAATACAGCGTTAATGCACCTAAAATTGACGATTTACGCATCATTTCTTTATCGTTTTCGTCAATTTGAGCACCCATTTCTTTCAGCTTTTGAGTATCATACGCGGTGAGTCCAGCAAAAATCAGTACTCCTGCGTAAGTCACTATCCAGTACATTGCCGGGCTTTGCAGCCAAATATTGACCAGTGAAGCGATAACTAAACCAATCAGTGCCATGAACAGGAAATTGCCCATACCCGTTAAACTGCGCTTAGTGGTATAACCATAAACGCTCAACGCACCAAACATCGCGGCTGTAATAAAGAAGGTGCTGGCAACAGACACGGGAGTATATGCGGCGATAATTACCGATATAGTTAATCCTGTCAGCACCGAATAGAGCATAAACATCCCGGTTGCTGCCATTCCATTTAATTTAGGCAGTAAAAAGGATAATCCAAGCACTAGGCCGAATTCAGCAATAATTAAGCCAAAAAACAAGATGTTATTAGTTGCAATAGTGTAATATAAACCACTGCTAATTGAATACCAGGCAACAAATGCGGTCAGTAATAGACCGACAGTCATCCAGCCATAGACCTGAGCCATATAAGCCTGAATGCCTGCATTTGCGCGCTGGACGAGAGAATCATTACCACTACGTTGATTAAATCGATCCATGATGGTTACCCTTCATCATATGTGAAAATTAATAGCTGAACATTCAGCCACACTACAAATTCATTCAAAGTTTATCACAACTGTATGACATTGCCATGCAACAAACTGCTAGCCAGTAGATACATAAGTTAACTCATGCAAAAATCATTAGGTCTTTCTGCCAGCTCTGGAGTAAAACTATCTATCCAATATGTTATCCATGTAAGCAATGTCTATTATATAAATAAGTAAACTATATCGATGCAAAAATCATTAGCTAGTTTAAATAGAAAATAATTAATTCTTTTTAATCTTATAAACAAATGGCTGAGATTGGCCATGATCATCGATAATATTTGCTTCTACATTGATATTATCTAGATCAGAAATTTGATGAGGCAGCTTATATTCCCTTGAAGATAAAGGAGAAGTCATCATGTCACTTTCAGGTAGAACATTTACACTTATATTTTTTATTTTTAGTGTTATTCCTGAAAAGGATATATAAAATGGCGTTGGATTATGACAAATAAGTTTAGTTTCATTACCACTATTAGATAATGAGAAATAAATATCATCCATGTTCTTATTTATTTCTTTTAGACTTTTAGGCCGATAAAAAATTTTCATTTGAGTATTCATAGCAACAAGCACTTTAGTCTGTTCCTTATTACTTGAATTTTTTACCGCGGGGATTTCATAAAGATTTAACCAAAATACTGATTCTCTATCGCTAGGTAATTCTTTATTGTTATAAATAATATTAAGATTAGTCATCTCACCTTGATTCAATACAAAAACAGCAGGAACTGATACAAAGGGATAGGCTTTTTGCTTAAACTCTCCACTTCCTTCACCATTATCAATCCATGTTTGAGCAAAAATAGAATACTCATTGGTATTACCAAGAATTAGATTTTTTTTAAAATCACCTTCATTAAATATAACTCGATTATTTGATGCAATAATCCCAGAATAAGCAGGTGATATTATCATTATCCCTAAAATAATAAATAACCAATAAATAAAATTATGTTTATTTATCATTATTGAACCTTAATTATAATATAGGCTTTTGCATCAACTGCTCCAGAAACAACTTTTTCTGTGGGTAATTTCTTTAAGCTTGCAGTTAATTGGATAAGATAATTAGTATAACCAGAAGCAGAACTACCGACTGAAGATGAGCCCGCAAGAACAGGAAACCATCCTGAGGCAGATGATGTAGCCGCTGAACATGGTGTATTTGTTGAACATCCACTCCAGCCAACAAAAGGCATCACTGCTCCAGTTGATGTATTACTTAACTCAATTCCTACACCTGTTGCTATAGATGGATTAACACCATAGCCATCAGACAATAAATAACTTACTCCACCTTGAGAATTAACTAAATTTAATTGTTGAGCTTTTTGAAAAGCTTCAACTGTCGTCTGTAATCCTAATGATGTATTATCAGTTTGAATTCCTGACTGCATTGTATTGTCACATTCGATATTTATATCAAAAGTACTGCTACTAACCTTACCAGCATTTAATTCAGTTACAGATATTGTCGGCAATATAACTAAAGGCGTATGGTTTCTAACGACACAGGTTGCAGTATGCGATAACGATGCAATGGGTGGTGTTCCCATACCGATAACCATCCAGCGCCCTGTTCCCCAAGTTCCATAGTGGTCATTAGAGTCAGTACCCGCAGTTTCACCAGAAATACCTGGGCCTTTAAAGTGGACATAGCCATTGGGTTGCGTACAAGTGTAGGACGATTTACCTGTAGTTGGTGCCATTGTATTACTGCCACAATAAGAAAATTTAGCGCCGGGTAATGAGCTAACTTTAATAGCATCCGCACGTATCTGACTAAAATCTTTAACCCGGATCTGTATTTTATTGCCTACCGTGTTATAACTTTGTATCGGATACTCTTGCCAATTACGAATAAAATCCTTACCTGAATTTAAGTGAGTTAGTTTTATTGCCACATATGGAAAATAGGTAGCAAAATAATTAGGATAACCATCAGCTGCACCTATATCCCAATATCCGCCAACGCGATCATCACCATTAGTAGCAAAAACCTCATAAATACTATCCTTATCTGTAATATCACACTCGTACAATACAGCCTCAGGGTTCGGATAAGAATAGGAATTAGAAAAACTAACAATTGATGAACCTAACGGCGATCCTACAGGCTGTAAATAATTACTTGTAATATTTATATTACCTAATCCAGAACTTGCACCTCTACCATCCGCTCCAGCATTAATTGATGTAACACGAGTGCATCTAGCATAGCTACTCAAGCTAGTAAATAGGCCACATATAAGCATGATAATATAAATTTTTTTTGTTTTCATAGCTAAATCCTAATTACAAACTTGCATCAATTGAATTAATGGCTGATCGTTATCTTTTGGTAATTCATAGTCAATCGTACATTGTTGATTTAATGATTCACCCCAAAAAATATTTAGCGTTCCTTTTTCTTTATTTGCCCGAAAATAAAACTGATTTCCTTGGCCTACCATACCAATAATTTTATTATCTTCATCAAATGCTTGGCTTCCCATAGGAATAGAATCTTTATCTTTTCTTAATAATGTAACTAATACCGGTCTACCATAACTTGTTTTATATTTGACACGAACCATAGCGCCAGAATAAGGTGCTACTCGTTTATCAGGAGTATTAATCTCAACTCTACTATCAACATTTTCCGTCCCTAATAATAGTGTATTATATTGATAAGGGACTAATGATGGAACTATTGCGTAACCAAACCTATCAACTACAACATCATTTCTATTTGCTACTCTAGCCCCTTTAGCGTCAGGAGCATCAATTAGAGCAAACGTATCTCCTAAATAAGGTCCTAAAGTAATACCACCTCTATGCGCAACAACTCCACCTTGAATACCGCCAGATACTTGCCAATAATCTTTATTTTTAGACGTCGTAGCTCTTATATTGGTATAAGGTAATTGCGTTTGGAATGAACCAGATAATGTACCTTGACTAATCTGATTTTCAGATGAATAACTTAAACCATAACTAATAGGTTGATTATCTGAGCCTATTAGACCCGACAAACTGGTTTGATAATTATTTTCACCATCATAATGCAACGTCGAAAAAGAAAGATTCGGGGAATTATAATTATTTCCTAATGGAATACTTAACCCGAGGGAAATATAAAGCTGGCTTTTTCCTTTATCAGCATTCTGCCCATCATAATACCAACTACTGGCTAAAGAATTACTCATTTTAGCAATTGATACGCTACTAGAAATACCATTAGATAAAATTTTACTCCATGTAAATTGGAGCTGATCATTTGTTCCATTTGAATTATGGTAATTTTCACGTGACGCAGAAAGTCCTACATTACCATAATCTTTTAAATTTTGATTAAGAACGATATCAAATCTAGATCTTTGTCTTAGAATTTTATCTTGCCAATTGCTTACATTATTATCAGATAAGTACCTTGCATTTAAGGTATCACTCAACGAACGAAATCCACTAGTTGAATAATGATAACTAGATAATGTGACTGAAGTATCTGTCGGTTGAAATGTTTTACTATAAGAAGCATGAAACTTCCAACCTGTTTCTTCAGAGTTTTTAGGTAACTCAGCATGAGAAAATGTAGTATTGAAGCTTAATGCGCCAAAATAGGCTGTATAGACGCCTCCCATAGTTACTGCTTGATAACCTTTAGCTAATTGATTAGCAATATTTAAAGTAATCGAATTTGTTAACCCATGTTGAATAACAAATTCACTAAATAAATTATTATCCCCAATAAAACGTGTTTTACCGGCAGTAACTGCATACTTAGTATATCCTGGACGTACTGATTCAGGTACAGCAGAAAACGGAACAATAAAACTACTTTTCGTACCATTAGATTCTATAACTTCTACTCGTAAATCCCCTGCATAATTAGTTGAGTAGAGATCATCTATTGTAAATGGACCAGCAGGAACTGTTGTTGTATATATAATATTACTGCCTTGCCATACTTTTACTTCAGCATTACTATTTGCAATACCTTGGATTAAAGGTGCATATCCACGTATATTATTCGGTAGCATTCTATCATCTGAGCTTAATTGTATACCTTTAAACCCCATACCTGGTAATAGTTGGCCCGAGGTAAACCCCTCACCGATTAATAATTGACTACTAATATTATAAATTGCACGTTGAATATAACGACGTGTCGTCTTCCATTGGCCGCCACTAGAATTTGAGTAACTATAATGACTATCTTGCCGATAATTCCATAAACCTAAATTAAAACCCCCTTTAACATCTAAATAAGTAGAGTTTATATCTTTTATATTATCACTATAATTCACGTGATATTGATTAATATTATAATTAGCAAATAACATTGTCTCGCCACTATCAAGACTTTCAGCTTGAATAATAGTGGTATTTTTACTTTTTAGCTTTGCCTGTGGAATAGTAAGATTCAATTTTAATTGTGAGTAATTAAAAGATGAAATAATATCACTATCAATATCGCTTAAAAAATAACATTTATTTTCATTTTTAATATTTATAGGTGATTTTTTAAAACCTAATAAATAAATTTGATTGGGTTGTAAGCAGGGTTGTATTTTATCTAATAAATTATATTTAAATATAATGGTTACTTGTGTTATAAAAGTATTATTTACATATAACTCCACCTTATAATCACCAGGTGGTATTTTTTGTTTATAATCAAACTGCTGAAGTTCAGAGTTACTTAAACTGTTACCTTTTATTAATGATGGATCGAAATAATAATCATTATCTTCTCCACCAAAAGATTGGTTATTTATCCCTAAAAAACACCACAATATGATCGAAATAAAGCGATTAGATAATGTTATAGATCTCGTATATTTCATATTATTTAATTTTTATGATGGTTATTTTTATAAGATATTAATAGTTCTAAATTTTTCCACGCCATAATCATTAATCAATCCAAGCTGGATATGTATCTCACCTGATTGATATTCAGTTGATATAGGCCATGCTCTCTCTGAAAAAGGAGCTATCATATCAATTTCTACTGTTGATTTCTTATTAGCCTTAGTTATTATCGCAGTTGTCATACTGGCATAATAGGGTGTTGGGTTTTTAATTGTTAATAATTTTTCGTTTCTTTTTATTATTAAATCATTAATTGTATTGTCAGAACTCCCGGATAAGCCATTAGGTCTATAAAAAATTTTCAGACGATTAGTAACAACTAACATTAATTTATTTTGTTCTGCTTCTGATTTCATTACCGAAGGAATACTGAGATAATTAAAATAAAATATACTCTCACGATCTTTTGGTAATGATTCGTGACCAGTATAGACTATCTTAACAATCTGCTTACTATTAGCATCGATATTGAATATAGATGGTATAGCAGCAAATGGACCATCAGCATTGTCTGGTGATGATGATGGATTATTAATATCAGTCCAAATTTGCACTAATGCTGGTGTTTTATCATTATTCGAAAATATTAGTGTTTTATCTTGACTAGATGATGGGTAAATAATTCTATTACCTAGCATAGTTACACTAGCAAAAGAATTCGTCCATACCAGTAAGCTAAACAATACGAATAAAAATGATTTTTTGATAGTTAATAGTCGCATTAATGGCTCCAATAATATGGACACCATATAAAAATGATGTCCATATTAATCTAATTATTTATAGGTAATCGCGTACTGTGCACTAGCAATAACTGAACCCGCTGTTGCAGTAGTCTCTTCTGCATAATAGCGTGCTTTATATGTTGTTGGTGTTACACTGCCATCTTCTGCAATACTGATACTAGTCTGAGAAGCAATGAGATCACCTGCGGTAAACACAAAACTAGAGCTATTATTATCAACTAATTGAATTGATATATCTTTAGCTGTACCAGTATTACCTAAATTATTTCCTGCGGTGACAAGGTTACCTAAGAAACCAATTTTTAAAGAACTTTCCATACCATTACTGCCTGTAGTTGCAGAACAACCAGAAACATTAATAGTAAATTCAGTCTCACCCGCAGTTTTACCTTTGGTTACTGCATCTGCCGTTTTAAATTCATTAATAGAAACTGTTGGAAGTAACACAACAGGGCTTTGTTTATTCCCATTAATATCTAAAGAACAAGTTTGATTAGAAACTTCGCCTTTAAAACGAACTGTATTATCAGAAACATTAGGAACAGCGAGCGCAGACCCTGAAATAAGAATCAAGGATAATGCAATAATATTTTTATTCATATATTCACCAGTATTAGTAATTGTCTATACTCTGTAAATATAATAACTTAGATCCTTATATATTCAACAATTGTAATTATTGTAAATTTACCTTAAGAATTGCAAAGTGTTAATTAATTATTTAAGAACTAAAGAATCTAATAACACATCACAATAGATTAATTTTATTAATTATTTAATGTGAAAATTAACTTATCACATATCAAGTCAAAAAATGATCATCTATATGTAGTTTATTGTATTTAATATAAATTCACTCAATTTTTGAACTAAGTGAGCTGTATGAATAATAAGCAATAATTTTATTAATTCAGGGGGTATTATTTAGTCATCATTAAACAATACAACCAAATTGAGTAATTGTATTATTTATGTTAAATAAAATAGAACATAATAGTTATTAATATTTAGCTAAAAAATTTAGCTTATGTATACATAATTGATAAATTTATTTACTCATTTTGTTTAAATTATAATTTTTTTTCATATTTTTTAATTTTAATGAAAAATTCTTATAGGTCGTAATTCTTATCTAAAAAGATAGAACTATAGTTTTTTCAATAAAATAGAATTTTACTTTAGAATAATTCACTAATAACATTATATATCGACAACTTATCTTTAAAAGAATATCTTTAAAACAATTAAACTAAAAAGCTCACCGTAGTTTATATTAACTACAATCTACGGTGAGCCTATTTTTTTTGCTAATCACCTATATGATTAGCTATAAATAAGTATTGAAAATATAGAGTTATAATGAATGACATCGAACCTTCAATGATAAATTTTAATTTACATTCTTTAACTCAAGTAGTTCAAATAATGGCTTTTCCAACGTTCTGCCGATTGTTTGTCTGAATCTTTGGCTTCAATCCAACGTTCATTAGTCGGAAGTTTCTCTTTTTTCCAAAATGGCGCTTTAGTTTTCAAAAAATCCATAATAAATTCAGCGGCCTCAAAAGCGGCAGAACGGTGGGAACTAGTGACCCCAACAAAAACAATTTCATCACCCGGAGCTAATGTTCCTACACGGTGGATAACACTCACACGCTGTAATGGCCAGCGTTTTCTCGCTTCCTCCACGATGTTATTTAAAGCTTTTTCTGTCATTCCTGGATAGTGTTCTAGCGTTAATAAGCTGACTTCATCACCTAAATTATGGTTTCGTACTTTACCGGTAAAGGTCACAACTGCGCCATCGCTGTCACAACGAGATAACCATTCATATTGTTCAGCCAGACTAAAATTGTCCATTTGTACACTAATATGAGTATTTTCCATGATGATTATCCTCCCGTTACCGGTGGGAAAAATGCCACTTCATCACCAGCTTTCAGTGGATAATCCCCTGCGACAAATGATTGATTCACCGCAGTAAGCAGCTTGCCATCTTCTAATGCTAATGCCCAACGAGGGCCTTGGGCGATTAATTGTTGACGCAATGCATTGACATCCGAATATTCGTCACTAAGTTCCAGTTTATCTATACCGACTAGTTCTCTAACCTGCGCAAAAAATAAAACTGTTATCATGCATCCACCTTAAAATGACCTGATTTACCACCCGTTTTTTCTAATAATCTTATCGGCCCAATAACTATATCTTTTTGAACCGCTTTGCACATATCATAAATCGTTAATGCGGCAACCGATGCCGCCGTTAGCGCTTCCATTTCTACGCCGGTTTTTCCGGTTAAACGACAGCAAGATTCTATGCGTACACGATTATGCTCAACTTGAGCGTCTAGAATAACTTCAACTTTAGTTAATAATAATGGGTGGCATAATGGAATTAATTGCCAAGTACTTTTCGCGGCTTGTATACCCGCAATTCGTGCGGTGGCAAATACATCACCTTTATGATGACTACCGTTAACAATCATGGCTAATGTTTCTTGGTTCATGGTGACAAAAGCTTCTGCTTTTGCTTCTCTAACAGTTTCAGCTTTTGCAGATACATCCACCATATGGGCTTCACCTGCCGCATTAATATGAGTTAATTTAGACATATATAGCTTCCTGGGAATATGTATGAGTGGCAGCGAGGCGGCTCATAAAGAGGCTTCTCATCAATAAACCGACAATAATACAATCACTCAAAAAATGATAAATAGCGAGCTAGCCGCCGATAACCGAAAGATTTGGCGTAATTCCACTGTTACCCTGATGCAGAAAGTGGGTTTCTCGTTTCGATGTTAATCCGCGTTGGATGCGTGATTTTAATTCTTCATTACAGCTATCATCGGCCAGCAGATCACGCAAAGGGATACCATTTTCGCCAAATAAACACAGATGTAAATTACCAACTGCTGAGACTCTCAAACGATTACAACTTTGGCAAAAGTCTTTTTCATAAGGCATGATTAAGCCGATTTCGCCTTGATAATCAGGGTGTGAGAAAACTTGAGCAGGACCATCGCTTCTAGCTTTTGGTAATTGATACCAACCCATTTCAATTAATCGACTACGAATAGTTGCACCGGGAATATGGAAACGATTAAATATTTCGCTGCCCTCTCCCGTTTCCATTAATTCAATAAAACGTAATTGGATTGGACGATGTTTTATCCAGTTTAGGAAGGATGTTAAGGCGATATCATTGACGTTTTTCATTAACACGGCATTGACTTTTATTTTTTTAAAACCAGCATCAAATGCAGCATCGATACCGCTCATCACTTGGAAAAATTTATCTTGTCCTGTAATTGCAGCAAATTGACGCGGATCTAAGCTATCAATACTGACATTAATGGCGTCGAGCCCTGCATCTTTCCATGCTGCAACATCACGCTCCATTCTATAGCCATTGGTGGTTACAGCAATTTTTTTAATCGATTTATTTTCGTTGATAGTCGCGATGATGTCAGTGAAGTCTTTACGCATTGTTGGCTCTCCGCCAGTAATACGTACTTTTTCAGTCCCTAACTCGGCAAAAGCTTGGCCAACCCGCCGAATTTCATCGCGAGTTAAAAATTCATGACGACCACGAGGTTTATATCCATTAGGCAGGCAATAAGTACAACGAAAGTTGCACACATCAGTAATAGATAGTCTTAAATAATAAAATTTTCGGGCAAAAGGATCTACAAGTTGTTGCATATTACACCTTTCCAAATACGGGAGATGCCGACATTTCTATCATGCACCCTGGTGACTCATCGGTCACGGCCAGAGCATCATATTTGTAATCACAAACTTAGACACACAGGCTAGGAGTTTTTATTGCATTTAATTTATAGCTAGTCAGATTACTGCGTTATTAATTAATAACTAATTGATAATGTAAATTAGTGCGGATTGATACGCCCAATAACGCATTAAAACTGGTTAGTTTCAAAAATTGAACACATACATTGGTGATGACTGTAGCGCAAACAAGCTTAAAAATCCAATTAGAAATTCGATATATAATTTAATATACAACGACTTACGAAATAATGATAAAAAATTAAACATAATAAAACAATAGATTTTAACTATTTTGATATGGTCACTGATCCAAAAGTTTGGTTTCATGCTAAATTAGCGCGCAAATTACGAGAGAACAATATTTACGGTCACTAAATAATTGAAGATAACCATAAAAAATAACTTATCATCACAAAATAAGCGTTCAAATATTGCCTGTAAATAATATGATGTTAATAGGAAAATTATGTCAAATAACGGTCTTGCTGCCCTCAATCATGTTGTCGCATTAGGTGGCGGCCATGGTCTTGGGCGTGTTATGTCCTCACTTTCAGCGCTGGGTCCACGATTAACCGGTATCGTTACCACTACCGATAATGGCGGCTCTACAGGCAGGATCCGTCGCTCAGAAGGCGGAATTGCATGGGGAGATATGCGTAACTGTCTTAATCAATTAATTACAGAGCCATCAGTTGCATCAGCAATGTTTGAATATCGCTTTAGCGGTAACGGTGAGCTATCTGGGCATAATTTAGGCAATTTAATGCTAAAATCCTTAGACCATCTCAGTATTAGGCCACTAGAAGCCATTAATTTAATTCGTAATTTATTAAAAGTTGATGCATATTTAATTCCCATGTCAGAACAACCGGTAGATTTAATGGCTATCGATAATATGGGTAATGAAATATATGGCGAAGTGAATGTGGATCAGCTCAACGCAATACCACAGGAATTACAGTTATACCCACGAGTAAAAGCCACTGCGGAAGCGATTGAGGCTATTCATCAGGCCGATCTTATATTGATTGGCCCCGGCAGTTTTTTTACCAGTTTAATGCCTCTGCTGCTTATCGATGAATTATCTGTAGCGCTTAATGAATGCCGTGCACCGCTGATTTATATCGGTAATTTAGGTAAAGAATTGAGTCCATCGGCAGCAAATTTGACCTTAAATGAAAAGCTGTCGATGATGGAACATAAAATTGGTCGCAAAAAAATAGAAGCAATAATTGTCGACCCAAGAACCGATATCGACGCGGTCAATCAACAACGTATTGTCACTCAAATGGTATTGGAAGCTGAAGATATCCCCTATCGACATGACCGCGAATTACTTCATTTAGCCATTGAAAATAGCGTACAAAAACTGATTGCCGCTGCTATATTATAAACCTTGGTTTCTTGTACCTAATATTTTTTATATCCACTATATTTCTAATATCAACATCCAATAACACAATTGAATTAGCCGCGGGGGTTCCATTAAAAAAACGCCGCGGTTAATTCTGCCATTAATATAAACGGATGGTATATTATGAATTAGCAATAAATAACGCTCTTAACGTTAATATTTCATCACGCAATTCAGCCGCCTGCTCAAATTCTAAGTCTTGCGCTGATTGATACATTTTAGCTTCTAATTGCTGAATTTTCACTTCTAACTCTTTCGCCGAAAGATTACGGTAATCCTCATTGATCTGACTGGATTTAGCCGAAGATGCAGATTTACCTTTCGGTTTACCCACTTTGTGACCTATTTGTAATATATCGCCGATTTTCTTGTTTAATCCTTGAGGCACAATCCCATGTTGTTGATTGAAAGCTATTTGTTTTTCACGGCGGCGTTCAGTTTCACGAATAGCTTTCTCCATTGATGCCGTTATCCTATCGCCATAAAGAATTGCTTTGCCGTTTAAATTTCGTGCCGCACGACCAATAGTCTGGATCAATGAACGTTCAGAACGTAGAAAACCTTCTTTATCGGCGTCAAGAATAGCCACCAGCGAAACTTCGGGCATATCAAGCCCTTCTCGCAGTAAGTTAATCCCAACCAACACATCAAACTCACCTAAACGTAAATCACGAATAATTTCCACACGTTCGACCGTATCAATATCAGAGTGCAAGTAGCGAACTTTTTCGCCATGTTCTTCCAAATATTCAGTCAAATCTTCTGACATCCGCTTAGTTAATGTAGTAACCAATACACGCTCATTTTTTTCAACTCGCAAACGAATTTCAGACAATAAATCATCAATTTGAGTCGCGACTGGGCGTACTTCAATTACCGGATCTAGAAGCCCAGTTGGACGTACAACTTGTTCAATAATATCGTTTTCAGATTTCTCTAACTCGTATTTACCCGGTGTCGCAGAAACATAAATCGTCTGCGGAGCTAATGCCTCAAATTCTTCAAATCGTAATGGTCGATTATCCAATGCGGAGGGTAAACGAAAGCCATACTCAACGAGAGTCTCTTTACGTGATCTATCACCGCGATACATAGCGCCAATTTGGGGAATAGTCGCGTGAGATTCATCAATTACTAATAAGCCATCAGCCGGTAAATAATCAAATAATGTTGGCGGTGGCTCGCCCGGACCTCGGCCCGATAAATAGCGTGAATAGTTTTCAATACCGGAGCAATAACCCAGTTCATTCATCATTTCTAAATCAAATTGAGTTCGCTGTGAGACACGCTGTTCTTCGATTAATTTATCATTAGCCAACAAAATCTTACGCCGATCTGCTAGCTCAACTTTAATCTTTTCCATTGCATCAAGAATACGTTCACGCGGCGTCACATAGTGGGTTTTTGGGTACACGGTATAACGCGGTACAGTATGCTGAATTTGGCCGGTTAAAGGATCAAATATCGAGAGTCGTTCAACCTCTTCATCGAATAACTCAACCCGCAAAGCATGCTCATCGGATTCTGCCGGAAAAATATCAATCACTTCGCCCCGTACCCGGAATGTTCCGCGCTGGAAGGCTTGATCATTACGGCTGTATTGCAAATCGGCCAGACGGCGCAAAATGGAACGCTGGTCGATTATCATCCCTACGCTCAAATGCAGCATCATTTTGAGATAACTGTCCGGATCTCCCAAACCATAAATCGCTGAGACCGATGCTACAACTATCACATCACGTCGCTCTAATAAGGCTTTAGTTGCAGAAAGCCGCATCTGTTCAATATGTTCATTCACTGAGGCGTCTTTTTCAATAAAGGTATCGGAGCTAGGAACATACGCTTCAGGTTGGTAATAATCGTAATATGAAACGAAATATTCAACCGCATTGTCGGGAAAGAATTCTTTCATTTCACTGTATAACTGTGCGGCTAAGGTTTTATTGTGCGCCATAATCATCGTTGGACGATTTTCTTTGGCGATAACGTTAGCTATCGTAAAGGTCTTCCCTGAACCCGTCACTCCGAGCAATGTTTGATGGGCTAAACCATCTTCCAATCCTTCGGATAAACGGCGTATTGCCTCTGGCTGATCCCCAGCAGGCTGAAAATCAGAATGTAATTTAAATACTTTACTCATTGAGACGACCTCTTACCGATAACGACATTCATGATGCTGGATATAATTACAGCGCCAAGTATAACGTAAAAAAACATCTCTGTTATTTTTATCCTGTGACTTAATACAGCATCGAGCGAAAAAGTATCGAGAAAAAATGATGTTATCCCCAAAATTTAACTTGACCCGTAATTATTTTTATATTTTATACTGTTGCTAGATATCTCAAATGTCCCCTAAAAAAAATAAACCTTGATTTTAAGTAACCCTTTGTATTTAATAATTATTCAATAAAAGCCGAGAATAGCAACAACTTACGCTAAAGCCGCATGACGCCTTGGGTTAAGCTCTTTTTTAGAATTTAATTAACAGGGTTATCCACAGAAATAGTGGATAACTTGCTAAACCCTTTTTTTATATGCAACTTATATGATTAGTGGTCAGGTAGACTTGAATAATAACGCGATTATTGATCTATTTTCTTTGGCTTATTTTTACGCGCAATTGCATTTAAAAATAGCATTTTTTAGTTTTTTATAATGATCTATTGACTTAATTAATAAGTAATAAAGATAAGAGCATTATCTCGGTACGACAAATTTTCAGTATTTTATCAACTTATTTTACTATTATCGTACCAAGAATAATGCGCACTAAATGCCGGCTAAAAATATATGAATCGATAATAAACTACACCGCCAATTTGTTTAATTGCAAATATTGACCGACAGACGCGATATCGCCTTCTGTTAAATGCGGAATAATTCCCAAGCACGGTGCTGGGATCATACGTTCTAACGTAGCTAAATATTCGGCTTGATAGGTTCCTGCTGGCTCGATTTCATTCGCCACCCATCCAGCCAAGGTTAAATTGGCCTGTTTTATGGCTTGTACAGTTAGTAATGCGTGATTAATACAGCCTAATTTAATCCCAACAGTTAAAATGATAGGAAAGTTCCATTCAATCGCCCAATCGGCAAATGTTTGTTCTGCGCTTAAAGGTGTATACCAACCTCCTGCGCCCTCAACCAGTAACCATTGTGCTTTTTGCTGCAAATGAACCAATCCCCGAGACATCACTGAAAACTGTATCGGTTGGTTTAATTGTTGACTAATAATGTGTGGCGATGTTGGTTGCTCAAAAACGACGGGATTAACTTCAGCGTAATTTAGCCTTAATGTACTGTTTTTTTGAAGTAATAATGCGTCACCATTGCGCAGTCCGCGCTCGGTTTGCTCACTCCCTGAGGCAACCGGTTTATAACCTGCGGTCTGGTAACCTTCAGCCGCGGCCGCTTGTAATAAAGCACAACTGACCACTGTTTTACCCACCTCGGTATCGGTCCCGGTAATAAAATATATTTTAGTCACGATATAACACTCCAAAAACTGTTTGATAAGTCAGCGGGTAACGGTCATTAACTGTAGGATAAACTTGTTCTAGTTGATTTAATTGCTGACGAGTCATCAAACCAGACTGCCGGCCTTGAGTTAAATGTGTCGCACCAATACCTTTTAAAGAACGTAATAAGCCATTAAGAGTGGTATAAGTTGGTGTAATAGGCTGTAATAACAAATTGTTACGCCAACTAGAACACGTCGACTTTATTGAGGAAAGCGCTAAGAAATGGTTAACGTGAGTTTTATTGTCGACCTGCTGCCAAGCTTGGGATAATTCAACTAATGATCCCTCGGCTAAGGTGGTAAAAATGACCCATCCCCCCGGTTTAGTCACCCGATACAATTCACTCAATGCAATATCGAGAGGGTCACACCATTGAATAGCTAAATTACTAAAAGTTACGTCAAAACTTTTATCGGCTATCGGTATCGCTTCCATATCCGCGCAGATAAAATGTTGAGCGCTGCCTTTTTTACGGGCAACCTCTAACATGCCAGAGGATAAGTCTAATGCGGTAACTTCTGCCCCTTGTTGTTGAAATACATCGCTAAAATATCCAGTACCACATCCCGCATCTAATATTTTTTTACCACACAATGGCCGTGTAGAGACGGTGTTCTGCAATGATAATTTACTGGCTTTACTAGCAATGGCTGAAAACAGCGATGAATTCATCGGGTCGGTTGTAGGAAATTGCCGAATTAATTGAACCAATAATTGATACAGTAAATATCCAGTTTGTTGCTGAAACTCTGCCACATTGTCATAGTGCGCTGCCGCACGACCAAACGCCTGAGCAATTTTATGCTTTTGTTCACTTAACGCCATAGTTATCAATACCATAGTTCTTGATACCATAACTCTTGATACCATAGTTCTCAATACCACAGTTGCCAATACTATAGTTACCAATGGCTTCCACTAACTTTTCTATATCATCCAGACAATGCGAGGCACTGAGCGTAATCCGTAACCGTGCACTCCCAGAGGGAACAGTCGGAGGGCGAATAGCTTGTGCCCAGATATTCTGTTCAGCTAAATAGCAAGCTAACTGTAAACTGCGTTGATTAGACCCGACAATGACCGGCTGGATAGCGGTTAAAGATGGCCCGAGAGTCAACATTTGCTCAGCGGATAATGAAGCATTATTGCTGCCCATCAATTCAGCAAAACGTTGGCGAAATAACTGAATATTGGTATTTAGTCGTTCTCGTTGCTCATCGGCTTGTTGAATTTGTCGAACCGTCTCTTGTAAGGCGATCGCTTGAGCAGGCGGCATAGAGGTGCTGTAAATTAAATGGCGTGCGCACTGGATAAAATAGTCGGCACTGTCGTTATCACACAGAACAGCCGCACCACTCATACCAAATGCCTTACCGAAAGTAACAATTAATATTTCCGGTTTGATACCGTTGGCGTCACAGCTTCCGCGCCCTTGATATCCTTTCACGCCAATACCGTGCGCATCGTCAACCATTAACCAGGCCGCATGCTGCCGCGTCAAACTCTGTATAGTCGATAAAGGCGCTTCGTCGCCATCCATACTAAATACTCCCTCAGTTACCACCAGCGTTTTTCCTATTGTTGGTTTATTGAGGAGTTGCTCGAGTGACGCTAGATTATTATGTTTAAAACGACGTAAATTCGCATTTGACAGCATCGAAGCTTCAATAATAGAGGCATGGCTGAATTTGTCGGCTAAAATCGTATCATTTTTAACCATTAATGCAGAGATCACCGCTTGATTTGCGGCAAAACCAGAAATAAATAACAGCGCCTTAGGATACCCCAGCCATTCGGCTAAACTCTGTTCCAATTGATGATGTGCATGGGTATATCCAGTTACATGACCCGATCCACCACTACCAACGCCATATTGATCCGCCCCACTTTTCCACGCAGCAATGACCTCGGGGTGCTGGCTTAATCCTAAATAATCATTTCCAGAAAAATTCAAATACGACTGGCCATTCAGCTGAATAAATCGTCCTGTGGAACAGTCGATGACTCTGCGTTGACGCCATGCGGCATTTTCTCGCCGCTTAGCCAATTGCTCATGAATAAATCTATTCCAATTCATCATACGGCCGCATTATAAAATTGCGCATTATCCTTAGTCAGAATTGCTTCGGCTAATTGTGCTGCTTGTTGATTATCGCCCAGTGGAGTCTGGATTTTCTCTGGATTAATATTCAATTTACGGAACAATTGAATATCAGTATTTTCATCTGGATTAGGTGTAGTTAGTAGCTTACAGCCATAAAAGACTGAGTTTGCCCCAGCCATAAAGCACAGAGCTTGTGTTTGCTCGTTCATATATTCACGACCCGCAGACAAACGAACATAAGATGTTGGCATCATAATTCGAGCTATTGCAATAGTACGAATAAAATCAAATGGATCGACTTCTTCATTATCGGCCATTGGCGTACCTTTAACTTTCATTAACATATTGATAGGCACGCTTTCTGGTGGTTTGGGTAAATTTGCCAATTGGACTAATAAGGCCGCCCGATCGCTAATTTTTTCCCCTAAACCTAAAATCCCCCCCGAGCAAACTTTGATCCCGGCTTCCCGTACATTCTCAAGAGTATTAAGCCTGTCTTGATAGCTGCGCGTGGTAATAATATTGCCGTAATATTCTGGCGAGGTATCTAAATTATGGTTGTAATAATCTAATCCCGCTTGTGCTAATCGGTCGGCTTGCTGGGTATTAATCATCCCTAACGTCATGCAGGTTTCTAGGCCGAGTGATTTAACCTCACGTACCATCATTTCTAAATACGGCATATCTCGGTCATGTGGATTACGCCAAGCCGCCCCCATACAGAAACGAGTCGAACCCGCGGCTCGTGCTTTCTTCGCAGATTCAATAACTTGCTCAACTTCCATCAGGCGCTCGGTTTCTAATCCGGTTTTATAACGCGCACTTTGAGCACAATATTTGCAATCTTCGGGGCAAGCCCCCGTTTTTATCGATAATAGCGTGCTAACTTGTATCTGCTGTGGGTCAAAATGCTGCCGATGAACTTGCTGAGCCTGAAATAATAACTCAAAAAAAGGCATATTAAACAATTCACTAGCTTGCTGCACTGTCCACTTTTTTAATTCACTCACGCTTCTATCTCCAGTAGAAAAAAGTGTTGCCAGTTTAAATAATGCGATTATCATGTCAACCAAAATAACCAATAAAAGTTTACATGAATATGATTAATCAATCTGAATTGAGCGCTAATGATCTTGAATTTGATGCCCGACATATCTGGCATCCATATACTTCAATGAGCCATCCTATTCCGGCTTATCCTATTGTGGCGGCTGAAGGTGTCGAGCTACAGCTCGATGACGGTAGAAAATTAATTGACGGTATGTCCTCATGGTGGTCAGCAATCCATGGTTATAATCATCCCGTCCTGAATGCTGCGGCTAAATCACAATTAGACAAAATGTCACATGTAATGTTTGGTGGCATTACACATCCTCCGGCGGTTAATTTATGTCGTCAATTAGTGGCTATCACTCCCGCAGCGCTTGAATGCGTTTTTTTGGCGGATTCAGGTTCAGTTGCGGTAGAAGTCGCCTTAAAAATGGCGCTGCAATATTGGCAGGCACAGGGTGAAAAACGCCAAACTATTTTGACTATTCGCCATGGATATCATGGAGATACCTTTGGTGCGATGTCAGTCTGTGACCCCGATAACTCGATGCATGGGCTGTATAAAGGTTATCTTCCGCCACATATTTTTGTAGCCGCCCCACACTGCCGCTTTGACGCACCGTGGGATGATAACGACCTCGCGCCATTACGTGGGCAATTAGAACAAAATCATCAGCATATTGCTGCGATCATCCTCGAACCTATCGTTCAAGGCGCCGGAGGCATGCGAATTTATCATGCCAATTATTTGCGTGGCGTACGTAAGCTTTGTGACCAATATGGAATTTTGCTTATTGCCGATGAGATAGCGACGGGATTTGGCCGAACGGGCAAACTTTTTGCTTGTGATCATGCAGAAATCGCGCCTGATATTATGTGTCTAGGCAAAGCGTTAACCGGAGGATATCTTACGTTATCAGCCACATTGACTACTCGCCACGTCGCTGAAACTATCAGTAATGGCGCCGCCGGTTGCTTTATGCATGGTCCAACATTTATGGCCAATCCTCTCGCCTGTGCAGTCGCACACGCAAGCTTACACTTACTACTAAATAGTGACTGGCAAACTCGTGTTCAGCGTATTGAACAGCAATTGTATGATGAATTAATACCATTGAAATCACTTTCAACGGTTAAAGATGTGCGGGTTTTGGGGGCTATCGGCGTGGTTGAAATGCAATCAGCGGTTAATACCGCACAGTTACAGCAACAATTTGTTGCCGAGGGCGTGTGGATCCGACCATTTGGCAAGCTTATTTATTTAATGCCGCCGTATATTATTCAGCCGGAACAATTACGTAAACTTACCGCCGCAATAAGTAAAATAGTCGAACAGAATAGTCTTACGAACGCATATTAAGCTCAATCTAAATATGCCTGAGATTAATCGGTGATTAAACACGATAAGTTAGCCGTAAAATTTCACTAATTTCCTCGTGATTTACGAGTAATACACAAATCACGAGGAAAAAATCGAGGCTATTTGTTAACGACAGTCACCCACATTGGACCTTTTCCTACCGGATAACGGCCAAGTTCAGTCAGTTCGCCCGTAATCTGATCAATTCGCGCCACAGAAACATGGTTTGATTTCTGCCCACAAGAAATCAAGAAACGCCCTTTCGTATCCAAATTAAACCCTCTCGGTTGAGTTTCGGTTGGATAAACACCGGCTAAAGTCAAATGCATCCCATCGTCAGAAACTAAAAAATGACTCATAATACTGTCCGAGCGCTCACAAGCATATAAATGACGACCATTCGGGGTAATATGAACATCTGCAGCCCATGGAGTGCTATTAAATCCTGCCGGATAGACATTGATATTTTGCATTTCACGATAGCGCGTAAATTGATGATAAACATTCAACGTTGCATCGAGCTCATTAATACAATAAATAACTTTTTTACTCGGATGGAAAGCTAAATGACGTGGACCAGCACCTGCTTTGGTAGTAATCCTGTCTGCTGAGGCTTCTTTCAATCGCCCTTCAGCATTGAGATCAAATAAACGAATATGATCTTCGCCTAAACATGGCACCCACAATTGTTGATTATCACTATCTACATGGGAAGAATGTGGATTTTTTAGCCCTTCAATTACTTGGATTGGCGCGCCCGGTATGCCTTGTTGAATCGGTAATACGGCGAGGTTATGCTGATGATAAGAAGGAACAAACATAAAACGGCCGCTATTATCTAAAGAAAGATGGACCGGCGTACCTGGTATCGAAGTTTGCGCCACTAAATTCAGCGTACCTTGCGGCTCAATTAGATAAGTAAGCACCCGGAAATTTGGACGCACACCGACATAAAGATATTTTCCATCCTCGCTCGCCAACATTGGCTGAGGCTGCCCCGGAACATCCAACGTTTGAAGCAGTGATAATTCACCTGCACAATTCAATGACCAAACGTGGATCTGTTGGCTTTCCGGGCTAGCAACATAAACTATCTGCTTCATCCTGACTCCTTCATTTATCTATTCATCGAGTTACATCTACAAATCAGTTTATCAAATGACACACACTTTAGTGGCTCGATAATCAATCTGTAAACGCAATAATCTATTCTGAGGCTGCTCCGCTATTATAATATCTGAGTGAGCAGCTCATTGCTGGCAAATTCTTGTCGCTTCATCAATCAACGGAAATAACAATAAAACCAATGATTTTGGTGTTGATGACAGCCAGATGTTTATCTGATCAATGGCTTGATCAGCGGCCGGGGAAATAACCACCTCATTTTTATTAATTAGAGAAGAAGACAAAGATTGACTATTTTCAACCATCGTATATTCACCTCCAATAAATTGATTAATATCAATAGGCTGGGTTTCTAAACTTGGAATAAAAGACCAAATAGAAACATATGTTTTCCGCTGTTGGGCACGCTGGATAGCCGCCTGTAAACTGGCCGCTATTATTGAATTCTGTTCAGTTTGCAATCGGCCCTGACAAAATAAAGTGACTGACATAACCGTACTTTCCACTAGGGATCAATAGACTAATCATAACGAATTTATGATAAAAATGCGGGGATTATCACTAAACAATAAAACTATTTGTTTATCAACAATAAGCACTAAAACGGTTCAGTCGATGTTTATTATCAGTTATGATGATGACACTATAATCAAAATGTTTGCTTTCTGGGCAACTTGTTTTATTTATTCGAAAAATTTATACCTTAACGTTCAAGAAGATGAAGCTTTAATCAGTCGAGTAATCATCAAGATTATTGCCGTTGCCATATTGAATATTCGATCTACGGTTTAATAATCTCGTTTTTAAATCATGATACTAATCAGCATCTTTCTAACTTGAGATACGATAGGTATATCATCGTTAAAAATATAATTATTACTAATGAGGCCGATTTTATGTCATACCGCGTTATTGCGCTCGATCTAGATGGAACATTGCTTGATAACCAAAAAAGAATTTTACCCGAGTCACTTGAAGTCCTGCAACAAGCTCGCCAACAAGGCGTTAAAGTCCTGATTGTTACCGGACGCCACCATGTTGCTATTCGTCCTTTTTATCAAGCGCTAGAATTGGATACACCAGCTATTTGCTGTAACGGTACCTATTTATATGATTACTTAGGCAAAAAAGTTATTGAATCTGATCCATTAACGACCGATGCTGCAAGCCAAATCATACAACGCCTTGCCGATACCAATATTCATCGCTTAATGTATGTCGATGACGCTATGTTATATGACAATCAAGAAACCATCGCCAGAACCCTGCAATGGTCGAATACTTTGCCGGTTGATCTGCGCCCTAACCTGTTGCAAGTTGATGATTTCAATCAAGCCATGCACGATTATAAATCTATTTGGAAATTTGCATTAACTACGCCAGATCGTAATGAGTTGCATGAATTTACCCAATCGATTGAAAAAGATTTAGGGCTAGAATGTGAATGGTCATGGGAAGATCAGGTCGATATTGCACAAAGCGGCAACAGTAAAGGCAAACGCTTAAAGCGTTGGGTTGAATCGCAAGGATTATCGATGCAAGACGTACTTGCGTTCGGTGATAACTTTAACGATCTCAGCATGCTAACCACCGCCGGTTTAGGGGTGGCAATGGGTAATGCGGTCGATGAAATAAAGCAACAAGCTGCGTTAGTTACTCGTGATAACACCCAGCCAGGGATTGCCGAAGTGATCCGTAAATACGTGCTGTAACCGTTTTAATCCAGCTCAGGAGCGATAATCTCCTGAGCCGATTATTATCCGTTATGATCAATATAAGATATTATCAATATAAAAAACTATAAATGTCGGCTCAATGAAATACTCTTCACTTGGGCAAATAACCATTGTTCAGGCTGAATATTCAGTTCATCTTGCGCCCAACGCGTAATTCGTGCCCATAAGAAATGATCACCTAATGCCAGCTTTACATCGACCTGTTCATTATCTTCAATACATTCGACCACTTTGACGCGTAACACATTGCGAATACTGCTATTTTCAGCTTTAGTTAATGCTAAAGATACATCCGCTGCATCAATACGAATACGCACCTGATCATCTGGCTGACTGGTTATTCGAGGCATCCATAATATCTGATTTGCCACCAATACCGCGGTCATAGCATAGTCTGGGTGCTGCTTAATTACCGTAACATTAAGCACGCTGCTTAAAGAATCTTGTTGTAACCACGGACGCAAAGCACTACTGGCCCAAATATCTTCGAGCGTGCCATAGGCTTTTACTTTCCCCTGCGCCATTACGATTACGTTATCAGCTAAGCGCAATATTTCATCTAAGCTATGGCTAACATACAAAATGGGTATTTTGACATCCTGCGATAACTTTTCTAAATATGGTAATAACTCACGTTTGCGAGGTAAATCTAAAGAAGCTAACGGCTCATCCATTAATAATATTTCGGGGGCGGTTAATAACGCGCGGCCAATAGCCACACGCTGCTTTTCACCGCCAGACAATGTAATGGGGAAACGATTTAATAGCTTTTCAATCCCCAGTAACTCAATCACAGAATCAAAACGCGATGCCATTTCAGGTACCATACCGTATGTTAGGTTACCTTTAACCCGATAATGTGGAAATAAACGCGCATCTTGAAAAACATAGCCAATACTGCGTTTTTCTGGCGGTAGACAAATCTTTTTCGCTTTATCCACCAGCACGCGGCCATTGAGGACTATACGCCCGCTATCCGGTTTAGTTAGCCCACCTATCACATTAATTAATGAGGTTTTTCCTGCCCCCGATAAACCAAATATTGCTGTAATGCTTTCGGTCGGTAGCTGGGTTTTAACTTCTAATTGCAGATCGCCAAGACGCTGAGAGAAATCTAATTCTAACATGCTCCTCCCATTCGTTTTTTACCCCAACGGGTTAACCATTCGGAGGCTAATAACGAGGCCAATGCTAAACCAATTGCAATAATACACAAACGAGCCGCATCGGACTCAGCCCCCGGAGTTTCAATTAAAGTGTACATAGCCAGAGGAATGGTTCTTGTTTCCCCCGGAATGTTAGAAACAAAGGTAATTGTGGCGCCAAATTCGCCTAACGAGCGAGCAAATGCCAGTACAACACCAACGATAATCCCCGGCAAGGAAAGCGGTAAGGTGATAGTGAAAAAAACTTTAATCGGTGATGCTCTGAGCGTTCTAGCCGCTTGCTCTAACCGTTGATCTACGGCCTCTAACGCCAAACGAATGGCTCGGACCATCAATGGAAATGCCACTACCGCTGATGCTAATGCAGCGCCGCGCCAGCTAAACGTAAAACTGAAACCAAACCAGTCGTATAGCCATTCACCAATAAATCCGCGCCGTCCCATACTTATTAACAATAAATAACCTACCACCACCGGCGGTAACACCAGTGGCAGGTGGATAATACTGTCAAGTAATGTCTTACCGGGGAACCGACAACGCACTAAAATCCACGCCATTAAAATCCCCAACGGTAGGCTAAAAATTACCGCGACCGTAGAGACCTTTAGGCTCAAATAGATTGCTTCCCATTCATACTCACTTAACATCTGCAAAAGTCTATTTCCTACAGTGGACTAAAACCATATTGTTTAAAGATAACAGCTGCTTGAGGCGTTTTTAGATAGTCATAAAATTGGCGTGTTGCTGAATTATCCTGGCCTTTAACAATCGCCATTGGATATTCTACAGGTTTATGGGTATCCGCAGGGAAAATACCAACCACTTTAACTTTATCGCTAGCTACCGCGTCAGAACCGTAAACGATACCTAATGGCGCTTCGTCACGCTCAACTAATGCCATGCCACTACGCACGTTATTTGTTCTGGCTAACATTGGATTAACCGTATCCCAAGCGCCTAATTTTTCTAACGATTCTTTAGCATAGATACCAACAGGAACATGATCAGGATCACCAACAGCCATACGACCACCGTCGAGCAGTTTTTTCCAATCTGTTTGCTGATTAATTTCAACGTTATCTAATTTTGCGGTTTTAGGGGCGATCAACACTAATTCATTGCCTAGCAAAGTATAACGAGTATTTTTAACCATCAATTGCTTATCAATAACATAGTCCATCCATTGCTGGTCAGCAGAAATAAATAAGTTCGCCGGAGCGCCTTGTTCAATCTGACGAGCTAGGGTTGAAGATGATGCGTAAGAAGCCACAACTTGGTTATTGGTTTCTTGTTTATATTGTGCCGCGATTTCATTCAATGCATTAGTCAGCGATGCAGCAGCAAACACTGTGACTTTTTCAGCGGCAACCGCATTACCAGCTAAAGATAGAGTTACGGCAGCACCTGCGAAAAGCTTGATTAAATTTTTTTTCATTATTAAATACCTATGTATTAAATATCTAGTTATTAAATAGCTATAAGTGCCATTCAGTCATTGGATTGGAAACGTTGTATATATCAAGATATAACGAAAAATGAAAGGCAATAAGTGCCAAAGAGTGCACAATCTCGCTAAAAAATAAAAAGAATGAAATTTTCACTGGAAATCAATCCAGTCACGTTGATAGCTAGCCATATGAAAAGCAAGCTCAGCAATATTGGCTAGAAAATAGATGCCCAGTATAGTGTCAAAGGAAATATATCAGATGGGTAAGAATGAATAGCTGATGAAAGGCAAAATTAAAGCTAATAATTACCCGGCATATAAACCGGGTAACCAATAGATAAAGGAGAATTATTTTTTCTCGGTATGATGAACATGAGCTTTAGAAAGTAGGTTGAAAAATGTCCCTAACCCATAAATTAATCCCATGATAATGGCCATTACGACTGGAACCATCAGTAACGCAAAGCCCATACTTTTTAAAATTTCTAACATTGCGGCCTCTTTCAGTGATACTGTACCCATCAAGTCAACCTGAAGGGGCGACGGAGGGAAATATTTAGATATTACACAATTATAACTGATATTAGCGTTATAATTGATTATATTCTATATAATTTACTTTTATAGCAAAGTACTAAACGTGCTTTCCAAGTGAATTCCTCAAGCCCTAATAAAAAGAACAGATATTATGCAAGCTGAAATTTTACTGACCTTAAAATTGCATGATCGGTTATTCGCTGATCCACGTCGTATTTCATTGTTAAAACAAATTCAAGCAACTGGTTCTATCAGCCAAGGCGCTAAATTGGCGGGCATCAGCTATAAAAGTGCTTGGGATGCAATTAATGAAATGAATCAAATGGCTGATGATATTCTCGTTGACCGCGCAACTGGTGGAAAAGGCGGCGGCGGAACTACGCTTACCCATTATGGCGAACGCTTATTACAACTTTATGATTTATTAGCAAAAATTCAGCAAAAAGCTTTTGATGTCCTCAAAGAGGATTCTCTACCTCTTGACAGTTTATTAGCTGCTATTTCTCGTTTCTCACTACAAACCAGTGCTCGTAACCAATTTTTTGGTACTTTAATTCAACGTGATCATAGCCATATCCAACAGCATGTTAAAATCCGTTTAGCTGATGGCAATACTCTGATTAATGCTGCATTGACCGAACAAAGCGCTAATCGTCTTGGCTTAAATGAAGGTAAAGAAGTGCTGGCCTTAATCAAAGCGCCTTGGATAAAATTGATTAAAGGCCAATCGACACTTCATCAATTCGATAATGCTCTGAGTGGAAAAATCATTACCCTAGAAATAGGAAAAGAAAATAGCGAGATTATGGTGAGCCTAGATGGTGGAGAAACCTTATGCTCAACCCTTTCAAATCAAGAAGTTGACCAACAAAAATTGGCAGTAAACGATACAGTCACCGCACTATTTAATGCAGATCAAGTGATTATCGCTACTCTCTGTTAATAATTCTGCGATAAATTCTCCGATGAACCCAACTTCTTCGGGGAATTAGCCTATCCTACCAAATTATTTTATCACCACAAGCTATTGACATTACTCCAATTCACGCTTATTTGTGTAACACATCATGTGGTTAAATCAAGGTATAAATTAATCACCCGTGATTGGCGTAGCTTTCTCTTTGCTCGCTAATTTAAGCGTAAATATACAATCTACCTATCGACATTAATTTTTTAAGTTAATTTCTAAATTAGTGATGTTATCAAACATGTTGGGTAAATAATAAGGAGAACTAATGACTACGCCATCACACACGCCCGCGACAGCGCTTAATATAACTGATGCTAAATTTCGCTTAAGCGATATAAAAACACTGAATATAAAACAGCTACAGATTAAAAAAGGCCAAAGCTGGGCATTTGTCGGAGCGAATGGCAGTGGTAAATCCGCTCTTGCAAGCGCACTAACTGGCGATTTACCTCCGTTAAGTGGACAAATAGAAACTCCTTTTACCCACAGTATCCGCATCTCATTTGAACAATTACAAAAAATAATCAGAGATGAATGGCTACGCAATAATACCGATTTGCTCGGCGAAGATGAAGACGATACAGGATACAGTGCCGCGCAAGTTATTCAATTAAATACCAAAGATAATGAGTACTGCCTAGAATTAGCCAAGAAATTTGGTATTAGCGATTTACTCTCACGGCGCTTTAAATATCTATCAACCGGTGAAACGCGTAAAGTTCTGCTATGTCAGGCCTTAATGGGCCACCCAGACCTACTGGTGCTAGATGAACCTTTTGATGGTTTAGATATATTTTCGCGGAATAGCTTAAATGAATTGCTGCTTGAATTAGCTGAAAAAGGTCTAACGCTAGTGGTTATAGTTAATCGCTTCGATGAAATCCCAGAATTTATTCAGCATATGGGGATCCTCGCAGATTGCCAACTAACTATGGTGGGTAGCAAAACTCATATTCTAGCTGATAGCTTAATCGCCCAACTAAGACACAGTGAGAAAATCAACGATTTAACTCTGCCTGACGTTGAAGACTCGACAGTAGAACCACTATTATTATCAGATCAGCCCAGCGTGATCCTCAATGATGGCGTAGTAAAATACAATGATAAGGCCATTCTTCATCATTTAACTTGGCAAATTAACCCCGGTGAACATTGGCAGATTATTGGCGAAAATGGGGCCGGGAAATCCACTTTATTAAGTTTAATTACCGGCGATCATCCTCAAGGCTACAGCAATGATTTAACCTTATTTGGACGCAAACGGGGAAGTGGTGAAACGATTTGGGATATCAAACGACATATAGGTTATGTCAGCAACAGCATTCATCAAGATTACCGCGTATCTACTAGCGTAATAAACGTGATTATTTCAGGGTTTCATGATTCAATTGGTCTGTATCAAACACCAACCGACCGTCAATTGCAATTAGCCCAGCAATGGTTAGCTTTATTAGGCTTTACGCCTCAAATCGCAACTCAGCCCTTTCAACAGCTTTCTTGGGGGCAACAACGTTTAATCCTAATCGCTAGAGCACTGGTAAAACATCCCGCGCTATTGATCCTCGATGAACCATTACAAGGTTTGGATGAACTTAATCGTTTGTTAGTCCTTAGATTTATTGATGTGATGATAAGCAAAGGCAGCACTCAATTGTTATTTGTAAGCCATCATCAACAAGATGCACCAACCTGTATTACGCACCGCTTGAAATTTATTCCCGAAAATGGGATTTATCGCTATGAAAGTGAAATAGTTGAAAAATAGTGAGCTGTATCGCAAAATGAATCGATAATGGCTGTAGCGCTAAAAACAGTAAATTATGCCTTGCTGTATCGTTTCACTTCGGGTTAAATCGGATATATATATTATATTTTCATCTATCTACGAACGATCTACGTCTGAGATCAATAATCAGAATCTCAACTATGATAAATTAATTTGCAGATAGGTTATCCGCTGAACAATAAATCTACCTTGAGCAAAAAATATTTGATTTAGTCAGGGTAATTAGTCAGTTCAGACTAGCGTTCGGCTTGATGATCCCTATAATGTGATCAGTGATAACGAATTTTTATGAATGTACTTATAGGAGTTTTGAACTATGGCAGTAACTAAGCTGGTTCTAGTAAGACACGGTGAAAGTGAGTGGAATAAAGAAAACCGTTTCACTGGTTGGACTGATGTTGAACTGTCTGATAAAGGCCGTGAAGAAGCAAAAATAGCCGGGCAATTACTGAAAGATGATGGTTTCGTATTTGATTTTGCCTACACTTCAGTTTTAAAACGTGCAATTCATACCCTGTGGAACATTCTAGATCAAGTCGATCAGCAATGGTTGCCAGTTGAAAAAAGCTGGAAACTAAACGAACGTCATTATGGTGCTCTGCAAGGTTTAGACAAATCAGAAACTGCAGCAAAATACGGTGACGAGCAAGTTAAATTATGGCGCCGCGGCTTTGCAATTACGCCTCCAGAACTGACCAAAGAAGACGAACGTTATCCTGGTCATGACCCACGTTACGCTCAACTATCAGACAGTGAATTACCTGTTACTGAAAGTTTAGCCACAACTATCGAACGTGTTATTCCTTACTGGGAACAAGAAATTAAACCCCGCGTCGCGAAAGGTGAAAAAGTCATTATCGCAGCACACGGTAACTCTCTCCGTGCGCTGGTAAAATACTTGGATAACATGGGCGAAGATGAAATTCTGAACCTAAATATTCCTACAGCAGTACCTTTGGTTTATGAATTCGATGAAAACATGAAACCAATCAAACATTATTACCTAGGTAACCAAGAAGAGATCGCTGCAAAACAGGCCGCTGTCGCTAACCAAGGTAAAGCTAAATAATTTTAGTCTAACAATTTAGCCATCTAATAAGCCACTCTCAGAAGTGGCTTTTTTTATCCTACGCCAAACTCACATATTAGGCGCAGGCAGTAATCTATTTTTTATCATTAGCCAAACAGTTATGATATAACCATCTTATGCCTTTTTTTACTAACTACGATAACAAAATGAATAAATTCAATATGTATGTCTGGATCGGCTTAGCTATCAATATTGCTTTGCTAGTGACACTGATTTATATGCTACAAACCGATGAACTAACGGTAGGGTTTTCCCATGAGCCATCGGGTAATGCATTAAAATTTATGAAGTTTCTCATTGTAATCGCGGCTATTAGTGTACCGTTACAAATTATCAGTATGCTAACAATGAGCTACTGGCCTCAAACCTCGATGGTATTAGCTTTTCTCGGCGGTTTGGTGTTTATTCCTATCAGCCTAGTGTTTATTTTCGGTATGACTTTTTCAGCGACTCGCTGGCGTTTTAGAAAATTTGAGCCCAGCTCTCCATTCGCAACCTACGATATTTGTCTTAACTTTACCAATCAGAAAAATATCTCTTTAAGTGGAATGATGCTGCTATTAGGTATAGTGCTGTTTGCTATGGGGCAAAGCATAGGGATGTTTTTGATAGTATTGGCTATTTTTCGTTATATCATCGGAAGGCGCATCAATGGTACGCCATTATTGGCAATTAAAAATAAAACACTGACATTTCGTCCAACCTTTTTCAGCGATAGCTATCAAATCCCATTAGATGCGGTCACTGTCGGTAAAGAGAAAAAATCGCATTTTTATTTACTGATTAATCACCAAGGGTTAATCGGTAAATTTGTTTTTTATCATAAAGATATACAACAAGATCAAGATACTGATATCGCTCGTTTACTAACCCAGATTAAACAAGCAGGGCCTGAAGCGCAGACGACTGTCAGTATTTAACTATTTATTTAACTATTCATTTAACTATCCGTTAATAAAAAAAACCAGTGCATTAATTGATGCACTGGTTTTTTATCATACTCTCAGCTTACTTTTGACGTCGAGTTTCTACTGCATCAGACAACTGGCGTAATAGTTTTTCAGTATCAGCCCAACCAATACAGGCATCAGTAACACTTTGGCCATAGACTAAGGGTTTATCTGCTAAATCCTGATTACCTTCAACCAGATGACTTTCAATCATAACTCCAGTGATGGTTTTATCACCTCGGCTAATTTGTCCTGCAACATCAGCGCCGACATCCATCTGTTTTTGAAATTGTTTGCTGCTATTCGCATGACTAAAGTCAATCATAATGCTTTCGGCTAAGCCGGCTTTCTTTAGTCCTTCGCGGACAGCACTGACATGCTCAGCGCTGTAATTCGGCTCTTTGCCTCCACGTAGAATAATATGGCAATCAGGATTACCGGTAGTTTTAACAATCGCGGAGTGTCCCCATTTAGTCACAGATAAGAAGCAATGTGGGGAACGAGCGGCATTAATCGCATCAATCGCTACTTTGATCGTACCATCGGTACCATTTTTAAAACCAACAGGGCAAGATAAGCCAGAGGATAATTCACGGTGTACCTGAGATTCAGTGGTGCGCGCACCAATCGCGCCCCAACTCATTAAATCTGCAACATATTGTGGAGAAATCATGTCTAAGAATTCCCCCGCTGTCGGCATGCCTAAATCGTTTATTGTCAGCAATAACTGACGGGCGATTTTTAATCCCTCATTAATATTAAAGCTATTATCCATATGAGGATCGTTAATCAAACCTTTCCAACCGACCGTAGTCCGTGGTTTCTCAAAATAAACACGCATCACAATTTCAAGAGAGCCTTTTAACTCATCTCGCAAGGCATTTAAACGCTCCGCATATTCTAATGCAGCTTTGGTATCATGAATTGAGCAAGGCCCAATAATGACTAATAGGCGGTCATCTTCCCCTGTCAGTATGTTATGGATTGCATGGCGGGCTTCATGAACGGTAAACGCAGCTTTATCGGTCGCTGGAAATTTTTCTAATAATGCCACTGGCGGTAATAATTCTCTAATTTCTTTAATTCTTACGTCATCGTTCTGATAATTCATACCCGTTTAGTCCATTGTCAATTACATCATTAAAATATTATCTTTGTGATTTTAATTTAACTGTTCATTCACTCGGTGTAAACAGCCTTTCTAAGCACTAAAATGTTTTTTTCTTTGGCTTTATATGACATATAGGTATGAAAGGCTTTTTTATAGCAGAATATTTGGTGATTTAACCCAGATAATTGAGGAATAACTATAAAAAAGGCTAAAGTTCGAGAATGCTACTTTAGCCTTTTTACTTTGTTTTGCTTATCTTAATTGCGTTCTAATGGTACAGAACCATTTTCTTTAGCTGATTTTATCCATAAACGAGAACCATTAACGGCAATACCGAGAAGAATTAAATATTCTACTGACATCGCCAATACGCCCTGTTGATAGAAAATAACAATACTAATTACATTGATTACAGCCCAAACTAGCCAATTCTCAACATATTTACGGGTCATTAAGATCATTGCAACCACAGAAAGGATGGTCATTACTGAATCCCATAATGGGAATGCATCAGGCTCTAATAATGGCACACTTAAATCTGCACCCAGTATATTGAGGATCTTAATCGCCAGATCGGCTAAGACACCAAAAACTAGATCGATATTATAGGTAAGCAAAAGAATAGCTAAAATAGAGACTATCAAGGTAATCAAGGTCTTTGGTAGGCTCATCCAACGGATTTTTAATTCCACTTGTTGATGATTATCGACTCGACTCCATGCATACCAACCATAAATATTAGCTACAAAGAAAAATACTTGTAATAACAAACTCGCATACAGTTGGATTTGGAAAAAAATAATACCGAATAACACGACATTAATAATACCAAAAAAATAATTAATAATTTTTTCTTGGCTAGCTAACCAAATACATAATAATCCTGCTAACGTTCCAACTGCTTCAATATACGACAGCTGATACCCTTCTTGACCTAAGGGTATATATATCCAAATATTTGCTGTACTAAAGAAATCCATACCATCCCCTTAACTAAATGAATTAAATTTTAATTTGATCTTATTTAAATAGCCTTTAATTATTTCAATAATGTAGAAAAATCTAACATCCGCATTAACGGGCGCAACGCTTGTTGGCGTAATTCAAGATCAACATGGATTTCATGCTTTGCGCCCATCTCTTGTAACCCCTGAGCAATCGCCTGTAAACCGTTCATCGCCATCCATGGACAATGCGCACAAGTTCGGCAACTGGCACCTTCCCCTGCCGTTGGAGCAATAAGTAATGTTTTTTCAGGACAGACTTGTTGCATTTTGTAAAAAATACCTTTGTCTGTTGCCACTATAAGTTCTTGATTTGGCAGTGACTGTGCAGCCTTAATCAACTGACTGGTGGAGCCAACAACATCGGCAAGTTCAACTATCGCCTGCGGTGATTCAGGGTGAACAAGCAATGCCGCAGCAGGATACAACATTCTCATTTTAGCTAACGATTGAATTTTAAATTCATCATGAACAATACAGGCGCCCTGCCAACACAGAATATCAGCCCCTGTTTGCTGCTGAACATAATTGCCTAAATGGCGATCTGGTGCCCAAATGATTTTTTTACCCTGACTATCCAAATGATCAATTAATTCAACGGCAATACTAGAAGTCACTACCCAATCAGCTTGGGCCTTCACCGCCGCAGAGGTATTGGCATAAACTACCACGGTTCGTTCTGGATGTTGCGCACAAAATTGCCTAAAATCATCAGAAGGGCACCCTAAATCTAACGAACATTCAGCTTCTAATGTTGGCATTAATATCGTTTTTTGTGGGCTAAGTATTTTGGCTGTTTCCCCCATAAATCGCACGCCAGCAACTAATAAGGTGGAAGCCGGATGATTAGCCCCAAAACGTGCCATCTCTAATGAATCGGCAACACAGCCCCCAGTTTCTTCAGCCAGTGCTTGAATTTCAGGATCGGTATAATAATGTGCCACAATCACAGCATTGTGTTTTTTAAGTAGCGTTTTTATTTGTTGGCGATAAAATGATTTTTCTGCATCATCGAGCACAGCAGGTTTGGTCGGAAACGGATAAATAGACTGATTAAAATCAATAAATTCGTTCATAGCTTCTTTCTGTTTAGTATAGAGGTTAATTTGGTCGTTTATTGTAAGATAGTGACAGCTTTACGACCATTTTTGTTTAATATGCTAAACAAGATACCCGATCTAAATAAAGAAGTCTCTCCTATTTTCAATTGTTTCTCTCCGTATCATTTACAGGTATCCTTAAGGGTTAAATGCTTATCTGGATAAATATATGGAATCTACCGCTCAATTATTAAATCGTATTATTTCATTTGCTCTGTTAGATCCGCGCATTGACGCTGTAATTATGACCGGTTCTCGGGCGAGAGTGACTGGGGTAGATAATTATTCTGATTTAGATATTGAGTTCGTGGGGCATGGAGTCAATGATTTTACACAATCAACTCAATGGTTAAATCAATTTGGTAACCCATTAATTACTTTACAATTAGCTAATGAAAAGCCCAATGAACCCGACTGGCCAACCTGTTTAGTGATTTTTGAGCAAGGTCGAAAAATTGATTTTACATTTGCGGAGCCAATACGTTTAACCACCATGAAACATGCCGGACTCGATGCAATATACGCGCGCGGTTATGGGGTTTTATTAGATAAAAGCGGTGTTACTAATGGATTACCTGAATACATACCAGGGCAACATCCTCGCATATCACTGCCTAGCGCCGAGCAATTTAACGCATTAGTCACCGACTTTTGGTTTGAAGCCCATCAAGTGGCTATTTTACTTACTCGTGATGAACGTTGGTTAGCATGGCAACGCGATCACAGTATGAAAAATGGATTATTGACCTTACTAGAGTGGCTAGTCACGATTGATAATCCAAACCAAGATTGCTGGTATCAAGGTAAGTCTTTTAACCAATGGATGCCTAAGCGATATTTGGCCTGTATGGATAAAATATTTAATTTTAATAATGCGAATACAGCGGCGAGCGGATTAATATTATTATTAGATACCTTTGCTAAAGCCAGCAAAGAAGTAGCAAATGCATTAAATTATCCTGATTATTCTTCAGTTAGCCAAAAAATAACCGAGTTAGCGAATGATATTTTGCTAGATAACCAGTTAATTTAATTAAAAAACGATTATATCGTTTTGCCGCCCCCGTCATTGGGCGGCAATAGATCGCTTAAACTTACCCTAAAAGCGATTATTTAAAGTATCAATTCAAAAATTCATAATTCAATTAATTGTCAAAATATTAATACAATAACTAAATGGTTATTATCTAATTACAACGCCTCTGCACGGCTGTATATGCATAATTCTAATCAATATAGGCATGCCTATCTTTAAGTAGACAAAACGCATCAGCGAGCGTAGGTAAGCCAATAAATCAATTAGACTTTACCTAGCATCCAGTAATTAACGGTCAATTACTGCATTGATATACACATGTCTAATGAATCAAAAAATAATAATGATTTGGAATAAATGATTAAATAATCAGTTTTATACAAATGCGACTAAAATAATGAAAGAGATAATAATATGGGGGAATGTAAATGATGGTGGGTCGTGCAGGATTCGAACCTGCGACCAATTGATTAAAAGTCAACTGCTCTACCAACTGAGCTAACGACCCATTTGAAGCTGATGATATTAATTAATAATATCTATCTTTTGGCTTATTAAATGGCTTACTAAATACTTTACTCATAATAAGATGGTGGGTCGTGCAGGATTCGAACCTGCGACCAATTGATTAAAAGTCAACTGCTCTACCAACTGAGCTAACGACCCATCTTTCACTTTTTGTTGACATTAGTTACAGGCTAATAAATAGACTCTTTAATAACTTATCTGTAACAGGTAAGTTCCTAACTCAACGGCGGCTTATATTACTGATTTCTGACAGCGGTGCAATGATTTTTTTGAAAAAAATGCTTAAGTGCACACTTATCGTTCGCTTAACCCCGAAAATAACCGATATATCCCTTCGGGGTTAAGAATTAAAGGGCGCTAAGTTTCTTTTCAGCTTGTTTTGCGCCAGTACTGTTTGGATACTGTTTCAAAACTTGTTGATAAACCGCTTTGGCTTTATCTGTTTGTCCTTTATCTTGCATAATCAAACCGACTTTATACAATGATTCGCTGCTTTTTTGTGATTTTGGATACTGCTTAACCACGGTCGCAAAGTAGAATGCGGCATCATCTTTGCTACCTTTATTGTAATTAAGCTGCCCTAACCAATAATTAGCATTTGATTGATAAGAAGACTTAGGATAAGACTTAATAAAACCTTGTAATGCGTTTATAGCTTCATCGATTTGCGCTTTCGATTTACTATTCATCGCTAATTGTACTGCTTGATTATAATCATCTTTCTCGTTACCACTCTGGCTAGATATCGCTGGAGCTGGAGTTGTTGAAGATGAATTATCCGCAGATGCAGCGGGTGTATCGCTGCCACTCACCTGATCTAACTTCATGTACAGATCTTTTTGGTTTTCAACTAGCTGATTCAGTTTGTATTGATTTTCTTGAATTTGACCGCGGAGCATATCAATATCACGCTGGCTATCTGAAAGCTGCTGCTGAATTTGATATAACAATTGGCCTTGAGAATTGACCGCTGTCTCAATTTGAGAGAGGCGATCACTGTTAGATCCTGACCCGACATTAATGATTGGCGCGCGGGCTGTAGCGGTCCCATTGACCGCTACGCCAACCAATAACGACAGACCAACTACTACACGTCTGAAGTTACTGTTCATTAGATACTAAATCTCTTATTAGTAAGCCAGTACTGCGCGACGGTTTTTCGCGTAGTCAGCTTCAGTGTGACCTAACACTGCTGGTTTTTCTTTACCGTATGAAACGATAGAGATTTGGTCTGCTGCAACGCCTTTGCTTTGCAAATATTTTTTAACTGCATCCGCACGACGCTCGCCCAACGCTACGTTGTATTCTGGAGTACCACGCTCATCGGCATGACCTTCAACAACGATACGTACAGATGGGTTAGTGCGCAGGAATGCTGCATGCTTGTCTAACAGCTGAGCATATTCAGGCGAGATGCTATATTTATCAAAACCAAAATACACGACGTTCTCATTTTGCAGCTCTTGCATTTGCTGGCGTGCCAGTTCTTCTGCAGACAGACCAGAGTTAGTAGTTTGATTCATAGAAGAATCTGTACCAGTCTGATCAGTGTTTTTGTTTGAGCTACAAGCTGCAACAGCCATGATAGGTAACGCTAACATCAACCCTTTGAGCACTTTATTCAGTTGCATCTTTATAATCCTTAAATAGTTTGCCATACATTACATTTATTATTATGCATCACAGATACGGCGACCAGGCAGGGAATTTTACCTGTCCATCAGTTGCCGGAAGACGCGCTTTGAAACGCCCATCGGTCGAAACTAGCTGCAATACAGTGCCCAAGCCTTGGGATGAGCTGTAAATAACCATAGTGCCGTTAGGTGCGATACTTGGCGTTTCATCCAGAAACGTTTTCGTTAAATATTCAACGTTACCCGTTGCTAGATCCTGTTTAGCGATATGCTGTTGACCGCCACCGGAACTGACCATAACAAGGAAAGAACCGTCTGGGCTAACATCACCGTCCTGATTTTGTGTACCTTCCCAGGTCACACGTTCAGGCGTACCGCCATTAATATTAATTTTATAGATCTGTGGTCTACCGGCCTGATCAGAGGTATAAACCAATGTTTGACTATCAGGCATCCAGCTTGGCTCAGTATTATTATTACGGCCATCAGTCACTTGACGAATTTGACCACTCGCTAGATCCATAACATATAAATTCAAACTGCCTGTTTTCGATAAAGCAAATGCCAGTTTTTTACCATCTGGAGAGAACGATGGTGCACCGTTATGACGTGGGAATGAAGCAACCTGACGTACAGCGGTGGTTGATAACGTTCTAATAACCAGCGCAGAACTGCCACTTTCAAAAGTAACATACGCCAGTTTATCACCGTCCGGTGACCAAGCTGGTGACATCAAAGGCTCCGGAGAACGATGAATGGTAAATTGATTATATCCATCGTAATCAGAAACACGTAATTCATAGGGATATTTACCGCCATTGGTTTTTACCACGTAAGCGATACGTGTACGGAATGCTCCACGAATACCGGTTAATTTTTCAAATACTTCATCACTCGCAGTATGCGCCGCTAAACGCAATAAATCACCGGTGACTTTATATTGATTTTGCGATAGTACCGTTCCTGGTGAGCCAACGACATCAACTAACTGGTAGCTTACAATAAAGTTACCGTCTGCTGCCGGTTGAATTTGCCCGACAACCACAGCATTGATCCCCAGAGCTGTCCATGCATCAGGAACAACTTCTGACGCAGTTGCCGGTTGTTGTGGCATACGACTAGGTTCAATCGGATTAAATTTACCACTATTGCGTAAATCAGCGCTAATGATTTGTCCCACATCCTGTGGTGGCGTTGCAGAACCAGACCATTTAAATGGCACCACAGCGATAGGCTGTGCTGAATTGACACCTTCAGTGATTTCAATACGAACTTCAGCCTGAGCAAGGGTTGCCCATAACATTAAAAATCCAATCATGACTTTAAAAGTCTGTTTTACAGCCTGCTTCATTCTCATCTCCCTTACCGCGGTATTCATAAACGCAATAATTCGCTGAATATTAACAAAGGAACACTAACAAAACTAGATAGTGTGAAAACTATTTATGCTAAAGGACTGTAATTTATTATACAGCCTTAAGCAAAATTAAGGTTTAAACTCTAAAATATTCACCTGTGAATTTAGTGACTCATACACACTAGCTAATGGTTTTGGTATTTTTGCCGAATTAGCGGCCCGGATAGCTGCATTACACAGAGCAGGATCGTTATTAGGATTATTCGTAGGTGTTATGCTCGATAACATCCCCGTTGGAGCAAATTTAATCCTAAATTCGCACGTTCTTCCTTTGAACGTATTAGAGTCATAGAACTTACTTTCTATCGCTGCTTTTACTTTTCCGAGATAATTATCAACATCAGCATCTGATGCCCCTGATTTTTTGCCGCCTCCCTTCCCTGCTGCTGCAGCTCCCCCTTCTGAACTCGGTCCATTTGAGGTTAAGTCGCCTAATAAATCATCAACAGCAGATGATTGTTTGGCTGACTCGGAAGATTTTTTCTTCGCATCGGCTTTCGCTTTGGCCTCTGCATCCGCTTTTGCCTTAGCTTTAGCATCGGCATCGGCTTTCGCTTTGGCCTCTGCATCCGCTTTTGCCTTAGCTTTAGCATCGGCGTCGGCTTTTGCTTTGGCCTCTGCATCCGCTTTTGCCTTGGCTTTAGCATCAGCGTCGGCTTTCGCTTTAGCCTCTGCTTTTGCCTTGGCTTCAGCTTCGGCTTTGGCTTTATTCGCTTCAGCTTCTTTTTTGGCTTGAGCTTCAGCTTTAGCCTGAGCATCAGCTTGTTGCTTAATTAATTTTTCTTTTTCAGCTTGTGCTTTGGCCGTCGCTTCTTCCGCCGCTTTTTGCTGTTCTTGCGCTTTTTTAGCCGCTTCTGCCGCAGCTAGTTTTTGTGCTTCTTCAGCCTGCTTGCGCTGTGTTTCTGACATCCGCTCTGCTTGGATTCGTTCTTCTTCCAATTTTTGCAGTCGTTTTTGTTCCTGCGCTTGCTGTTCTCTTAATTCTGCCGCTTGTTTTTCTTCTTGCTTTTTACGTTCTTGTGTCGCCTGTTTAGCACTGTTTTGTTGCTGCTGCATTTGGTTGTATTGTTCAACGACTGCGCCTGGATCCACCATCACAGCATCAATCACAGTACCTTCCTGCCCGCCACCACCTAATTTAACCACAGAGGTTAGTGAGCCAATAACGATCAAGCCAATTAAAACGACGTGCAAAACCACCGAGGTGAGCACTGAGCGGCTTAACTTATTTTTTTGCTCTTTTGTCTTTCCCACGACTGGTATCCAAAATTAGAATCAATGCTAACCCGGCACTAAAGTGGCTGAGTCATTAAACCCACTGACTTAATGCCCGCTTGATGAAGAAGATTTAATGCTTTGATCACTTCATCATAAGGAACCTCTTTCGCACCGCCAATCAAAAAGACTGTTTTCGGATTTTTTTCAAGCTGAGATTTTGCTTCAGCAGCAATTTGTTCCGGTGGCAGTAAATCAAGGCGTTCGCCATCAATCAGCATGTTATATTGTCCAACACCTGCGACTTCAAGGATGACAGGTGGATTATCGGTGCTTGCAACGGTTTGTGTGTCCGTTGCCTCCGGCAGATCAACTTCTACACTCTGTGAAATAATGGGTGCAGTTGCCATAAAAATTAACAACAGAACCAAAAGCACGTCCAGCAGAGGAACGATATTGATTTCGGATTTCAGCTCACGTTTGCGACTATTGCGCGCCATTCGCTTCTCTCCCCATTTTATTTCTTATCAGAGGTGAAGGCCTGACGATGTAAAATCGCCAAAAACTCTTCCATAAAGTTGTCATAACCTTGTTCTAGCTTATTTACGCGCTGATTAAGTCGGTTAAATGCCATAACAGCGGGAATTGCTGCAAACAGACCAATAGCCGTTGCAATTAATGCTTCTGCAATCCCAGGAGCGACCATCTGTAATGTTGCTTGTTTAACCGAACCTAGTGCGATAAAGGCGTGCATAATTCCCCATACCGTACCAAATAAGCCAATATATGGACTAATTGATCCGACGGTACCTAAAAAAGGAATATTATTTTCTAAGGACTCGATTTCTCGATTCATTGATATACGCATTGCTCGAGTTGCCCCAGTCACTACTGCTTCTGGTGCATGTAAATTCGCTTGATGTAAGCGGGCAAACTCTTTAAATCCAGAATAAAAAATCTGCTCAGTGCCACTCAGATCATCACGACGAGCCTGACTTTCTTTATATAAACGAGATAATTCAATTCCAGACCAAAACTTATCTTCAAAGGCTTCCGACTCTCGGGTCGCCGCATTTAATACTTTTGTCCGTTGAAAAATAATCGCCCAAGATGCAATCGAAAAACAGATTAAAATGAGCATAATGAACTGAACCAATAGGCCCGCTTTCAGGAATAAATCCAGGATATTCATGTCAGTCACTGTTTAAACTCCGCGACAATAGACTTAGGAAGCGCTGTAGGCTTCATTTTAGATATGTCAACACAAGCAATAAGGGCTTCTGCCCGACAAAGTACTTTCCCTTGTGAATTAACTAACCGCTGAGCAAAAGTTAAAGAGGCCCGTTTTATCTCAATAAGGCTAGTTTCAACTTCTAACAAATCATCTAATTTGGCGGGTGCTAGAAAATCAGTTTGCATACTACGAACCACAAATCCAATATTCATCGCCAATAAACTCTGCTGATTAATACCTTTCTCGCGTAGCATTTCTGTTCTGGCTCGTTCAAAAAAAGCCAAATAGCGTGCATGATAAACTACCCCACCCGCATCAGTATCTTCGTAATAAATGCGAATAGGCCATCGAGACAACATATTAATCACTCCAGCTTAGTTAAATTAATTAACCGTGCCACTATACTGAAGACGCTGCATTATTGGAATGATTTGCACGTAAAGAACAGAAAAAATATTATGGGCCGAGTAGCCCATAATAGATAGGGGATTAACTGAAGAAGCGGAAAAGTCCCCAAATGAGGATGATTGCGGCGATGAGCGGATGAAAAATAACTCGCCAAATCAATTTATGTGGGCGAAAACCTACCCCAAAAATCACAGCAGCACACGTAGCCCAAATAAGAATAATACCCTGCCAAATCTTAAATGAACTCGTATTCGCAGCGAACTGGGAAGGATCCCACATGACACAACCTGCCATGACGAGCGCTAAAATGAGGATAAGGGCCCTCACTGGCCCCTTATCCATCAGTTGGTAGCATTTATCTGCCAACATTATTCTTCGCCATCATTAGCAGCTTTTGAGCTTTCCGCATGCTCTAGCGCTAAAGCTGCTATCACTGCAAAGCTACATGCTAACAGCGTGCCAAGTATCCAGGCAAAATACCACATGTGTTATGCTCCTTAGTACAGTGAATGATTGTTGCTTTCGATGAATTTTTTGTCCAGACGACCAAACATTTTGTAATAACACCAAGAAGTGTAAGCCAAAATAATCGGAACAAAAATAATCGCAACAACAGTCATAACCTGAAGTGTGAACAAGCTAGAAGTTGCATCCCACATTGTCAGACTTGCATTTGGCATGATGCTTGAAGGCATGATGAATGGGAACATCGCAACACCACAAGTCAAAATGATACATGCAATCGTCAATGAAGAGGTTATGAATGCCAAAGCACCTTTATCTGCTTTAGTAAATAGTATGGTCAATAAAGGACACACTAAACCTAATGCAGGTAATGCCCACAGCGCTTGATAGTTATGGAAGTTAGTTAACCAAGCACCTGCCTGAACAGCAACTTCTTTATTTAACGGATTAGAAACACTTTTGGTGTCTAATACTGAAGTCACAACATAACCATCGATGCCCATGACTAACCATACACCTGCCCCGCCAAACGCTAAAAGCGTGAGTAATGCAGTCAAATAAGTTGTTTTGCGGCTACGCAAATGTAACTCACCCGAAGTACGCATCTGTAAATAGGTTGCGCCCTGTGTAACGATCATCATCAAGCTGACAACACCTGCAAGCAGACCATATGGGTTTAATAAACCAAATAGATTACCGGTGTAATTCAAATACAGCTGTGAATTAACTTCAAATGGAACACCTAATAGCAGGTTACCAAATGCAACGCCGATAACTAATGGAGGAACAAAACCACCGATAAACAGGCCCCAATCCCACATGTTACGCCATTTTGGATTTTCTAACTTCGAACGATAGTCAAAGCCTACCGGACGGAAAAATAATGCAGCTAGAACCAAAATCATAGCCATGTAGAAACCGGAGAATGCCGCAGCATAAACCATCGGCCATGCAGCAAATAGTGCACCACCTGCAGTAATTAACCAAACTTGGTTACCATCCCAGTGCGGCGCAACTGAGTTAATCATAATGCGGCGTTCGGTATCCGTTTTACCAATAATTGGTAATAAAAAGCCAACGCCCATGTCAAAACCATCTGTGACAGCAAACCCAATCAGTAAAATACCGATCAGTATCCACCACACAAATCTAAGAACTTCATAATCAAACATAAGTGGACTCCTGTTTACTGAACGTCTTGTGCAGAGGTGTTTTTCTGTTCAAAGTGATAACGACCAGTTTTCAGACTACTTGGTCCTTTGCGAGCAAATTTGAACATTAAGAACATTTCAGCAATTAAGAACAGCGTATACAGACCACAGATCAGCGCCATTGAGAAGATGAGGTCAGTAGTAGTCAAAGTAGAATGAGCTACAGCAGTTGGTAATATTTCCCCAATTGCCCAAGGCTGACGACCATATTCTGCAACAAACCAACCAGCTTCAACGGCAATCCACGGTAATGGAATACCAAATAGCGCCATACGCAGCAGCCATTTACTTTTGCCGATACGGTTACGAACAACAGATAAGAAAGAAAGACCAATAATAAGCAGTAACAGGAAGCCAACAGCAACCATGATACGGAATGCCCAGAACAGAGGACCTACATTAGGGATACTGTCTTTCGCTGCAGCTTTGATGTCTGCTTCGCTCGCATCAGTAACATTTTCAGTATAACGTTTCAGCAACAGACCATAACCGAGGTCTTTTTTGTTTTCGCCAAAAGATTCACGCAGTGCTGGATCTTTATTACCCGCTAATAATTCTTGTAGCTGACCATAAGCCACCATACCGTTACGGACGCGAACTTCATGCTGAGACATTAAGTCTTTCAGACCTAAAACTGGAGTATCGATGGAACGCGTTGCAATGATACCCATCAACCATGGGATCTGAATCGCAAATTTATTTTCCATTTTTTCGGTATCAGGCCAAGCAATCAAGTTAAATGATGCTGGCGGTGCATGGGTTTCCCACTCGGCTTCAACCGCGGCGAGTTTGGTTTTCTGCACATCACCCATTTCGTAACCCGATTCATCACCCAGTACGATAACGGATAATACCGCAGCAATACCAAAACTTGCAGCAACTGCAAATGAACGTTTTGCAAACGCAACATCACGACCTTTAAGCAAGTAGTAAGAGCTAATACCCAGAATAAACATTGCACCTGTACAGTAACCAGCCGCCACTGTATGAACAAATTTGACCTGTGCTACTGGATTAAGTACTAACTCAGAGAAGCTGAGCATTTCCATGCGCATAGTTTCAAAATTGAAGTCGGCAGCAACAGGGTTTTGCATCCAAGCATTGGCAATCAAAATCCACAATGCTGAGAAGTTAGAACCTAAAGCAACTAACCAGGTAACGGCGAGATGTTGTTTTTTACTTAAACGATCCCAACCGAAGAAGAATAGACCAACGAAGGTAGATTCTAAGAAGAACGCCATCAGGCCTTCGATTGCCAGAGGAGCACCGAAGATATCACCCACGTAATGAGAGAAATATGACCAGTTAGTCCCGAATTGGAACTCCATAGTCAAACCTGTAGCAACACCCAGAGCAAAGTTAATACCAAATAACTTACCCCAGAACTTAGTCATATCTTTATATATTTGCTTGCCCGACAGCACATATATCGTTTCCATAATCGCTAACAAAAACGCCATACCTAGCGTTAATGGAACGAATAGAAAGTGATACATTGCGGTTAAGGCAAACTGTAATCGTGACAGTTCGACAATATCAAACATCTTGACTCCTTGCTCCTAGCAGGAAGACACCGACATGCGGCAACCCGGCTTCCGATTTTTTATAATAGGAAAACCTCTTAACTACCAGCAATAAATGCCTCTATGACAACAAAACAAATAATTAACCAAACCAAAAACTCAATAGATACCTTAATAATAGTACGCTTATCTTCACATACAATAAACTAATTTTGCGTGACTCAGATTCGAATTCTGACTTTACATCAAATTTTATATCCAAGACTAAAAAATAGAGTAATTGATCTAGCAACAATTTAAGCAATTTAGATGAATATTGCCAGTACTTAATAAATTGATTTACTGCATTTTTTAGTAATTGTTAATTAATTATCCTATGACACTATTTTGAGTTATTTAGATGTTAATCATACGTTATTTATGGATAACAAAATTAGCGTCTAATTTTAAAAAATGGCACAAGAAAGTTAAGTCTCATCTTTTATTGACACAAAGGATAGATATTCTATTTTTTCCGATTTTATCGAAAAAATATAGTGAATATATCATCACCTCTATTCACTATATTTAAAAATTTGATTAACACTGTCTAATTTATATATTATTTTTTGTTTTATATTTACGTTTATAAAAAACAAAATAGCCTAATAAAGGCTATTTAATAACTATTATTTATATCATTAATTATGATAGTTATTTATATTTGACTATTTTACTCAGGTAAATAAATTGAATAACTGATCTATAAAAAAATTAAAAATCATACCAATTCAATTAGTTGAGGTTGTTTAAGCTGACTATCCTATCCTGAAAATATATTATTAAATATACATTAATAATTAATATATAATCTTAGATAAATATATCTAGACAGCTAGGTAATCACACCGAAAAAACGGTTAAAATACACACTAACAGCATGTTAATCGTGCAATAAAACACTTAATATAAGTCAAATGTGATCCTTCTATTGCATATGAATATAAATCATATCAATTAACTTAAAAGTAATCATTAAATTTTCAAGCTAAAAATCACTCATAACTTAATTTAAACATAAAAAAAGCCACCTATAAGGTAGCTTTTAAAGTGTCTTGCTGATGTTTAACTCATTTGTTTAATAACCATCTAATTTATTGATAATTATAATTTTTATCAAACTATTTATCAAACAATCACACATTATCCTATTTAGCAGCTAATAGAGAGTTAACTGCTTCTCCGATATCAGCGAGGCTGCGTACTGTTTTGACGCCTGCGGCTTCAAGAGCGGCAAACTTCTCATCAGCTGTACCTTTACCGCCAGCAATAATTGCGCCAGCGTGGCCCATACGTTTACCTTTAGGTGCCGTAACACCCGCGATATAAGCAACAACAGGTTTAGTCACATGTTCTTTTATAAACGCCGCGGCTTCTTCTTCTGCCGTACCACCAATCTCACCTATCATAACAATAGCTTCAGTTTGTGGATCTTCTTGGAATAATTTCAGAATATCAATAAAGTTAGAGCCTGGGATGGGATCGCCACCAATACCCACACAGGTTGATTGGCCTAAGCCTGCGTCAGTGGTCTGTTTTACCGCTTCATAGGTCAATGTTCCTGAGCGCGAAACAATCCCAACTTTACCCGGTAAATGAATATGGCCCGGCATAATACCAATCTTACATTCACCCGGAGTGATAACTCCCGGACAGTTAGGACCTATCATACGAACACCGGCTTGATCTAATTTCACTTTAACCACCAGCATATCCAACGTAGGAATGCCTTCTGTAATAGTGATAATCAGTTTAATCCCCGCGTCGATAGCTTCCAAAATCGAATCTTTGCAAAATGGTGCTGGCACATAAATAACGGAGGCAGTAGCGCCTGTAGCTTCGACAGCTTCACGAACTGTATTAAATACTGGCAGACCTAAATGTTCAGTACCACCTTTGCCCGGAGTAACTCCACCGACCATTTGCGTGCCATAAGCAATCGCTTGTTCTGAATGGAAAGTTCCTTGGCTACCGGTGAAACCTTGGCAAATTACTTTAGTATTTTTATCGATTAAAATAGACATTATTTAGCCTCCGCTGCTGCTACTGCTTGTTTCGCTGCATCTGCCAAGCTGGTTGCGGCAATAATATTTAAGCCACTATCTGCCAGTTTTTGTGCACCTAATTCTGCGTTATTACCTTCAAGACGTACCACAACCGGAACATTAACGCCCACTTCTTCAACCGCACCAATAATGCCGTCAGCAATCAGGTCACAACGAACGATCCCACCAAAAATATTAACAAAAACAGCTTTTACATTGTCATCCGACAAAATAATTTTGAAAGCCTCAGTCACTCGTTCTTTAGTTGCACCACCGCCAACATCCAGGAAGTTAGCCGGAGAACCACCATGTAATTTAACAATATCCATGGTGCCCATCGCTAATCCTGCACCGTTAACCATACAACCAATATTGCCATCAAGCGCAACGTAGTTTAACTCCCACTGCGCTGCTTGCGCTTCGCGGGCATCTTCTTGCGATTCATCGCGCATTTCGCGCAATTCAGCTTGACGATACAGTGCGTTACCATCAATACCTAATTTACCATCTAAACAAATTAGTTCGCCCTGGGTATTAATTACCAATGGGTTAATTTCAGCCATCGCTAAATCACGCTCTAAGAACATGGTTGCTAAGCCCATGAAAATTTTAGCGAATTGACTAACTTGTTTACCGCTAAGGCCCAATTTAAATGCTAACTCACGGCCTTGATACGGCATAGGACCAGTTAATGGATCAATAATTGCTTTGTGGATAAGCTCTGGCGTTTCTTCCGCCACTTTTTCAATTTCCACACCACCTTCTGTCGATGCCATGAACACTACACGACGTGTGCCACGGTCAACTACTGCACCTAAATATAATTCTCTCGCGATATCTGTCGCTTCTTCAACCAATACTTGATTAACTGGCTGACCATGTGCATCTGTTTGATAAGTAACTAAATATTGACCTAACCATTTTTCTGCAAATGCTTTTATCTCATCAAGATTACTGGTAACTTTCACGCCACCCGCTTTACCACGTCCACCTGCATGAACCTGACATTTAATCACCCAAGGGCCATTACCGATTTTTTTTGCGGCTTCAACAGCCTGTTCTGCAGAATCGCAAGCATAGCCTGTCGGTGCTGGCAAACCATAGCGTGCAAATAACTGTTTCGCCTGATACTCGTGTAAGTTCATGATGTTCTATCCATAATTGAGTCTGAAGAGGCGCAAATACGCCTCCTACTGTTGTTACGGTAATAGCGCACTTTAAAACGCTATTACCTCCTTTATTTCAGACCGGGTAGCTCTCGGGCTACCCTGTTATGTTGCTATACGTCCAGTAATAAACGCGCTGGATCTTCCAGCATATCTTTAATTGTTACCAAGAATCCAACGGATTCACGACCATCAATCAGACGGTGGTCATAAGACAGTGCTAAGTACATCATTGGTAAGATTTCAACTTTACCATTCACCGCCATTGGACGATCTTTAATCGCATGCATACCTAAAATCGCACTTTGTGGTGGATTAATAATAGGCGTAGACATGAGTGAGCCAAACACACCACCATTAGTGATAGTGAAGTTACCTCCGGTTAAATCCTCAACCGTTAGTTTACCGTCACGACCTTTCACCGCGAGTTCTTTAATCGCTTTCTCGATATCCGCCATGCTCATTGCATCAACATCACGCAAGACTGGAGTTACCAGACCACGCGGCGTGGATACCGCAATACTGATATCAAAATAGTTATGATAAACAACATCAGTCCCATCGATAGATGCATTCACTTCTGGATAGCGTTTTAAGGCTTCAACTGCGGCTTTAATGTAGAAGGACATAAAGCCCAAGCGAACACCGTGACGTTTTTCGAACGCTTCACCGTATTGCTTACGCAGGTCTTTAATTGGCTGCATATTGATTTCATTGAATGTTGTTAGCATAGCCGTGCTATTTTTAGCTTCTAACAGACGTTCAGCGACACGTTTACGTAAGCGTGTCATTGGTACTCGTTTTTCACTGCGGTGAGCTAATGGAGCCGCAGGCGCTTGAGGCGCAGAAACCGGGGCTGCTGGCGCGACAGATTTTGCAGTAGCAACATGTTTTTCAACATCTTCACGAGTTAATCGTCCACCGACCCCGCTGCCTTTAATATCAGCAGGATTAAGGTCATGCTCTGCGACTAAACGACGTACTGCTGGGCTAAGCGCATCGTTATGTTCAGTTTCTAAGCTTGCTGTTTGACGCTGTGCAGGCGTTGAACTCTGTACATCTTTAACTTCTGCTGGAATGCCAGTGCTATCACCAAGACGAATACGTCCTAACAATTGTTTAGATAGAACAGTGGCGCCTTCTTCTTCAATAATTGCTTCTAGCACCCCGGCTTCGCTAGCTGGAACTTCTAACACCACTTTATCGGTTTCAATCTCAACCAGAACTTCATCACGTTCGACGCTGTCACCTGGTTTTTTATGCCATGTGGCAACCGACGCATCAGCAACGGATTCAGGAAGATCGGGAACAAGAATTTCTACACTACTCATTTTCTATCCTTTAATTATTCAATGTTCAGAGCGTCATCAACTAAAGCTTTTTGCTGCTCTAGGTGAACGGAGGTGTATCCAACTGCCGGGGAAGCGGAAGCAGGACGACCCGCATAACGTAAAGATGCCCCACATGGGATGGCTTCACGGAAATTATGTTGGCTACAATACCAAGCACCTTGATTTAAGGGTTCTTCTTGGCACCAAACGAAATCTTTGACATGTGCATATGCAGCAAAAATTTGTTGGATATCTTCATGAGGGAACGGATACAGCTGCTCCACACGGATAATAGCCACGTCAATTTGGGCATTTTTGCGACGTTGTTCTAATAAATCGTAATAAACTTTACCGGAACACATCACAACGCGTTTCACATTTTTCGTATCCAGCGGATCAATTTCATCGATGACTGGTTGGAATTTACCGTGAGCTAATTCTTCCAAGCTAGAAACCGCTAATGGGTGACGTAACAGTGATTTAGGTGACATCACGATTAATGGACGGCGCATTCCACGTAATGCTTGGCGGCGCAACATGTGATAAACCTGAGCTGGTGTCGACGGGACACAAACTTGCATATTTTGCTCAGCGCATAATTGCAAATAACGCTCCAATCGCGCAGAAGAGTGCTCTGGGCCTTGGCCTTCATAGCCGTGAGGTAGCAGCATGACCAGACCGCACATACGTCCCCATTTTTGTTCGCCAGAGCTAATAAACTGGTCAATAACAACTTGAGCAACGTTGGCGAAGTCACCAAATTGAGCTTCCCAGATAGCTAGTGTACGGGGCTCGGTGGTCGCATAGCCATATTCAAACGCCAGTACTGCTTCTTCTGACAGCACGGAATCCCAGACATTAAATACGCCCTGACCATTATGAATATTGGCTAATGGAACGTAAACTGAGCCGTTGGTTTGATTATGGATAACCGCATGGCGATGGAAAAACGTGCCACGGCCAGCATCTTCACCAGATAAACGGATAGGAATGCCTTCATCAACTAAGGTTGCGTACGCTAAAGTTTCAGCCGCACCCCAGTCTAATAACTTCTCACCTTTGGCCATTTCAGCACGGTCGTTATAAATCTTCTCAACCCGAGACTGCATGACCACTTCTTCTGGAATAGTGCTCAGTTTAGTACCGAGTTCTTGCAGTCGTTTTAAATCGAACTGAGCTTTATAATCTTGATCCCAATCGTGATTAAGATACGGTTCCCAAGTGTAAGCATTCAGCCCCATTGGACGCCATTCTTCGACCACACAATCACCACGATCTAATGCATCACGATAAACGTTAACCATTTCTGTGACATCATTCGCAGTAACGATATTTTGCTCGATTAATTTATCCGCATAGATTTTACGTGGTGTCGGATGTTTCTTGATTTTTTGATACATTATTGGCTGCGTTGCACTTGGCTCATCAGCTTCGTTATGACCATGGCGGCGGTAGCAAACCAAATCAATCATCACATCGCGTTTAAAGGTATTACGGAAATCTAACGCCAAACGAGTCACAAATGCGACAGCTTCAGGATCATCCGCATTAACGTGGAAAATTGGCGCCTGCACCATTTTCACTACATCGGTACAATATTCGGCTGAACGTGCATCTTTCGGGTTAGACGTTGTAAATCCAATCTGGTTATTGATCACGATACGAACAGTACCGCCAACTTCATAGCCTCGCGCTTGAGACATATTTAACGTCTCTTGAACTACGCCTTGGCCTGTCACCGCCGCATCACCATGAATAGTAATTGGCAAGACCATATTGCTACGAGCTTCATCTAAACGGTCACGACGCGCACGAACAGAACCAATAACCACCGGGCTAACAATCTCTAAATGAGATGGGTTAAACGCTAATGCCAAGTGAACTTTGGCACCTTCAGTGGCGAAATCAGAAGAGAAACCTTGATGGTATTTAACGTCACCTGTACCTAGGTGATCTTTATGCTTACCGGCAAACTCATCAAATAGCTCTGAAGGAATTTTACCTAAAATATTAACCAGAACGTTTAGACGACCACGGTGCGCCATACCCAGTACCACTTCACGGGTATCTTGTTTTCCTGCATGACGAATCAAATCTTTTAGCATTGGGATCAGTGCATCACCACCTTCCAATGAGAAACGTTTGGCCCCCGGGAATTTAGCTCCCAGATAGCGTTCTAAACCTTCAGCTGCGGTTAACTCAGCTAAAAAACGGCATTTTTCTTCTTTAGTGAAAATGTCACTGACTTGTACAGATTCTAAACGTTGTTGGATCCAGCGTTTTTCTTCAGTATTGGTAATATGCATATACTCAGCACCAATTGAACCGCAATAAATACGTTTCAGGGCATCGTATAGTTCGCCTAATTTCATCGTTTCTTTACCAATAGCAAAAGAACCGACGTTGAAGGTTTCGTCTAAATCAGCTTTGGTGAGATTATGAAAAGTAGGGTCTAAATCAGGAACGGGTTCCTGTTTCCATAATCCGAGGGGATCTAAATTCGCATTCTGGTGTCCTCGGAAGCGGAATGCGTTAATCAGCTGCAATACTTTAACTTGTTTTGCATCTAATTGAGGATCGCTGACAGATGTATTATAGCGGGTAGATTCTTTCGCTAGGCGGCGAAAGTAATCGCGCGTCTGTGAGTGGGGTTGCTCTCCGTTGGAGCCTGCGTCAGGTAACTGCTGGAAAATTTCTCTCCAGCCGGCATCAACGGAATTAGGGTCAGTTAAATAATCTTCATAGAGCTGCTCTATGTAAGACTGGTTTGCGCCAGCCAGAAAACTTGAATCCAGCCAGTCCTTCATTACGCCGTTCTGCATTGTGATCCCTCAAGCTACTAAAGCTTTAGTTTTCGCCGTTATTAACTAATACCGCGGTTAAGCGGTGTCGATAAAGGTTCATCTGGACGTGCTTTGTGCATGTTCTCTCTTTGGGTCCTCTTATTGCTGAGGATTTCCCTTTTTAAGGAACCTTTAAGAACTGTCGGCAGTTTTTAAAGGTCCCTCACTAAGCACGTATCTTCATCATTTGCAGTTGGCACTTATTGCTCTTCGTCATCGTATTTTTCGATTAAACCCTGCGGTGAAAATCACACCGCAGGAGACTCATAATTACACCACTAACATCCTATTATGCACTATGTTTTAATAACATAGACTTAATATGACCGATAGCTTTGGTTGGATTTAGCCCTTTAGGGCATACATTGACACAATTCATTATGCTATGACAGCGGAAAACACTAAAAGCGTCGTTCAGATCATCTAATCGGCCATCGGTTTCAGTATCTCTACTATCTATTAAGAAACGATATGCAGCGAGTAACCCTGCGGGCCCGATAAATTTATCTGGATTCCACCAAAATGATGGGCAAGAGGTTGAACAACATGCGCACAAAATACACTCATACAAACCATCTAATTTTTCACGCTGAGCAGGTGTCTGTAGATTTTCACGCGCAGGTAGATTTTTGTTGTCATTGATTAAATAAGGACGAATTTTTTCGTACTGAGTATAAAATTGCGTCATATCAATAATCAGGTCGCGAACAACCGGCAACCCTGGTAATGGACGGATCACTATTTTCTTGCCCGGGCGCGATAATGCAGACAATGGCGTAATACATGCCAAGCCATTCTTACCGTTCATATTTACGCCATCTGAGCCACAAACACCTTCACGGCAAGAACGACGGAATGACAACGTGGGATCTTGTTCTTTTAGCGCAATCAACGCATCGAGCAGCATCATGTCACGGCCAGCAGGAACATCAAGCGTGTAATCCTGCATGCGTGGCGCATTATCTGCATCGGGGTTATAACGATAAATCGAGAATTCTAATTTCATAATTTATTTCTCCGCAACTGGATTAACACCACGCATTAATAGGTACGTATTTTCGGTGGGAAGGCTTCACGCAATTTAGGCTGCATGTTGACTTCGCGACGTGTCATCGTTTCAGATTGCGGTAAATACAGAGAGTGACACAGCCAGTTAGCATCATCGCGATCCGGATAGTCAAAGCGGCTATGCGCTCCACGGCTTTCTGTACGATAGTTAGCTGCTTGCGCGGTGGCATAAGCAGTTTCCATCAAGTTATCCAGTTCTAAACATTCAATTCGTTGGGTATTAAACTCTGTTGAGGTATCATCAAGACGCGCATTTTGTAAGCGTTCACGGATAGTTTTTAGCTCTTCTAGTCCTTTCGCCATCGCATCACCTTCACGGAATACCGAGAAATTATGCTGCATGCAGGTTTGTAGCGCTTTACGAATTTCAACCGGATCTTCACCCGTACGAGTACTTTCCCAACGATTAAAGCGACTTAATGCAGCATCAATATCAGATTCGCTAGCATCACGCATAGTACCTTGTTCCATCAGTGACTCTTTCAAATGCAAGCCCGCAGAACGGCCGAAAACCACTAAATCAAGCAAGGAGTTACCGCCTAAACGGTTAGCGCCATGAACAGATACACAAGCAATCTCACCGACAGCGAACAGGCCCGGGATGACTTCATCTTCGCCGTTAGCATTAATCCGTAATGCTTGCCCCGTCACTTTGGTCGGAATACCGCCCATCATATAATGACACGTTGGAATTACTGGAATAGGTTCTTTGATAGGATCGACATGAGCAAATGTGCGAGATAATTCTAAAATACCCGGCAAGCGTGATTCCAAAACTTCTTTGCCTAAATGATCGAGTTTTAATTTCGCGTGAGGTCCCCACGGGCCTTCACAACCGCGGCCTTCACGAATTTCAATCATAATAGAACGCGCCACTACATCTCGACCGGCTAAATCTTTGGCGTTTGGCGCATAGCGCTCCATAAAACGTTCGCCATCTTTATTCAGCAAATAACCGCCTTCACCACGGCAACCTTCGGTAACCAATACCCCCGCGCCTGCGATTCCGGTAGGATGGAACTGCCACATTTCCATATCTTGTAGAGGCACACCTGCACGAACGGCCATACCAACACCGTCGCCAGTATTTATATGTGCGTTAGTGGTGGATTGGTAAATCCGCCCTGCTCCACCGGTCGCCAAGATTGTCGCTTTGGCTTTAAAATAGACGACTTCGCCAGTTTCCATACAAATAGCGGTACAACCGACAATATCGCCGTCTTGGTTTTTCACCAGATCAAGCGCATACCATTCAGAGAAAATCGTAGTATGGTTTTTCAGATTTTGTTGGTACAGAGTATGCAATAAAGCATGGCCCGTACGGTCAGCTGCAGCCGCAGTACGTGCCGCTTGCTCACCACCAAAGTTTTTAGATTGACCACCAAATGGGCGTTGGTAAATTGTTCCGTCATCTAAACGAGAAAAAGGTAATCCCATATGCTCCAGCTCTAAAATAGCTTCTGGACCGGTTTGACACATATATTCAATAGCGTCCTGATCCCCAATATAATCAGAGCCTTTGACAGTATCGTACATATGCCATTCCCAATTATCCGGGTGGGTATTTCCTAGAGCAACGGTAATGCCCCCTTGCGCGGATACTGTATGAGAACGGGTCGGAAAAACTTTAGATAATAAGGCGCAACTAAGGCCCATTTGAGAAATCTGTAGTGCGGCGCGCATACCTGCCCCCCCCGCACCAATAACGATAGCGTCAAACTCTCTTACTGGCAGTTTCATTTATACACCCCACACCACAATTGTTCCGTAAATTAAGTAAGCCAGCAGCACCACAACTAATAAAAATTGTAGAACTAGGCGCAACGCGACCGGTTTAATATAGTCAGTCAATACCTGCCACAAACCTATCCATGCGTGTACTAAAATCGATAACAATGTAAGGACAGTAAATACTTTAGTTACTGAGGAGGCAAAGAAACCACGCCAAACTTCGTAAGTTATATCGTTAATAGCCACAAAGCCAACAAGATAAATCACATATAAAGCGATGATGATTGCAGAGGCGCGGATCAGTAACCAATCGTGGATACCGGAACGACCAAAAGTAGATGCATTGCTTACCATACCAATACCCCCGCTAGAATTGACAAGATGATGGTGATAGCAAATGCGGCTTTTGCAGAAAAATTACCTACCGCTAATGTTTCGTCAATAACACCGAAATCCATCAGCATATGACGAATACCGCCACAGATATGGTAGGCCAATGCAGTAAGAATGCCCCAAAGAATAAACTTAGCAAAAAAGCCAGTCATTAATTCAGACGCATATTGAAATCCATCTGGCGAAGATAGAGAGGTGCCCAATAACCACAGCAGTATACCAACTGCGATAAAGGTAATTACGCCAGAGACACGGTGTAAGATCGAGGCGATAGCAGTGATCGGAAATTGGATCGTCTGCAAATCAAGGTTGACAGGTCTTTGTTTTTTCACAATTTAGCCCACACAGCTCTTTTATTATTTTCCTTCCTCCGGACCTGGGGCGGGAAATCATACAGCGCTACGGGATACAAAATACAACTTAACTAAAACTTTAATCCATCATGTTTAAAAAAGTTGTACGTTGATTACGCTGGGTGCTCCTACATCAGGCAATCCGGAGACCTTGCCGCAGTATATGTGCTTCACATCATCATTACAATTCCCACACAATATGTTTGGAGACATTTAGCCTGAACAGTGAGAAGGATCACGATTTAAACAATTTATATAAATTCGCTCGTCTCATTTGACAAAGAATCAACATTTACTTTACATATAGGGCTAGCAAATAGACTAAATGCCGTTAATTAAGATTATCGGCAGGAAAAGCAAAAACAAAAGTTATGAAATAATTGTTATCCATACAAAGTTTAGTGTTATTGTGGAATAAAACAACAATAGAACATAACATCGACATCGACAGACCTGTTAACAACCTATAAAAATATTGTTGGCACAAATTAAATTATATATGTTTGTGTGATAGCTGCCTGATTTCCTTCATGCACTAATGGCACAATGCCGTAAGACACAGTATAACGCTAAGATTAGGTTGTTAGGGGTTGATTATCGCGCGCTAAGGAGACAGTAAATGGCTGATAACAAAGCTAAGCTAACCATTGAGAGTGCTGGCAGCAGTGAAAAATCTATTGATTTGGGTATCCTAACTCCAACATTAGGCCAACCGGTTATTGATGTACGAGCGCTTGGTTCTAAAGGGTATTTTACCTACGATCCCGGCTTCACATCCACCGCGTCCTGTGAATCAAAAATCACCTTTATTGACGGTGATAAAGGTATCTTACTGCACCGTGGCTTCCCGATTGATCAGCTTGCGACGCAATCGACCTACCTCGAAGTTTGCTATATTTTGCTGTATGGCGAGATCCCGACTGTCGAACAGTATGAAGAATTCAAATATACGGTGACTCGCCACACTATGATCCATGAGCAAATCACCCGTCTGCTGCAAGGCTTCCGCCGCGATTCACATCCAATGGCAGTGCTCTGTGGTGTTACTGGTGCGCTAGCTGCTTTCTATCATGATGCACTAGATGTTAATAATCCACGTCACCGTGATATTACCGCCTACCGTCTGCTGTCCAAAATGCCGACTGTCGCCGCAATGTGTTATAAATACTCCATCGGCCAACCTTTTATTTATCCACGTAATGACTTGTCATACGCAGGTAACTTCTTGCATATGATGTTCGCTACACCATGTGAAGAATACAAAGTAAATCCGGTGCTAGAACGTGCAATGGACAGAATTCTTATTCTACATGCTGATCACGAACAAAATGCATCGACTTCTACCGTGCGTACCGCCGGCTCTTCTGGCGCTAATCCATTCGCCTGTATAGCGGCAGGTATCGCATCACTATGGGGACCCGCACATGGCGGGGCTAACGAAGCCTGCTTGCGGATGCTCGAAGAGATCAAAACCGTAGAGCATATCCCTGAGTTTATTAACCGCGCTAAAGATAAAAACGATTCATTCCGTCTGATGGGCTTTGGTCACCGCGTATATAAAAATCATGACCCACGAGCCACCGTTATGCGCGAAACCTGCCATGAAGTTCTCACCGAACTGGGTCTAAACGACAGTTTGTTAGAAGTGGCTATGGAGTTAGAACGCATCGCATTAAACGACCCATACTTTATTGAGAAAAAACTGTATCCAAACGTGGATTTCTATTCAGGTATCATACTGAAAGCTATGGGAATTCCATCAACAATGTTTACAGTGATTTTTGCTATTGCTCGTACTATTGGTTGGATTGCGCACTGGAATGAAATGCATGATGATGGCCTAAAAATCGCGCGTCCACGCCAGCTTTATACCGGTTATGATAAACGTGATTTTAAAAGTAATACCATTAACAGCCAAAAATAATTGCTGAAAAATACCGCTCGACTAACGATCTAAAGCTAAAGATATCTGCCCTACAACAGAACTAAAACCCCACATTCGTGGGGTTTTTTATCTCTTATTTACAGCAATTATTAATACTAGCCGCCTATTTTAACTGGCCAAATCTATCTATTATTTCTGTTTAATCGACCCCATCGAGCCAATATCAAGCAGGTGAATGTAAAAAATATAATTTTACCGTCCCTATTTTCATCGATAATTAGGTATATAAAATTTATACAAATGCGATATCAATCACATTTTAGAATATTAATTAATTCAATTATTTGCCGATAAAGACTAATTTTAGAGAAATAAACCGCATATTTTAAGCGGATTAAATATTAGAATAGCTAGCTAGTGGATTAATGATATGTGAATGATACTCAAAAAATCAGCTGATGCTGGGCTGTCATTGTGCGATTTATATGGGTTCATCAATAATTAGGCCAAATAAAAGCGGTCAATTTGACCGCTTTAGCGAGAGAAGCTCAACTATAATCTATCGTCAGACAGGCTCATTAGGCTGGATTATCGATATCAACAAAAGTAACATCCAGATTATGTTCATCGGCTAACCATTTTCCCAGTGCCATAATGCCAAAACGTTCGGTTGCATGATGCCCGGCAGAGAAGAAATGGATCCCCATTTCACGCGCAATATGGATAGTTTGTTCAGAAACTTCACCGGTCACAAATGCATCGACACCAAACTCGGCAGCTTGTTGAATAAAGCCTTGCCCACCGCCGGTACACCAAGCGATTTGACGGATTTCATCTTTTGCATTATCGCCACAGTGCAATACTTTACGTCCCATGCGATGCTCTAAACGTGCAAGTAATTCTGCCGCTGGAATCGGCTGATCAAAAAAACCAAACGGTAGCAGAGGCTCAATATAACCATCCACTTTCACTCCCATTTGATAGGCTAATTGAATATTATTGCCATATTCAGGGTGTGCATCTAATGGTAAATGATAACCATACAAATTAATTTCATTACACAGTAAGGTTTGTAAACGCTTACGTTTCATTCCTTTAATAACGACCGGTTCATTTTTCCAAAAATAGCCATGATGAACAATAATCGCGTCCGCATCTAGCTCTACAGCTTTATCCAATAATGCTTGGCAAGCGGTCACGCCAGTGACAACTTTTTGTACATGCGGTCGCCCTTCTACTTGCAATCCATTAGGCGCATAATCCTGAAATTCATTAACTTTTAATTCATTATTAATCAGGTTTTCTAGAAATAAATTACGCATCGTTTGATCCTTTTACCGCTTAATAAATCACACCTTGGCTATGTTTATAACGCCAATAACAGTTATTAATATTAGCACAAACCGCGCGATTACTCTCTGCAGAGAAAAAAACAATCATGGAAAATAAATAAAAAATCATAACACGACAATTATGTTGAGCACCTTACAGCACAGCGTTATTCATTATATTATTGGCGCTGAGCAACACTACTTTCATCATCTTGTCTAAAATTAGGGATACTAATATAGCTTTAAAATATAGCTTAAAGAAAAATTTAGCCTAGAATTAATTGTCAGCCAGAGAATTAATCATCAATAACCGCCTCCGGGATACAAGCACTGCGGCAGGATGCCATCAATCAGCGAATATAAAACTATTCATCTTAATTCTGCGTATTAATTATGCCCACATCATTGCCTGTAACCAAAAACTTATCATCCATTATTTACTATTTTTTTAACGCTTAATTTTATACATTAGGTTTAGGTAAACACCCATTAAGAGCGTTTAGTCATTTCTAACGTCAATTCCGATTGCTCTAACCAAACGGGTTTATCACTTGTTTTGGCCCATACACGGTGCAAATAGCTATAAAAACGCCCGCGATCTCGATAAAAGATCATAATTGGAAAAGCAAGAACGCCAACAATAACAGCGGCAGTACGGCGTAAGATAATCTGACGTTGGGTATATTCGCGATAATATGTCATCACCGATCCCCCTATAATATTACATCGTAGATAATGGTTATTATTGGTAAATACATAGATTGGTAAATACTAAAAATAACCGCTTAAATAATCACTAACTTAAATCGATTAGGTTAATACGCTGAAATTTTACGCCATGTCGTGTAATTTTACTACTCATCTGACCACTTTTATTGTGATAAAATTCACTATAAATGGGTAACACCTGTAACTGACTTACAATTAGCAACAAATTAATATCATTTGATGGTTATTTGTAGCATATCAATAACATTAAACGGCAATACCTTACCGCTAATTTGAACGCAAAATGTCATACACATTTAAGTCAATATATTCTATCATTCCAATCTATTCATAATGAGAATGAGATTTATTGTCTATGAGCGTTTGGCTTATTTATGCATTGCTATCAGCGATCACCGCTGCTTTAGTGGCTATTTTCGGAAAAATTGGTTTACAAAATCTAGATGCCAATACAGCGACTGCGATTCGTGCGGTTATCATGGCGATATTTTTAGTCGGTGTGGTGGTTGTTCAAGGCAAATTGAATTTGATCAGTGAAATTATTGCAAATAAAAAAGCCATTGTTTTTATTGCATTAAGTGGGATTGCTGGGGCACTATCGTGGCTATTCTATTTTTTAGCCATCAAAAATGGCAACGTATCTCAAGTTGCGCCAATTGACAAACTCAGTGTGGTATTTGCCGTTATTTTTGCGGTCATTTTATTTGGCGAAAAACTGTCGTTAGTCGCAGCTGGAGGCGTGGCATTGATCACTGCTGGCGCGTTAATGGTCGCTTTGGGCTAAAATCTAAAAGTAACTAGTCGCTCACACAATCAACTTTATCGCGGTATAAAATTAAACTAATTACTCTTACTCAAAAAAAACCCGCCATGAAATTAGCGGGTTTTTAGTCTGATAATTAGAAATAAACGCGATTAGCCTTTATTTTCAATCTTCGTCCAAGTATCTCTCAGACCAACAGTGCGATTAAACACCAATTTATCTGTACTGCTTAGGCGATTATCAACACAGAAATAACCTTCACGCTCAAACTGATACGGTTTTTCTGGTTCAGCTGCTCGTAATCCTGGCTCAACAAAGCCTTGGCGGATCACTAATGATTCGGCATTAATTGTTGATAAGAAATCTTCTTCTGCGCCTGGGTTTGGCACAGTAAACAGACGATCATAAAGACGAATTTCAGCCGGCGCTGCATGCTGAGCACTGACCCAATGAATAACACCTCTTACTTTGCGGCCATCAGCAGGATCTTTATTCAACGTATCAGCATCATAGGTGCAATAAATCGTGGTGATATTGCCTTCAGCATCTTTCTCAACACGCTCTGCTTTAATGATATACGCATTACGCAAACGCACTTCTTTATCCAGCACTAAACGCTTGTACTGACGGTTAGCTTCTTCACGGAAATCAGCACGATCGATATAAATTTCACGACTGAAAGGCACTTGACGAGTTCCCATCTCCGGTTTATTCGGATGATTAGGCATCGTCAGCATTTCTTCGCCTTCTGGCATGTTTTCAATCACTAAGCGAACGGGATCGATTACTGCCATGGCGCGTGGTGCGTTTTCATTTAAATCATCACGAATACACGATTCTAATGAGGCCATTTCAACATTGTTATCTTGTTTAGTCACACCAATGCGCTGACAAAATTCACGGATTGATGCCGCTGTATAACCACGGCGACGTAAACCTGAAACTGTTGGCATACGGGGATCATCCCAGCCATCGACAACTTTTTCAGTCACCAATTGGTTCAGTTTACGTTTTGACATCACGGTGTATTCAAGATTTAAACGCGAAAACTCGTACTGTCTTGGGTGACAATCAATCGAAATATTGTCTAATACCCAGTCATACAAACGGCGATTATCTTGGAATTCAAGAGTACACAGTGAATGAGTAATTCCTTCCAATGCATCAGAAATACAATGGGTAAAATCGTACATCGGGTAGATGCACCATTTATCGGCAGATTGGTGATGATGAGCAAATTTAATCCGATAAATAACCGGATCGCGCATCACAATAAAAGGTGATGCCATATCAATTTTAGCTCGCAAACACGCAGTACCTTCGGCAAATTCACCGGCACGCATTTTTTCAAATAGCGCTAAGTTTTCTTCTACTGTTCTGTCACGATATGGGCTATTTTTGCCCGGTTGCTTTAACGTGCCACGGTATTCACGAATTTGTTCTGGGCTAAGTTCATCAACATAAGCTAAGCCTTTGTTAATCAGCTCAATTGCATATTGATAAAGTGTATCGAAATAGTCCGATGAATAATGAACCTTTCCGCTCCACTCAAATCCTAACCATTTGACGTCATTCTGGATAGAATTAACATATTCCACATCTTCTTTCACTGGATTGGTATCATCAAAACGCAAATTACATTGCCCTTGATAATCTTTCGCGATACCAAAATTCAGGCAGATTGATTTAGCGTGTCCAATATGCAAATAGCCATTTGGTTCTGGGGGAAAACGCGTATGAACAGTCGCATGTTTTCCAGTGGCCAGATCTTCATCTATGATCTGACGAATAAAGTTTGTTGGGCGGGCATCAGCCTCATTCATTGTCATCATTCCTCAATGCAAAAGCGCGATAATAACCGTGTATATTCTACTATAAAACAGTAGGAAACAACCGTTTGATGTTATTCGCGGGGGGAAAAGCTAAATTTATTATTCAGTATGAAATAATTCAACTTTATTTGAAAGTTATTCTGCAATATATATTGCTATTACAATACGATGAATAACCTAATTTTTTTACTTTATCATGTCACAGCTAATTATTTTATCATTGGCGGCTAAAAGACAAAAAATGATAGCTAAAAGTAAAAAATCAAATCCACAAAATAAAAACAGGGAAGACTTCGCTCCCCTGTTTAACAACGATAATTTAATCGCTACGGCTTATTAGCGGCGACTTAACCGTCAATATAAACCGCCTTTATTTAAGGATCCGATATAGAACCGTTTCACCGGCTTTAACTTCGCCAGTTGCCAGAATTTCTATCTCAGCATAATCGTCGATATTACTAATAATTACAGGGCTAATCATTGACTTAGCATTAGCGTTTAAATACGCCAAATCTAAATTCAAAATAGGCTGTCCAGCGTCAACTACTGTACCTTCCTCGACTAAACGCGAGCAACCTTTACCTTTCAATGCCACAGTATCAATCCCCATATGGACTATCAGCTCTACGCCATTATCGGTTTCAATACAAAAAGCATGATTAGTTTCAAAGATTTTAACCACTGTTCCTGCGGCTGGTGCTAAAACTTCGCTGCTAGTCGGTTTGATAGCCACGCCGTCGCCAACAATTCGGCTAGAAAAAGCTTCATCAGGTACATCATCCAGTGTATATAATTGACCACTGACCGGTGCAACTAACGATAATACCACTTCGCCTTTGGCTTCTTTAACCACCGCTTGCTGTTGCGGCTGAGAAGCTACAGCCACGCTTGCTGCTGCAACCGAACCTTTAGCGATAACTTCACCCATTGCGCTAGCAATTAATTCTGCTCGCGTACCGACAATCACTTGAACACTTTGCTTATTTAAACGAATAACACCAGAAGCGCCTAAACGTTTAGCAACGGCATCATTGACACGTTCGGAATCTTTTACCGCCAAGCGTAAACGCGTTATACACGCATCAATATTAGTAATATTTTCGCTGCCACCCACCGCAGCAATATATTGACGAGCTTCTTTTTGAATATCAGTATCAGTTGTATCTGCCGGGCTTACATTTTCATCATAACCATCGACAGTTTCATCTTCTGCATTCTCTTCACGACCAGGTGTCATTAAATTGAATTTTTTAATCACTGTACGGAAAATAATATAATATAAGCAGAAGAAAACTAAGCCCTGAACAATCAACATATACCAATGAACAGCTAATGGATTACGCGATTGCAACAGCATATCAACCAGACCCGCACTGAAGCCAAAGCCTGAAATCCACTCCATCGTTGCAGCAATATAAACCGAAACCCCGGTTAAGAACGCATGAATAACATACAGTACTGGCGCCACAAACATGAATGAGAATTCTAAGGGCTCAGTGATACCAGTAAAGAAGGCGGCGAAAGCCCCCGCCATCATAATACCCGCCACTTTAGCTTTATTTTCAGGCTTAGCACAATGATAAATAGCTAATGCCGCTCCCGGCAGACCAAACATCATCACCGCAAAGAAACCTGCTTGGTAACGACCAGTAATTCCCGGAGTCGCTAAGCCTTCTTCAATCGATTTAGCACCACCAAGGAAATTAGGAATATCGTTAATGCCCGCAACATCAAACCAAAATACCGAGTTCAATGCATGATGTAAGCCAACAGGAATTAATAAACGGTTAAAGAACGCATAAATCCCTGCACCGACCGAGCCGAGATCTTTAATACTTTCACCAAAAGCCACCAGCGCGTTATAAATGAATGGCCATACATACATTAAAATGAAAGCCAATAAAATCATTAAGAACGAAACAAGGATCGGAACCAAGCGCCGTCCACTAAAGAATGACAACGCGCGAGGCAGCTCAACACCGCTATAGCGGTTATACAATTCAGCAGACAACACACCGACTAGAATGCCGACAAACTGGTTATTAATATGATTAAATGCCGTAGGTACCTGATCTAAAGGTATGCTCATTATCATTGAATAAGAGCCCGGGGCGCAGAGTGTAGTGACAACCAGGAATCCCACAAAGCCGGTTAATGCTGCCGCACCATCTTTATCTTTCGACATCCCGTAGGCAATACCGATAGCAAACAATACCGACATATTATCGATAATGGCCGCACCGGATTTGATTAATAAGGCAGCAATTGCACTATTTGCTCCCCAACCGTTAGGATCGACCCAGTAACCAATCCCCATTAAAATTGCAGCAGCCGGTAATACCGCGACCGGGACCATCAATGCCCGCCCTATCCGCTGTAAATAGCTCAGAATATTCACTAAATTCCCCTTTTATAGCCCATAGTTACGGGATTTTATTTGGCCTAATTCTTTTTAAGCAGTATTAAGTTAACCCAATAAAGAATTATATATGTATGTACCGCAATACATAGTTTAAATTAATTATTTCGCGATGCGAAAAAAATAACACTCAAATGTGATTAACTTCAAGATAAAAATTAATCAACAGCGCAAAGCACTAGCAAACTAACGCAACTTATTTTAAGATGAAAATTATCTTATCTACTGGATTTACCCGAACGACTCATAGAGAATCACGTTCCCTACGCAATATATACAATAAATTAATATATTGAAGGAACATCTTGCAACTTAATTGATTTATTTGAGGAAACTTAATCATGAGGCTTTTACCTCTAGCAAATGCGAAAGATGTTGGTATCTGGTCTGCTCAATATATCGCCAACAAAATCAATGCATTTAATCCAACAGCCGAACGTCCTTTTTTATTGGGATTACCGACCGGTGGCACACCTTTAGCGACTTACCAAGCCTTAATAAAACTATATAATCAAGGTCAAGTCAGCTTTAAACACGTGGTCACGTTTAATATGGATGAATATATTGGTATTCCTGCTGTTCATCCACAGAGCTACCATACATTTATGCATGAAAACTTTTTTAACCATATTGATATTCCCGAAGAAAACATCAATCTTCTTAATGGAAATGCAGCCGATGTCGAGGCTGAATGTCAACGTTATGAAGATAAAATTCGTAGCTACGGAAAAATTAATTTGTTTATGGGTGGGGTAGGCAATGACGGCCATATTGCCTTTAATGAACCTGGTTCTTCATTGTCCTCACGTACTCGGATTAAAACTTTAACTCCCGAAACTCGTGTGGCTAATTCACGTTTCTTTGATAATGATATCAATCAAGTTCCTAAATATGCATTAACTGTCGGTGTTGCTACATTAATGGATGCGGAAGAACTTATGATTTTAGCTACCGGTGCCAATAAAGCGATGGCGGTACATGCGGCAATTGAAGGATCTGTCAATCATATGTGGACGATTAGCTGCGTACAAATGCATCCAAAATCAATCATTGTATGTGACGAAAATGCTACGCTCGAATTAAAAGTAAAAACCTTAAAATATTTCCGCCAATTAGAAGCTGATATTATTAATCAATTTAGCGCTAAATAATTCAATCACCCGGCCTGCGCAGTACAGTACAGGTCGGTGTCCCTCATATTGCAGTAACCTCAGGAGGCTACATCGATGTATGCTTTAACTAATTGTATTATTTACACTGGTCATGAAAGACTAGAAAATCATGCGGTTATTATCGAAGGTGAATTGATTAAACAAATTTGTTCGGTCGATGAACTGCCCACCGAGATAACTTGCCATGATCTGAACGGTGCAATTTTATCTGCAGGATTTATTGACTTACAAGTTAATGGCTGTGGTGGCGTGCAATTCAATGATAATTATGAAAATGTCAGCATTGAAAATTTAGAAATCATGCAACAATCCAACCAGCAGACCGGCTGTACTAGCTATCTGCCAACATTAATCACCTGCTCCGATGAATTAATGAAGCACGGTATCGATGTAATGAGCCAATACCTAAAAACTAATAAAAATCAGGCATTAGGATTACATCTTGAAGGCCCTTATATTAATTTAATTAAAAAAGGGACCCATAACCCTGAATTTATTCGTCAGCCTTCTGCTGAAATGATTGATTATCTGACTGCACATGCCAGTGCTATTACTAAAGTAACTTTAGCGCCAGAAATAGTTGATAAGCAATTTATTCGTCAACTAACTGACGCTGGAATTGTCGTATCTGCTGGGCACTCTAATGCTACTTATGAAGAAGCACGCCAAAGTTTTCAAGCTGGTATCCGTTTCTCAACTCATTTATTTAATGCCATGCCTTATATTTCAGGCCGTGGTCCCGGTTTAGTCGGTGCAATTTATGATACTCCTGAAGTCTATGCCGGCATTATTGCTGATGGACTGCATGTACAATGGGCGAATATCCGCAGCAGTAAACAATTAAAAGGCGATAAGTTAATCTTAGTCACCGACGCGACAGCACCCGCAGGTTTGGATCCTAAAACCAGTGAAATGGATCATTTTATCTTTGCAGGTAAAACCATATACTACCGCAATGGATTGTGTGTCGATGAAAATGGCACACTCAGCGGCTCCTCATTAACCATGATTGGAGCGGTAAAAAACAGCGTTGAACATGTTGGGATTGCATTAGACGAAACACTTAGAATGGCGACTCTCTATCCGGCCCGTGCAATTGGTGTGGAAGAGCGCTTAGGCTCTATCGAGCCGGGAAAAGTAGCTAATCTAACCGCATTCAGCAACGATTATCGCGTTCTCGCCACTTTTGTTAACGGACAACAAGTCTATTGATAATGAGCAAATAATCTGATGAATTATAACCACTCGCTAAAGCAAATTGGTAACATCGATCTAGTCAAACAATTAAACAGTGCCGTTGTTTATGGGCTAATCGATCAGCAAGGGCCCATCTCGCGCATACAAGTTGCCGAACAAAGCCAATTAGCCCCGGCGAGTGTGACTAAAATCACCCGTCAGTTATTAGAGCGCGGTTTAATCAAAGAAGTGGATCAACAAGCATCCACGGGCGGACGCCGCGCAATTTCTATCGTTTCTGAGCACAAAAATTTTCATACTATTGGGGTTCGCCTTGGCCGTTATGACGCCACTATCGCGTTATACGATTTAAGCGGCAAAGCCCTGTGCGAGCAGCATTATCCAATCCCTGAGTCAGAACAGCAACAAGTAGAAGATAAACTAATCGCTGCCTTAGAGGAGTTTATCAGCCATTATCAACGACGAATTAAAGAGTTAATTGCGATTTCAGTTATCTTACCGGGCCTGGTTAATCCAGATAACGGTATTATTTACTATATGCCACATATTAAAGTAAATAACTGGCATCTCGTCGATAATTTACAGCATCATTTCAAAGTAACCTGCTACGTTGGACATGATATCCGCAGTTTGGCACTGGCTGAAAATTATTTCGGCGCCACTCGGGATAGCGCTGATTCATTATTAGTCCGTATTCATCGAGGTACAGGCGCAGGGGTAATTATTAATAATGAAATACTGCTCAATCAACGCGGAAATTTAGGCGAAATTGGGCATATTCAAATTGATCCTCTCGGTGAGCCTTGCCATTGTGGTAATTTTGGCTGTTTAGAAACAATTGCCGCTAACCCAGCAATTGAACAACGGGTTCGTCAGCGTATCGAACAAGGTTATTCAAGTAGCCTGACCTTACAAAATTGCTCAATTAAAGCCATTTGCCAAGCTGCTAATAAAAATGATCCTTTAGCCACAGAAGTTATTCAAAATGTTGGGCGACAACTTGGTAAAGCAATTGCTATCGCTATCAATTTATTTAATCCACAAAAAGTCGTTATTGCTGGTGAAATAACCGAAGCAGAAAAAATCTTATTGCCCGCGATTAAAAGCTGTATTCAAGCACAAACGTTAAAAGAATTTCGTGAGGATTTACCGATTGTCACCTCTCAGTTAGTTCATAACTCCGCAATAGGAGCATTTGCCCTCACCAAACGCGCTATGCTCAACGGAGAGCTATTACAATTATTATTAGATAGCTAAAATATAACTTGATGTATAACATGGCCTGTAAACGATACAGGCCATATCGGGTGTTTCAATCGTTTGCCTTACACCTCTATTTGCTGTACTGCTTGATTGTTTGGCTATTTTTTTCTTTTTCTCCACACGTCTTCTCCTCACATCCGAAGAATTAATCTGTAACACCGTAGCCTAATTTTCATATCATCGATTAATATAATCTTGTACATCGATGGCATACTAAATTTCCACGACATGATCTCACACTGATAACCTAACATTCAGGCATTTTTATTATTGAGCTATAACCGGCTTTTTGATCTGACGATTATATTGGACTTTAATATTACGCTATCACGATAAACTTTCTGTTTTAGGCCATTTTATTTTTATCGATTAAAATGAATTAAACTGGCTAAATGATCAATTCATCCTTGTTTTTTGATTAATTTGACGACAAAATGATTATTGAACAGACAAACAAACACATTTCTACAAGTTTTTTTAAAAAAGCAGTTGACGAGTTTGTCTGTAATACGCATAATGCGCCCCGCAACGCCGATGAAGGTTTGCAGAAAAAAAGATGGCTATGTAGCTCAGCTGGTTAGAGCACAACACTCATAATGTTGGGGTCACAGGTTCGAATCCCGTCATAGCCACCATCTTTTTTATTTGCGGGAGTGGCGAAATTGGTAGACGCACCAGATTTAGGTTCTGGCGCCGCAAGGTGTGCGAGTTCAAGTCTCGCCTCCCGCACCATTTCCTTCTTCACGTTGTTAGTAAAACAAGTTAAAGTAGTTCAGTTATTCAGGTGGGGTATCGCCAAGCGGTAAGGCACTAGGTTTTGATCCTAGCATGCCCAGGTTCGAATCCTGGTACCCCAGCCATCCTGACTAACATATTTAGTTTTACGATAGCCTTTCAGGTGGGGTATCGCCAAGCGGTAAGGCACTAGGTTTTGATCCTAGCATACCCAGGTTCGAATCCTGGTACCCCAGCCATCTTCCTGATATTCCAATCGTTATAAAAAATTGAATAGACAGAGTTACCCAAAGGCTATGTAGCTCAGCTGGTTAGAGCACAACACTCATAATGTTGGGGTCACAGGTTCGAATCCCGTCATAGCCACCATCTAATGGGGTATCGCCAAGCGGTAAGGCACTGGATTCTGATTCCAGCATCCCAGGTTCGAATCCTGGTACCCCAGCCATATCTCCCTACTCTCTATTTCGCATTATCTACAACCTTCTATATTAATCCCTATTATTTTATGTAACTTCAATAAGCTCCATATTTATTCTATGGTTTATACTTCGCTTAAATAAGCAAATAAACGCAGAAATTGGCTCCCCATTACGCTATAACCGTCATGGAGAGAGCAACGGCTAATCGCAATAAACTACAAACCTAACGCATACTTAAGGGCGATCTTTTTGGCTTCTCCGGCGCGTTGTGCCGTCATTAATCCCAAATTACGCAGCGTTTTTAAGCCCGGCAAGCTTTCGCTAAAGGCCAGATAAAAAATATCCATTCCTGCCTGCATAATCAAATTGTCCGGCATTCTACGGCGTTGATAACGTTTAAGAACTGAAAGCGTATGCCATGGTTGTAAATATTGCTTAGCCTCTGTCAGCACTTGCAGCAAGACATCCACATCCCGATAACCTAAATTGACCCCTTGCCCCGCTAACGGATTAATTGAATGTGCCGCATCACCAATTAACACCAATCCTTGAGCAACGTAACGATTAGCATGATGTCTATTTAATGGAAAAGCCCCCGTTGCGAGAGGGGTCACTGCGCCTAAACGCTCAGGAAATGCCACTTGAATAGCTTGGCTTAATTGTGGCATCGACATCGCCTGTAACTGGCGAATTTTTGCTGGGCTATCGTACCAAACAAGTGATGCCCAATTATCATACAGCGGTAAAAAAGCACGAGGACCGGAAGCATGAAACTGCTGCCAAGTAGTCTCTTGCTGAGGCGTCTCAGTTTGTACTGTAATCAACATACAAGATTGACGATACTGCCAACCACGGCTACCTATCCCGGCAAATTGCCGCACTTGTGAACGCGCACCATCAGCCCCAATAACTAATTTAGTTTCGATGGCCTCATGCCCTTCTAGCGTCAATAACCAGCCGTCGATTTGTTTTTCCATTTGCAGCAACGTGGCAGGGCAAATAAGCTGTAAATTAGGATATTTTTCACATTCTTGCCACAACGCAAGCTGTAACACTCGGTTTTCGATCATAAAACCTAATTCAGGCAGACCCAGGCTCTTGGCATCAAAAATCACATTTGAGCCAGGTTCTTCCCATGTTTCTAATTGTCGATATGGTGCTGAACGCATGTTAAGAACATTTTTCCATGCGCCAAGTTGTTTTAGTAATTCAACAGACGCACAGCTAATCGCTGAGATCCGTACATCGGGTGGGCAGTTAGCATCAAAAGGTACTGGCGGTGCTTTTTCGAGCAGCGCCACATTAAAACCTTCTTGTGCTAACCCCAATGCTGCTGCTGCGCCCGTCATACCGGCACCAACAACTACAATATCATAATTTTTTATTAACTTATTCATCACATTAGCCGCTATTAACTGTTTGATTTCTGTAGTTTACCGAAAAATTTCTCCGCTGACAGGGAATATCTCTTCGTGTAACGCTGGTCACTGCCATCGCAAATGAATACAATAACAATTAAACTTATTACAGGCATTCTGCCTGCTCTGTGGATACAGATTCCAAGTGATAATTTACAACAAGGCAGCGATTGATTATTACATTTATCGCATGATCGCATACTGTCCATAATCAAAATGTAATACTGTATTCACTAACGGATCGGACTTTGGATTTTTACCCAACATGCTAAACTTATAAATACAGCCATTATTATTATAACGACTGTAGGAATAAACGTTATTTTGTCACAATCCGTCGCGCGCTCTTATACCTGAGCCAGGAAACAGCTAATAGGTTCAAATAATTAGCTAATTTAACGGTTGTAGAAATAACAAAAAAGTATGGTGGGTTTACAATGCGTTTCGGAGTCCATTACACTAGCTACTCTGAAAACATCGGATAGAGAAATGTCGACAATAAAAAAACTGTACATTAAAACCTGGGGCTGTCAGATGAATGAGTACGATTCATCTAAAATGGCAGATCTACTCGAAAGTACTCACGGTTATCAATTGACCGAAGTGCCTGAAGAAGCGGATATTTTACTGTTAAATACCTGTTCTATCCGTGAAAAAGCACAAGAAAAAGTATTCCATCAATTAGGTCGTTGGAAATATTTCAAGGACAGTAGACCCGATATTATCATTGGCGTCGGTGGCTGTGTTGCCTCTCAAGAAGGCGATTTTATACGGCAGCGCGCGCCGAGTGTTGATATTATCTTTGGTCCACAGACACTGCATCGTCTGCCAGAAATGATTAATCAGGTTAAAGGAACTCGTAGCCCTGTTGTCGATATTAGTTTCCCTGAAATAGAAAAATTTGACCGTTTGCCGGAGCCGAGAGCAGAAGGCCCAAGCGCATTTGTTTCAATTATGGAAGGCTGCAATAAATACTGCACATTCTGTGTGGTTCCCTATACCCGAGGCGAAGAAGTTAGCCGCCCATCAGATGATATTTTATTTGAAATAGCGCAACTAGCAGCCCAAGGAGTACGTGAAGTTAATCTGCTTGGTCAAAATGTTAACGCCTATCGTGGAGCCACTTACGATGGTGATATTTGCACTTTTGCCGAATTATTACGTTTAGTTGCAGCAATTGATGGTATCGACCGTGTTCGCTTCACTACTAGCCATCCAATTGAATTTACTGACGATATTATTGAGGTGTATAAAGATACGCCCGAATTAGTCAGCTATCTACACTTACCAGTACAAAGTGGCTCAGACCGAATTCTTACCTTGATGAAACGCGCGCATACCGCATTAGAATATAAAAGCATTATTCGCAAATTGCGCAAAGCACGACCTGATATCCTGATAAGTTCTGATTTTATTGTCGGCTTCCCCGGCGAAACTCAGGATGATTTTGAAAAAACGATGCAGTTAATTGCTGATGTTAATTTCGACCTCAGTTTTAGCTTTGTTTATTCCCCACGCCCAGGAACACCGGCAGCCGATCTGCCTGATGATGTGAGCGAAGAAGAGAAAAAACAACGTCTATTTTTACTGCAACAGCGAATCAACCAACAAGCTATGAATTTTAGCCGTGCCATGGTAGGCAGTGTTCAACGTATCTTAGTTGAACGCCCTGCGCGTAAAAATGTGATGGAACTGGCTGGGCGAACTGAAAGTAACCGCGTGGTTAACTTTGAAGGCACACCAGATATGATAGGCAAATTTGTCGATGTAGAAATTGTCGGTGTTTATGCTAACTCACTGCGCGGTAAAGTTATCCGTACCGAAGATCAAATGGATTTACGCGTACATGAATCCCCAGAGTCTGTTATTGCTCGCACCCGTAAGGAAAATGAAATCGGTGTTGGCAGTTATCAGCCTTAAACATAGAGATAATCAGTGACTGAAAAAAAATCTTCGCAAATAGCGACCCAAGAAATATTCCTTGAACCCGCAGATAATCAGCGCTTAATGAGCCTCTGCGGGCCATTTGATGACAATATCAAACAGCTTGAGCGTCGTCTGGGCGTAGAAATAAATCGCCGAGATAATCGTTTTAAACTGGCGGGCAAGGCATTAAATATCCAGGCAGCTAGCGCAATTTTGCGTCAATTGTATGTGGATACTGCGCCAATTCGAGGGGTGATCCCCGAGATTGAACCAGAACAAATTCATTTAGCGATCACTGAAAGCCAAGTTTTAGAGCAATCAGCCGATAGTATTCCTGACTTTGGTAAAGCGGTTAATATCAAAACTAAACGCGGTGTGATTAAACCGCGAACACCAAATCAAGCGCAATATATTGCTAATATTCTCGATCATGATATTACCTTTGGGATTGGTCCCGCGGGAACCGGGAAAACTTATTTGGCGGTAGCGGCAGCAGTAGATGCTTTAGAACGCCAAGAAATTCGTCGAATTTTATTAACTCGTCCGGCAGTTGAAGCGGGTGAGAAACTGGGCTTTTTGCCCGGTGATTTAAGTCAAAAAGTTGACCCTTATTTACGTCCACTTTACGACGCATTATTTGAAATGTTAGGCTTTGAGAAAGTTGAAAAACTGATTGAACGTAACGTTATCGAAGTCGCTCCTCTGGCTTATATGCGCGGACGTACATTAAACGATGCATTTATTATCTTGGATGAGAGCCAAAATACCACCATTGAACAAATGAAAATGTTCTTAACCCGAATTGGGTTTAATTCCAAAGCGGTGATCACTGGGGATATTACTCAAATAGATTTACCACGCGGTAATAAATCGGGATTAAGACATGCTATTGAAGTGTTGTCTGACGTCGATCAGCTAAGCTTTAATTTCTTCCATAGTGAAGATGTGGTACGACACCCTATCGTGGCCAAAATTGTTATGGCCTATGAAGCATGGGAAGAACAAGACCAAAAACGTCGTCATGTGCTGCGTCTCGAAAAAGAACAGCAAAAACTGATTGAAAAACAAGAAGACAATTCATGAGTTCAGTTATCCTTGATTTACAAATTGCCAGTGAAGATCTCACTGGCCTTCCTGATGAAGCGCTATTTCAACGCTGGCTAGATGCAGTATTGCCTCAATTTCAGCCAGAAAGCGAAGTGACTATTCGTATCGTTGATGATGCAGAAAGCCATCAGTTAAATTTAGCTTATCGTGGAAAAGATAAATCGACTAATGTACTATCATTCCCTTTCGAAGCACCGCCAGAAATAGAATTACCGCTATTAGGTGATTTGATTATCTGCCGTCAAGTTGTTGAGTTGGAAGCAAAAGAACAGCAAAAAACTGCCGAAGAACATTGGGCTCATATGGTAATTCATGGCTGTCTGCATCTGCTAGGCTATGACCATATTGAAGATGAAGAAGCCGAAGAAATGGAATCACTGGAAACAGAAATTTTAGCTCAATTAGGTTACTCAGATCCCTATTTGATTGAAAAAGATTAATCATTCTTTGATTTTTATGCTAAATATTAGCACTATAACAATCCATTATTACTTCTATATAGGAAACTAAAAATAAAACGCCATGAGCGACGATCATTCTTCTAGTAATGACACCCCTGGTCCTAAGAAAGGGTTCTTTGCACTGTTAAACCAATTATTTCACGGTGAACCAAAAAATCGTGATGACTTGGTAGAACTCATTCGTGATTCAGAACAAAACTCACTCATCGATCCTGATACCCGAGAAATGCTCGAAGGTGTGATGGATATTGCCGATCAGCGAGTTCGCGATATCATGATCCCTCGGTCACAAATTGTGACACTAAAACGGAATCAACCACTCGATGAATGCCTCGATGTCATTATTGACTCTGCACATTCTCGTTTTCCGGTGATCAGCGAAGATAAAGATCATATTGAGGGATTGCTGATGGCAAAAGATTTACTGCCATTCATGCGCTCCGACTCCGAACAATTCAGCATCGATAAAGTATTGCGTCCTGCGGTTGTGGTGCCCGAAAGTAAACGTGTTGACCGTTTACTGAAAGAATTCAGATCTCAGCGCTACCATATGGCGATTGTGATTGATGAATTTGGTGGCGTCTCCGGCTTGGTGACTATCGAAGATATTCTTGAGTTGATTGTCGGTGAAATTGAAGATGAATACGATGATGAAGATGATGTTGATATCCGCCAACTGACTCGCCACACTTTTTCTGTTCGTGCATTAATGCAAATTGAAGATTTCAATGAAGCCTTCAATACCCATTATAGCGAAGAAGAAGTGGATACTGTAGGCGGTTTGGTGATGCAAGCCTTTGGTCACTTACCTTCTCGTGGTGAGACCATCACCATCGATGATTATGTGTTCAAAGTTGCTATGGCCGACAGTCGTCGGATTATTCAGCTGCATGTAAAAATCCCCGACGAAGCATCTATTCCTGATTTGGATGAAGAACAAAAATAATGGCAGCTGCTTCATTATACTCACGCCAATGGCCACGATTGCTGTTGGCGTTAATTTTCGGAGCCAGTGGAACGCTGGCTTTTTCTCCTTTTGACTTCTGGCCGGCGGCAATTGTTTCGTTATCTGCCCTGCTGTGCTTAACCTTACAACGCACCACTAAACAAGCATTCAATATTGCGTTTTGCTGGGGATTCGGCTTATTTGGTAGCGGTGTTAATTGGGTTTATGTCAGCATTGCTGATTTTGGCGGTATGCCCACCGCGGTTAACGTACTGCTGGTTATCTTACTGGCTGCTTATTTAGCTCTTTATCCGGCGTTGTTTGGGGCATTACTGAATAAATTCTTTCCTAAAACAACCGTTTATCGATTAGTTTTCGCTGCGCCCGTAATCTGGCAACTCACTGAATGGCTACGCGGTTGGGTATTAACTGGCTTTCCGTGGTTGCAATTCGGCTATAGTCAAATTGATGGTCCATTAAAAGGACTGGCGCCAATTGTTGGCGTAGAAATGATAACCCTGCTGTTAATGGTTATTAGTGGGTTAATTGTGTTTTCCCTCGCTCAGCGTCGGTTTATCGCGCTAGGGATTGCCGCCCTATTATTATTGCTACCGCTAAGCGTTAAACAACTTCAGTGGTATACGCCTATTAATGAGAAAACCCGTGAAATCGTGCTTATCCAAGGCAATATTCCCCAATCATTAAAATGGGATCCTGAATTTCTCGATAAAACTAAACAGATTTATATTCAGCTCTCTCTGCCCTATATCGGTAAAGCATCGACCATTATTTGGCCTGAATCTGCGGTTCCTACTTCTGAAGCTGATAGCCAAGCCTGGCTACAGTCTCTTGACACCTTGCTGCGAACTGAAAATACGCGTTTAGTTACCGGAATTGTTGATGTACAACAACAGGCAGAAGGTGGCTATAAATTTTATAACAGTATTATAGTGTTAGGCGAAAAAACACCTTATCGCTATCTCTCTCAAGACCGCTATAACAAACATCATTTAGTGCCTTTTGGCGAGTTTGTACCGCTTGAGGATCTGCTACGCCCTATTGCTCCATTCTTTAATCTGCCCATGTCCGGTTTTAGCCGAGGTGATTATCAGCAAGCACAGCTGATAGCGGGTAACATGCGGCTTACTGCGGCAATTTGCTACGAAATTATTTTGGGTCAACAAGTTAGAGATAACTTTAAACCTGATACCGATTATTTACTGACTATTTCCAATGATGCATGGTTTGGGCGCTCAATTGGGCCATGGCAGCATTTCCAGATGGCAAGAATGCGAGCACTTGAGCTAGGCCGTCCATTATTGCGCGCTACTAATAATGGGATCACTGCGTTCATTCGCCCAGATGGGTCTATCCAAGCACAATTACCTCAATTTGAAGCCGCCGCACTCTCAGCACAAGTCACGCCAACCCAGGGTTTAACTCCTTATGCCCGTTGGAGTCACTGGCCATTATGGATTGTGGTCGTCTTATTCGGTGCCATCGCCTTGATTGCTGGGCGAAAATACCGCCGCTAAATTTTCGTGCAGATCAAAAAAGCCTGCCATGGAATAGATATTCTCCATGGCAGGCTTTTCAATATTATGCCTAAAATAGTTAGCTATCGATGGCTTAAATCATAGGGCGGCCAGCAATAAGCGCGCTTTTAGTCCCCAATAACTGGTCCAGCCAGAAGTAAAACTGACCATTTCACCATGATCAATAATCATAAAACTCGGCGTGGCACTCACGGCAGCTAAGGCTGATATTTGGCCATCTATATCATTGATCACAGGAAAATTAAGCCCTTTTTTGTGCATTCCCTGCAATAATCGCTGACTATCGCCAGAGCGGAGCGCCACTGAAATTACCGGCACGCCCGCCGCGGCTAGCTCAGCCACCATAGGTGAGGTCATTTTACACACCCCGCACCATGTCGCCCAAAAGTAGACTAAAATCGGTTTATCTCGGCTTAACTGTGCCAATGAAACAGATTCGCCATTAGCTAACGTCATCGGGGCTAATAGCTGCGGAGCAAGATGAGCCGGTTTGCGCCACCAGTCCATAGCAGTAGTGGCGATAAAAATTATCACCACCAGCACAATAATCTCTTTCAACCATTTTCTTAGTCGGGTCATGAGATTAATTATTTAACTTTTGCCAATTGCTGCTTAACAATCTGCTCCAACTGCTGCTGATCGATAGCACCGGGGATCATTTCTTCCCCTACTAACGTTGCAGGCGTCCCCTGAACGCCTAATTTCTCGGCTAATTGTAAATTATTTTTGACGGTCAATTTACTTTTATCATTCGCCACCAACGTCTCATTACCCGTCGCTTTTAATGCTTGTTTAATATTATCTTCGGTCAGCATGCCTTGTTTTTGCATCAATTTTTGATGTAATTTTTGAAATGCCTCAGGGTTTTGCTCCCACAGAGTTAAAACTAATTGAGATGACTCTAATGACGTCTGCCCCTTGAACGGTAACGGTTTTATCACCACGGCTACTTCTGGATATTTTTTAACAATCTCTTCCAATTGTGGATCAAAGCGTTTGCAATACGGGCAGTTATAATCGGTAAAGCTCACTAAGACTAATTTGGCATCTTTGGCGCCAATACGAGGGCTGGCGGGATCGTTAAATAGTGCATTATGTTCTGCTTTGATCGTATCTTGCACTTGAGCCTGTTGTTTCTCAAATTGTTTAGCCTGCAATGCTTGGATAGCCTCTTCCAGAATTTCTGGATTTTTAATCAACGTATCACGCACTAATTCACGCACTTGTGCTTCCTGATCTGCCGATAATGGGGCAGCTTGTACGCCCATACTGACTGCGCCTAAACTTAGGGTGAATGATGAAAGTAATATTGCTAGCAGTGTTTTTTTCATTTCTCGGCTCCTTGCGCCTGATTGGCCGTCGATACCTGATTTAAGGTCGATGCCTGATTTAAAACGGATAAAAGCTCTTCTCGATCAAGCAATGTAGATAATATTTTGCCTTCTTTAATTGCAGTACCATAAATTTGGTTAAACGGCACCGCAACCTGTCCACGTTGTTGTAAAAATTGATTAATTTCAGCTGACGGTTTAGTCCAATCGCCTCGTAACGCTACCACATCTGGCGCACTTAATGCTTGTTGAACGTCGTCTCGCAGCAATACATTATATTTATTCGCCTTACAGGTAACGCACCAGTCGGCGGTGACATCAACAAAAACCCGTTTGTTCGCAGATAATGCCTGATCGATAGCAGCTTGTGTCAATGGCTGCCAGTTAATGCTATCTCGAACCAACGAGCGATTGGTCGCCGAATTATCGCTATAAGTTGACCATGCAAAGCCCGCGGCCAGTAGACTAAATAAAAGAAAAGTCATTGCCGCTACTCGATAACCATAATGCTTCGCAATAAAAATTAATAAAACTAACAATAGTATAATGGCAATAATTAACGAGTAGATATATCCGATATGCGCGCTCATTAAGCTAATTAGCCATAAGCACGAAATCAACATCATCGCCCCCAGTACTGCACGCAAGATATTCATCCAGCGACCGGGTTTAGGAAGAAGCCGGGCCACCGCAGGGAAGGCGGCAATTAATAACCATGGCAAGCTCATTCCTATCCCTAAGGCAGTAAATATTAGCCATAATTCTGCGATAGGTGCAGCTAATGCAAATGCGACCGCAGTACCCAAAAAAGGCGCGGAGCATGGGGTCGCTAATAATGTGGCAAAAACGCCCTGCCAAAAATGACCGGCATTACCTTGCCCGCCCAACGTCGCTAGACGAGTATTGGTTTTACTGCCTAAGTTTATTTCAAATAATCCCAGTAAATTGGCACTAAATAGCGCAGTTACTAGCACCATAAAGCCGATAAACCAAGGATTTTGGAACTGTATTCCCCAGCCAATCACCTGCTGCCCAGCCCGGAGTAACGTCATAAACAGCGCTAACAGCCAGAAAGAGGCTAAAATTCCTGAGGACGAAAGTAAAAACTGGCGCCGAATTGTCTGCTGTTGGCCTTGCGGCACATACAGAATTGATCCCAATTTCATCGCTAATACCGGCAATACGCATGGCATTAGATTCAATATTAAGCCGCCTAATAGCGCAAAGGCGACCATTTGCCACAAAGGAATAGCAGCTAACGAAGACGTCGAAGTATTTATCTGGGTGACATTACCGCCATGCGGTGTAATTTGCTGTTTAATCTGCTGAGAAACCCCATGATCAACAACTACAAAAGAGAGCGTTTCTCCGCTAAGATCTGGCGCGCTATCCCCCCAATCATCAGTAACATCAATAATCGCGGTTAATGTCTGTGCTGAACTATTTATTTTCGGCACACTCAGTGCGGTACCCTCGGGATAATCAATAAATAGCTCGGGCTGTTGCCACGACAACTCATTGGTTTTATTTAAGTTAATGACCAATTGATTACCAGTAAATCCTACTGTTGCCTGCTCAACTAATCCTTTTTCAGCCGGAACTGTGCCTTTAGCTTGATTAAATAACCATGCAAAATCGGCCGGTGCCGATTGGGTAAGATCTAGCTCAAAAGGATAATCAGTCAATACACAAACATTACTGCACGTTGATAAGGTTAATACGCCCGCTAATGATTTCAGTGATTCTGAAACCTTGAGTTCGATAGGCAGACTGACATCGCCAGAATAGCCTTGGGTAGAAATACCGGCCACATCAAAACGATGAGGGGTCGGCCAAAACCATTGGCTGGCTTCAACCGGTGATTGCCATTTAATTTCAGGCGCGATCCCACCTTCACCCGGCGAGCGCCAATAGGTTTTCCATCCCTGAGCTAATTTAATATCCAGCAATAATTCAATATGCCCATTAATAGGCGCAGATGATAATAAGCGAACAGCGGCATGAGAATTATTTTTTTCTGTTAACCAACCACTGTCTGCCGCGTGCAGGTTAATCGAAAAAAATATGATAACAGTTAAAAACGAATTAATAATAAAACGCATGGTTTCCTCCAAAGTTAAAATCCATTAATTAATTGAATTTAATGGGTTTCTAATCTCGAAGGTTACAAAATTGGAGGTGCAGCCGAACCCGGGGGGGTGGATATTTATCACTGCGTTGTTTGGCGCGACGCGGAAAACGATAACAGAGTAAAGTTAATGCCGCCAAAGTAAAGTACCAGATAAATAAAGGTTCTAAAGCGAGGGGAAATAAAGGCAATAACGACTTAGCGCTGAGTTCACAAATAGAAATTTTACCGTTGTCATTATAGCCAGATGCGTGTGATTGAATTGATTCTACGGGCAAGAAAAGACTGCCCGAGACGACTGGCGATGATAAGTGATGATGGGACAATCGTTCACCTAGCGCTCGCTGATTGAGGCAAAATAGCACCATCAGACAAAGCAAAATAGCTAATACTTTTCCTTTCGCTAACGCCATGCTGCTATTCATTATCTGTTAACCTAATCCTAAGCAAACCTATTAATTATAGGGGATTTTATCCGTAACTTGGCACATATCAAATCGTAGCTTCGCGCGTATAAAATCATAACTTAGCGCATCTAGTATCGTACTTAGCACAATTTAGCCGCAATATTAACGGCTAATCTTACACAGCCAATCTATTGAAACAAGCAACATCATTTAACTTTACAAAGCCAAATCGCACTCTCACACAGTAAATCTAGACAATAATGAAGGAATAACTGAACAACTCAGCCTAATTAAATTTTGTCGATTTAAAATCAACTCAGCCCACAATATCACTTTAAAACAACCGTCTATTCATCATCTTAAAACAACTGCTTATTCATCGATTGTGTCACTATTTCTATTATTCAGAATAAATATTATTCCGACTAAATATTATTCCGATTCAATTTGGCATTGAACTTGCAAAGTTATCTTACTGTGGAAGTAATAATCGTCTTAATTGCTGTTTTAATGCTCTATTATTGCCATTTTATTGCAATTAGTTATTTTGCATTCACCACAACAGTGAATCACGAACCAAAATAGTGCAGTAATAGTGCAGTAATAATACAGCAACAGTGCAATAAATGATGAAAATCCAAGCAATATGCGAAGCAGCTCGCGAACTGAAAACAAAATGTTATCAATTAATAACAAAGTTAATTAGATTTTAACATTAACTAAACACATATCAAATGAACAGCCGGTGATCGCCAAGGCGAGACATTAGCAAACACAACAGACCACAAGTCTAAATGATGTTATCAAGGAGCTGTATATGCGTATGAATAAACTGATTTTATCAATGATGATACTGGGCGCAACGTGCGCAGCTCAGGCAGAAGAATTAACCGGTACATTGAAAAAAATCAAAGATAATGGAGTCATCGTAGTTGGGCACCGTGAATCTTCAGTTCCCTTTTCTTATTATGATAATAGCCAAAAAGTCGTCGGCTACTCACAAGATTATTCAGATCAAATTGTTGCCGCAGTCAAGAAAAAGCTCGATATGCCGAACTTAGACGTTAAATTAATACCAATCACTTCACAAAATCGCATTCCGTTACTGCAAAATGGAACTTATGATTTTGAATGTGGTTCCACTACTAATAATGCAGAAAGACAAAAACAAGCCGCCTTTTCTAATACTATCTTTGTGGTAGGTACCAGATTATTAACCAAAAATAGTTCTGGTGTAAAAGATTTTGCTGATTTAGCCGGTAAAAACGTGGTTGTTACTTCAGGAACTACCTCCGAAGTTATGCTAAATAAACTCAATGATGAGAAAAAAATGGGCATGCGCATCATCAGTACCAAAGATCATGGCGATGCTTTCCGTACTTTAGAATCTGGGCGTGCAGTCGCTTTTATGATGGATGATGCGTTGCTTGCAGGTGAACGCGCCAAAGCTAAAAAACCAGATATTTGGGAAATCGTTGGTAAACCGCAATCCGAAGAAGCTTACGGTTGCATGCTGCGCAAAGATGACCCGCAATTTAAAACACTGGTTGATGACACCATTGCCAGCGCCCAAACTTCTGGCGTAGCCGACAAATCATATAACCGTTGGTTTGAACAACCCACACCACCGAAAAACCTTAACTTACATTTTGCCATGTCAGATGAAATGAAAGCTCTGTTTAAACATCCAAATGATAAAGCGCTGAACTAATTAAAAAATTAGACTGACTAAAATAAATATGGGGTAGTACTGGCAGTACTTATCGCGAGGCGGTCGTTCCCCGCCTCGCATATTTTTGCCGGTTATTGGGGCTAAATTTATAACCCACAGGGAGTTGCATATGTCTATTGATTGGAACTGGGGGATATTCTTACAGGATGCTCCATTTGGTAATACTACCTATTTAGGCTGGTTAATCTCCGGTTTTGAAGTCACTGTCACACTGTCGATTTGCGCATGGATTATTGCTTTTCTGGTGGGCTCATTTTTCGGGATTTTACGTACTGTACCCAATAAATCTGTAGCAATGATTGGCACGATATATGTCGAGTTATTTCGTAACGTTCCGCTAATTGTACAATTTTTCGCTTGGTATTTAGTGGTTCCAGAACTGCTTCCTGAATCTCTCGGGGACTGGTTTAAAGGCGAACTCAATCCTAATATTCAATTCTTTGTTTCATCAACATTATGCCTAGGCTTATTTACCGCAGCCCGCATGACAGAGCAAGTTCGTGCCGCGATTCAATCACTACCACGAGGACAAAAAAGTGCTGGCCTCGCCATAGGTCTAACATTACCGCAAACATATCGCTATGTATTACTGCCTAATGCCTACCGGGTTATTTTGCCGCCAATGACCTCTGAAATGCTCAATTTGGTCAAAAACTCTGCGATTGCATCCACCATTGGATTAGTCGATATGGCAGCACAAGCTAACAAATTACTCGATTACTCTTCTCATGCTTGGGAATCATTTACCGCTATCACCTTAGGCTATGTCGGCATTAATCTAGTCATTATGCTGTTAATGCATTTAGTTGAACGCAAAGTGCGGTTACCTGGCTCCACCGGAGGGCGCTGATATGTTTTATGAATTTAACTGGAGCTCAATCGTTCCTAGCTGGCCATTTCTGGTCGACGGATTGATTATTACCGCAAAAATTACCCTCACAGCAATCGCCGTCGGAATTGTGTGGGGTACAATACTTGCTATGATGCGTCTTTCACGCTTTAAGCTAGTCAGCTGGTTTGCCGCATTATATGTAAATATTTTTCGCTCCGTGCCTTTAGTGATGGTGCTGCTATGGTTTTATTTAATAGTGCCTAACTTATTACAAAATGTTCTAGGTATATCCCCAAAAAGTGATATTCGTTTAATCTCTGCGATGATAGCCTTTTCACTTTTTGAAGCAGCTTACTATTCAGAAATTATACGGGCAGGCATTATGAGTATTGCTCGCGGACAGTCTTCAGCGGCTTTAGCGTTAGGGATGACACGCATGCAGTCGATGAGATTAGTTATATTACCTCAGGCATTTCGTGCGATGGTTCCCCTACTATTAACTCAAGGGATTGTGCTCTTTCAAGATTCATCGTTAGTCTATGTATTAAGTTTGACTGATTTCTTCCGTATGGCGACCAATATCGGCGATCGCGATGGAACCCAAGTAGAAATGGTATTATTTGCAGGTTTTGTTTACTTTATTATTAGTTTTTCTGCGTCTATGCTGGTGAACTATCTTAAGAAAAGGACGGTTTCATGATTACCCTGAAAAATGTATCCAAATGGTATGGTCAGTTTCAGGTGCTTACTGACTGCTCAACAGACGTCAAAAAAGGCGAAGTTGTGGTAGTTTGTGGGCCTTCTGGTTCGGGCAAATCCACCTTAATAAAAACAGTCAATGGCTTAGAACCTATCCAGCAAGGCGATATTTTTGTCGATGAAATTCATGTAAACGACAAAAAAACAGATTTAGCGAAATTGCGCTCCCGAGTGGGTATGGTTTTCCAGCACTTTGAGCTATTCCCTCACTTATCTATCATTGAAAACCTGACCTTGGCACAAATCAAGGTGTTAGGCCGCAGTAAAGCGGATTCCGAGGCGAAAGCGTTAAAATTATTAGAGCGTGTCGGCCTTTCGACCCATGCCAATAAATTTCCATCACAGCTCTCTGGTGGTCAACAGCAGCGGGTCGCCATTGCTCGCGCCTTATGTATGGATCCTATCGCCATGCTGTTTGATGAGCCGACCTCGGCCCTTGATCCTGAAATGATTAACGAAGTTCTGGATGTTATGGTCGAGCTAGCCAATGAAGGGATGACCATGATGGTTGTCACTCATGAAATGGGATTTGCGAAAAAAGTAGCGAATCGAGTGATTTTCATGGATGAAGGTAAAATTGTCGAAGACAGTAAAAAAGAAGATTTCTTCGCCAATCCTAAATCCGAGCGAGCTAAAGATTTCTTAGCTAAAATTCTGCACTAATCAGATACTCACCCCGCTATTTATTATCATTATAATCCCAAGGAGCGGTGCTCTTTGGGAATTTGTTTTTATCGCTATTACTATTTTTTCACGTCAAACAATACCAATCACCTTCATTTTTAGTTAAGTTGTTAGATTCAAGAGAGTAAAATCATCGGATATACTCATCAAGATGCAATAAAAACGGTTTTCTGTTTTATTCAACAGGTAACAGCTATTGTTGTTTTACGGTGTAATCCGCTATGCTATGCGGATCTAAACTAATTAAGACATTCACGCTACTGAGTAGCTTTACTCACCACAGGATTATCGGTGCCATGCAAGAACAATATCGTCCAGAAGACATAGAATCTCAAGTACAGCGTCACTGGGAAGAAAAAAGAACATTCAAAGTGACAGAAGACAACAGCAAAGAAAAATACTATTGCCTGTCAATGCTACCTTACCCTTCTGGTCGACTGCATATGGGCCACGTTCGTAATTACACCATTGGTGATGTTATTTCTCGTTATCAGCGTATGCTCGGCAAAAACGTGCTACAACCAATTGGGTGGGATGCTTTTGGTCTGCCAGCAGAAGGTGCCGCAGTTAAAAACAACACTGCACCCGCGCCTTGGACCTATGCAAATATCGATTACATGAAAGGCCAACTCAAAATGTTAGGCTTTGGTTACGATTGGGATCGCGAAATTGCCACCTGTACACCAGAATATTATCGTTGGGAACAATGGTTTTTCACTAAGCTGTATGAAAAAGGATTAGTGTATAAAAAAACCTCAGCCGTTAACTGGTGCCCACATGATCTGACCGTATTAGCTAACGAACAAGTAGTTGATGGCTGCTGCTGGCGCTGCGATACTCCGGTAGAACGCAAAGAAATTCCACAATGGTTTATTAAAATTACCGATTATGCGGAAGAACTGCTGAATGATTTAGATAAGCTAGATGAATGGCCTGAACAGGTTAAAACCATGCAGCGTAACTGGATCGGTCGTTCTGAAGGGGTAGAAATCACCTTCAATGTAGCTGACCGCGATGACAAGTTAACGGTTTATACCACTCGCCCAGATACCTTTATGGGAGCGACTTATGTTGCCGTAGCTGCTGGGCATCCGTTAGCTCAAGAAGCGGCAGCGAATAATCTTCAACTAGCTGGTTTTATTGAAGAATGTCGTGCGACTAAAATGGCAGAAGCTGACATGGCGACCATGGAGAAAAAAGGTTTAGCCACCGGCTTTTATGCTGTCCATCCTTTAACTCAAGAAAAACTACCTATTTGGGTAGCTAACTTTGTGCTGATGGAATACGGCACCGGAGCAGTTATGGCTGTTCCTGCACATGACCAACGTGATTGGGAATTTGCACATAAATATTCATTACCTATTAAAGCAGTAATCGCTGATGCCGAAGGAAATCAACCTGATATCAGCGAAGCTGCAATGACGGATAAAAACAGCCTGATTAACTCGGGTGAGTTTGACGGCTTATCAAACGAAGCCGGCTTCAATGCGATTGCAGATAAACTGGTTGAGATGGGGGTAGGTCAACGTAAAGTTAACTATCGTCTGCGCGACTGGGGAGTTTCTCGTCAACGTTATTGGGGCGCACCAATTCCAATGGCAACGTTGGAAGATGGCACTGTGGTTCCTGTTCCTGAAGACCAACTGCCGGTGATCCTACCAGAAGATGTCACCATGGACGGCATTACTAGCCCAATAAAAGCAGATCCTGAGTGGGCAAAAACTACCGTTAATGGCCTGCCAGCACTGCGTGAAACCGATACCTTTGATACCTTTATGGAATCATCATGGTATTACGCGCGTTATACTTGCCCTCAATTTGATGATGGCATGCTTGATCCCGCAGCGGCAAACTATTGGCTGCCTGTTGATCAATATATTGGCGGTATCGAACACGCTATCATGCATTTAATGTATTTCCGTTTCTTCCATAAATTAATGCGCGATGCGGGTTTAGTGAACTCTGATGAACCAGCCAAACGTCTGCTGTGCCAAGGTATGGTACTCGCCGATGCGTTTTATTATATTGGTGAAGATGGTCAGCGTGTATGGATCTCGCCAGTCGATGCTATTGTTGAACGGGACGAGAAAGGCCGCATCACTAAAGCGGTGGATAGTGAAGGACGTGAGCTTGTCTATACTGGCATGAGCAAAATGTCGAAATCAAAAAATAACGGTATCGACCCACAATTGATGGTCGAAAAATACGGTGCTGATACCGTTCGTTTATTCATGATGTTTGCTGCGCCACCAGAATTAACTTTAGAATGGCAAGAATCTAGCGTTGAAGGGGCTAACCGCTTCGTCCGTCGTGTTTGGCGTCTGGTCCATGAGCATTCCCAAAAAGGAACCGCTGCAGCATTAAATATCACAACATTGACCGCTGAACAAAAAGATCTACGTCGTGATCTGCATAAAACGATCGCCAAAGTAACCGATGATATTGGTCGTCGTTATGCCTTTAACACCGCTATTGCCGCGATAATGGAGTTCATGAATAAACTGACCCGTGCGCCGCAGGAAACTGAACAAGACCGTGCGTTAATGCAAGAGTCATTAGATGCAATCGTCCGCATGTTGTCACCAATTATTCCTCACGCCTGTTTCGAAATGTGGAAAGCGTTGGGTCATAATGAAGACATCGATTTCTCCGCATGGCCAGTTGCTGATGAAAAAGCTATGGTCGACGACACTAAACTGGTTGTCGTGCAGGTTAACGGAAAAGTACGTGGTCGAATTACTGTTCCAGCAGATGCCACGCAAGAGTTTGTTCAAGAAATGGCATCACAAGAGTACAGCGTGACTAAATATCTTGAGGGTGTCACTATTCGCAAAGTGATTTATGTACCAGGTAAATTATTGAATCTGGTTGTTGGCTAATAAAGGAGGCCAGGTGCGATATCTGATAACTCTATTATTAAGCATGGCGGTGCTAGTCACCGCCGGTTGTGGCTTTCGTTTACAAGGAACCACTCAGGTTCCTGAAGAACTGAGAACCCTTCAGCTTAGTACGTCGGACCCTTATGGTCCGCTAGCTCGCGCTGTGCGCGAGCAGCTACGTCTTAGCAATGTAAAAATTGTAGAACATGGACGCGCAGATATTCCGGTACTGAAAATTACCGGATCATCTGAAAATACAGAAACAGTATCAATCTATCAAGATGGTAAAGCAGCAGAAAAACAGCTGAATTTCTATCTGAATGCTCAGGTAATTATGCCTGATGGTGCTGTATACCCATTGCAAAGCCGAGTTGAGCGTGCATTCTTCGATAACCCATTAGAAGCACTAGCAAAAGATGCTGAAAATGATTTAGTTAAGCAAGAAATGCGTGAACAAGCTGCGCGTATATTGGTTCGTAAATTGTTAATTATCCATAGCGCAGAGCAACAAAAAGCCGAAGCGCGTAATGCGATTCAACCGACCGATACCGTAACTCAGCAATGACACGTATCTATCCAGAACAACTGTCCTCTCAATTGCAAGATGCATTGAGAGGGAGTTACTTGCTGTGGGGCAACGAGCCTCTGCTGTTACAGGAATGCCAAGATAAAATTCGTCAAGCCGCCCTGCATCAAGGGTTTACTGAACATTTTAGCTTTTCATTAGATGCTCAAACTGATTGGGATGAAATTTTTTCTCTCTGTCAATCCATGAGCCTATTTGCAAGCCGTCAGATATTAACCTTGATGTTGCCTGAAAATGGCCCCAATGCGGCCATGGCTGAAAAACTAACTCAATTATCGACACTGCTACATTCTGATCTGCTGTTAATTTTGCGTGGACACAAACTCACCAAAGCTCAAGAAAACAGCCGTTGGTTTAAAGATATCAGTAGCAATGGGTTATACATCAGTTGCTTAACCCCTGAGTATCAGCGCCTACCACAATGGGTGGCTCAACGAGCTAAACATTTGGGGCTCACTTTAGAAGAGCAAGCCAATCAACTGTTATGTTACTGCTATGAAGGCAATTTATTAGCTTTATCGCAAGCGCTTGAGCGCTTATCTCTGCTGTACCCTGATGGTAAATTGACCCTGCTACGCGTTGAAACGGCGGTCGATGACGCGGCGCATTTTACTCCATATCATTGGATTGATGCACTACTGGCGGGTAAACCTCAACGTGCATGGCATATATTAAATCAATTACATCAAGAAGATATGGAAGCTGTTATTTTACTGCGTTCAATTCAACGTGATTTAATGTTATTGCTTACGCTCAAAAAACAATCGACACACACCCCATTAAAAAACTTATTTGATCAGCATAGAGTCTGGCAAAATAGACGCGCGTTGCTCTCCAGTGCTCTGCAACGATTAAGCCTAGCGCAATTACAATCGGCCATTCAACTACTCACGCAAGCCGAACTAAAAGCTAAACAAGATTATAGCCAACCGGTATGGCCTGATTTAGAAACCTTATCGATGCTACTGTGTGGTAAAACCTTACCGGAGAGTTTGATTGATGGGATTGAATAACCCAGTGCCAGCCTCATTAGGATTACAAGCTCTATTTGGCGGAACGTTCGATCCTATTCACTATGGTCATTTACGCCCTGTCGAAATGTTGGCAAAAACTACCGGCTTAGCGCAGGTTATTTTACTGCCTAACCATGTTCCTCCTCATCGACCACAACCCGAAGCTAGCGCCCAGCAGCGGGTTGCGATGGTAGAATTAGCCATACAAAACAATCCGTTATTTAGTTTGGATACGCGTGAATTAGCCCGAGAAACTCCCTCTTATACTCTCGACACGCTCCGCGAACTGCGCCATCAACTAGGCCACCAGCAGCCGCTCGCCTTTATCATAGGCCAAGATTCTTTGTTATCGATTAATACTTGGTATCAATGGGAAGAGTTACTGCAAAATTGCCATCTTTTAGTCTGCGCGCGTCCCGGTTATGCGACCCGCTTCGCACAGCCTGAAATGCAACAGTGGCTAGAGACTCATCAAACTCGCGATCCTGCACAATTATCGGTACAACCACACGGATTAATCTTTCTCGCAGATACGCCATTAATTAATATTTCAGCCACCGAGATTAGAAACCGCTTACATGCGGGCGATTCATGTGCTGATTTATTACCGCCCGCCGTATTACGCTATATTCGCCAACATTCACTGTATCAAGACTAGTTTTTCAGAAAAGACAGGTGATCAAACAAATTCAGGTCTGAAAAATTAGAGTAATTTTCTCCATTGATTAGCGGAGGGATAAGGTAAAAAGTAACGTTGTTGGCTCAAATAATCATCTGGATGTCGCTGCAATAACTCCAGCATAAACTCGATAGGCTGAGATAGATTAGCTCGCTGATGGCGATAGTCGTCGATTAATTGTGTCAGTTGAGCTTTTTCATCGCCGCTAATATTCTTTTTAAAATAACCTTGTAAATGAGACAACGTGTTCGATTGATCGCCTCGTTTTGGTGGATTCGAGGTTATCGCCAATAAATAATCACAATATTCTGCAAAAAAAGCTGCCAAATTAGGCATTTTATATGCATCAGCGATCATCTTGCCCGATTTTTTATAACCGGCTTGCGAATATGACATGAATAAATATTTATATTTGCTATGAAATTCAATCAAGGATTTCACTGACAAATTATCCTTATATTGCTGTAATTCATTCAGCATAAATACACGCTGCATAAAATGGTCTAATGCTACCGGATCGGTCATGTCTGTCATGCACAATGTTGGTAATCCGCGACACTCAGGTGCAATTTTCTCAGCAAAAATAATTCCTGCTATTTTAATTTCTTCTTCAAACTGATCACCAACCTGCTGTAAATTAAGCTCAGAAGAAAGACATTGAATCAGCTTATTATTCCGTTCCGCGGCGAAATATTCATTCCAATCTTCAGCGGATAAATAAACTCGGATATTAGGTTTTGTTTTCATAGTGAATTACATTTATTCCTTAGCCGATTATTCGCTATTTTATCAGCGAATTAGAATAACTATTAAAATGAGGACTGTATCTTAATCAACGGATAAGATACGCCAAGGATCAACTGACAATTTTTTACATATACTTGCATCAACTGATAGTGAAGCTAGCTAATTTATTTTAGTATAAATAGCTGAAGGAAAAATATATCGATGCATTATTATACGCATGTTATACAAGCAACTATACCGGTAATGACACTGATAACTGTATATGCATTAATCTGGCTTGTCTGGCCTGAATACACGCTAGGTTAGCGTAAAAAACACTGAGTTAGGGTTAAAAAGGTGTTATTATAGGAAATTCTCGGTTGTAAATTGACAAGCTAAATTCAGCTGTTATTCTTTCGGCCGAGGTTTTTAAGACATAGGCTTTAAGACATGCGTTCACTGTATTGGCGGTCTTTAACGGTTATCTGAGTTTGTTAACTCGGTGCCATTATCGAAATGTCGTTGTTAAAATGTCCGGGCTGAAATATCAGCGCTATATTCAGCGCGATATCAGAACTAAAAGCCTCTATTATTCTAGAATACACTACCTGCTCATCAAAATTCATTGATAATAATTTTATCGATGGAATAAGGTATCAGGCTAGCAAGCACCATTAGCGCTATTCTAAAATAGAAACCGAGCAGAGACATCGTCACTACTATCATCGCTAAAAGCGTGTTTTAACCATTTAATAGATTAATTTATTTTGAGGGTGAACCTTTTGCAAGGAACTGAACTCCAACAATTTATCATTGCTAGACTCGAAGATTCAAAAGCTGAAGATATGGTAACTATCGATGTTCGAGGAAAATCTAGTGTTACTGACTGTATGATCATCTGTACGGGAACTTCTAGCCGTCATTTGGCATCTGTTGCCGATAAACTGATTGATGAATGTCGCAAAAATGGATTACAACCACTGGGTGTTGAAGGTCAAGGTGTTTCTGACTGGATTGTTGTTGACCTAGGTGAAGCTATTGTTCATGTTATGCAAGACGAAAGTCGTCGCATGTATGAGCTGGAAAAACTCTGGAGCTGAGTTTGAAATTACAACTCATTGCTGTCGGAACAAAAATGCCGGACTGGGTTCAGACCGGCTTTATGGATTATCTGCATCGTTTTCCTAAAGATATGCCATTTGAATTAACAGAAATTCCCGCAGGTAAACGCGGTAAAAATGCTGATATCAAGCGTATCTTAGAAAAAGAAGGTGAGCAAATGCTCTCCGTTGTTGGTAAAGGTAACCGTATTGTGACGTTGGATATCCCAGGCTCGCGCTGGGATACGCCTCAGTTAGCTGGGCAACTTGAGCGCTGGAAGCTAGATGGACGGAATGTTAGTTTGCTAATTGGTGGTCCCGAAGGTTTAGCCCCCGCATGTAAAGCCGCCGCAGAACAAAGCTGGTCACTTTCACCATTAACCATGCCCCATCCACTGGTGCGTGTTCTGGTGGCTGAAAGTTTATACCGCGCGTGGAGCATTACCACTAATCACCCCTATCATCGGGAATAATCACGTTGTTATCACTGGCTTTAATCTGGCATTGGGATGAAAAATAAACGCACCCCTTTTCGCGACCATACCGCTGAATCTGTTCTGTTCATTCGCCGGGCTCTCGTAGCATTTGGCGTTATTGTCATATTAAGCGGAATTCTTATGGTCAATCTGTATAACCTACAGATTGTTCGCCATGATGATTATCAAACGCGCTCCAATGATAACCGCATAAAATTAGTCCCAATTCCACCTAGCCGCGGGATTATTTTTGATCGCCATGGCGTACCTTTGGCACTAAATCGTACCATCTATCAACTTGAGATAGTGCCCGAAAAAGTCAGTAATTTAGCCGATATGTTTGAGCAATTGCGCGATGTAATTGGCTTAACCGATGAAGATATCGCTAATTTTGAAAAAGAACGCAAGCGTTCACGTCGTTTTACGTCTATCCCACTAAAAACGCCCTTAAATGAAATCCAAGTTGCGCGTTTTGCTGTTGATCAATATAAATTTCCCGGCTTAGAAGTAAAAGGCTATCAGCGGCGTTATTATCCTTATAACTCAGCTCTTACTCACGTTATTGGCTATGTAGCTAAAATTAATGATAAAGATGTCGAACGCTTAGATAAAGAAGGCCTATTAGCCAATTATGCAGCCAGTCATGATATCGGTAAGTTGGGTATCGAACGTTATTATGAAGACGTTTTACACGGTAAAACGGGCTATGAAGAAGTCGAAGTCAACAGCCGAGGGCGAGTTATCCGCCAGCTGCATGAGCAACCACCGCAAGCTGGTCGTGATATCTATTTGACTATCGATCTTGAATTGCAATCTTATATCGAACAATTGCTCACTACGAGTAGAGCGGCAGTGGTGGTGACCGATCCGCGCAGCGGAGAAATATTAGCGCTCGTATCAAACCCCAGTTATGATCCAAATTTATTTGTTAATGGCATTTCAAATACCGAATATCAGGGTTTGCTAAATAATCCCGATCGCCCATTAATTAACCGTACTACCCAAGGGTTGTACCCCCCTGCTTCGACTGTAAAACCCTTTATTTCAGTTGCCGCACTGAGTGAAAATGTGATCACTCCAAACACTACAATTTTTGATCCTGGCTGGTGGCAATTACCCGGTTCAGAAAAACGTTATCGTGACTGGAAACGCTGGGGCCATGGTAAATTAAATGTAGTTAAATCGATTATTGAATCCGCTGATACTTTTTTCTATCAGGTTGCCTATGATATGGGTATTGATAGATTATCAGATTGGATGATTAAATTCGGCTTTGGTGATTATACAGGCATCGATCTTTCCGAAGAACGTGCTGGTATTATGCCAACCCGTGAATGGAAACAAAAACGCTATAAAAAACCGTGGTATCAAGGAGATACTATTCCTGTAGGTATAGGCCAAGGATATTGGACCGCGACCCCAATTCAGATGTCAAAAGCGCTAATGATCTTGATTAATGACGGTATCGTTAAAACGCCTCATTTGTTATATGGTACTAAACTCGGTAATGCCATGGTGCCTTATGAACAAAAAGAAACTATCCATATAGGCGATATTCATTCCGGTTATTGGGAATTAGCTAAGCAAGGCATGTACGGTGTAGCTAATGCGCCGAATGGAACGGGACGCCGCAGTTTTGTTGGTACGCCATATAAAGTAGCCGCCAAATCAGGTACCGCACAGGTCTTTAGTTATGAAACCTATAATGCCAGTAAATTGGCCGAGCATTTACGCGATCATAAATTGATGATTGCCTTTGCTCCCTATGAAAACCCTACCGTTTCAGTCGCTATTATTTTAGAAAATGGCGGTGCAGGTCCCGCAGTTGGTGATATCGTTCGCCAAATTTTTGACCATATTTTACTCGAAAAACCAAGTACCACATTGCCGACCAATCCCCCTTTAGGGCTGGAGGAAGACCGTTAATATTATGACTGACGACAAAAGAAAATTATCGCTGTCTATGCGTCTGCATATTGACGTTCCGATGCTCTTAATTATTGCCGCACTTTTAGCCTATAGCGCTTTTGTGATGTGGAGTGCTAGCGGGCAAGACATCGACATGATGGAACGCAAACTTACCCAGATAACCAGTGGTATTGTGGTGATGTTAGTGATGGCGCAAATTCCGCCACGAGTTTATGAGAATTTTGCGCCGCATTTATATATAGTTTGTGTGATTTTGCTGATTTTTGTTGATGCCTTTGGTCAAATTAGCAAAGGGGCTCAACGCTGGCTTGATTTAGGCATTATTCGGTTTCAGCCCTCAGAAATTGCCAAAATAGCGGTTCCGCTGATGGTTGCGCGCTTTATGAATCGCGATCTTTGCCCGCCATCCCTAAGAAATACCGCCATTGCGTTAGTATTAATTTTTGTTCCAACGCTGTTGGTCGCCGCACAGCCAGATTTAGGCACCTCAATTTTAGTTGCCTCCTCTGGATTATTTGTCCTGTTTTTAGCCGGTATGAGCTGGCGATTGATAGCTATTGCCGGTATCGCATTAGCCGCATTTATTCCAATTCTGTGGTTTTTCTTAATGCATGATTACCAACAAGCTCGGGTTATGATGTTACTCGACCCAGAAAGTGATCCTCTCGGTGCCGGTTATCATATTATTCAGTCCAAAATAGCTATTGGCTCCGGGGGATTATTTGGTAAAGGTTGGTTACATGGAACCCAATCACAACTTGAATTTTTACCCGAACGCCACACTGACTTTATTTTTGCCGTGGTCGCCGAAGAGTTAGGATTGGTTGGGGTGATTATTTTATTAGCGCTGTATTTATTGCTCATCATGCGAGGCTTATATATTGCTGCAAATGCACAAAATACCTTTGGTAGAGTCATGGTCGGGGGGTTAATGTTGATCTTATTCGTCTATGTCTTCGTCAATATCGGTATGGTGAGTGGAATTTTACCGGTGGTCGGCGTTCCACTACCGCTGGTTAGCTATGGCGGCTCTGCACTGATTGTCTTAATGGCTGGATTCGGTATTATCATGTCGATACATACACACCGAAAATTCCTTTCGAAAAGTTTATAACATGAGGCTATGTATGCGTTTTCAATGGATTATGCTTGGCGTTACCGCGGCGTTGCTCAGTGGCTGTGTAACTGATAATAACAGCAACAAACAACCGAGTAATCTACCTGTGGTTCCGACACAAGATGTTTTAGGCGCGGAGCCGCATTACGAGCCATATCACCCTTCGGCCAACAATGATTATCAGCGTAATGGCCAAACTTATTCTATCGTTCGCGATACCTCACAATTTAGCGAAATAGGTTTTGCTCATATTTTTGGGCAGGAATCTAGCGGTAATATGACCGCCATTGGTGAACGTGTTGATCCTGCTGAATTAACGGCTGCTCATCCTACATTACCTATTCCGAGTTATGTGCGTGTCACCAATCTAATTAATGGCCGCATGATGGTGGTCAGAGTTAATGATCGTGGGCCTTATATGCCGGGTAAAAATATTGCATTATCCCGCGCAGTAGCCGATCGTTTAAATCTGATGCCAACCTCACGGATTAAAATTGATGCTATCAAAGTCGATCAAAATGGGACGCTTTCAGGACCTGGCACCCAAGGCTCTAACTTTGTAAAACAGAGTTATGCTTTACCAGGGCGCCCTCAATTAGGGGCTGGACCGATGGGAAATCCAGTAATGGAAGATTTACCTGTTCCTGCGACAGCTCTACCAGCTGCTCAGCCGAGCGAGCCAATGCAGCCGCTGGTGGATGAAGCCCCACTCAACGTGAATACCTCTACGCCAGTCTCTGCTGAAGTCTCAGAAAGCGCGGAGCCGGTGGTCCCTGAAAGAGGTTATATGGTGCAAGTTGGTGCTATCAGTAACCAAGCTAATGCTCGCGAATGGCTAAATAAACTCAAAGGGCAATTCAGTGCACCGGGTCGAGTCCAACCATATAATAATATTTATCGGGTACAATTAGGGCCATTTAATGACCGTAACCAAGCGGTGACGATCCAAAGCCGTTTGCAATCAGAGCTTAATCAATCATCAATGATTATTAATCCTTAATTAGATTGATTGCGTAACAATAGTTATTTAAGTGATAATTCAATATGCTCATAGGCGAAAATTATTTCTATTAATAAGCACTCTTTTAGATAGTCTTTAATTGATTAAAATAATACCGCAAGACTAGTAAGCTGAATTACCGCAAATATACTACAATCGGCATAGTAACTAGAAAAGAATAATTAATTTTCGATTTCTAACTAGACTGTGCCTCTTTTATTAACTAAAGCCACGGATGTTAATTCAACAACCATGAAATATGCTGTCACTTCACGTCTAATTCGCAATGCTACACTGGGTATTGCCTTTGCTTTTTCTGCGATCAGCTATGTACAAGCTGATGATATCAATCTTAAAACCATGATCCCTGCCGCACCAGATATTGATGCAGAAGCTTATATCCTGATTGATTATAATTCAGGTAAAGTCCTTGCGGAAAAAAATGCCGACCAGCGACGTGACCCTGCAAGCTTGACTAAAATGATGACTAGCTACGTTATCGGCCAAGCTATACGCTCAGGAAAAATCGGTGTCAATGATATGGTTACCGTTAATGAAGATGCTTGGGCAACCGGTAATCCTGTGTTCAAAGGCTCATCATTAATGTTTCTTAAACCCGGTGATAGAGTTAGCGTATCTCAATTAACCCGCGGAATTAATTTACAATCTGGTAATGATGCCTGTGTCGCTATGGCAGATTACGTTGCGGGCGACCAAGCAAACTTCGTTCAGTTAATGAATACCTATGTTAAACAATTAGGCTTACAAAATACCTATTTTCAGACAGTTCACGGTCTAGATGCCGAGGGGCAGTATAGCTCAGCTCGCGATATGGCACTGATCGGGCAAGCACTGATCCGCGATGTACCTGAAGAATACGAAATCTATAAAGAAAAAGAATTTACCTTTAACAACATTCGCCAAACCAATAGAAATGGTTTGTTATGGGATAAAAGCCTCAATGTCGATGGAATTAAGACCGGGCATACCAATGCTGCGGGCTTTAACTTAGTAGCTTCTGCAACTGAAGGCGATATGCGATTGATTTCTGCCGTTATGGGTGGAAAAAGCGGTAAAGGTCGCGATGCGGAAAGCAAAAAATTGCTGACTTACGGTTTTCGTTTCTTTGAAACGGTTAAACCGCTACAAGCAGGTACTGAATTTGCAGCTGAAGCAGTATGGTTTGGTGACGCAGATAAAGCCAAATTAGGCGTCGCTGAGGATCTATATTTGACGATCCCTCGTGGGCGCTTAAAAGACTTAAAAGCCAGCTACGAGTTGAATACTGCCGAACTCAATGCACCTTTAGCGAAAGGCGCCGTGGTTGGTACCATTAATTTCCAACTCGACGGTAAAACCATCGAACAGCGCCCATTAGTAGTGTTACAAAATATTGATGAAGGAGGTTTCTTTAGCCGCCTAATTGACTACATCAAATTACTGTTCCATCGCTGGTTCAGCTAACCCTTGAAAACCAGATAAACTACCCCAACATAGTTAACATCTGAATGACTATAATTGTTATTTTCAGGCAAATAAGCCGTAATCACAGTTTATTTGCCTGTCTTTATGGGCGAGTTATTGGCTAACTCATGAATTGAAGATGCCCGTGTAGCCATTATATAGGCCGAGCAAACTTCACTAACAATTAATAAGATCATCATTATTTCGCTATTAGGAGCGCCCATGAAAACCAAATTAGATGAACTGCTTGAATTTCCATGTTCTTTTACCTACCGTGTAATGGGTATGGCTGAGCCAGAATTAGTTGATCAAGTGGTTGAAGTTGTCCAACGCCATGCACCAGGTGATTACTCTCCAGAAATTAAACCGAGCAGTAAAGGCAACTATCACTCCGTTTCTATTACCATTAATGCGACGCATATTGATCAAGTTGAAACACTGTATGAAGAACTAGGCGCGTTAGAACTGGTCAAGGTTGTACTGTAATTACTTACCTAATTTGATTAAACCCGAGCACTGAGAAGTGCCCGGGTTTTTTATGCATCTCGAATTAACCGACTTAAAACTAACGTATATTCACCGATATTTAACATTTGAAAACTAGCAGTAAATCCGGTTGGACGTTATACTGCCAGTACATTTTATAATGTGGATGTTAAAAAATTGCCTGCTAAAATATTACCCTTCGATAAACTATCTGCAGAAACACTGCCTGCTAGAACACTGATTGTTCGTCAATTGGGCTTACAATCCTATCAATCTGTCAGCGATGCGATGCATCAATTTACAGAATCTCGCACTGTAGATACTGTGGATGAATTATGGCTAGTTGAACACCCGAAAGTATTTACTCAAGGGCAAGCAGGTAAAGCTGAACATGTTCTAGCACCTGGGGATATCCCGGTCATTCAAAGTGATAGGGGTGGGCAAGTCACCTACCACGGTCCCGGCCAGCAAGTGATGTATGTGCTACTGGATCTCAAGCGAAATAAAATTGGCGTAAGAGAACTGGTCACGGCAATTGAAAATACAGTCATCCGGACATTAGCAGCCTTTAATATTTCTGCCAATGCGCGTCCTGATGCCCCCGGAGTTTATGTCGAGGGATGTAAAATTTGCTCGCTTGGATTACGTATTCGCAATGGCCGTTCATTTCATGGTCTGGCATTAAATATCGCGATGGATCTTGAACCGTTTAGGCGAATTAATCCGTGTGGCTATCAAGGTTTACAAATGACCCAAATGCAGGCATTTGTGCCTGAAATTAGTTTAAATGATGTTCAGCCCGTGCTAATTAAACAATTCTGTGACGTGCTAGGATTTCATCTTGTTCAATAATAATGCTATAATTTTTTAACATTTTTAAACTATTTTTTAATGTGTGATTTTAAGGTGATCATCGGTAATAACCGCGGATCTAGATTAGTCATCGAGTATTAGCTCGCTGCACAGTTAATCCTAAGATCGAAGAGATCTGGCATTAATCGGCGAAGGTTAATCTGCTGTCTTTGTCGAAACCTTGAATCATCATCCTAGAATCTAACTGGAACCGGCATAATTATGAGTAAACCAATTCAGATGGAGCGTGGCGTTAAGTATCGTGACGCAGATAAAATGGCGCTAATTCCGGTCAAAACAGTTGTGACCGAACGTGAAGAGATTTTACGTAAACCTGAGTGGATGAAAATTAGACTTCCCGCAGATTCCAGTCGTATTCAGGGTATCAAAGCAGCTATGCGTAAAAATGGCCTGCATTCAGTGTGTGAGGAAGCCTCTTGCCCTAATCTGTCTGAATGTTTCAACCATGGCACGGCAACTTTTATGATTTTGGGCGCCATTTGTACTCGCCGCTGCCCTTTCTGTGACGTTGCGCATGGTCGCCCAACTACACCAGATGCCAATGAGCCACATAAATTAGGCCAAACCATTCACGATATGGCACTGCGCTATGTCGTTATCACTTCGGTTGATCGTGATGATCTACGTGACGGTGGTGCGCAACATTTTGCGGACTGTATTACCGCTATTCGTGAAAAAAGCCCCAATATAAAAATTGAAACATTAGTTCCCGACTTCCGTGGACGTATGGATAAAGCGTTAGAAATTTTAACCGCAACACCACCAGATGTCTTCAATCATAATCTTGAAAACGTTCCACGTATTTATCGCCAAGTACGCCCAGGCGCAAACTATGAATGGTCGCTAAAATTGCTTGAGAAATTTAAACAAGCACATCCTGATATTCCAACTAAATCAGGTTTGATGGTCGGTTTAGGCGAAACTAATCAAGAAATCATTGAAGTAATGCGGGATTTACGCCGGCACGGCGTCACCATGTTAACTCTAGGTCAATACTTGCAGCCAAGCCGTCACCATTTGCCAGTAAAACGCTATGTTAGCCCTGCAGAGTTTGAAGAAATGAAGGCCGAAGCCATTGCAATGGGCTTTACCCACGCAGCTTGTGGTCCGTTTGTACGTTCTTCTTATCATGCGGATATGCAAGCGAAAGGCGAAGAAGTTAAATAAAAGAAATTAGATACGAAGATTAACCGGTTCATTTAGCCGTTTTTCTAAATAATAATTTTTAGAGAAACGGCTAATATAATTTATTCAGATAATCGAGATTATCCTACCATCCAATTATCCTTAATTTTTCCTCATAGCTTTATTCCACAACTATTACTTAATCATCTCTTATTTATTGCCTCACCATTCCTTAACTATTAAAGCAATTAACCTGCTCTAGGCTTGTTTTATCAAATTTTAGACAAATAAAAACTCGTCTTTCATTTTATAGAAAAGACGAGTTTATAAAGCTGTTTGTATCGTTTAATGCGAAATAATTAGATCGCGAAAACGTTTACAGCTGAAGGGCCTTTAGCACCGTCAGTGATTTCAAATTCAACTCTTTGGCCTTCAGCTAATGTTTTGAAGCCATCGCCTTGAATTGCAGAGAAATGAACGAATACATCTTTGCTACCATCTTCTGGAGTGATAAAACCGAAACCTTTAGATTCGTTGAACCACTTAACGCTACCTTTAACTTTTGACATCAAATATTACCTTTAATAAAAAATAGACACACCATAAGTGTCCCCTACAGTACAGCAGATTGTTAAGCCTGTTGTCTACAACTTAGATCACGAAAATTGATTAAAATCGCAAAAAAACGATTAATCGCTCGATAAAAAGACAATAAACGTTAATTATTATCAATTATATTAATTAACTCACTTTATTATTTTTATGCTACAAATTTATTAATTCATAGATATCATCATCATTTCGAGCTAATTAGACCAATTTTCTACCTGCTTCATGGGCTAAAAGCCAGTCTTTTATATTCAACCCCCCCGTATAACCGACTAGTTTTCCATCATGCCCTATAACGCGATGGCAAGGGATAATTAATGAAATCGGATTACGTGAGTTGGCCATTCCTACAGCTCGACAATAATTAGCAGAGCCTAATGTCAGCGCTAAGTCTTTATAGCTCCAACGCCCCCCAAATGGAATTTTACGCAGTTGTTGCCAAACTTTCTGCTGAAACTCAGTTCCCTGAGGATTAAGCGCTACAGAGAAACTTTTACGCTTGTGGCTAAAATATTCTTTCAATTCTTTAGCGCATTGCTTGGTATGGATATTTTTTTTCTCTTGATAAGCTTGATCATCAACAAAATAAATCGTAGTAATTCCTAATTCATCAGCTGTAATTTGTACCCACGGCCGAGGGAACAACGCTGGTGTCGCCACATAATGATAATACATACCCTCTCCAGATAGATAATTAACATGATCGTTTATCCAGTTATAAAGCAAAATATATGTTTATAGCAATGATATTTTTTCTCAGCCTTCTGACAGAGAAAGTCATCGTAGCTGGATAACTAAAAAATATTTTTTGCTAAAAATATATTCTTAGTGTTAATAACTGCTTATCAACAAATTAGAATAATTATCATTCAAAAACCAAATAACACTATATATAGTGCGGTTGAAAGAGTTAATTACAATATGTAGTATTGGGTCACTTCGTTAGCCATACAATTCTATCCAATTGCTACAAGGTGATAAAAATGACTGTCGTGACAATTTACAGCAAACCCAACTGTGTACAGTGCAATGCAACCTATCAAGCGCTTGAACGAAAAAATATCCCTTACCGCGTTATCGATTTAACTCAAGATAATACTGCATTAGATTTTGTACGCCAGCTCGGTTATCAACAAGTACCTGTAGTGGTAGTGGGTCAAAAGCATTGGTCTGGATTTCGTCCTGACATGCTGCTGGGTCTTTAGCCCTAAATAGTAAGTTGGACTACACCGCCTAAACCGCATGTCTAAACTGAATTCCCAAATTATATCAGCCTAGAAATATCCAGGAGCTGTCCATGAAGCTACCCATAAAAACACAGCCACTTATCTACTATTCTAGTCGTTCAGAAAATAGCCATCGTTTTGTTACCAAGCTTGGATTGCCCGCGACTCGGCTACCCATGAATGCTGAAGATAATACATTGATAGCGACTCAGCCCTATATCTTGCTTCTACCAACATATGGGGGAGGAGGAATTAAAGGGGCGGTGCCTAAACCCGTCATTCGTTTCTTAAATATTGCTGAGAATAGACAATTTATTCGAGGCGTAATCGCTGCGGGCAACACTAATTTTGGAACAGCATTCGCACTGGCTGGCAATATTATTGCTGAAAAATGCCAAGTCCCCTACTTATATAAATTCGAGCTGTTGGGCACAGAAACAGATGTCCGCTTAGTACGCGAAGGACTCGAACGTTTTTGGCAGCACCACACAAGTACCGTACTGTAATAATCAATATAGAGCGAGCACAAATGCCTCAATTACACAATAATCTAACCGTTGACTATCATGCATTAAACGCCATGCTCAATCTTTATGATAGCCAAGGTAATATTCAATTTGAACAAGATAAACTGGCTGCGCATCACTACTTCCGCCAGCATGTAAACCAAAATACAGTGTTCTTTCATGACCTAAAAGAGAAACTTGATTTTCTAGTCAATGAAAATTATTACGAATCATCCGTGCTGGAACAATATGATTTTGCTTTTATCAAACAATTATTTCAGCAAGCCTATCAGCATAAATTTCGCTTCCAGACTTTTTTGGGCGCCTTTAAATATTATACTAGCTATACTTTAAAAACCTTCGATGGCAAACGCTATTTAGAGCGCTATGAAGACCGTGTATGCCTGGTTGCTTTAACATTGGCACAAGGTAACCCAGAGGTCGCCTCATCGCTGGTCGACGAAATCATCACTGGACGCTTTCAACCTGCAACGCCGACCTTTCTTAACTGCGGTAAAAAACAACGTGGCGAGTTAGTCTCCTGCTTTTTATTGCGGATAGAAGATAATATGGAGTCGATTGGCCGGGCCGTTAATTCTGCATTGCAATTGTCGAAACGTGGGGGAGGTGTCGCATTTCTATTAACCAATCTCCGAGAAGCTGGTGCGCCAATTAAATTAATTGAAAACCAATCTTCTGGCGTTATTCCAGTAATGAAAATGTTGGAAGATGCATTTTCATATGCGAACCAGTTAGGTGCACGTCAAGGCGCTGGAGCTGTTTATCTACACGCTCATCACCCTGATATTATGCGCTTTCTCGATACTAAACGTGAAAATGTCGATGAAAAAATACGCATTAAAACGCTATCACTCGGTGTGGTTATTCCTGATATCACCTTCCAGTTAGCCAAAGATAATCAGGATATGTATTTATTCTCGCCTTATGATATTCAACGAGAATATGGCGTAGCAATGTCAGAAATCAGTATCAGCGATAAATACCATGAACTGGTTAATAATAAAGATATACGCAAACAAAAAATAAAAGCCCGTGAGTTTTTCCAAACACTGGCCGAAATTCAATTTGAATCTGGCTATCCCTATATTTTATTTGAAGATACCGCCAATCGAGCCAATCCTATTCATGGCCGAATCAATATGAGTAATTTGTGCTCTGAAATTTTACAAGTGAATAGTGCCAGTGAATACGATGATAATTTAAACTATCGCCATATAGGTAAAGATATCAGCTGTAATCTTGGCTCGATGAATATTGCTAAAACCATGGATTCCCCCAATTTTGCTAAATCTATTGAAATCGCGATCCGTGCATTAACATCAGTATCTGACATGAGCCATATTCATTCCGTACCATCTATAGAGCAAGGTAATCATCAATCTCATGCTATTGGGTTAGGGCAAATGAATTTACACGGTTATCTTGCTCGTGAAAAAATCTATTATGGCTCAGAGGAAGGAATTGATTTTACAAATATTTATTTTTATGCGGTTACCTATCATGCATTAAAAACTTCCAATCAATTAGCCATAGAACGAGGGCAAACGTTTAACGGCTTTGAGAATTCAACTTACGCCAGTGGCGAATATTTTAATAAATATATTGAGCAAACATGGCGACCAAAAACTACAACTGTGGCAGCTTTATTCGATAAAGCGGGGATCATATTGCCTAGCCAAGACGATTGGGTGCAGCTAAAACGCTCAATTATGACGTATGGGATTTATAATCAAAATCTTCAGGCGGTTCCCCCCACAGGGTCAATATCTTATATCAATAACTCTACATCGAGCATTCATCCTATCGTATCTCGAATAGAGATCCGCAAAGAAGGAAAACTCGGTCGAGTCTATTATCCTGCGCCATTTATGAATAATGATAATTTAGAATATTATCAAGACGCTTATCAAATTGGCCCAGAAAAAATAATTGATACCTATGCAGCAGCAACTCAGCATGTTGATCAAGGCTTATCATTAACGCTATTTTTCAGAGATGAAGCGACTACACGCGATATTAATCGGGCGCAGATTTACGCGTGGAAAAAAGGAATTAAAAGCCTCTATTACATTCGATTAAAGCAAATTGCTCTGGAAGGCACCGAAGTCCAAGGTTGTGTTTCATGCACTCTATAATAGGAATAGATAAAATGAGCGAAGCGACTCCCCTCCGTCTAATTAAGGCAATAAATTGGAATAAAATTGAAGACGATAAAGATTTAGAAGTTTGGAATCGGTTAACGACTAATTTCTGGCTACCGGAAAAAATACCACTTTCAAATGATCTTCCGTCTTGGAATACATTAACTGATGCTGAAAAGAAATTAACTATTAGAGTCTTTACTGGGCTAACACTATTAGATACTTTACAAAATACCGTTGGTGCTCCCAAATTAATGGATGATGCGCTTACTCCCCATGAAGAAGCTGTGATGTCGAATATCTGCTTCATGGAAGCGGTACATGCTCGTTCTTATAGCTCAATGTTTTCTACTTTATGTCTGGCAGCCGATGTTGATGAAGCCTATCGTTGGAGTGAAGAAAATCTATTCTTACAAAATAAAGCCAATATTATAATGTCTTATTATTGCGCCGATCACCCTTTAAAGAAAAAAGTCGCCAGTGTTTTTTTAGAATCCTTTTTATTTTATTCTGGTTTCTATTTACCTATGTATTGGTCAAGCCGAGGAAAGCTAACTAATACAGCCGACTTAATTCGATTAATTATTCGTGATGAAGCCGTACATGGCTATTATATTGGTTATAAATTTCAAAAGTCCTTAGAAAAATGCGATGACGATATAAAGAAGGAAATTAAAGATTTTACTTTTTCATTATTATTAGATCTTTATGACAATGAGATAAAATATACAGAAGAATTATATGATACTGTAGGATGGACTGAAGACGTCAAAAAATTTCTGCATTATAATGCCAATAAATCCTTAATGAATTTAGGCTATGAAGCATTATTTCCAGCAGAAATGACGGATGTTAGCCCTGCAATATTATCGGCATTATCTCCAGATGCAAATGAAAATCATGATTTCTTCTCTGGATCAGGTTCTTCTTATATTATCGGTAAAGCAGTTAATACCGAGGATGATGATTGGGATTTCTAGTCCACCCGTCAAGATAAATCAATTTATCTAATGAAATCGCAACCCATTGAATAAAATCAACTTTAATTCAATGGGTTATTTTATCACCCAAAACACATCAATAACCTCGTCATTTACATGCTCATTGAAGTAAATAATTCATTTTTTACGATTAATCCATCAAGAAAATATCAGATTAATGTCTATAAATGGACAAAATCACAGAATAATGTTTAAATTTATTAATCAATAGTGTGCATATCTGTATTTATTTTTACGATGATAAATATCATCCTATAATCTAGAAATACGTATTTATTTTATATTTTAATTTTCACCTAATTAATGTAATAAAAATCACTGATTTATAATTTTAAATCATACCGTTAGATAAGAAACAGAGAATTATTAATAGCTTAATAATTGAGTAAATTATTCGATAAAATATAAAATCCACAATCTTTTTTTCTCACGCTAGATAGCTAATTATTTGATTAATTCCATTGAACATAGGGTTGTATGGCTGACTCAGTATGCTAGGGTATACCGCTGTCTTAAATTAATGGATTATTAAATTTATTATGAATAATTTAATTAAATACGGATTAGATTTAACTAGAGAAATTTAGTGTTGAAATTTAATCCTGAGTATTTTCAAATAAACTAATCAGTTAACGAGAACAAGTCGTTAACAAAAATGAGTTTTAAAGATTACTCAAAAATTCAAAAAATTTTCGAAAAGAAAATACAATATAAATATAGATAAAAATAATTACTAAGTAAGGCTAATTTATTCACCAAACAAAAAATAGGAATACTATTTATTTATGGCGATAAAACTTGAAGTTAAAAACTTATATAAAATATTCGGGGAACATCCAGATCAAGCATTTAAAATGCTTGAATCAGGCATGACCAAAGATCAGATTTTTGAAAAAACAGGGCTAACTATTGGTGTACATGACGCCAATCTGGCAATTGAAGAAGGCGAAATCTTTGTTGTTATGGGGCTATCGGGCTCCGGCAAATCAACACTGGTGCGCCTCCTCAATCGTCTGATAGACCCTACAAGGGGACAAGTACTGATTGATGGCCAAGATATTTCGAATATCTCCGACAGCGAATTGCGCCAAGTTCGACGCAGCAAAATCAGTATGGTATTTCAATCGTTCGCATTAATGCCACATATGAACGTAATTGATAATACAGCATTTGGTATGGAGCTAGCAGGTATTCCTAAAGACGAACGCCATCAAAAAGCATTAGATGCACTAAAGCAAGTTAATTTAGAAAATTGGGCATACTCTTACCCTGATGAATTATCAGGCGGGATGCGCCAGCGTATTGGGCTTGCTCGAGCACTGGCAAATGATCCTGATATCTTATTGATGGATGAAGCATTTTCTGCACTTGACCCATTAATTCGTACCGAAATGCAAGATGAGCTTTTGTCATTACAAGGCGATAAACAGCGAACTATCGTATTTATTTCCCATGATTTGGATGAAGCAATGCGTATTGGTGATCGAATTGCCATTATGCAAGGCGGCGATGTGGTTCAAGTCGGTACACCAGACGAAATTCTGAATAATCCGGCCAATGATTATGTTCGTACGTTTTTCCGGGGTGTCGACGTTAGCCAAGTTTTTAGTGCCAAAGACGTTGCACGTAGACGCCCTGATGCGCTGTTGCATATTGCCCAAGGCTTTGGTCCTCGCTCTGCGCTTAAAGTGCTGAATGACGAAGACAGAAGCCATGGATACCTAATTTCACGTGGACACACCTTTGTCGGTATTGTCTCTGTTGATTCTTTAGAGCATGCGCTGCGTGAAAAACAAGATATCGATGCAGCCATATTAAGTGATATTCCGACCATTAATGCGGATACCCCACTTAACGAACTAATCTCTGTCGTCGCCCAAGCGCCCTGTGCAGTGCCCGTTGTTAACGACAATAATCGTTATGTTGGCGTAATTTCGAAAGGAATGTTACTGCAGGCTTTGGATAAGGAGACACCGAATGAGTAATACCACTTCACAAGAAACCAATACTGTCGATCCTTGGGCGGCAAGCAGTACGCCAAATAGCACGGATACTCAGGAAAATGTCACGTCGACCGACCCAGCAGCCGATCCTTGGGGAGCGTCATCAACCCCTGACGGTACTGATCCTTGGGGAGGAAGCACTGAAGGCGCAGATCAAGTTAGCGCCGGAGGTGGCACTGATTGGCTTGATGTACCTGCCGACAGTATTCCTGCCGACAGTTTTAATTTAATGGATCCGTTTCAGCACACACTGATCCCTCTCGATTCCTGGGTCACTCACGCTATCGATTGGGTCGTGATTAATTTTAGACCGGTGTTCCAAGGGATACGTGTTCCGATCGATTTTATCCTCAGCGGCTTTGAGCAAATGTTGCTGTCGCTCCCCTCGCCGATAGCAATTATTATATTTGCTTTAATTGCTTGGCAGCTTTCAGGTCGGGTCATGGGTGTAGCAACGTTTATTGCCATGATAGCAATAGGAGCCATTGGCGCATGGTCTGAAGCGATGGTAACGTTAGCACTGGTACTTACATCGTTATTCTTTTGTATCATTATCGGCCTTCCCTTAGGGATATGGCTGGCACGCAGTGATAGAGCAGCCAAAATTATCCGGCCGATATTAGATGCCATGCAAACAACACCAGCCTTCGTTTATTTAGTACCGATTGTCATGCTATTTGGTATTGGTAACGTACCCGGTGTCGTGGTAACCATTATATTTGCGCTACCACCAATCATTCGTTTAACCATTTTAGGGATTAAACATGTTCCTGCTGATTTAGTTGAAGCAGCAGAATCGTTTGGTGCCAGCCCGAAACAATTGCTGTTTAAAGTTCAGCTCCCTTTAGCTATGCCGACCATCATGGCCGGAGTTAATCAAACATTGATGCTGGCACTTTCAATGGTTGTTATTGCTTCGATGATAGCCGTTGGCGGTTTAGGTCAAATGGTACTACGAGGTATTGGTCGACTCGATATGGGTCTCGCCTCAGTAGGCGGTGTAGGTATCGTTATTCTGGCAATTATTCTGGATAGATTAACTCAATCATTGGGTAGAGACAGCCGTACTAAAGGCCCGCAACGTTGGTATCAAACTGGTCCAATCGGAGCTATTACCAAATTAGTCGGTAAAAAATAACGCATATAATATCTATCAACCGGAGGGTAGCCCCCTATCCTCCGCCCATTCAATCTCACGCTGTTTAACTCAGCGAATAACTTGCCAAGGCAAGTCATATGACAACTGATAGAGGCCATAATGAAAAAGACAGTCATCTTAGCAGCTGCCCTGACAACGCTAATGAGTACCACGGTATTGGCGAATGATAAACCGGGGAAAGGAATTAAAGTTCAACCCGTTCAAAGTACGATTTCCGAAGAAACATTTCAAACATTACTGGTCAATAAAGCCCTAGAGCAATTAGGCTATGATGTACAACCGATAAAAGAAGTTGATTATAATGTTGCATACTCCTCCATAGCTTCTGGCGATGCGACCTTTCTGGCCGTTAGCTGGGTACCTTTACACAATACCCAATATGAAGCCGCAGGTGGTGACAAAGCGTTCTATCGCCAAGGTAATTATGTCACTAATGCCGCTCAAGGTTATTTAATCGACAAAAAAACCGCCGATAAATACCATATAACGAACATTGAGCAACTTAAAGATCCTAAAATTGCTAAGCTTTTTGATACCAATAATAATGGTAAGGCCGATTTAACCGGGTGTAATCCAGGCTGGGGTTGTGAAGCGGCCATTAATAACCATCTTAAAGCCTATGGTTTGACTAACAGCGTTGATCATAATCAAGGCAACTATGCCGCGATGATGGCCGATACCATAACACGTTATAAAGAAGGCAAACCTATCTTCTATTATACGTGGACACCTTACTGGATAAGCGATGTATTAAAACCGGGGCGCGATGTTGTATGGTTAGAAGTTTCCTTCTCATCTATGCCTAACGGTGAAAAAATTGATACCAAATTACCAAACGGTAAAAATTATGGCTTCCCAGCAAATACCATGCATATTGCTGCCAATAAACAATGGGCTAAAGAGAACCCTGCTGCTGCGAAATTGTTTGAAGTCATGAGCTTACCAGTAGCTGATGTCAACGCTCAAAACCTAAGAATGCACAATGGCGAAGCGTCAGAAGCTAATATCGAACGCCATGCTAATGGTTGGATTAAAGCGCACCAGAAAACCTTTGATGGCTGGGTTGAGCAAGCACGCCAAGCCGCCAATAAATAATCATTTAATCGGGGTTTTTAATCCCCATAAAAGCTAATGTTCACAATGGTCATTATTGAATTAACTCTATAATGACCGTTTTTTATCCGCTGACATCAATACATTGATAGCCAACACCACGGCATTGATAACCAACAACACTACATAAATCGCTTCAATGGAATAACGTAATTGAATATATTTATATATATTAATCACCTTATTTTATTTTTCGGATAGCAACATTAATGAAATCAACCCCACAAGCCGAGCTTACCCCAGGTCTTGTTCTACTGATGGCGATTGCCACCGGACTCGTGGTTGCCAGTAATTATTATGCACAACCATTATTAGATACCATTGCTGTACAATTTAACTTAACCACGAATATGGCCGGGTTTATCGTTACCACCGCACAATTAAGTTATGCCGTAGGATTGCTGCTTTTAGTTCCCCTTGGCGATCTTTTTGAACGGCGTAATCTGATTTTAATCATGACCATATTATCAGCTTGTGGTCTATTGGTGACCGCCCTGGCCAACAATATCTGGTTAATTTTATTAGGAACAGGATTAACAGGATTATTCTCTGTAGTAGCTCAAATTCTCGTACCATTAGCCGCCACTCTCGCCAAACCCCACCAGCGAGGAAAAGCCGTTGGCTTTATTATGAGTGGTCTATTACTGGGAATTTTGTTAGCTAGAACACTTTCTGGTGCGATGGCTATGATTGGCGGATGGCGGGCTATCTATTGGCTAGCTTTCTTCATACTGATGCTGTTAGTGGTGATAATGTGGCGTAAGTTACCGCGTTATCAGTCCCCGATAGAATTAAATTATGGCCAACTATTGGGCTCTATTTTCCAGCTATTTTTTACGACTCCCGTATTAGCAGTGAGATCGATATTAGGCGGATTAGCTTTTGCCAATTTCGCCTTATTATGGACAGCCATGGCTTTTTTATTAGCCGGCGAGCCGTTTAATTTTTCAGACGGTATTATAGGTCTGTTCGGCTTAGCCGGAGCGGCGGGAGCATTAATGGCCTTACAAGCTGGACATTTAGTGGATAAAGGGAAAGGTAAAAAAGTCACTTTGATTAGCCTGATTCTTTTACTACTCTCTTGGATACCGATTGGTTTCGCCAAAGAGTCTTTAATCGGCTTTATTATCGGAATTTTAATTCTCGATTTAGCGGTGCAAGGGCTTCATATTACTAATCAAAGTACATTATACCGGATCATGCCAGAAGCTCGCGGCAGACTCACTGCGGGCTATATGACCAGTTATTTTATCGGTGGTGCTCTGGGGTCTTTAGCATCGGGATATGCTTATCACTATGCGGGATGGTACGGTATCGCTATCACCGGAGGTATTCTTTGTTTGATAAGCTTAATCGTTTGGGCCTTCGGTGCTCGTTTCGATCCTATCATCGAGGATAATAAAAGCTAATTAGCCTCTTTTACTCTGTATTTATTGTCTACCATCAAGCTGATGCGCGATTAATCGCCATCAGCTTTTTATAGATAGACGTTTATAGTCTTTTTTATCGAATATTTCTTATAGCTCCCTGTTTATAGGCTATTTTTTATAGTCCGTTGCTTATTGACTATATCCCTCATCAAATAGTGCTTATAAAGAAAGAAAATAGTAACCAGACTACTTAAAACATTCTATTATAAATCAGATAGATAGAATATATTTACATGTTCGAGTTAACGAGATTAATTATCATCTACCCCATTTATAATCATCAGAAAAAATAATATTTAAATCTAAAAAATCATCATGAAATTACCATAAAAATCCTGCTTATCGCCCAAAAATAACATCCATAAAATACTCTTTAGTAAAAAAAAATAATTTAATACCTTAACGGTATTATTTCTTTAAAGAAAATAAACAATTGGCACTATTAAACAAAAACTTATTTTTTCTTCAGTGATACAATAAATCAACCATCTAGATTAATTAGCTCATATTAATTTAGTAAAAATAAAATTGAATTAGTTATTTTTCATTTTTATAAGAATATAACTTAGCAGTACTTATGCTAAGCAACCACATAACATGCTATAAATAAAGGCTTTTTTGTTTTTATAGTTATTTTGATTTTAATCGACAGCGCATTTATTAATAGTTTCATTGGTATAAGTTTAACTAAAACAACTCATTTTAGTTATTTTTACTTACATTAGTAATAATATTAATAAAAATATCTCTGCCACTTTTTTTGGATTAACATTCGTAAAATTTATGAATTAGGTATCATTATCAAAATAAATTCGATGAGATCAAATAACTCTAATTGCTAAATTTAGCGTTTAATATACCATTTAGAAGGTTGATGACAGTTGTTATCTTACCAACTGAAACTAATAAGGTATCTAAATAATGGAAAGTTCATTTAAACCAACAGAAGAACTACTAAATACACGAGTAACACAGCAAAATGCATTAAATAAAACGATCCCTTATCAGGAGATTCTATTAACTCGCTTATGTATGCATGTGCACGGTAAATTATTAGACTGCCGCAATCATATGCTTAAATCCCAAGGAATTAATGAGACGTTATTTATGGCTCTAATGATCTTGGATACCAAAGAATCACGCAGCATTCAACCGTCAGAATTAAGTGCAGCATTAGGTTCATCACGGACTAATGCCACTCGAATTGCCGATGAATTAGAAAAAAATGGCTGGATAGAACGCAAAGAAAGCCAAAATGATCGCCGCTGTTTGCATTTACATCTGACCGATAAAGGCACTGAATTTTTAAACAGTCTTTTACCGCCTCAGTACGACTGCCTCCGCGATATTTGGTCGGTACTAGATACCACAGAGAAAGCACAATTAGATAAACTAATGCGTAGTCTGCTCACAAAACTTGATAATTTAGGTTTTGATGCAGCAAAATAGCTATATAAGTAATACGTTTAATGTATTTGAGCCATTTTTTGACTAAATGAATAAAAAAAACTTCTCAGTTAGCGATAATTCATTATCCTTTCATCTATAAGCTAACAATATTTTCGTTATACGATCTCAATTATTGTCAGCACTACTTCCAGTGAGGTTATTAACCACTGGAAGTAGTCACGTCTTAGTGTCTAGATTTACATCAATTCGATCCCAATGAAGAAGAACACGGAGAAACACCCGATGAGTGTTAGTGAGGATATTAAACACACGCCACGCAATAATAAAAAGAAACAACGTCGTAATATATTATTATTACTCTCTTTTATTTTTATTATTGTTGGTGTTGGCTGGTTTGCTTATTGGTTCCTCATACTCAGGCACTATGAAGCCACAGATAACGCCTACATTGCAGGTAACCAAGTACAAATTATGTCTCAGGTTTCTGGTAGCGTAATGACAGTTAATGTCGATAATACTGATTACGTTAAAAGTGGCTCAGTATTAGTTGAATTAGACCCAAAAGATGCCCTATTAGCATTAGAAAAAGCCAAAACAACATTGGCTAATAATGTCCGACAAACCCACCAGCAAATAGTTAATAGCAAGCAATATCAAGCGAATATTGCTTTACGCCGTTCCGATCTGAATCGGTTACAAAACGATTTAAAACGTCGTGAAGTTCTGGGAAATAGTAATCTGATAGGTAAAGAAGAATTACAACATGCGCGCGAAGCTGTAATTAGTGCTAAAGCTGCATTAGATGTTGCTATCGAACAATTTAATGCTAATCAAGCCATTATCCTTGATACGCCAATCGATAAACAACCTGCTGTCGAGCAAGCGGCGACTGAAGTCAAAAATACTTGGCTTGCCTTACAACGTACTAAAATTGTTAGTCCTGTCGATGGCTATGTATCACGTCGAAGCGTACAAATTGGTGCACAAGTCACACCCGCTAAACCATTAATGGCCATTATTCCAGCCGAAGGCATGTGGATTGATGCAAATTTTAAAGAAACACAACTGGCCGATATGCGAATTGGCCAGCCTGCCAAGGTTATTACCGATTTTTATGGTGATGACCTCGAGTTTAAAGGCACAGTTGTTGGGCTAGATATGGGAACAGGCAGTGCATTTTCCTTATTACCCGCACAAAATGCCAGCGGTAACTGGATAAAAGTCGTTCAACGCTTACCTGTCCGAATCGCCTTAGATCCTCTTCAGTTAGAAGAACATCCATTACGTATTGGTTTATCTGCCAATGTAACTGTTGATACCCAAAATAAACAGGGGAAAGTGTTATCAAAAAGCACACGAATCACTCCCGCGTATCATACTTCTGCTCTGATGATTGATATGTCCCCGGCAGACCAAATAGTTACTGACATCATTAATAGTAACTCTGGTAACCAGTAATCAGAGGAACATAGCGTGATAAAAACGCCTTTACAAGGAGCTCAACTTGCGTGGATGACAATAGCCCTGTCATTAGCCACTTTTATGCAAGTGCTCGATTCAACCATTGCTAATGTAGCAATTCCTACAATTGCGGGAAACCTTGGTGCCTCTAACTCTCAAGGTACTTGGGTCATTACCTCTTTTGGGGTAGCCAATGCAATATCTATCCCGATCACCGGCTGGCTCGCCAAACGTATTGGTGAGGTTCGACTATTTTTATGGTCAACAGGGCTATTTGCCCTGACCTCTTGGCTGTGTGGCATCTCTGATAGCCTAGGTATGCTGATATTATTTCGTGTACTTCAAGGTCTGGTTGCCGGCCCATTAATCCCGCTGTCTCAAAGTCTATTACTGAATAATTACCCCCCTGCAAAACGTAATATGGCACTGGCATTGTGGTCGATGACTATCGTTATTGCCCCAATTTGTGGACCCATTTTGGGGGGATATATTAGTGATAACTATCATTGGGGCTGGATTTTCTTTATTAACGTGCCCTTTAGTCTGATTATTATCGCTATTATTACCAAAGTTCTCAAAGGACGAGAAACTAAAATAGCGATTAAACCTATTGATACTATTGGATTAGCTCTGTTGGTCTTGGGTATTGGCGCATTACAAATTATGCTTGACCAAGGCAAAGAATTAGATTGGTTTAATTCCACAGAAATTATCGTACTGGCAGTTGTGGCCTTAGTGGCTATCGCCTTCTTGATTGTATGGGAACTGACTGATGAACACCCAGTAATTGATTTATCGTTGTTTAAACAGCGGAACTTTACTATCGGCTGTTTATCGCTCAGCCTAGCTTATATGCTGTATTTCGGTACTATCGTGCTACTTCCGCAGCTATTACAGCAAGTGTTTGGCTATACTGCGACTTGGGCCGGTTTAGCGTCTGCACCAGTGGGATTATTACCGTTATTGATCACCCCAATCATTGGGCGATTTGGAAATCGTATCGATATGCGCTATTTGGTTACCTTCAGCTTTATTATCTATGCGGTTTGCTATTATTGGCGAGCTTACACCTTTGAACCGGGCATGAGTTTTGCCGCTGTTGCATGGCCACAATTTGTGCAAGGACTAGCAATTGCCTGTTTCTTTATGCCACTAACTACCATTACACTTTCGGGATTACCACCGGAAAAAATGGCCTCAGCTTCCAGTTTATCTAATTTTATGCGCACCTTGGCAGGCGCTATCGGCACATCGATTACGACTACATTGTGGACGCAGCGAGAGTCAATGCACCATGAAAATTTTGCAGCTTTCGTTGATCCTTATAATCCCAACGCGCAAGAGATTTACACCCAATTATCTGAAATGGGTATGGATGAGCAACAAAGCTTGGGGTATTTAGCCAAAAATATTACCGACCAGGGACTAATTATTTCAGCAAATGAGATCTTCTGGATATCAGCCGGAATATTTATCCTGCTGATGATACTAGTTTGGTTTGCGAAACCACCTTTTAGCCCCGGCTCTAAAGAAGATGGTGGTGGTTCCCACTAAAGAATTAACATAATAGTTGAAAGGCATATACCATGATAAAAAGGAGCTACGGCTTCTTTTTTTTGGCTAAAATTAAACCAAAAAGAATTAATACAGGAATAAAAAATATTATTGAGAGGCAATTTCACAAAAAGAGAAAGGGAGAAAGGAAAAATAAGTAATGAAATTTATGATCAATAAAAAATATACTCGCCTATTTTGCTGCTTAATCAGAAAACAGGCGAGTGATGAGTTAAAACTTAATTAACTTTATTCTGCTGCCACCACTGTGCCAACATAATACCTGTTGCTACTGACACATTCAGGCTTTCAACCTTATTGGTACCGCCGATAAATAGGCTCAAGTCACCTTGATCCCAAACACTGTCGCTCAGTCCATCGCTTTCTTGACCAATAACCAAGACCATTTTTTCTGGCAACTGAACTTTTGCGATATCTTGGCTGCCTTTATGGCTGGATGTAGTAACAATGGTATAACCAGCTTGACGGAATTTATCCAATGCCCCAGTGAAGCCATCAGCATCAATGCCTTTAATGTGCTCTGCGCCACCTTCAGCGGTTCGGATAGCGGCACCTGATTCAAGCATGCCCACATCTTGCAAAATCACGCCATTCACGCCGAAGTGTGCACAGCTACGCATAATACCGCCGAGATTATGTGGATTACCAATATCTTCTAACGCCAGTACACAATCTTGCTTAGGTGCCGTTTGCAGATATGTGTCTGCATCCATTCCACCGCGTTTTTTGATAATAAAGCAAACGCCACCATGATGATCGGTACCCGAAGCTTTAGTTAATTCATCTTCATCGACAACATGATAGGCTTTACGATTAGCCGCCATCCATTTAAGTGCATCACGAAAACGGGGTGTAACTGATTTTAAGAACCAGGCACGGACAATAGCATCAGGGCGATTTTTAAACATTGCCTGACAAGCGTTCTCACCATAAATACGGGTTTCTTCTAAACGCTGTTTACGCAGTTGCTCAGGATCAATAAAACTTTTGCCTGAAATGCCGCCATGATCGTTAACTATTTCATCATCACTGGAACGAGAAACTGTTTTCCACGGCGAGCGTTCGCTACTGTATGCTGACGCACCTGATTTTCTGTCATCACTCTGACGACTGCGGCTGTCATTGAACTTGCCGCCTTTATTGAATTTGCTGTCTTTATTAAATTTACCGTCTTTAGCTGACGGACGCTTGTTTCTATTTTGGCTATCATCACTGCCCTCACTACGGACATACATTACTTTGACTTTGCCATTTTTACCGCTAAAAGAATCGTTCATTAATTTTCCCCACTACGCTATGGCGCGAAGATTACATGATGTTGTTGCACGACGCTACTAATAAGGAATAATTAAATCCATCTAAAAATAAATATGTCAAATATACCTTAAATAACTCGTTCAATAAGAAGCCCAAAACTTACAAGGCGATCCAGATTTGAGAGCGTAAAATTATAATTACTCTCGAAAGAACACTAAATTATAACGGTAAATACCTCTCTATTTATACCCTGCGATACTGAGCTATATTTACCTAAAATAGTTGCGTAAAATATGTAAAATAACTTTTTACAGCAACTAAAAGACAACTATGAAGCACAACGCGGTTTATCAGTTACGCCAGCAACGTCTAGCACTTTCGACCAAACTATTTCGAGCTCGCGGTTGGCGCACTCAACGTTGCGACTCTTGCTTATTACCAGTAAAACAGTGTTTATGCGAATCAATCCAACCGATGACCGCACGCAGCCGTTTTTGCTTAATTATGTTTGATGGGGAAGTTTTTAAACCCAGTAATACGGGTAAACTTATCGCAGATATATTGCCTGATACTTTAGCATATCAATGGTCACGTACTGAACCCGATCCTGAACTTCTCGCACTACTTAATGACACTAGTCGCCAGCCATACCTTATTTTTCCGGCGAGTTATGCATCGAATGAACAAACAGTAGTCAACGTGCCTGATATTTCAGACAAACCACCATTATTTATTTTGCTTGATGGAACCTGGCCTGAAGCACGAAAAATGTTTCGTAAAAGCCCTTATTTTTCCGGGATCCCCATACTTTCAATTAATACTAAAGCAAAATTAAATTATTTATTACGAGTACCTTCAAAAGAAGAGCAACATTGTACCGCCGAGGTTGCTGCCTCAGTCCTTGAATTAGCAGGAGATTTTCTGGCTTCACAACAGCTGCTTACTCATTTTAGTTATTTTCGCGACCAATATCTCGCCGGAAAGCCATCTCATCCAGCGGCACAAATCACAGCACAGTCGAAGAAAATCAGCTAGATTAACATCCTCAGACTGACGAAAAGGAGAAAGGCTATGAGTCAACGAGGATTAGAGTCACTGTTTCGCCCAAAATCAATTGCCGTAATTGGCGCATCGGAAGCGCCAAATAGAGCGGGCTCTGTCATGATGAAAAACCTACTCGCGAGTTGTTTTAGTGGGCCAATTTTACCGGTTAACCCTAAACGCCACTCTGTTTCAGGTGTCCTAGCCTATCCTTCTATTAGCACCCTACCTATCAAGCCAGATTTAGCGGTTATCTGTACTCATCATAGCCGAAATATCGATGCCCTAATTGAACTGGGTAAAAAAGGCTGTAAAACTGTCATTATTCTCTCCTCACCATCCACCCAATTTGCAGAACTTAAAACTATCGCACAACAATATTCATTAAGAGTTTTAGGGCCTAATAGCTTGGGGATACTCGCACCATGGTTAGGATTAAACGCCAGTTTTTCTCCTATTCCTATATTAAAAGGTAAGCTAGCATTCATTTCACAATCTGCAGCGGTATCCAATACCGTACTTGATTGGGCAAGACATCGAGATATTGGTTTTTCTTATTTTATTGCTCTGGGTGATAGTATCGATATTGATATCGACGACTTACTCGATTATTTAGCGCGAGATAGTAAAACTAGTGCAATTTTGCTTTATTTAGAACATATTAGCGATGCCAGACGTTTTCTCTCAGCTTCGCGCAGTGCTTCGCGTAATAAACCGATCCTCGTAGTCAAAAGTGGTCGAACACAAAAAGTTCAGCAACTATTAGGTGAGCAGCCTAGCTTCGATGTAGCTTACGACGCCGCTATCCAACGTGCCGGATTATTACGAGTACAAGACACTCATGAAATGTTCTCTGCTGTAGAAACATTAAGTTATATGACTCCACTGCGTGGTGATAGATTATCTATCATTAGTAACGGCGCAGCACCTGCGGCAATGGCTCTCGATGAACTGTTCCAGCGTAATGGTAAACTGGCCGCGCTAGGCGATGAAACACAAAATCAATTAAATACACTTCTTCCTCTTTCTCTCTCTACTCAGAACCCCATAGATCTCGGTGATGATGCCACACAAGATAGATACATCAACGTGCTTATCAAATTGCTCGATAGTCACGATCATGATGCTCTTTTATTAATCCACACACCTAGCGCCATTACCGATAGTAAAATTATGGCCGAAAAAGTGATCAAGACGATCAAACAGCATCCACGCGGAAAATGGCTCACGATCCTAACCAACTGGTGTGGTGAATATACCTCGCAAGAGGCAAGAAAACTATTCAGCGAAGCTGGGATCCCAACCTATAGAACGCCGGAAGGCGCAATCACCGCGTATATGCACATGGTGGAATATCGGCGTAACCAGAAACAATTAACTGAAACGCCAGCTTTGCCTATAGGAATAACGGCCAATACTCAACAAGCTCATCAATCAATTCGCCAAGCATTAGCTCAAAATAATCTTCAATTAGATACTCATGAAGTTCAACCTATCCTACAAGCCTATGGCTTAAATACATTACCGACTTGGATAGCCCATTCTAGTGATGAGGCTATCGTAATTGCAGAAAAAATTGGCTATCCGGTTGCGCTAAAATTACGCTCACCAGATATCACTCATAAATCTGAAGTTCAAGGTGTCATGCTATATCTGCGCAATGCCAAAGAGGTACAAGACGCGGCACAAGCAATTTTTGAGCGCGTGGCCAATAACTTTCCGCAAGCCAAGGTCGAAGGGCTATTAGTCCAGAGCATGGCCAATCGGGCTGGAGCGCAAGAACTTAGAATTGCGGTTGAACAAGATAATGTCTTCGGGCCGTTAATCATGCTCGGTGAAGGTGGGATTGAATGGCAACAAGAAAGCCAAGCTGCGGTCGCTTTGCCACCATTAAACCTAGCATTAGCCCGTTATCTCGTCATTCAAGCGATTAAAGGCAATAAGATAAAGTCACGCAGTGCGTTAGAACCTCTTGATATAATGGGATTAAGCAACCTATTGGTCAGAGTATCTAATTTAATTATTGACTGCCCACAAATTACTAAATTAGATATCCACCCTTTATTAGTCTCAGGTAATGAATTCACATTACTCGATGTATCAATGACGTTAGCCCCAGTTAAAGGCGATCCAAAGGCAAGACTGGCCATTCGCCCTTACCCAGTAGAATTAGAGCAATCAATTATCTTAAAAGACAATATCAGCTGTTTACTGCGCCCAATTCTACCGGAAGATGAACCACTGCTTAAATCATTTATCAATCGAGTCACTAAAGAAGACCTCTACTATCGCTACTTTAGTGAAATCAATGAATTCAGTCATGATGATCTAGCAAATATGACCCAAATAGATTATGACCGAGAAATGGCGTTTGTTGCTGTACTTAATCAAGGCGATGACAGTGAAATTATCGGCGTAACGCGTGCAATGGCAGATCCTGATAATCAAGAAGCTGAATTTGCAGTCTTAGTAAGATCGGATATGAAAGGATTTACTCTTGGCTATCAATTAATGAATAAGTTAATTAACTATACACGCGCCTATGGGATCAAAAAATTGACCGCCATAACCATGCCAGAAAATCGTAATATGATAAGCTTAGCCAAAAAACTCGGATTTAAGGTTGATGTCCAGTTTGAAGATAGTATCGTCAATCTAACCTTAGTCTTATCATCAGAGATAACTCATTAAAATATCGTCATTTTTAGATAAATATAACGGCGAATATTTTGAACTAGCCCTCAACAAGATAACCAATTAATCCTGTTAATAGGGGAACTATGTTATGATTACCAGATCTAACATTAAACCAAATTACCCACAGTTAGCTGTATAGTAACTGAATAAATAAGAGAATATTTACACTGTGATGTTGTCTAAACTGAAACAAGCTAAACATCAACAACACCTCGCTCTGTTGCCTAAACTGTCTCAGTCGGTTGCTGATGTCACAACACTCTTTAAGACTGAAAATTTCCGTCATGAATTGCTCGATCAAATCGCTCAAGCGAAACGTCATATCTATATCACTGCCTTATATTTAGAACATGATGATGCAGGCCGCGATATTTTACAGGCTCTTTATCAAGCCAAAAGAATTCGACCGGAATTAGACATAAAAATTCTGGTCGATTGGCACCGAGCGCAACGCGGAAGAATTGGAGCTAAAGCAAATGCTACCAATGCAGATTGGTATCATGATGTGAAGCAACAAAATCCAAATATTAATATTGATATTTATGGAATAGCGGTAAATACTCGAGAAGCTTTAGGCGTGCTGCATTTAAAAGGGATGCTCTTTGACGACACCTTATTATATAGCGGTGCCAGTATTAACGATGTTTATCTTCACCAACATGATAAATATCGTTATGACCGCTATCAAATTATTAAAAATCCTGAATTAGTGCGAACAATGAAGTCATTCATTGATAATGCATTGTTAGATTCAGAGGCGACGCAGCGATTAGATAGCAGTGAACGACCTCGAACGATTGATATTAAAAGCTTGATCAAACAATTTCGTATTTCATTAAAAAGTGCCGAATATCTTTTTTCTAATAATGCCACCAATGAAGAATTAGCAGTTACACCACTCGTTGGTTTGGGTAAGAAAAATTTACTCAATAAAACCATAACTCATTTAATGGGTTCAACTAATGAAAAGCTAACGATTTGCACACCTTATTTTAATTTGCCCGCAATTTTAGTTCGAATAATTCATCGATTACTGCGGGAAGGCAAGCAAGTCGAGATCATTATTGGTGATAAAACCGCCAATGACTTTTATATCCCACCGGAAGAACCTTTTAAAATCATTGGTGCTTTACCGTATTTGTACGAAATAAATTTGCGGCGTTTTATCAGTCGCTTGCAAAAATTTATTGATAGCAAACAATTAACTATTCGCTTGTGGAAAGATGGAGATAATACCTATCACCTTAAAGGTATGTGGGTTGATAATTCCTGGCAGTTAATCACCGGCAATAACTTAAACCCTCGAGCTTGGGGCCTTGATCTAGAAAATGCAATTTTAATTCATGATCCTAAACAACAGCTACAAGAACAACGTTTACATGAATTAGACTGTATACGCACACATACCAAAATTGTTAATCACTATCGGGAACTAGATAATATTCAATCCTATCCGATTAAAGTAAAAAAATTAATCCGCCGATTACGTAGAATTCGTGTTGATAGATTAATCAGCAGAATATTATAATTATTACTACTGTTAAGATGGCTCCTAAAAAAATAGTCTCTATAATAGGGGCTATCTTAATTGAAGATCTATACTAGCCACGATTAAACTTATATAAAGAGTTATCTGTCATGAATTATCCACGTAAAATTTTTCAGTGTTTAATCAACGGTATGATAATTATAAATCTTAGTGGATGTAGTGGATCACACTGGGCCAATGATAATTGGCAAGGCAAAGATAAAGCCCAACATTTCTTATTTTCAGCCGCTGCGGCGGCCGCTGGAAATGCTTATGCAGATAGACAAAATTGGTCACACCATCAATCGGTACAATTTGGTTTGCTTTTCTCTATTAGCTTAGGTGCAGCAAAAGAACTTTATGATAGTCGCCCCACAGGAACCGGCTGGAGCTGGCATGATTTTGCTTATGATGTGGCAGGGGCAGCAGCAGGTTATAGTCAATACCAATCGTTTAAATAGAAAACTGATGACCGGATATATTTTCATATAAAACAATCAATTAGTTCAATAATAACCCATATATATCACTAAATAATCAATTGATTTATCTGCTTTACCCTACCATTTTAGATACAATCACAAATATTCTTTCGCCATAATAATCGTTTTTAAAATATGATCAAAATATTGATATTCTGACTCAGTAATTTTATGTGGGTAAGTTAGTAATATCAACTCATGAGGATCATATTCCTTCCGATAATTAGGATGAGTATGCTGATAGTTATTAATTTGAAAACCACAATGCTGATAAAAACGTAAACGCTGACGAGCAATATTTGTGGTCAAAGGATCTATCTCTAAAATAATATTTTTATATTGCCCACAAAAATCATTTAATACTTTCTGACCATATCCTTTTCCTCGTAATTTAGCGTTAATCGCAATATGTTCAATATAAAAATAATTGCCAACGGACCAGCAACCAATAAAACCAATAAATTGCTCTTTATCGGAGATATGCAATAAATAAAATGAAGGATCGGCTAAAATTGAGACTCTACCTGTATAGGTACGTTGCTCATGAAGTGGAAATGCATGCTCATATAATTCATTAATTTGATTAAAATCTGTAATATCAGTCCGTTGAACGCGTTTTATCTCCACCTCATTCTCCCCTGCTAAATAATAACCTAAGAGTATAATTTTTATACTCTATTTAAGGCTAACTTTATAAAATATTGAGCCATGAAATAACCCAGCTAAGAAACCAATATATCTGATTAATATCTAACAGATCAAATATTCTGAGTCAGCCCGTATATAAAAATAAAATAACTCTTTCTATTACTCTAGCATTAAAAATACTCAAGAAACTCGTCCTCATGTGACATAAATAATATCCTCGAATCAGTAAGAGTTGATACGTATATAGTGAAATGAGTAGCCACATGATGAAAATTTAAATATATATTTTTGCTTATATCGATAATATATCCAACCTATTCACATAAAAATAAGATTGGATCGCAAAATCGAGTTACTCGATATGTAATTAAAAAGTAAAAATTTTCCTACCAATGATCGGGAGAAAAAAGAAATTTACTTAGCCATTGAATCGGCCTCTAGAAATAGAATATATCAATTCAGAGCTGAAAGCAGATAATGAATCGATTCATTATTTAGTTTGCTGACTGACGGATTGAATGAAAAGGCAAAAATACAGAATTATATTTACAGGGTTACTAAACGCTAAATAGGCAAATAGGCAAATAGGCAAATAGGCAAATAGGCAAATAGGCAAATAGGCAAATAGGCAGAGAAAATACACTTTATCCCTCTAACTAGTTGTTTATTTTTATCTTTATCTTTGTCTTTTCTATA
>NZ_LGAA01000027.1 GCF_001294465.1 Moellerella wisconsensis ATCC 35017
GTTACTCTTTTCATTCAGGAAGTCAAGCATTTATTTTCAACTTTCTTTCCGAACTACTTCGACCATCACCTCAATCATCCCGCTGTTTTTCAAGGCGCTTACTGCGCTTTGGAACTTTCAAACTCAACCGTTCGGCCGGTTTGTCGTGACAACGGAGCGCATTATAGGGGCTGAGATTTTTCTGGCAACTGTTTTTTTGAATTAATTTACTGTTCGCTTATTTTGCAACCATTGGCGTATAAAACACACTCACAATGTATAATTTAGCATCAAGAATACATGTATTATTTAGTATTCGGTACTTGATATACATTCATTAGCTTCAGAATGAAGTCTCTATAAATAACAGATAAAAAAAGAGGCGTTATAAAACGCCTCTTTTGATAACTTAATTATAAACTCGCTATATAGATAGCTATTCAGGTGACGCTAACTATTGTTTTGCAACAATCTCATCATTTTCAAGATCTAAAGTCACCAACTTGCCTGGTAGCAATTTACCGGACAGTATTTGCTGAGCTAATGGATTCTCGATCTCTTGCTGAATAGCACGTTTCAGTGGACGAGCCCCGAATATAGGATCATAACCAGCTTCACCAATTTTTTCTAATGCAGCTGGCGTCATAGTCACTTCATAACCGTGCTCTTCTAAACGTTTATATAAACGAGCCAACTGAATTTTAGCAATTGATGCAATGTTATCTTTTCCTAATGGATGGAACACAACAACTTCATCAATACGGTTAATGAACTCAGGTCTAAAGGTTTGTGAAACAACCCCCATTACCATCTCTTTCATTTGTGGATAGGCAATAGTACCGAAGCGTTCTTGGATTAAATCAGAACCCAAGTTAGATGTCATAATAACCACTGTATTTCTGAAATCTACGGTACGACCCTGACCATCAGTTAATCGACCATCGTCCAAAACTTGCAGCAGAATATTAAAGACATCTGGATGCGCCTTCTCAACTTCGTCCAGCAAAATAACTGAATATGGACGACGACGAACCGCTTCCGTTAAATATCCACCTTCTTCATAACCCACATATCCTGGAGGCGCACCAACCAAACGAGAGACAGAATGTTTCTCCATAAACTCGGACATGTCGATACGTACCATCGCATCGTCGCTATCAAACAAGAAATTCGCGAGAGCTTTGCACAATTCTGTTTTACCGACCCCAGTTGGACCTAAGAACAGGAACGAACCAATTGGGCGATTAGGATCAGATAATCCCGCGCGGCTACGACGAATAGCATTTGATACTGCTGTGACTGCTTCGTCTTGACCAATAACTCGAGTATGCAGCTGTTGCTCCATACGGAGTAATTTTTCTTTCTCGCTTTCCAACATTCTTGAAACAGGAATCCCTGTCCAACGAGCCAGAATTTCTGCAATTTCTACATCAGTAACTTTATTTCGCAGCAGCTTCATATTTTTGCCTTCTGCGGCAGTCGCTGTAGCGAGTTGTTTCTCTAATTCTGGAATACGACCATATTGTAATTCAGACATTTTAGCCAAATCACCCATACGGCGTGCTTTTTCCATTTCGATACGAGTATCTTCAAGCTCTGATTTTATATGCTGAGTGCCGGTTAATGCCGCTTTCTCTGCTTTCCACTCTTCTTCCAGAGCGGAGTATTCTCTTTCTTTCTCAGCCAGTTCTTCTTCTAACATTTCCAGACGTTTTTTACTCGCATCGTCAGACTCTTTCTTCAATGCTTGCTGTTCCAATTTTAATTGGATAATACGTCGTTCTAATCTATCGAGAGATTCAGGTTTAGAATCCATTTGCATACGCAAACTTGAACCTGCCTCATCAATTAAGTCGATCGCTTTGTCTGGCAGCATACGGTCACTAATATATCGATGAGATAAATTAGCCGCTGCAACAATTGCGGGGTCAGTAATTTGAACATGATGATGCAGCTCATAACGTTCTTTTAACCCACGTAAAATAGCAATTGTGTCTTCGACTGTTGGTTCAGCCACGTACACTTTTTGGAAACGACGTTCCAGTGCAGGATCTTTTTCTATATATTGACGATACTCATCTAATGTTGTCGCACCTACGCAATGTAATTCTCCACGCGCTAACGCAGGTTTTAACATATTACCGGCATCCATGGCACCATCAGACTTACCTGCGCCGACCATCGTATGTAACTCATCGATAAATAGAATGACATTACCATCTTGTTTGGATAAGTCGTTCAGCACCGCTTTTAAACGCTCTTCAAATTCACCACGGTATTTTGCCCCTGCGACCAACGCGCCCATATCTAAAGATAAAACACGTTTGTTTTTTAATCCTTCAGGGATTTCGCCATTAACAATTCGTTGGGCTAAACCTTCAACAATTGCGGTTTTACCTACACCGGGTTCACCAATTAATACCGGGTTATTTTTAGTACGACGTTGCAATACCTGAATAGTACGACGAATTTCTTCGTCACGGCCAATAACCGGGTCTAATTTACCTTGTTCTGCTCTTTCTGTAAGATCAACGGTATATTTTTTCAGGGCTTGACGTTGATCTTCTGCGCCCTGATCATTAACTCTTTCACCACCGCGCATTTGTTCTATCGCCTTATTAAGATTTTCTTTATTTGCACCCGCTGCTTTTAATAAATCAGCTAATGTTGTGTTGGCTTCCAAAGCGGCGAGTAGGAATAATTCAGAGGAGATAAACTCATCTCCATTTTTTTGTGCTAATTGATCACACAAATTCAAATGACGAATTAAGTCGCTTGATGGCTGTACATCGCCGCCAGCGCCTTGAACTTGTGGCAATCTTTTTAATGCTTCTGCTATTTTTTGTTTAAATTGCACAGCATTAACGCCAACAGACGTTAATAAAGGCTGTACTGAGCCACCTTCTTGATTAAACAGTGCACTCATTAAATGAATAGGTTCGATAAACTGATTGTCGTGCCCAAGCGCTAAAGATTGGGCATCGGCGAGAGCTTGCTGGAATTTATTAGTCAGACGGTCCAAACGCATAGCACCTCCAAAATAAGTTAAAACTAATTATGAAGACTAGATGAGGTTTATTTTTATAAATTCAAGGCCAAAACGTTAAAACATTAGAAATATTAATTAAATCGGAATAATAATCTAGAAAAAGCCTATTTTATCCAAATTAGTGATGCCATACGTCCTGTTTCGACATCTCGCCGATAAGAAAAAAATGTTTTTTTATCCGAAACAGTACAATATGTTCCGCCATAGATAGCGGTGACGCCAATTTGACGCAATTTTAGTTGTGCCAGCAAATAAATATCCGCCAAATATTTATCTCCTGATGCACGAAAACCCTGAGTAAGTTCAGCTGATTGACTCACGAAGGCGTCACGAACTTCAGCTCCAACCTCAAACTGTTGTGGACCGATAGCGGGTCCTAGCCATGCTAAAATATCATTGGGTACGGCATCAAAATAGGTCACAGTATGCTCTAGAACCCCCTGACATAATCCCCGCCATCCCGCGTGCGCTGCCGCAACTTCAGTACCTTGGCGGTTACAAAACAACACAGGCAAGCAATCTGCGGTCATCACAGCACACACTTGCCCACGTTGAGAAGTATAAACTGCATCGGCTTTTTTATCCTCGACTGGATTACCATCTAACCGTAATACTCGCGTTCCATGCACTTGCTGTAACCAAATAGGTGATGTCGGTAAGCCGGCGTACTCTTCAAGCAGTCGCCGATTGTTGATAACCGCTGATAAATCATCACCCACATGGTCACCTACATTCAAGCTATCAAACGGCGTCAAACTGACACCCCCAGCACGTGTTGAGCTGCAAGCGCCAATATTTTCAGGTTGTGGCCAGTGTGGATAAATAAGCGATGTCATTACCAGTCCATATTATCTTTATGTAACTCAGCGTCTGCTTTCAACGCATTAATAAGTTCAACCATATCAGCGGGTAACTCCGCATGCCATTCCATTTGGATCCCAGAGATAGGATGATACAGCCTGAGCATCGTCGCATGCAGCGCCTGGCGGTCAAATTTTCGCATCACCTGTAAAAACTCATCCGAAGCACCTTTCAATGGACGTGGACGGCCGCCATATAACTGATCACCAATCAATGGATGATTGATATGTGCCATATGTACACGGATCTGATGGGTACGGCCAGTTTCCAGTCTTAAACGCAAGCGGGTATGTGAACGGAAATGTTCCATAACACGATAGCGAGTCACCGCAGGTTTTCCCATGGGATGAACCGCCATATGCGTTCGTTTGGTTGGATGGCGTGAAATCGGCTCTTCCACACGTCCACCCGCAGTCATACGCCCTACCGCAACCGCTTCATATTCACGAGTAATTTCACGTAACTGTAATGCCTCAACCAAACGTGTTTGGGCAGGCACAGTTTTAGCAACTACCATTAATCCCGTCGTATCTTTATCTAAACGATGGACAATACCCGCACGTGGTACATCGATAATTTCAGGAAAACGATACAGTAAGGCATTTAATATTGTACCATCGGGATTACCAGCGCCTGGATGAACAACTAAACCGCGCGGTTTATTAATCACCAAAATATCTTCATCTTCATACACCACATCTAACGGGATGTCCTGAGGCTCCCAACGACTATCTTCCTCGATTATTGCATCAATAAAAACTTTTTCACCGCCTAAAACTTTTTCTTTTGGTTTATTGATAACTTTGCTATTAACCTGCACTCTATTATCTAAAATCCACTCTTTTATACGAGAACGTGAATAATCAGGGAACAATTCCGCCAAAGCCTGATCTAAACGTTGACCGAGCTGTGATTCTGCAACCGTTGCACTGAGTTCTAATTGTTGAGCCATAAAATAATCTGCTTTTAATGTTTGTATTTTGACGGCGAAGCCGTTTCATTTAAAATATGCTATTGTAATTCGAAATTATGCCGGGGGCCTTATGGAGAGACTCCCCCATGAAACACTCAGAGGATAACCAACACGTGATGATACGCATTAAATATCTGGTGGCAGCAGCCACATTGAGTCTGGTTCTGACCGGATGCTCTAGTAATAAAGAAGTCAGTCCTGACAGCTCCCCGGCTGAAATGTATGCTGTAAGCCAACAAAAACTGCAAGATGGTAACTATAGAGCCGCCATCACACAGTTAGAAGCTCTTGATAATCGTTATCCGTTTGGCCCATACGCACAGCAAGTCCAGCTAGACCTGATCTATGCTTATTATAAATCAGCTGAGTTACCGATGGCTATCGCTGCTATCGACCGCTTTATGCGCTTAAACCCAACACATCCGAACATTGATTATGTTCTGTATATGCGTGGTTTAACGGCAATGGCATTGGATGATAGTGCGTTACAAGGATTCTTCGGTATCGACCGTTCGGATCGTGATCCCCAGCATGCACGTGTTGCTTTTCGCGATTTCAATCAGCTAGTTCGTTACTATCCTAACAGCCTCTATGCTAATGATGCCAGCAAGCGTTTAGTTTATTTAAAAGATCGCTTAGCAAAATTCGATTTAGCTGTGGTTGAATTCTACAACAAACGTGGGGCTTATGTCGCTGTTGTTAATCGTACACAACAAATGTTGCGCGATTATCCTGACACCGATGCAACACGCCAAGCACTAAAATATATGAAAATTGCTTATAATCAGATGGGATTAGATCAAGAAGCAGATAAAGTAACTAATTTAATTGCAGCCAACCCGGCATAATTTATTGCTGCAAGAGTTATTGTTACCCAATATCAAATAAAAAACAGCGGCTAAACCCGCTGTTTTTTTTGCGTTATTAAAACGCATGATTGAATTCGATAATTGCTTAATTCAATGAAAAGAATCAAAATATTAAGCCAAAATAAGGCCGGCTATTACCCTTGTTTATTTAGCCAACCGATTAATCATGGATGATAACATTCTGTTTATCAATATCTTTAATTACTTTTTTTATCCTGCCTCACATTTAAAGAACCATAAATATCTTAGCCTATCAATCTGTGATCTATCTCAATATTTTATTAGTAGTTCACAGTATTCTGGATACATCGAAAGACAGAGCACAAGAGAGGTACTATATGATAGTGAATATTGCCAGCAAACAAATGGATATTACCCCTGCTATTCGTGAACATATAGAGGACCGTTTGAGCAAATTGAATAAATGGCAGGTAACACTGATTAATCCTCATATAGTTCTGTCAAAAGAACCCCAAGGATTCATGGTTGATGCAACGATAAAAACCGATAACGGTAAATTAATCGCCAGTGCAAAACATGAAGATATGTATGCTGCAATAAATGAGCTACTTGCAAAACTAGAAAGACAACTCAATAAAGTACAACACAAAGGAGAATCAAGACGTTCGAGCTATAGTGTAAAAGATGCTAATTTAGATACTGATGAAGTTACATTATAATCTAGTTTGTTTGATTTAATTGTCTTTACTAAATAACGCGCTCATGGCTTATTGAGCGCGTTTTATTTTTATATCAGCCGAAAAGCTCACATTAATATCATGTTAATCTACCATTAATTATCGGCAATCAACCGTTACAATAGCTAAGCTTATTTTAGGTTGACATTAATCCGCTCATAAGGTTTATTACAAGATACTGTTTTACTTCGATGGGATCTGATCCTAATGTTACCAAGCCTTGTCTTCTGTTTCTTTTTTAGCACCTTCTATTAGGGGGCGTTTGTCATTTCAGAAGAAAAAAAAGACAAAGTTTAAAAGCCTCCTCTCACAGGGAGGCTTTTTTATTCACTAATAATCAATGGGATTTGACAGGATGGACGACAAAAATAACTTATTAAAAATCAGAGATAAAATCAGTCAATTGGACGGTGAGCTACTAGTATTATTAGCGAAACGTCGTGGATATGCTGTTGATGTTGCACAATCTAAATTGCACGATAACCGCCCTATTCGTGATAAAGAACGCGAACGCCAGTTACTTGATGTCTTGATTAATAAAGCAAAACCTCTTGGTTTAGATGGGTTTTATGTCACCCGCCTATTTCAAATGATTATTGAAGATTCAGTATTAACCCAGCAAGCTATTTTACAGCAACATCTTAATCTCACACCCAATGACTCTGCTCGTTTTGCCTTTTTAGGCCCTAGAGGCTCTTATTCTCATGTTGCGGCACGTCAATATTCTGCTCGTCATTTTGATCAAATGATTGAATGCAGTTGTCATAAATTCCAAGATATTTTTTCGCTGGTCGAAAGTGGCCAAGCTGATTATGGTATTTTACCGCTAGAAAATACCAGTTCAGGGGCAATAAATGATGTTTATGATCTGCTGCAAGATACCCCTCTTTCTGTCGTTGGCGAGATCCGCTTACCGATAAATCATTGTTTATTAACCGCCGGCGTAACTAGTCTTAATGATATTCAAACGGTTTATAGCCATCCTCAGCCATTCCAACAATGCAGCCAATATTTAGCTCAATATCCGCATTGGAAAATTGAATATTGTGATAGTACCTCGACAGCAATGCAAAATGTAGCCAAGCTTAATTCCCCGCATGTTGCCGCATTAGGCAGTGAAGCAGGCGGCGCACTATATGGACTACATGTTGTGGAACATAATTTAGCTAATCAACAAATCAATATGACTCGCTTTATTGTCGTCGCTCGTCAGCCAATTGAAGTCTCTGAGCAAGTTCCGGCAAAAACCACACTATTAATTACCACCGGTCAACAAGCGGGAGCTTTGGTTGATGCTCTGATTATTCTAAAACAAAATCAAATTATTATGAGTAAATTAGAGTCTCGCCCGATCAATGGCAAGCCGTGGGAAGAGATGTTTTATATCGACGTCCAAGCGAATATTCGTTCAGTAAATATGCAACATGCATTAAAAGAACTCGCGGCGATTACCCGTTCAATAAAAATATTAGGCAGCTATCCGTCTGAAAATGTAGTTCCTGTTGAACCACAAAAAGAAGCTTAATTGACCGACAAATAATAACAGCACCTTAATCAGTGAATATTCACTTTTAGGGTGCTGCATAACAAACAATTAGTATTAAAAACAACCGTTATTGGCGGCTATCATTGGCTTGCTGTAATAGCGATTGGCTTTCTCGCATAAAATGTTTCGCATCATCGCCAAACCATTGACTAACCTGCTTAAATTGAGCGACAAATTCTGCTTTATCTTTTCTTTCTAACATTTCTAATGCACGGCCAAAACTATTATAGTAGCGTTTGATTAACCCAATATTCTCATCTGACGACATAATAATATCGGCATATAATTGAGGATCTTGGGCAAATAATCGACCAACCATCGCCAACTCTAAACGGTAAATAGGTGACGATAATGCTAATAACTGCTCTAATTCAACATCTTCTTGGGCCAAATTTTGCCCGTAAGTAAAAGTGGTAAAATGCCGTAACGCCTGAATAAAGCTCATATTTCTATCATGTTCTTCGGGAGTGATTTTATGTAATCTTGCCCCCCAGACCATTAACTGCTCTAAAAACCATTGATATGCTTCTGGCTCTCGGCCATCACAATAAGCCACAACCTGTTTAGCCACACTCCCTACATCTGGCCCAAACATGGGATGCAATCCCAATACAGGCCCGTCATGCGCGGCTAACATTGCAGTTAATGGCTTATATTTAATAGATGCGATATCAATTAATAGCGTATTTTTATCTAATTTTGGCAGCTGTTTAATTACTTGTTCAGTTAAATGAATTGGAACACTTATAATCACCACGCTGGCGCCGGCCATTTTCTGTTCTGCTTGTTCCCAATCTGATTCTGTAAAATCAATAATGTGATAGCCAGACAAAGAAAGTAAGCGACCAAATAATTGCCCCATTCGACCTTTCCCACCGATAATTACGATAGGACCGGCCTGTGGATTAAGCATTTTAAAGCCTTTATCGTTCTCTTTAGTATACGATTCGCGCATAATACGGCGCAAAATATCTTCAATCAAATCAGCCGGTACATCCATTTTTTCGGCTTCCTGACGCCGAGCAGCCAGCATCGCGGTTTCGCGCTCGGGCACATAAATAGGTAGCCCATGTTGGCTTTTGACTTCTCCGACTTCAGCGACCAGCTGCAATCGCTTAGCTAATAAATCGAGCAGTGATTTATCAACCTCATCAATTTGATTTCTTAGTTGTAATAACTCGGAAGACATTTTTTCACCTTATCTCAGCTAGCTTTATGCATTTTTTCCATACGTTGTGGCAGTGTCGATTGAAGAGACTGGTGTAAATCACGCAATACAGATTCTGTCGTCTCCCAATCAATACACGCATCAGTGACAGATACGCCGTATTTCATTGCCGAACGTGGTTGCTCGGATGTCTGATTACCTTCATTTATATTACTCTCAAGCATAATACCGGTAATAGATTTATTGCCACTATTAATTTGTTCAATCACTGAATTAATCACCAGCGGCTGACGACGGAAATCTTTATTGGAATTTCCGTGGCTACAATCAATCATTAATGAAGGTTGTAAACCTGCTTTTTCCATCTCAGCATCACACTCGGCAACATGCTGTGCGCTGTAATTAGGTGTTTTCCCACCACGTAAAATAATATGCCCATTCGGGTTTCCTTGAGTATGCAATAAACACACTTGCCCCGATTGATTGATCCCCATGAAACGATGTGGCATTGATGCCGCTTTCATCGCATTAATCGCGGTAGACAAACTACCATCGGTTCCATTTTTAAATCCAACCGGCATCGAAAGCCCTGACGCCATTTCACGGTGAGTTTGTGACTCTGTCGTTCTAGCACCAATAGCCGACCAACTAAATAAATCCCCCAAGTATTGTGGATTATTGGGATCGAGTGCTTCTGTAGCTAATGGCAAACCGATTTCAATTAAACGAGTTAATAAATCACGAGCAATATGCAGCCCTTTTTCCATGGCAAAAGAACCGTCCATAAATGGATCGCTAATTAATCCTTTCCAACCTACCGTAGTTCTTGGCTTTTCAAAGTAGACACGCATAACAATATACAGACTGTCGCTCAGTTCATCAGCCAGTTGCTTCAAACGCTGAGCATACTCGATAGCGGCATCAACATCATGAATAGAACATGGCCCGCATACTACTAATAGACGGGGATCACGATGATGAATAATATTTGCAATAGTCTGTCGAGATGCCGCAATCGCCTGCAGATTTTCATCACTCAACGGATATTTATTTTTCAGATCTTCCGGCGTAATCAAAACCTGTTCATCACGTATATTAATATTATTGAGCGCGTCTTTTTGCATAATCATGGTGTTTACCTGCTTATATTAATTGTCTGTACATTACTGTTATGTACTTTATTTTTCTGGACATTGCTTTGTCGGTGTCTGTTTATAACCATACCATGAGATGTAAAGATTGCAATCCACTAAATGTAAAATAAGTCTATTTTTGTAATAATTTAATTACACACTAACGAAAAACAAACAAATACTTATAAATCAATAAAATAAAAAAACCAAACACTCAGTCAATCAAAGAAATAACTTAGTTTGATATTATTTTAGTAAATAAAAGTTTACAGCAAGGAAATAAAAACAATAATACAGGAAATATATTTATGCTAGGAGAGGCAGAAATGATAATTATTCTATGGCGTGAAATGTTAATTACTGTGAATTATATATTCATTAATTAGAGTGTATTCATCAAATAAAAAGACCCGCTAATGCGGGTCTTTTCTGCGATAACTTTCGGATGTAGCGAAAGCGTATTACTTGGCTTTGGCGCCCAGACGCTCTTTGATACGAGCAGCCTTACCAGAACGCTCACGCAGGTAGTACAGTTTAGATCTACGTACAGCACCGCGACGTTTGACAGCAATGCTGTCGATGACTGGGGAGTGAGTTTGGAATACACGCTCAACACCTTCGCCGTTAGAGATTTTACGAACAGTGAATGCAGAGTGCAGACCGCGGTTACGGATAGCAATAACCACGCCCTCAAATGCCTGCAGACGTTTTTTAGAACCTTCAACGACCCATACCTTCACTTCCACGTTATCACCTGGACGGAATGAAGGTACGTCTTGCTTCATCTGCTCTTGTTCAAGTTGTTTAATAATGTTGCTCATAATAACTCTCTTACCCTAGGTAAACTGATATATTAAGACAATATGCTAGTCATATTATCTGGACTCACTTGCTGCTTCAGCCTGATATTCCTGTTGGAATTCAGCTAGCAACATCCTTTGCTCGTCAGTCAGAGCTAGGTTTTCCAGAAGCTCAGGTCTTCTAAGCCAGGTACGGCCAAGTGACTGTTTCATACGCCAGCGATTGATATGTGCATGATTACCCGATAGTAAAACTGCCGGAACCTGCATATCATCTAGCACTTCAGGTCGGGTATAGTGAGGACAATCTAACAATCCGTCGGCAAAAGAATCTTCTTTAGCTGACGCTTGATGCCCAAGTACCCCTGGTATAAACCGAGATACTGAATCTATCATCACCATTGCGGGGAGCTCCCCACCACTGAGAACATAATCACCGATTGACCATTCTTCATCAATTTCGGCTTGAATGATGCGTTCATCAATGCCTTCATACCGACCACAAACTAGAATCAACTTCTCATTTGTTGCCAGTTCGCAAACCCCTTGTTGGCTAAGTTTGCGCCCCTGAGGTGAAAGATAAATCACCTTTGCACCTTCACCTGCCTCAGTTTTTGCTGCGTGAATAGCATCCTTTAACGGTTGCACCATCATCAGCATGCCCGGACCACCGCCATAAGGACGGTCATCAACTGTATGGTGTCGATCATAGGTAAAATCCCTTGGATTCCAACACTCTACAGAAAGCAGGCCATTTTTAACTGCCCGACCAGTCACCCCGTACTCGGTTATTGCGCGGAACATATCAGGAAACAGGCTAATTACCCCAATCCACATACTTTGTCCCACTCATAAAAACCGTCAACCGGAGATTTAAAAACCAGGATCCCAATCCACTTCAATAATTTTAGTGTTGAGATCGACTTTCTTGATAACCTGCCCATCAAGATACGGAACTAACCGCTCTTTGATGCCAAATGCATCTTTTAAATTCGCCTTGATAACCAGCACATCATTAGAACCGGTTTCCATCATATCGTCGACGATGCCAAGATCATATCCTTCAACGGTGATAACATGGCAACCAATAAGGTCTTTCCAATAGAATTCATCACCATCAAGAACTGGTAATTGAGTTGTATCGACATAAATTTCACAGTTTGTCAGCACATTAGCTGCATCCCGATCATCGAAACCAATCAATTTTACAATGACATCTTGGTTATGATTTTTCCACGCTTCAATTTCAATGTGTTGCCATTGACCTGAGCGGTTAATAAACCAAGGCTGATACTCAAAAATGTTTTCGGCATATTCGGTGGACGAAAAAACTCTGAGCCAACCACGAATACCATATGCAGAGCCTAATTTGCCTACAACAATAGGATTAGAAGGCTGCGGATTTGTTTGCTTGCTCATCGCTACCACCGTGACAGATTAAGCTGCTTTTTTTGCTTCTTTGATCAGTGCAGCAACACGATCAGAGATAGTTGCGCCAAGACCGACCCAATGCTCAACACGGTCTAAGTCTAAACGCAGAGATTCAGCCTGACCTGAAGCGATCGGGTTGAAGAAACCAATACGTTCGATGAAACGACCGTCACGTGCATTACGGCTATCTGTTACAACGACTTGGTAGAACGGACGCTTTTTTGCGCCGCCACGAGCTAAACGAATTGTTACCATAACATCCTCATTAGTTAACAAAACAACCAGACTCCATCGAGGGATAGAGTCCGGTTGTTGTATAAAAAGCCCCGAAATTTTACTCAGTTTGACGCAAAAAGCAATCAAAACCGAATAATCTTTGAGTCTTTATTGTTTAACGCCCCGGAAATCCCGGTGGCATCATACCTTTCATGCCTCGCATCATCTTCGCGAGACCACCTTTTTTCATTTTCTTCATCATACGCTGCATTTCATCAAACTGCTTCAATAAACGGTTGACGTCTTGGACCTGAGTCCCTGAACCTGCGGCAATACGACGCTTACGTGAGCCTTTAATAATCTCTGGTTTTTGACGCTCTTTACGGGTCATAGAGCAAATAATCGCTTCCATTTTAACCGTAACTTTATCATCCATCTGCGATTTTACTGCATCAGGTACCTGAGACATACCGGGCATTTTGCTTAACATGCTGGCCATACCACCCATGTTACGCATCTGTTTTAACTGATCTAAAAAGTCATTTAAATCAAAACCATCACCAGTTTTGAGCTTTTTAGCTAATTTTTCGGCTTGATCTCTATCAACTTTGTGCTCGATTTCTTCAATCAATGACAGCACATCGCCCATACCTAAAATACGCGAAGCGATACGGTCTGGATAGAACGGCTCTAGAGCATCAGTTTTTTCACCGACCCCTAAGAATTTAATCGGTTTACCTGTGATATGGCGAATAGAGAGCGCTGCACCACCACGCGCATCACCATCAACTTTGGTCAGTACTACCCCCGTCAACGGTAATGCTTCGTTAAAGGCTTTTGCCGTATTGGCAGCATCTTGCCCGGTCATCGCATCCACAACAAACAGCGTTTCAACTGGGTTGATAGCTTTGTGGACGGCTTTAATCTCATCCATCATCGCTTCATCAACATGCAAACGACCTGCGGTATCAACCAGCAAGACGTCATAAAACTTCAGTTTGGCATGTTTTAATGCTTGATTGACGATATCAACAGGTTTTTCATTCGCTGTTGACGGGAAGAAGTCAATCCCTACTGTTTCAGCTAGCGTTTCTAATTGTTTAATCGCCGCGGGGCGATAAACGTCAGCTGATACGACTAATACTTTCTTTTTCTGCTTTTCTTTTAGATGCTTACCAAGTTTTGCAACGCTGGTTGTTTTACCCGCACCTTGTAGACCCGCCATTAACACCACGGCTGGCGGTTGAGCAGAAAGGTTGAGTTGATTGTTCTCTTCACCCATCGCATTGACGAGTTCATTCTGAACAATTTTGACAAATTCTTGCCCTGGCGTCAGGCTTTTATTCACATCCTGACCGACCGCACTTTCTTTAACGCGTTGAATAAAATCGCGTACAACAGGAAGTGCAACATCTGCTTCAAGTAAAGCCATTCGGACTTCACGCAGCGTTTCTTTAATATTGTCTTCAGTCAGCCGCCCTCGACCGCTGATATTGCGTAACGAACGCGATAGTCTATCAGTTAAATTATCAAACATGTGTCTTAGCTCAGTTCTGTTTATGGGCCTGCTGCAAAGTTCGTTTCATGACAGAATTGACTGAATGCAAATCATCCCAATCATTGTATGAAAATGTTATTTTTCAATCTATTTATGTTAACTTATGTTGACAATAGACATAACAAATTCTGTATTAACGGCTGTATAAAAACCAACTCTGATGTGTTTGTCTCATTATAACACGATGAATGGTGGAACGCTGCCCCAGTTTTCATCCTGCTATCTCAAGGGTTGGGGGCTGCTAAAGCATGCGTTATACTATAGAATTCATATCCACTCTAAATGAATAACGACAATATACTATGCTAGTATTTGCAGCCATTGCTGTTTTTTCCTATCTTCTAAGCCTGTCACTCATTGTTCCTGGCTTAGTCCGCAAGCAACGGGGATACCGTCGTCTGGCTATATTTTCTGCTGTCATCGCGTTAATAACCCATGCGATTACCTTAAAGCTATCTATTTTTCGCGGTATAGACGGTCAAAATTTAACGCTGCTCAATCTCGGATCTGCCGTCAGTTTACTGATGTGTATCATCATGACTGTTGTAGCATCCCGTGGACGCGCGTGGTATTTAATCCCTATTATTTATAGCTTTTCAATTATCAATTTAATGCTAGCGAGCGTGATGCCTGGGGAATTCATTACCCACTTAGAAGCTAGTGTACCCATGTTTATTCATATTGGTTTAGCGCTGCTCAGCTATGCCACACTATTAATAGCAGCTCTTTATGCATTACAAGTGGGTATTATTGATTATCAATTAAAAAATAAGAAATTAAAGTTTAGTCCCGATATGCCGCCATTGATGGTGATTGAACGCAAGATGTTCCACATCACCCAAGTCGGTGTCATTCTGCTCACGCTGACCCTATGTACTGGATTGATTTACATGGAAAATATTTTCGATAAAGAGAATGTTCATAAATCAATATTGTCTATTTTTGCATGGTTTGTCTACATCGTTTTATTGTGGGGACATTATCATGGTGGGTGGCGCGGCAAACGGGTTCTGCTGTTTAATTTAACCGGGGCTATTATTCTCACATTGGCATTTTTTGGTAATCGAGTATTGCAACAAATAATGCTGTCTTAATGATCACCACGGTTTTACTAACCATTCGAAAAACGTTAAAGGGATACTGTTTTGGATGAGGTTTCAACGAGTACGCTAATAATTATTCTGATTGTAATGGTTGTCGTATCAGCCTATTTTTCGGCCTCAGAGACCGGCATGATGTCACTCAATCGTTATAAATTGAGGCATTTAGCCAAGCAAGGAAATACGTCTGCCCGACGTGTAGAAGCCCTGCTAAAACAACCTGATCGCCTCATCGGTTTAATTTTGATTGGCAATAACTTGATCAATATTCTGGCATCTGCTTTAGCCACTATCATCGGTATGCGGTTATACGGTAATGCAGGGGTTGCTATTGCTACCGGGATACTAACCATTATTATTTTGATCTTTTCTGAAGTCATGCCAAAAACCATCGCGGCGCTATATCCAGAAAAAGTGGCCTTTCCGAGCAGTTTTATCCTCCAACCTCTGCAAAAACTGATGTTCCCCGTGGTGTGGTCATTTAATAAAATCACTCTACTATTTATGCGCTGTTGCGGAATTAAATCACCAATTATTCGTAGTGATGCCGTCAGTAAAGAAGAGCTCCGAACTATCGTCAATGAATCGAGAACCAAGCTGAGTCAGCGTAATCAAGATATGCTAATCTCAATTCTTGATTTAGAAAAAGTCACAGTCGGCGACATTATGGTGCCACGTAATGAAGTCGTCGGTATTGATATTAACGACGATTGGAAATCAATTATCCGTCAATTAACTCATTCGCCGCATGGCAGAATAGTTCTTTATCGTGACTCATTAGACGACAGTATTGGCATGCTCAGAGTACGTGAAGCCTATCGTTTAATGATGGAAAAACAGCAGTTTGATAAACAGAATTTGATGAAAGCTGCGGATAAAATTTACTTTATTCCCGACAGTACTCCGCTCAATATTCAGCTAATTAACTTCCAGCGCAATAAAGAAAAGGTTGGCATCATTGTCGATGAATATGGTGATATTCAAGGGTTGATCACGGTTGAAGATATTCTCGAGGAAATTGTCGGTGATTTTACCACCTCAATGTCCCCTTCGCTAGCCGAAGAGGTTCTACGCCAAAAAGATGGCAGCGTTTTGGTAGATGGTTCGGCGAATATTCGTGATCTCAATAAGGCCTTTGATTGGCACTTACCGCTTGATGGGCCTAGAACAATCAATGGGATTGTATTAGAAGCGCTCGGTGATATTCCTGAAGTTGGTGAAAAAATAATCATTAATAATTATTTAGTCGAAGTCTTATCTATCAGTGAAAATATTATCAAACAAGTAAAAATAATTCCGGCTGGCATGGTGAATACAGAAACTAACGACAGCAATACTTCGCATTAATTATTATTTCTGCTGTAGTTTTAATCATTATTTCAAGTTAAAAGGCCCTATAAATCATCTTGTCTACAGGGCCTTTGTTTATTATTAACACTCAGATATTGATAACCGTTAGATATGTAATTCTGCCAATTTATCTGCGGGTAGAGCAAGATCCTCATTTTTATTCACACCAATCTCTGCACCTACAACATTACGGGCAATATCCTGAGCTTCTTTCAGTGAGTGCATTTCATAAGTGCCGCACTGATAAACGTTAAGTTCAGGGATCTTGGTTTGGTCTTTAACTGTTAATACATCTTCCATCGCAGCCTTCCAGGCTTTAGCGACACGCATCTCATCAGGCTGACCAATTAAGCTCATATAAAAGCCTGTACGGCATCCCATAGGGGATATATCAATAATCTCAACACCATTGCCATTTAAATGATTACGCATGAACCCAGCAAATAAATGCTCAAGAGTATGGGTACCCTTTTCTGTCATAGCCTGTTTATTTGGCACGGTAAAACGTAAATCAAAAACAGTAATCGTATCACCGTGAGGTGTCTTCATTGTTTTTGCTATACGTACCGCAGGTGCAGCCATGCGGGTATGGTCGACGGTAAAGCTATCTAATAACGGCATTTTTTGACCTCCTGAGAAATTAATATTTATTTTGCTAAAATAAATGAAACCTTTTTATCAACAGCGTGTCTGAATTTATGAAAGACGCATCATTAGTTATCATCCCTAATTCTCTGAGTACTTTTTCTTTGGCCACTAGCATCAGTGGCCATTTTCTTATCAGCGACCTGCATGCTTCTGCAAATAGTCTTCAAAGCTTTCATCAGATTGAGCTTCCATCATCGATTGCTTCTCTTCAGAGGCTTTACGCGCTTCATCAAATTGCGCCTCTGTAATGACTTCATACGGTTCACTAATTAGCTGTTCAAAGTATTTATCTGCCAATTCAAGCCCAAAACCACCAATACCCTGTGCTAACATTTTATCCAAAACCAGTGCAGAATACGTTTGTGTTGGATCTTCAAACATAGTCAAAAATTGATGGCAAACTTCCTGATATTTTGAATCGCAGCAAGTATCTAAAACTTCAGCGACGCGGATCAAGTCCTTAAACAGCTGTTGACCGACTTCAACTAATGGCTTCATTTCACTGCCACAGCCAATACCGATAACTTGCCCCGGCTTACGCCCTTCTAAAATAACTCGATTCCAGTTTTTACGGCTGCAATCTAGCTCTTTACTGTCCATCTCTGGGGCATCAGCCAAGACACACCAAATTAAGAACAGATCAAGGAAACGAATTTGGGTTTCATCCACACCCACTGCACTGAATGGATTAATATCTAGTGCGCGCACCTCAATATATTCAACGCCACCTCGCAATAATGCATCTGAAGGCGATTCATCATTTTTTGGCACACGTTTAGGGCGAATTGGTGCATACAGCTCATTTTCAATCTGCAATACATTGGTATTTAATTGACGATATTTACCGTCTTTCTTCACACCTAACTCAGCAAATTCAGCAGATGGCTTATGAATCGCTTTTTTCAATCCTTCAACATAGCTATCAAGATGATTGAATGTGATATTTAAATCACTCTGCGACTTATTAGTATAGCCTAAATCGCTCATACGCAAGGAAGTCGCATAAGGTAAATAGCAAGTTCCCCCATCAGTCTCTTCAAACGACAGGCTAGTTTCTCTATCATTGAGGAATGAACGACAAATAGCAGGAGAGGCTCCGAATAAATACGGAATAACCCAACCAAAGCGATAGTAATTGCGAATTAGACGGAAATAGCCCTCAGAAATTTTATCTTTACCACTTTCTTCGTCTTCAATACCCGCCCAGGCTTGCCAAAACTCGATAGGTAATGAAAAATTATAATGAACACCAGCAATAGTCTGCATTAGTGCACCATAACGATTCTTTAATCCTTCGCGGTACAGTGTTTTAAACCGACCAAGATTCGAGTTGCCATACTGAGCCAGTGTGATCTTATCTTCACTGCCAATAAAGCATGGCATGCTTAATGGCCACATTCTTTCATTATGCAAATGCCTTGCCGTATAACGATGTAAATCGCGCAAAAAGGCTAGCGTGTGGCTAATATTATTATCTACTGGGGTTATAAATTCTAATAAAGATTCAGCAAAGTCAGTAGTGATCCATTTATGGGTCAACGCTTTCCCTAGTTCATCAGGATGCAATGTCGTTGCTATTCCATCTTCAGGGGTTACTCGCAGCGTTTCACGCTCTATACCTCGGTGAATACCTTTAAGTGCTTCGGGGTGCGCCTCTAACCATGAGAGCGCTTTTGATACGTCCGGGATCAATTTGACCTCCCGCCTATAATAATGTTTTATTTCTAGAAAGGTGTTTACTTTAACGTAAACCGAACAAATTGTCGCTGTCTAGATGTGCGCAATATACTGTACTAATACAACATATTATGAATTTAATTGAAGATTAGCTATGAAATAACTAGCGGATCCCAGCGGCGTATGGAAAAAGGGGAGCACTAAAAAATACTCTTTTAGGCAAAAAAAAAGCCTCATCAAATGATGAGGCTTTCTTATATGGTGCAACCGGGAGGATTCGAACCTCCGACCGCTCGGTTCGTAGCCGAGTACTCTATCCAGCTGAGCTACGGATGCAAAATTCGTGGCAAGCTTCAGTTTTTATGTATTGCGATATAATCATAGTCTTTTTAGCATTCGCTAATTAAAGATGGTGCATCCGGGAGGATTCGAACCTCCGACCGCTCGGTTCGTAGCCGAGTACTCTATCCAGCTGAGCTACGGATGCAACGTCATATCACTTTACTAACTTACTACTTTTATTAACTATCTATTTGACAGTTATTTATCGATGCTACTTTTACTTACTATTTGTTTCTTTGCACAATTTCGGAAAACTAAACTTAGATTCCAAAATAAAACCCCATTTATATTTATGGGGTTAGAATATGGTGCAACCGGGAGGATTCGAACCTCCGACCGCTCGGTTCGTAGCCGAGTACTCTATCCAGCTGAGCTACGGATGCAAGTACTAAAATGGCGGTGAGGGAGGGATTCGAACCCTCGATGCAGCTTTTGACCGCATACTCCCTTAGCAGGGGAGCGCCTTCAGCCTCTCGGCCACCTCACCATCTTCTAGCTCACAGAGAGTTGCTTAACAACATCTCGTCTCTGTGTGGCGCACATATTACTTCCATAGACTTAGAAGTCAAACATTTTTTCCAAAGTTTTTAAATTATTTGGTTTGTTTGCACAATTCGCAATCAAGATGAACGATTTAACAACAAAAAGCAGGTTTTATCAACAGTTAATACTGATAATAATCCATGGGGCATCGGTGATGATAAATGTTATTTTCACCACGTTTAGAGCCCGATAAACAGTAACATTAAATAACCATGGAGCGAAAAGCATCGAGCCTGTTCGAAATATAATCGGTTCAAATCAAACCTAATTAATGGGGAGTCCATTGATTGGCTTTGTTAATTTGCTTACAAAGTGAATAAAAAAGTGGAATTGATAAAAATCAGAATAAATTAATAAATAAATCAGAGAGGATATAAGCAATAATCATGTCATCCCACTAGAGATAGTGAGAAGATACAGCGTCCTTTCTTTCGCTATTGACATAAAAGAGCAGGACGCTTAACTATTATTAATACTATAGTTATCGATATTATAGCTATTAATATCGATATTATTGGTTGTCTGGTTGGGATTTTTCGGCCTGGATCCGTTGATAAATCTCTTCACGGTGAACAGAAACTTCCTTGGGTGCATTAACACCAATACGAACTTGGTTTCCTTTAACGCCCAGCACTGTAACTGTTACCTCATCGCCTATCATGAGTGTTTCACCAACTCGACGAGTCAGAATAAGCATTCTTTGCTCCTTGAAATATTAAAAGAGTCGGGTCTCTAGGTTTCCCCGCTATTGTCCATCACACACCGTGAAAACGTAAAGCAATGATATTCACCTAAAGCGTCAATGTTAACGAGGCAATCATTATAATTATAGCCAAAACTCAATATAACACTGCCCCGAATGATTTAACAATATAGCAACAGTTGAAAGTTACCTCCCTTAGAGGTAACTTTCAGGTGGATCTAGGGTAATGTTGACTCAACCCATGCTTCTACCGTTGCTAAAGCCGCGGGTAAGGCTTCAATATCCGTACCACCAGCCTGAGCCATATCTGGTCGTCCACCGCCTTTACCGCAAACCTGCTGCGCCACGTACGCTATCAAGTCACCTGCTTTTATTTTAGCCGTCAAATCATGAGTCACACCAACAATTAAGCTGACTTTACCACCACTTACTGTAGAAAGTACAATAATTGCAGACTTGAGCTGATTTTTTAATTCATCAACCATGGTACGTAACATTTTTGGTTCGGTATTACTTAATTGGCTAACCAGTAATTTGACGCCTTTCACATCTTTAGCTTGGCTACTCAAAGATGAACTTTCTTGTGACGCTTGCTGATCTTTTAATTGTTGCAGTTCTTTCTCTAACTGACGTGTTTTATCCAACGCAGATTTAACTTTATCTGTTACGGTATGGATATCACTTTTCAGTAAGTGAGCGATAGCTGAAAGTTGATCTGACTGCTGATGAACAGTTGCCAGTGCACCTTTACCCGTCACTGCTTCAACACGACGAATACCCGCTGCGGTTCCTGATTCACTCATAATACGGAATAAACCAATATCACCAGTGCGGCTTGCATGAGTACCACCACACAGTTCAATCGAGAACTCGCCCATACTCAGAACACGAACTCGTTCTTCATATTTTTCACCAAATAACGCCATAGCGCCTTTTTCTTTGGCTGCTTCCAAATCCATCAATTCAGTTTCAATCGGTAAATTCTTACGAATTTCAGCATTTACAATATCTTCAACTTGACGTAATTGCGCATCCGTCATTGCTTCAAAGTGTGAGAAGTCAAAACGCAGATATTTATCGTTAACTAAAGAACCTTTTTGAGAAACATGTTCACCCAGCACTTGGCGTAATGCCGCATGCATTAAGTGGGTTGCCGAGTGATTTAAACGGATAGCATCACGTCTTTCACTGTCAACCTGAGCTTCTATACGATGATTTACGGTTAAACTACCAGACTCGACTTTACCAATATGACCGATAGCACGGCCGTATTTTTGCGTATCTGCGACATTGAATAGCGCACTGTCACTAACTAGCTTACCGGTATCACCGACTTGCCCACCTGATTCTGCATAAAATGCTGTTTTATCCAGAATAACGATCCCTTCTTCACCGGCATTTAGCGTGTCCACCGGTTGACCTTCACGGAAAATTGCCGTGATTGTCGCCTGTTGAGCATTGTGCGCATAGCCAGAGAATTCGCTATCTTTCTCAACTTTGATTAAATCATTATAGTCGGTTCCGAAACCACTGGATTCTCTGGCACGACGACGTTGATTTTCCATCGCTGTTTCAAAACCAGCTTCATCTACTTTTAGATTACGCTCACGACAAACATCTGCTGTTAAATCAATTGGGAAGCCATAAGTGTCGTATAAACGGAATGCAGTTTCACCATCGAGAGTATCTCCACTCAATGCCGCTAATTCATCATCAAGTAACTGCAAGCCACGTTCTAATGTCCGCGCAAATTGTTCTTCTTCTGTTTTTAGTACTTTTTCGACAGTAGCTTGTTGGCGATGTAGCTCATCCGCAGCTGCGCCCATAACTTTGATTAATGGCGCGACTAATTTGTAGAAAAAGGTTTCTTTCGCACCCAGCATATAACCATGGCGCACAGCACGACGAATAATACGACGCAGAACATAGCCACGACCTTCATTTGAAGGTATCACGCCATCGCTGACTAAGAATGCGCAAGAACGAATATGATCTGCAATAACGCGTAACGATTTATTGTCTAAATCCGTCGCACCAGTAGCTTTAGCCGCCGCAGCAATCAGTTCACGGAATAAATCGATCTCGTAGTTAGAATTAACATGCTGCAATACTGCTGTAATACGCTCAAGCCCCATCCCTGTATCAACAGAAGGCTTAGGCAGCGGTTCCATAGTGCCATCTGATTTACGATTGAATTGCATGAAGACGATATTCCAGATCTCAATATAACGATCGCCATCTTCTTCAGGAGTTCCTGGAGGGCCGCCCCAGATATGATCACCATGATCATAAAAAATTTCGGTGCAAGGGCCACAAGGACCGGTATCTCCCATTTGCCAAAAGTTATCTGACGCGTATGGTGCACCTTTATTATCGCCAATACGAATAATACGCTCAGCCGGGATACCTACCTGCTGGTTCCAGATATCATAAGCTTCGTCATCTGTGGCATAAACGGTGACCCACAATCTTTCTTGCGGCAAATTAAACCATTCTTTGCCAGTAAGTAATTCCCAAGCAAAATTAATCGCTTCGTGTTTAAAGTAATCACCAAAACTAAAATTACCCAGCATCTCAAAAAAAGTATGATGGCGTGCTGTGTAGCCTACGTTTTCTAAATCATTATGTTTACCACCAGCCCGCACACATCGTTGTGAGGTCGTCGCTCGGGAATACGATCTTTTGTCCAATCCAAGAAATACATCTTTGAACTGGTTCATCCCTGCATTAGTAAACAATAATGTCGGGTCATTGTTTGGTACCAACGAACTACTTGGTACAACCTGATGACCTTTTGTATGAAAAAAGTCGAGAAACGCTTGACGGATCTCAGCGGTGCTTTTGCTCATATTTATCCCGATATCAAGCTGAAAAAATGAATTACGAATTATTGAGATGGATGCAATATCAACTCAAATCAACTCTTCAGTTAAAAGTAGTTAATAAGATAAAGTGTCTTCTTATAGAAGTAAAATTTTGATACATCCATTCGCCTTCACTATTGTAGAGCGTCTAGATATTTTCTGAAAGTGTGTTAACTCCCCTATTTAGGGGTTATTTTACGATTAGATCTATTAATTAATCATCAAACCACTTGTAATATAAATAAAAAAGCGCTGCACTGCAAATACAGTACAACGCTTTAATTCAAGTATTCATGCTATAGTAATAGCATACTTAGGCCATTCTATGACTAACTATGATTTCTATTACAGTCTGTTAGCTATTAGCCACAGATTAAAATTCTTCTTTTTCTGATTTATCAGCATCGTCTTTTTCAGCTTCGAAATCTGAAGCGGCGCTGCTGAATTCCCCGGCGTGATTCAATAACATCTCACGCAGATTATGATCGATTTCTGTCGCGATATCTTGATGCTCTTTCAAATAATTGGTGGAATTCGCTTTACCTTGACCAATTTTATCGCCTTTATAGCTATACCAAGCACCGGCTTTCTCAATTAATTTATGTTTAACACCTAAATCAATTAATTCACCATAAGTGTTAATGCCTTCACCGTACAGAATTTGGAATTCAGCTTGTTTAAATGGTGCTGCAACTTTATTTTTTACCACTTTAACGCGCGTTTCACTGCCGACAACTTCTTCGCCGTTTTTCACCGCACCGATACGACGGATATCTAAACGAACAGAAGCATAAAATTTCAGCGCGTTACCACCCGTTGTAGTTTCTGGATTACCGAACATCACACCAATTTTCATACGAATTTGGTTAATGAAAATTAACAAGGTATTGGAATTTTTAAGGTTACCAGCTAACTTACGCATTGCCTGACTCATCATACGTGCAGCCAGTCCCATATGTGAATCACCAATTTCACCTTCAATTTCAGCTTTTGGTGTCAATGCGGCAACGGAGTCAACAACAATAACGTCAACGGCACCTGAGCGAGTCAATGCATCACAAATTTCTAATGCTTGTTCGCCAGTGTCAGGTTGTGAACACAACAAGTTATCAATATCAACGCCCAATTTTTTCGCATAAACAGGGTCAAGAGCATGCTCAGCATCAATAAATGCGCAGGTTTTACCTTCACGCTGTGCAGAAGCAATAACTTGCAAAGTTAAAGTCGTTTTACCGGAAGATTCAGGCCCGTAAATTTCAACAATACGACCGAGTGGCAGGCCACCAGCCCCCAAGGCTACATCAAGAGACAAAGAACCTGTTGATATGGTTTCGACATCCATCGAGCGGTCTTCACCCAGACGCATAATAGAGCCTTTACCAAATTGTTTCTCAATTTGACCCAGTGCTGCTGCAAGTGCTTTCTGTTTGTTTTCATCAATAGCCATGCTGACTCCCTTAATGCAATGATTGTTTCATTGCTAATAATACGATTTGAATTCGGTTTGTTGATGCTAATTATACTGTATAATCATACAGTATCAAGCAAATTTTTTAGTGATTTGTTGCAATAACGTTTCAAGTGAAAAGATAGCCGATTGCAGACGTACGCAATGGCGATCTCCTTCAAATATACAATGATGTGCGCTCAGTGAAAGATTATTCTCATCAATTTTATGCGCAAATCCAAACCATACGGTGCCGACCGGTTTATCTGGCGTACCGCCGCCAGGCCCAGCAATACCACTCACTGAAATAGCAAAATCGGCATTAGCTTGATTTAATGCACCTTCGGCCATCTCTAAGACAACCTGCTGGCTAACCGCGCCATAGTTTTCTAAGGTTTGCGAGCTGACACCTATCATCTGATGTTTTGCTTCATTACTGTAAGTCACAAAACCACGCTCATAATAAGCCGAACTCCCGGCGATATCGGTCAGTGCTTTAGCTATCCATCCACCGGTACAAGATTCCGCACTAGTGACAGTTTTACCCAATTGACGCAGTTGTTGTCCCAGCTGAAGACTTAACTCTTCGAGGTATTTCTCATCTTTCATAACTCGATGACCCTTTAGTTAGTTTTTTTGCGAACGCTATCCCAAACCCACAAACCACCGATAGCCATAGCAAAAAGAGCGCCAAAACCTATTCCAACACTGATCACTGATAAACCCACTTTCATTGCCAAGGAATACAGGCCCAGCATAATCAACATTGCGCTATTTTCGCCTAAGTTTTGCACCGCAATAGCATTTCCTGCCCCTACAGTGGCTTTGCCCTTTTCTTGCAGTAAGGCATTCAACGGAACAACAAATAATCCGCCAAAAATACCAAGGGTAATTAATAGCATAGATGCAGGGATGAGCTGGCTTTGTAAGGATAAAAATATCACCATAACACCAATAAAAATCCCCGCGGGCATACAGCGACGAACTGTTTTTAAAGTGATAAATTTAGCGGCTAATCCCGCGCCAATCACTATACCTAGGGCTACCATGGCATTTAAAATCGTCGGTGTGGTATTATCTTGTAGCCCTAACGCAATCGGCACCCAGGCCACCAGTAAAAATCGCAAGGTAACCCCTGCGCCCCAAAACATACTCGTCCCGACTAAAGAAAAGCGCGTTTCTTGATTTGCCCATAATGACTGGCAAGCAATAATAAAATTCTTGATTAATAATAAAAAATTCCAGCCTGTTGCCGGTCGTGCTGGTGCAAGATGAGGAATGGCAAAATTGACCGCAACTGCCAAGGCATACAGCACGGTACAAGTTCCGAGCGCTAAAAATAGACTAATATCAGAAAGGTATCCTCCCGCAACGGATCCGACTAAAATCGCAGCGATAGTTGATGCTTCCATGATACCGTTGGCTTTAACTAATTGATTGCCTGATGTTAACTCACCCAGAATACCGTATTTAGCCGGTGAGTAAGAAGCCGCGCCAATCCCAACTAAGCCATAGCATAAGAAAGGATTAAGCCCCAAACAGATCCCAAATGCGCCGACAAACTTAAATAGATTAGCAAATAACATGACTCTGCCTTTGGAAAATCTATCGGCAATCTGCCCGACAAATGGTGCCAGAATAATATAAGTCAGCACAAATACTATCTGTAAAATTGGGTGGCTCCATTCGGGATAAAATTCGGCTTTTAATTGGGCAAGCAAAGCAAACAGCAAGGCATTGTCCGCAAACGCAGAGAGAAACTGAGTTAATAGAACCGCCTTCATTCCTTGACTAAGTAAGGGCAAATCATGATTTTCTTGGGGCATAATTTAGTCCTGTTGGGCCATTTTTTTCAAGCTAACAAAATCTGGTTTACCACTTCCTAATACCGGTAACTCTTTGAGATAGCGAATATCTCGAGGAACGGCTAATTCGGTCAATCCCTTCTCTTTTGCCGCTTGAGAAAGTGCGGAGCGATCTAATGATTTATCGGTAGTAAACAGGACTAATGCTTCGCCTTTGCTACTATCCGGTTTCGTCACCACTGCATGATGTGCATCTGGCGAAAGCAGGAAAATCATTTGCTCAATACTTTCTAATGACACCATTTCACCCGCCAATTTAGCAAAACGTTTGACTCGTCCACGAATAGTACAATAGTTTTCATTATCTAAAGCGACGATATCCCCAGTATCGTACCAGCCTGGTTCACTAACGCCTTGGGCATTTTCGGCCGCGGGTGGTTCAATCACACCCGGCGCTTCAACCCGCAAATAGCCTTTCATAATATTCGGGCCTTTAAGCTGTAAACGTCCAGCATGTTCAATTCCAGAAACAGGTAATAAACGCGCTTCCATCGCTGGCAATATCTGCCCTACAGTGCCTTCTTTGGCCGCCATAGGCACATTAATCGACACAATAGGGGCACACTCAGTCACGCCATAACCTTCTAAAATGCGAATGCCAAATTTATCGAACCACAATTTTTGGGTGCTATCGGCCAATTTTTCAGCCCCCGCCACCACATAACGTAAACGCGCAAAATCATACTGATGGGCGAAACGAGCGTAGCTGGCGAGAAAAGTAGAGGTTCCAAATAGTATAGTGCAATTTTTATCGTACACTAATTCAGGAATTACTCGATAATGCAGTGGGCTTGGATAAAGAAAAATTCGACTGCCTGAAAATAATGGAATAAACAGACCAACGGTTAAACCAAAAGCATGAAATAAGGGTAAAGAGGACATAAAACGATCGCGAGGTGTAAAATCAGCGATAGTTTTTACCTGTTCCACATTTGCCAATAAACTCGCGTGGCTATGTACCACACCTTTTGGCGTCCCTTCTGAGCCTGAAGTAAATAAAATCATCGCTTCATCCTCAGGCTTACGTGGCAGCATGGCTTTATGCGGTGACCAAAGATGTTTCACTATCCATATTTTATCTTGCCAAGTAACGGTATCTTTTAAATCTTCGAGATAAATCCATTCGGCTTCAGTCACTTGCTGTGGCAGGGCAAGCAAATTACCTTTCTCTAAAAATTGCCGTGAGGTAAAAATAACTTTAATTTCAGCCGCCTTCAGCGCATTACTGATACCATGGCTTCCCGCAGTATAATTCAGCATGGCAGGAACTCGACCACGCATTAATGACCCGAAAATAGCGGCAACAGTAATAGTTGCATTCGGCAGTAATAGGCCAATTCGTTGATTTTCATCGCTATATCGCTCAACAATTCGCCCTACGCCCAACACTTTTTTTAATAATCCCTGCAAGCTGTCTTCTTTCAGCGCAATATCTTCAATACAAGGTTTATGCCGACCATAACGAGTAATGCTGTCAAGGAATGCCTCCACCAGCGTTTGATGTGGACGACAAGCCATACGAGCGTTTTTCATTATTTGATATAACTGCTCGCCCGCTAATCGACGGCGTTCGGCGGAGCGCTGTGCTTGTGGCATCTCTATCGTCTGTGCTGGTAGGATAGTTAAGGTGATTTTTGGCAACCACTGTAGTTTAATAATTCCTTTTAAGCGGCCAAAGTGACTACGCTCAGCGCCATCAATACGGATAGGTACCACCTTTGCCCCAGATTTTGCCGCCACAAAGCCCGCTCCATCATAAATTTTCATTAATGAGCCATGAATGCTGATCCGCCCTTCAGGAAAAATTACAATTGGACGACCTTTAGCAACTTCATAGACTAAATGTCGGATCCCCATCGGGCTTGTCGGATCTAAAGGTACAATATCGGCGTAAGGTTTTAGCAACTTGATCATTTTCGGGGTAGCAATAGAAGAGTACACCGCAAAAACCGGTTTTACCGGCAAAAAAAGTGCCAACAGAATACCGTCTATAAAAGAAACATGATTTGGAGTAATTAAACATTTATCTTGATATAGTGCGTTTTTATCTCCTTTTATTGTAATTCTAAATAAAAAACGCAGCACTGCTGTTACCACTTTTGCCAGCATAATGTATCTCTATAAGTTATTTTCTAATCCTAAGATTACCGCATATAAATGATCACTTTAGCGGATTTGTCTTAAATCTAGTGCCTATCAAACTGATAAATCACCCGTAAGCTGTATTAGCTGACGGACTATTGTCTCGACGGGCATTTGTGCATCGATAATATGGTGAGCAGTTGATAGATACAGAGGCTCACGGGTTGCCATGACCTCAGATATTTCGTCTAAGATAGATTTTCCCGTTAGGCTTGGGCGCTGGTCTGCTTCAGGCGCGGCACTTAAGCGGTCAGCGAGAACATCAACGCTAGCATTAAGATAAATAACAGTACCGGTATCTCTCATAAATTGCCGATTTTCTGGCGCTAAAATAATTCCTCCCCCTGTAGATATCACGCTAGGTAATTGAGATAATGAGGTTAATATCTCCGTTTCTAACTGACGAAACTGATCCCAACCGTTCAATTTAACGAATTCAGCAATCGTCATTCCTGCCCGCTGAAGGATCAACGCATCAGTATCGATAAATGGATAGGATGCAGTCTCTGCTAATCTTTTGCCTATGGTGGTTTTTCCTGCCCCTCTAGGGCCAATAATATAAAGCATCGCTATCTATTCCATACCTGTTAATGTGGCTAATAACCGCTACTTAATGATTTTAATTGATAATTCTCATTTATTACTCAGCCAATAATATGACTGTTTTTACACTTATCAATAATAAAAATAAAGCCACACATATTAAGTGTGGCCTAATTTACGTTATTTCATTTTATGTTAACTAAAAATGGTGACTACGGACGGATTAAATCGTCACCGTAGCCAATCCATTTATAGGTAGTCAAAGCATCAAGCCCCATTGGACCCCGAGAATGTAATTTTTGAGTACTAACAGCGACTTCCGCACCTAATCCAAATTGACCACCATCGGTAAAACGAGTGCTGGCGTTAACATATACCGCCGCTGAATCTACCCGCTGAACAAAGTAATCGGCCTGACGAATTGATTGGGTTAAAATAGCATCGGAATGTGCTGTCCCAAAAGTACGAATATGCTGAATAGCCGCATCGATATCCGCCACAATTTCAACATTTAAATCCAACGATAACCACTCATCAACTAAATTTTCTGCGGTTACTGGAAGCACCGTCGCCGGCCCCTCTTGTAAATAGTTCATCGCTGCTGGCGTAGCATGTAAAGTCACTTGCTGTTCAGCCATAATTTGACTTAAACGAGGTAATAAATCCGCAGCAATAGCTTGATGAACCAATAATGTCTCTAACGAATTACAAGCGCTCGGACGCTGAACTTTGGCATTAATAATCACCTTTAAAGCTTTATCAAAATCTGCGCTCTGATCAACAAAAGTATGACAAACACCAATTCCACCAGTGATCACCGGAATGGTTGATTGCTCACGGCATAATTTATGTAACCCGGCACCACCACGCGGGATCAACATGTCTATATAGCGATCAAGTTTCAGCATTTGGGTGACTAATTGGCGGTCTGGATTATTAATCGCCTGTACCGCAGCAGCCGGTAATCCACAGCGTTGTAACGCATCTTGAATCACTTTGACTACGGCTAAATTAGTATTATGAGTCTCTTTACCGCCTCGTAAGATCACTGCATTGCCGGTTTTTAAGCACAGTGCTGCAGTATCAACCGTTACATTGGGACGAGCTTCATAAATCACACCGACAACACCGAGCGGCACACGACGGCGCTGTAAATTAAGCCCGCTATCCATTTGGTTGCCATCAATAATTTGGCCTACTGGATCAGCTAATTGACAAACTTTTCTGACATCATTAGCGATAGCTTGTAAACGCTCAGGGGTTAGTAATAAGCGATCTTGTAAAGCGCCACTCATACCACTTTCTTGCGCCTGTTGCATATCTAGCTGATTCGCCGCTAGAATTTCTTCACTCTGAGAATCTAATGACTGTGCAATTTGCAGTAGTACGGCATTTTTTTGTTGTGTGCTCAGCTCTGCAAGCTGCCAAGATGCTTCACGAGCCTGGCTTCCCATTTGTTCTAACATAATTATCCTACTAGCTTAGCCTACAATCATATCGTCACGATGCACGGCGACATCACCATGTTCGTACCCAAGGATCGTGGTAATTTCTTGAGAGTGGTGCCCTGCAATCATCCGCAATGCATCGCTGTTATAATGTGTAACGCCATGGGCGAGATCTTTTCCGGCCATATTGCGAATACGGATCACCGCTCCACGCGAAAAATCGCCTTCAATTTTCTTGATCCCTTTTGGCAATAATGAGCTGCCTTTTTCGATAATCGCTAATTGTGCGCCATCATCGACATAAATATCACCTGCGGCTGGGGCACCAAAAATCCAACGTTTACGGTTTTCCATCGGGTTTTTTTGCCCGTAAAAACGTGTGCCTACCGGCGTATTTTCGATAACCGCACCAATCACCCCCGGCTTATTACCAGCAGCAATAACCACATCAATACCCGCGCGGCCGGCAACATCGGCTGCTTGTATTTTTGTCGCCATCCCCCCCGTCCCTAAGCCAGAAACACTTCCGCCCGCCATTTGACGTAACTGATCATTAATTTCATACACTTCGGGGAGCAATTTAGCCTGTGGATTACTGCGCGGATCAGCGTCGTATAATCCTTCAATATCAGTCAACAATAAAAGTTTATCCGCATCGGCTAAAATTGCGGCTAACGCCGATAAATTATCATTATCACCGACTTTAATTTCTGCGGTTGCCACGGCGTCATTTTCATTAATTACCGGAATAATTCCATTATCTAATAACGCGTGCAGCGTATCACGCGCATTCAAGAAACGCTCACGGTCTTCTAAATCTGCACGCGTTAATAACATTTGCCCGATATTAATTCCATAAATAGAAAATAGACGCTCCCATAATTGAATTAAACGACTTTGACCTACCGCGGCCAGCAGTTGTTTAGAGGCTATTGTCGCCGGAAGTTCGGGATAGTTTAAATGCTCTCTACCGGCGGCTATCGCACCAGAGGTCACGATAATAATTCGATGACCTTGTTCATATTGCTGTGCACACTGTCTAACAAGCTCAACAATATGGGCTTGATTTAAACGACGTGAGCCTCCTGTTAGCACACTGGTGCCCAGTTTCACGACCAATGTTTGGCTATTATTCATCATTTTTCTGCCATTAGGATAATTAAAAAAAGTGTTTATCTGTTTTAACAGCTGAGAGGCATTATGCCAACAGGCATAATGCAAAATTACAAAAAAGTTGGTTTAAAACAAGTTTATGCGATTAATTTAAGTCTAAATTTTGTCATTTGGGGAGAAGGCAATAATTTTAACTCGAGGGTATCAAACACGGTGCAAAGACGTTGATGAAAATCTTGAATATTTTGTTCAATAGGAGATAACACTTCATGGTTATCTAGTGGCTCAGCTTGCCAATGACCTTGATTATCGTATCGTCCTAGCTGGTAGCGGTAGACAAACTCACTGTCTGTTTTTTCTAAATCTAGCCACCATCCCCAAAATTCACGCGTTTCTGGTTCTATTTTAGTGTTAATACATACCACTAAACTATCAAAGAAATATTGATCATTTTGGCATTTTAGCGCCCGTAGATAAGGCCCTAAATCTATAAATTTTTTCAAATACTTGCCATTTGAATAGTCGAAAGGTAGTGCCATTAGGGATCTCCTGTTATGAGATCCCTTTGTAACAAAAGTTAAAAAATAAGCAAGTTATAAATAAAATTTAACTATATAAACTAATATATCTATTAGTTTAAAAAATTTTACTCACTATCCAATCAGTGGTTTCGCGTAACGCTTTTTGATAGCTTTCAAATACAGGGTGACTCGGAAGTGACAGCAAATCACTATCAACCGAAGAACGCATGATCAATAATGATTCTTCACGCGGGCTATAAATATCATCTTTCCAATGTACAGACATAAATGGAACTGGACAACGACGGCCTAATAATCCCTGATTTTTTAATGAGTAGCAGCTGAGTTCATGACGCAAAGCTAGCCCATCGACTTGATAAATACCAAGACGACTGGCAAAAACATCTAATTCCATTTTTGGCAATGTATATTGACGTTTTTCATCATTTAATAAACTATGTACTATCGGCCCTAGCACCGCGACAGCCTTGATCTTCGTCGGTTCCATATAGGCTAATCGCAGCGCAATATTAGCGCCAAAGCGTACCCCAACAACACCAAATCGAGTGTGATCAATCCAAGGGATATTAACCAGTTGATTAATAATCTGTTGGTGTAATGTACTGGTTTCTTGGGTCAGTTTCTGTTTAATAGAATAACCAATAGACGGCATATCCAGTGTCAGCATCGCTATTCCTTGTGGCTGTAAATAATCACGAAAATAGCGACAATAATCAATTTGTAAGCTATCTAATGCCCCACACATCAATACTGTCGGAAAGGGTCCTTGACCTTCGCTTGGCACATGTAAAAAACCGCTAACCTCTTTTCTATCCTCAAGCTTAAACGTTAGTTTTTTTAATTTATAACTGGAGAATTTAGCGGCATTATCATAAGCCTTATAAGCTAATACTGTCGCTTGATCGGCTAACTCATCGCCTTTAATAAACGGATACGCGGCGATACTATAGAGATTTGCCGCCCGTAACCAAGCATTATGGGCATCAGGACCCGTTTCATACTGTAACGCTTTTTGCTGCCAATACATCGCCTGATGAGACCATTCAAAACACCAATTACCCGGCCGATTACCAATCACCGTATCTAACATTTTATCATCGCTACGTTGAGCGTCAGATACGGCAATTCGGCTTAATATTTCTTCAATCTCTAACGGGGTAATACCTCGCCAAATCCACATTAAACGATTAATCATGCGATACCAACCCGTATGCTGTGAACCACTCAGGGCTGACTGAGTATTCATTGAGTTTCCAGTAAAATCACAATATGAAACCAATGTGGATGTTTCAGTCTGCTTAATTTTGGGTTTAAACAGTTTTTCAGACAAGTTTTGCTTAATCATCGTAAGACCATAAATAAGATTGTGAATTGCCCACAAAAAAAGGGATGCTTGCGCATCCCTTTTAAATTTAATTCTGTGTGCTGATAATAAATAATAAAACAGCCAACCTATCGATAATGTCGAATATGACCGTGTATTTACTTATTTATTGCTGCCACAAGCTAAGAATACGCCTGCTTATGATAACGGGTTTATCTGAACTTAATAAGCCTCAAATCAAATCAGTTACACTTTCAGTGATTATATGCGAATTATTAAGCTGCGTTGATCGAATTATAATACCAAGCAAAATCGCAATATTTATTGTTCACATAAAGGCTTTAAGAAAGCCACACCCATATCCCATGGCTGTTCAATCCATGTGTTTTGTGGGATATCGACGACATAATCATCGACCAATGGCCGTCCTTCTGGCTTAGCGAAGATAGTCACAAAATGTGCTTTAGGATACATATCACGGATAGCTTTCGCAGTACCACCAGTATCAACTAAATCATCAACTACGATATAACCTTCACCATCACCTTCAGCACGTTTAATCACTGTCAGTTCTCGTTGATTATTATGATCATAGCTGGAAATACAGACGGTATCGATATTACGGATACCCAATTCGCGGGCAAGGAGAGCACCAGGAACTAAACCACCACGGCTAACAGCAATGATGCCTTTCCATTGTGTGGCTGGCAACAAACGTTGCGCCAGTTTGCGGGCATGTATTTGCAACATATCCCACGTAACAACATATTTTTCACTCATAAGATTCGGGTCCCAACAGCTGAGAGATTTCAGAACGTGTTTGCGGAAAAAAGGTTGCGCGAGATTATAGTGATTTGAGCCGCTAAAAACCAGCGAAAACCGCCCATTTCTTTATATTAATCTTATTTACCTTGTCAATAACCGGTAAGAAAGTGATATGCTGAAGGTATTGAACTCAGGGACAGAATAACTGTGTTCCTGCGGCTTTATTCAGCATAATTTGCTAAAAACATAAAAAAACTGATGCAGTCTAAGGAGATTGATCTTGTCTGAACTTTCCCAATTAAAACCACAGCCATTGTGGGATATCTTCGCAAAAATTTGTTCAATTCCTCATCCTTCTCATCATGAAGAAGCGCTTGCATCGCATATTATTCAATGGGCTAAAGATCAAGGCCTTCATGTTGAACGCGATCAAACCGGAAATTTATTAATCCGTAAACCTGCTACTGCGGGCTATGAAAACCGTAAACCGGTGGTTTTGCAAGCACACTTAGATATGGTGCCACAGAAAAATAATGAGACTGAACATGATTTTACTAAAGATCCTATTCGTCCATATATTAATGGCGATTGGGTCACTGCCGACGGTACAACATTAGGCGCTGATAATGGTGTTGGTATGGCTTCAGCACTGGCTGTTTTAGCCGATAATAGCGTTGAACATGGCCCGTTAGAAGTACTGTTAACCATGACCGAAGAGACCGGGATGGACGGTGCCTTTGGATTACAACCTAACTGGCTGCAAGCCGAAATATTAATTAACACCGACTCAGAAGAAGAAGGTGAAATTTATATGGGTTGTGCTGGTGGTGTTGATTTTACAGCAAATTTCGCCCTCACTCGTGAAGCTATCCCTGCCGATTATCAAACTTTCACCCTGACATTAAAAGGCTTAAAAGGTGGACACTCCGGTGGCGATGTTCATTTAGGCTTAGGTAATGCGAATAAACTTCTGGCTCGCTTTTTAGCCGGTCATCAAGATGATTTAGCCCTGAAACTATTGGAGTTTAAAGGCGGAACTTTACGCAACGCTATCCCACGTGAAAGCCATGCAATCATCGCCGTTCCAAGCCATAAAGTGGCCGAACTCTCCGCCCTAAGAACCCGATATGAAGATATCCTAAAAAATGAACTCGCAGCCGTTGAACCGAATTTAATCTTAGTATTAGAAGAAACAACAACTCAGCTCAAAGCCATTAATGCTGATTGCCAATCTCGCTTTTTATTCTTCTTAAATGCGGCACCTAATGGTGTTATCCGTATGAGTGATGTGGCAAAAGGCGTGGTGGAAACCTCATTAAACGAAGGCGTTGTTGAAATGACTGAAGACAATGCGAGCGTAATTTTTCTAATTCGTTCATTAATTGATAGCGGCAAGAATTATGTTGTTAACATGCTGACTTCATTATCTAAATTAGCCGGTGCTGAATTTAAAGCGGAAGGTAGCTACCCAGGTTGGCAACCAGATGCTGATTCACCAGTTATGCACCTTGTACGCGATACTTATAAAGATTTATTTGGCAAAGTACCGAACATCATGGTTATCCATGCGGGTCTAGAGTGCGGTTTATTCAAAAAACCTTACCCAGAAATGGATATGGTTTCTATCGGACCAACCATTCGTGGAGCGCATTCACCGGATGAGCGTGTTCATATTGAAAGTGTGGGGCAATACTGGACCTTATTGACAGCGATTTTAAAAGCTATCCCCGTCAAAAATTAAATTATTTTCGCTGTATTTCAGTCCGAATATTAACTATCAAATACAGTAAACACACTCAATTATCAAAAGCACACCGAAATATGTGTGCTTTTTTAGTCTCAGCTATAAAAATTCATCATAATTCTAACAATAACTGGCGTTCAATTTGCGGGCTTTGTAATGTAACATGTAATCCTAGTAAGCGAACTCCCCGCCCTTCTCTACGACAGTTCCATATTTGCTGAGCAATATTCAATAAATCTGTCTTATCCAATAGTGGATAAACATGCTCTTGCGTAGTTTGTTGAAAGTCAGAAAATTTCATTTTCACTCCCTGACGCGCAATTCTTAAATCCGTTTTTACTTTGGCTAAACGGGTATGAAGTTCTTGAAATAAAATATCAAGCAAGCTAACGCACTCTTGCCAATCAAAAATATCCTGCGCCAAAGTTCGCTCCACCCCTACTGATTTACGTAAACGATCTGGCTCGATAGCTCGTTCATCTATTCCATGGCTACGTTGCCATAATACCTGACCAAATTTGCCAAGTTTTTTACTCAGCATCAGCCTATCTGAACGCTGGACATCAAGGCAAGTTTCTAATCCCATATCCGCTAGCCTCTGCGCAGTTACCTTTCCCACGCCAGGAATTTTTCTCAATGGTAAATTAGCAACAAATGAATCAATTTGTTCTGGTGAAATCACAAACTGGCCATTGGGTTTATTCATATCAGAAGCTATTTTAGCTAAAAACTTCACCGGAGCTATGCCTGCAGACGCAGTTAGATTCAATTCAGTAAATATTTGCTGGCGAATAGCCTGCGCAATTAATGTGGCAGAACCTTGGCAATGAAGGCTATCAGTTACATCTAAATAAGCTTCATCGAGAGAAAGAGGTTCAATAAGATCGGTATAGCGAGAAAAAATTTGTCGAATTTGTAGTGAGGCTTGCTTGTAGACCGCCATGCGTCCAGCAATAACTTTTAGCTCAGGGCACAAACGTAATGCCATCGCAGTTGACATAGCACTGCGAACGCCAAAACGACGAGCTAAATAATTGGCGGTACTGATCACCCCACGTCTATCTGCACTTCCACCGACTGCGATCGGCAAATCACGCAATGAGGGATCATCACGCATTTCAATAGCCGCATAAAAGCAATCCATATCAACATGAATAATTTTACGCACATCAACCTCAGTAACCAATCATCAGCAACAAAATAACTGGTTAAATATACAGTTAATCTACTATATGTGCAATTTCAATCGTATAAAAAAATATCTTTAATATTAAATAATAAAATTCCTATATTAGAGATAAATACTTTAATGATTGTCATAAAAAGGTAAAATCAGATAAATATAACAATAAATATCAAATATAAGAATAATTAACGTTTAATGGATCAGGTAGATTAGTTTTATAACTTACTTATTAACAAAAAGTAGAATAATGCAATCAACCAAGAGAACTTAACTCAAATTATTTTCAATATGGAATAGGAATAATTTGACTTTCTGTGCTACATTATAATGGCTATAGGTTATATTAATACTATAAAAATGCGACTAAATAAAAATCAGATAAAACAATGATAAAGGAATAAATATGTTAAAGAATCTACTCACCTTCGAAAATATGGTAACACCTAAAATAATAAATATTATTTATTGGATTGGTTTACTCAGCGTAATAATTACTGGATTATTTACCATGAGTGGTGGCCCTTATAGCCCAATGACATTTCAGACCTTTATTGTTGGTCTTATCTCTATCGCTCTAGGCGCATTATTTACCCGTATTTTTTGTGAGATGATTATTGTTGTATTTAATATATATTCAAAATTAAAAGAAATTAATGAAAATCTAAAAAATAAAATCTAATTATTATTTTATTCCAACGGATGTTTTATTCACTAAAACATCCATTATTTTTACTTATCATTATAAATGACTTATCTCTTAATCTGCTTTTAAAGTATCTATATTGTAATCTTAAACATAAAAAATTAATTAAACTTTAATTATTATTTAATCTATTTCAGTTAATATCAATTACATCATTAATATTAACTAAGTAATAAAAATAACTCTCCATACAGTTCTTTTTTATGAATAAACTTAACCTATGGTATCCATTTTAAAAGTTACTCCTAAATTATTCTAATTAAGCCGTATAATCATTAAAAATTGAGCACTAAAAGATTAAATGGGTTATAAAAATCTAAGCATTATTTTTAACTATTTAAAATATAAGCTACGCATAGATAATACATCAAAGGAAATTATTAATGGATAAAATAATCAAAATCACGATACAAAAAGGATTTACTGTGTGCTTATTTCTTTTAATCGGCTTTAGTGCCATAGGCGCATCACGATCCCCTGAAATTGTAGCGCATCGCGCTGGAACAGCTGATGCCCCAGAAAACACCTACCTAGCAATTGATACCGCGCTAAAAAATCATGCTGATGCTATTTGGATCAGTATTCAATCAACCAAAGATGCTAAATTTGTTCTATATCGCCCTAGTGATCTCAATGCATTAACAGATATGAGTGGTCAAATTTCCAGTTATACGGCTAACGAATTAAAAAAGGCCAATGCAGCAATTAAATTTAATAATAAAAATAAAACTAAATATACGCTTCCTATTACGGCAATCCCTGAATTACAAGAAACATTACGACGCTACCCCGCAACTCAATTCTATATTGATTTAAAATCACCGGATACAAATGCAACATTTCAAGCCAAACAATTATTCAACGTTCTCAACAAAACTAATGCATTTTCTCGTACTCGCTTTTATTCCACTAACAGTAATTATATTAATGCATTAACGACTCTATCAGATAAAATCCAAGTGTTTGAAAATCGAGATGAGACACGAACTATTTTGGCAAATAGTATTATGGAGCATTTATGTGAATTACCTAAAGCTCAAATAACCGCTTCTAATGCCGGAAAAAAACGCTGGTATGGTTTTGAATTACGTCGCAAAGTGGAAGTTGTAGAGCATTATACGCTCGGTGAAGCACGCTCTCCGGCAACATTAATTTGGGATAAATCTGCCATTGAGTGTTTCAAAAAAAATGATGATGCCTATATTATGCTATTTGGTATAAATACTCTTGAGGATTACCAATTAGCGAAACAATTAGGCGCTGATGCAGTCATGGTTGACTCGCCAAAATTATTCTACACATCAAATAAATAACAAAAATAATTACCTCCGTAGGGATATCAATGTTGGTTAATCTAGTCATTAATTTATGACAACAGATTTATTTTAAATATCTCTACAATTCATTTCTGACAATCATCATTTAATGCTTTTGCAACTTATCACATTGACGATATATTATTACCCTAGTGCCATTTTGATAAAATAAAACTAACTTAGTTTATTTTATTGCTAAGCCTGATTTATTTTAATCTATTATGTTAGGCTAGTAGGCGATGACTTATCCATCGTATCGATTAATGATAAATAGGAGTCATGATGAAAGATAAAATTGCAGGAGACTGGAATTTAATTAAAGGTCATATCATTGAAAAATGGGGAAAACTAACTAACAACGAGTTAGATATTATTGATGGTACCCGTGAACAGTTGATAGGTAAATTACAACAGCATTACGGTTATTCATTTGAAGAAGCCGATGAAGAAGTCCGTAAATGGGAAGGTGAAAATCCGTATCCATGGAAGTAATTAATTATTATTTCTCAGCCTTATGTCAATCAACATAAGGCTGTCGAAACAAATTCATTATCATAATCGACCAAAAACTTGCCTCCCTTACTGATTGAATTATCAATGTTCAGGGAGAATAATGAAGAAATAAAAGTTCCAGAAGAATAAGTTAAGAGCAATAGTCAGCAACTTAGTTGCTATTAATGTGGATATCACTATTTATCTACCATCACCAACAATAATAGCCTAGGCAGCTAACTAAGCAGCAATAATTAAACAATCCTATTCTTAGCTAATTTTGCCTGCCGAGCTTCTTCGCGAGCCATACGTTTTTTACGCGCATCACAAGGCTCAGGGCAATCACATACTTTATCAACCCCTATGCTGCTTAACCCACCGCAGCTTCCTTGAATACTCTTACGCTTAATAATATAACCCAACGACATTCCTAAAAATGCCAGTAGGAAAAAGATAAAGGCAGCGACAAATACCTCTAACATTGCAGTTTCCTCTCTATTTAAATTTAGGATTTTTTCTGTAAATAAGGTTCAAAAGCCTTAGTATAACGCTCTTCAAAACCATTTTCTGTTTTGATAATCATAAAAACAGGGATATTCAGTTCCTCTGCAACTTTTAAACCTTCCACTGGGCCGAGAACATTTAGGCCGGTAGAAAATCCATCTGCACTCATGCAAGAAGGAGCTAATACGGTAATTGATACTAAATTATGTACAATCGGTTTTCCGGTTTTAGGATCGATAGTATGAGAAAAACGGACACCATCCTGTTCAAAGAAATTACGGTAATCACCAGAAGTAGCAATTGAAGCATCTCCTGGTTCAATAATTTCTTGTACACTTTGATCTGTACCGTTAACTGCCGGTTTTTCAATCGCTATGCGCCAAGGAACATCCTTACCATTTTTGCCTTTAGTTCGAACTTCACCACCAATATCAACCATATAGTTATTAATATTTTGTGATTCTAAATATTCAGCCACTACATCGACACCATAGCCTTTGGCAATTGATGATAAATCGACATACAGTTCAGGTATGGTTTTAATTAAGTTATTACCTTGAATAGATAATTTTTCAATGCCAATCCATGCACGGCGTGCCGCTAACTGTTCATCCGTGGGTTCTTTAGTAACACGGCCTTCTGGACCAAAGCCCCATAAATTAACTAAAGGCCCAACAGTGACATCTAAAGCACCTTGAGTCAGCTTGTTAATCCGGATCGCTTCTTCGACTACTTTGGCCGTGGCAGCAGAAACAGGAAACGGTGTATTTACTTCGCGGAATTGATTAAACCTACTGAGTTCAGAATTAGGCCGATAGGTCGACATCTGGTCATTAACTTCTTCAAGTAAATCATCAATTTTGGCCTGAATACTTTCAGTTGACGGAGAGGCGCTATCAGAAACATATTTTATGGAATAGTAAGTCCCCATCGTTTGGCCTTGCAGATTTTTTTGTTCAGGCCCACCACAAGCACTCAGTAGTATAATAGAAATAAATACAACTATCGGTCCTAATAATTTTTTTCTCAGCATAATTTTTCTCGGGCTCAGTATATTTTCTACGATATAAATTTGTCGGTATATTACTGCTTGCGCTATAAGTTATATCTTCGGTTATCAGTTTAATATCCTTATCTAGTTGATATTCTATATCTTACTAAGCATCACTAGCATTAGATCACTAGCGCCCACCATAAAGTGGGCGCTAAATGTACCGGATGAGGAAATAATCCCCGACTACTGTCAGGCTAAAAAAATATAAATGCAATGATTATAGCCTGTTACATTATTAAAAATGAAAGCAATAATTAGCCGCCAAAGTCATCCAGTAAAATGTTTTCATCTTCAACGCCCAGATCCTTCAACATCTTAATTACCGCAGCATTCATCACTGGCGGTCCACACATATAGAATTCACAATCTTCTGGCGCTGGGTGATCTCGTAAATAGTTTTCATACAAAACATTATGAATAAACCCAGTATAACCATCCCAATTATCTTCAGGTAGAGCGTCAGATAGTGCGACATTCCAAGTAAAGTTTTCATTTTCAGCAGCCAGCTGATCGAAATCCTCCACATAAAACATTTCGCGTTTAGAACGTGCACCATACCAGAAACTAATCTTACGTTTAGAATTTAAGCGTTTTAGCTGGTCAAAAATATGTGAACGCATCGGCGCCATACCTGCACCGCCCCCGATAAAGATCATTTCTGCATCGGTATCTTTGGCAAAGAAATCACCAAATGGCCCAGAAATCGTGACTTTATCGCCTGGTTTTAATGACCAAATGTAAGATGACATAATACCAGGAGGCGCCTCTGAATTACGTGGAGGTGGGGTTGCTATACGCACATTCAGCATAATCATACCGTATTCTTCTGGATAGTTAGCCATTGAATAAGCACGAACCGTCGGTTCTTTAACTTCAGAAACAAAGCGGAATAAATTATGTTTATCCCAATCTTCACGATATTCTTCAGGAACATCAAAGTCTTCATAACGCACGGTATGAGGTGGGCATTCAATCTGAATGTATCCACCAGCGCGGAAAGGTACAACTTCACCATCAGGAATTTTTAATTTCAGTTCTTTAATGAAAGTGGCTTTATTATCGTTAGAGATAACTTCACACTCCCATTTTTTTACCCCAAAAATTTCTTCTGGTAATTCAATTTTCAAGTCTTGTTTAACATTGACCTGGCACGATAATCGGCAGCCTTCTTTCGCTTCACGCTTGCTGATATGAGAAAGCTCGGTAGGTAAAATATCGCCGCCACCTTCTTTAATGGTGACACGACATTGTCCACAAGTCCCGCCACCACCACAGGCTGAAGATACAAAAACACCCTGATTAGCCAGCATATTTAACAGTTTATCACCCGCTGGGGCTTCAAAACTCTTATCAGGATCGCCGTTAATTTCTACTTTAATTTCCCCTGTATTAACCAGTTTAGATTTTGCGAACAGGATTAATCCTGTCAAAACTAAAACGATTAGGGTAAACATTACTACGCCAAGAATAATAATATCCATCAGTTCTTCTCGCCTTTATAGCTGCACACCGGAGAAAGACATAAAGCCTAATGCCATCAAACCGGTGGTGACAAAGGTGATGCCCAAGCCTTTCAGACCTGCCGGAACATCGGCATATTTCATTTTTTCACGGATTGACGCCAACAGAACAATTGCTAGCATCCAGCCGATACCTGAAGCAAAGCCGTAAACAACCGACTCACTAAAGTTATAATCGCGCTGAGCCATGAAAGAAACCCCACCAAAAATTGCACAGTTAACGGTAATCAACGGTAAGAAGATACCCAGTGCATTATATAATGATGGAAAATAACGGTCTAAAATCATCTCAAGGATCTGAACCAGAGCTGCAATCACACCGATAAAGGTAATAAAGTTAAGAAAACTTAAATCTACCCCTTCAATCAATGCACCATCGCGTAGGATCAGGTTATAAACCAAGTTGTTAGCAGGAACTGAAATTCCTAAAACAACCGTAACCGCAATACCCAAACCAAATGCAGTTTTAACATTTTTGGATACTGCCAAGAATGTACACATCCCCAAGAAAAAGGCTAACGCCATATTTTCAATAAAGACAGCACGAACAAATAGGCTAATATAATGTTCCATAGTATCGGTTAGTCCTTCTCAATCTGCGCTGGTTTTAACGTCCGTAGACCCCAAATCAGCAAGCCGATAATAAAGAATGCACTCGGCGCCAGTAGGAACAGACCATTAGGCATATACCAGCCGCCATTTTGCAGTGATTCAAATACAGTGACACCGAATAATTTACCTGACCCAAATAACTCACGCAGGAATCCGACCAACACTAAAATAACACCGTAGCCAAGACCATTACCGATACCATCCATGAAGCTTTCAATCGGTGGTGCTTTCATAGCGTAAGCTTCGGCGCGTCCCATAACAATACAGTTGGTAATAATCAATCCAACAAATACTGATAATTGTTTAGAAATTTCATAAGCATATGCACGAAGTATTTGGTCAACAACAATAACCAAAGATGCAATTATTGCCATCTGAACAATAATTCGAACACTGCCCGGTATAAAGTTACGGATTAAAGAGATAAAAAAGTTAGAGAATGCAGTAACTAAAGTTACGGCAATGGTCATAACCAGTGCAGTTTCGAGTTTAGTCGTTACTGCCAAGGCCGAACATACCCCTAAAATCTGTAATGCAATTGGGTTGTTATCAAATAACGGACCGAGAAGAACCCGTTTAATTTCTTTAGAATCAGCCATTTTTCAACGCTCCTTCGCGAACTTTTTTCAGGAACGGACCAAAGCCGTTATCGCCCAGCCAGAAATCAAACATAGATTGAATTCCGTTTGATGTCAGAGTTGCGCCTGATAAACCATCAATGCCATACGGGCTGTCAGTGGTTCCACTACGAACAACTTTTATTGCCGCAACACCTTGCTCATTGAATAGTTTTTTACCGTTCCATTGAGCACGCCATTGTGGGTTATCGACTTCCCCCCCCAGTCCTGGAGTTTCACCGTGTGAGTAGTAAGTAATACCGCGAACAGTAACACCATCAGCATCAACAGCCACGAATGCGTACATTATTGACCACAGACCTGAACCATATACCGGTAAAATGATTTTCGAGACTTCGCCCGCATCGTCTTTTACCAAGTAAATTTCTGCTGAATTAGCACGACGACGGATTTTTGCCAGATCTTCGGCCGGTGATAATGCAATACTGGTCTCATCGCTACGCAGTTCATCATTCAGATCATATTTAGCTTTACCATCTGATAATTCACCGGTTTTAAAATTCAATAGCTTAGGTGTAATGCGAGAATCATACAGCGCATTAATTTCGCTTGCGGTCATTTTAGGCTGTAGAAGCCCAGCAACATCCAGAATATTACGCTGTTTATCTAGCATAATTTGTTCTTGTTGCTGAGGTTTCAGCCCAACGGCAGAACCTGCAACAACGATAGAACAGACTAAACACAAAATAAACACGACAAGGAATGTTCTTCCAATACTGTCTTTATTTTTTGGTTTTTCATTAGCCACGGGCTTTTCTCCGCTTAATATTTGCTTGAACGACCAGATAATCAAACAGCGGTGCAAATAAGTTAGCAAACAAGATAGCCAGCATCATACCTTCTGGATATGCTGGGTTTGCGACCCTGATTAGCACACACATTACCCCAATTAAAATACCGTATGCCCATTTACCTTTATCGGTAAATGAAGCCGATACTGGATCGGTGGCCATAAAAATCATACCAAAGGCGAATCCACCCAACACCATATGCCAATACCAAGGCATGGCAAATAAGGCATTAGTTTCTGAGCCGATAGCATTAAATAAATAAGAGACCGCTATCATCCCTATCATTACGCCCGCAACAATTCGCCATGAGGCGATACGGAAAAATAGGATTAATGCGCCACCGATAAAAATCATCAGCGTAGAAACTTCACCGATAGACCCTGGAATGTTGCCTAAAAAAGCCTGCATCCACGTAATTGGTTCATTAGTTACGGTATTTACTAACGCATGATTACCACCGGCTGCCCATTGAGATAATGGCGTCGCCCCCGAGAAACCATCCGCAGCCGTCCACACTAAGTCACCCGAGATTTGTGCTGGGTAAGCAAAGAATAAAAAAGCACGACCGGCTAATGCAGGGTTTAAGAAGTTACGGCCTGTTCCACCAAAAATTTCTTTCGCAATAACCACACCAAAGGTGATCCCTAATGCGGCTTGCCATAACGGCATGGTTGGCGGAACAATCAAGGCGAATAGTATTGAGGAGATGAAAAAACCTTCGTTAATTTCATGCCCGCGGATCATACCGAACAGTACTTCCCAGAATCCACCGACTAAGAAGACCACAAGATAGATAGGCATAAAATATACTGCGCCTAACAACATCTTGCTTCCCCATCCGGCATCAGATGTCAGCGATGCACCTAAGAATTGAGCCACACGATAATGCCAATCAGATGCCAAAACTTGCTGCAGCTCAGCGCCACTGTACAAATGATTCAATCCTGGAATAGCTTGGTTACCGACGTTATACATTCCCCAAAACATCGCTGGGAATACGGCGAGCCAAACGAGGATCATCATGCGTTTAAGATCAATCGTATCGCGAACATGCGAACGTCCACGAGTTACTGTACCTGGTGTATAGAAAATGGTCGCTACGGCTTCATACAGCACGTAGTATTTTTCTAGTTTTCCACCGGGTTCAAAATGGTGCTCATATTTTTCAAGTAAATTTTTCAGACCCATTGGAATTACCCTTCTAACTCAATCTTGGTTAGTACATCACGCAGTACTGGGCCATATTCATACTTGGCCGGACAAACATACGTACACAGTCCCAGATCTTCTTCATCAAGTTCGAGACAACCTAATGCTTGAGAACCTTCAGTATCACCCACTAGAAGATCACGCAATAAATGAGTAATCATGATGTCGAGAGGCATCACTCGCTCATAGTTACCAATTGGCACCATTGAACGCTCACCACCATTCATTGTCGTCGTGAAGTTAAAACGTTTGTTCTTCAGGAAATGACCGATAGTTGTACGTGTAATCGTGAATTTATTGATACCCGGCATAATCCAGCCAAATAACTCTTTCTCACGGCCTTCGCGTAATACCGCAACTGAATTATGGAAACGTCCTAAATAATGATGAGCTTCATCACATTTGACACCCCATAAAATTGAGCCTGAAATAATACGATTTTCACCATCTTTTAACTGACCAGCAGTTATCTCTAAGAGATCAGCCCCAAGCCGTGTACGGATCAAGCGTGGTTTTTCAACTTGAGGGCCCGCTAAAGAAATGACACGTTCAGTATATAAATGTCCGGTAGTAAATAATTTACCAATAGCGATAACATCTTGATAATTCAGATGCCATACCACCTTATTCATACTTACCGGTTCAAGGAAATGAATATGCGTTCCTACTAAGCCCGCAGGATGAGGACCCGCAAACTCGGTATAAACCAGCTGATCGCTAGTTGTCAGCTTCGGCAACTGGCCTGCACCATGACAAATGTGCAATTTACCATCAGTTAATTTAGACAGAACCTGAAGGCCATCATTAAATGCCTGCTGCTGTTGATTAATCACGACTAATGGATTTGCCGCCAGCGGATTAGTATCCATCGCAGTAACAAAAATAGCTAAAGGCGATGAGCCTGGCTTTGGAGAATGGCTAAATGGACGCGTTCTTAATGCGGTCCATAGTCCCGATTGCAGCAAATTTTCTTCAACTTGTTCACGGGTAAGATTGACAAGTTGCGCGCTATCATAAGATGCAAACGTAACCTGATCATCCTCATTATCATTCACTTTAATCACGACAGATTGCAGTACACGACGCTCACCACGATTAATATGTGTAATCGTGCCGCTTGCTGGGCTGGTAAATATGACCCCTGGGTTCTTTTTATCTTCAAAAAGAGCCTGTCCTTTTTTTACTTGCTCGTTTTCTTTTACCAGCATAGAAGGACGCATTCCCACATATTCTTCACCTAGCAGCGCTACATGTTGAATCTGTGGTCCATCGTCTATTACTTGGGCTGGCTCACCTGCAATAGGGAGGTTGAGACCTTTTTTAATTTTAATCATAAGATATGCACAAGTTTATCAGTTAAACCCTAAGCTAGTAGTTTCATTAGAAACCATAGCAACTCAGTAATAAAAAACACCCAAGTTATAAAAATAACTTGAGCTTATAATTCTCCGATAAATGTCACGATAATTTCTTACTTTGCCAAGTGTAATTTTATCAGTTCCCTTCCTATCTGTCCGTCTATTGAAGTGACTTAGCTCAAGCAAATCACAATCTTTTTCATATTATTTTGCCTTGCACTCGGTTTTTACGATCTATCAATTCACAATTATCGATAACAGAGTGTTTTTTAAGCAAAGTGCAATATGTAAAAAATTATTACATTTCTATATTAATTTTATTTATCTGTCACTATGATAAAAAAATAACTTTGTTGACTTACTATTTCTGTTGTTTTTATATACGGATAATCTATGAAAAGAGTGCAATCTTTTAGTCTGATTTATTTTCTTATTCTCTATTCTCTACAACTTGTTTACGCAGAAAATAATTTTTCCTCACTAAAACTAAATGCTCAAAATACGCAAAATAATCCAGTATTTATTCAAATATTTAAGGAAGAAAATCAATTAGAATTATACCAGAAAAGGCAGAATGGGCAGTTTTCATTACTAAAAAGTTATCAAATATGTAACTACTCTGGGGGGCTAGGGCCTAAAAAACAGCCTGGAGATTTAAAAAGTCCGGAAGGATTTTATCAAATTACGACGAATCAACTTAACCCAAATAGTCGGTATTACCGAGCTATTAATCTAGGTTTCCCCAATGCCTTTGATAAAGCACAAGGCTATGATGGTCAATATTTGATGATCCATGGTGATTGCGTTTCTGTTGGTTGTTACGCCATGACGGACAAAGCCATGGGAGAGATTTATCGTTATGCAGCCACAGCATTAAAACATGGACAATCACATATCGATATTAATATTTATCCGTTTAGAATGACGGCGGAAAATATGCATCGCCATCGAAACTCGCCCCATTATGCGTTCTGGCAGCAATTAAAACCGGCATATGATTATTTTGTATTAACCAAACAGCCGGCTGTAATATCTTTTCAAGCGGGTCAATATACCGTCGAAAAAAAGAGTATTAATGACACTAACATAGCTGAAAACACCCAGCTTCAAGCACAAACTAGCGCGACTAAATTATTACGTTTAGGCTCACAAAATACGTTCACCGAGGTAAAATAAAATAAATTCACCCGGTTCAATTCGCTGCCAATTCTCGTTGCCCGTCAATGGCTGTGTGGCGATAACCGACACCACATCGCTAGGTTGAGTGCATTGCTGAAAATCAATTTCTATATCCTGATCTAACAGCTTAGCCTTGCCAAAAGGTGAACGCCGAGTCAGCCAGTGTAAATTAGTCGAGCAATAAGCCATCACATAACGTCCATCGGACAGCAGCATATTGAACACACCTTTTTCCCTTAGCTGGCTAGCAAGCTGAGCAATATAATTAAACACAGCTGGCCAATGGCTCGGTGTGCGAGGATATTTAGTAACCAGTTGATTTAAAATCCAGCAAAAAGCTTTTTCACTGTCAGTCTGCCCAATCGGTCTAAAGTTCCCGGTGGATAAAGTGTTATAACCTTTCAATTGCCCATTATGCGCATAAGTCCAGTTACGTCCCCATAATTCACGAGTAAACGGATGGGTATTCTCTAACGATACGTTACCTCGATTTGCCTGCCGAATATGCGCGATCACCGCTTCTGATTTTATCGGATATTCTTGGACAAACCGAGCGACTGGCGACATATAACTCGGTTGTGGATCTTTAAATGTGCGACAGCCAAGTCCTTCATAGAAAGTGATCCCCCAGCCATCTTTATGTGGGCCCGTTTGCCCACCACGTGGGATCAATCCACTTAAACTGAAACTAATATCGGTCGGTACATTGGCACTCATGCCGAGCAATTCACACATTTAACGCCTCCGAAAACTTAACGGGTTACTTCACCATCTCTTTTTCAATTAATTGGATCAAGATATGAATAACTTTTATATGGATTTCTTGAATTCGATCAGCATAACCAAAATGAGGAACACGAATTTCAATATCTGCACTACCGGCCATTTTTCCGCCATCTTTACCCGTCAGCGTAATTACTTTCATTCCTTTTTCACGGGCAGCTTCGATAGCTTTAATTATATTTCCTGAATTTCCTGAGGTCGAAATACCCAGTAAAACATCACCTTCTTTACCGACCGCTTCCAGAAAACGCGAGAAAACATATTCATAACCGAAATCATTACTAACGCATGATAAATGACTGACATCAGAAATAGCAATTGCCGGATAACCGGGACGATTTTCACGGTAGCGACCAGTTAATTCCTCAGCGAAATGCATCGCATCGCAATGAGATCCCCCATTACCACAAGATAAAACTTTTCCACCCGCTTTAAATGAATCCGCGAGTAAAATCGCAGCCTGTTGAATGGCATCAATATTTTTATCGTCACTTAGAAATTGAGTCAATGTCTCTGCGGCTTCATTCAATTCACCACGAATGAGATCTTGGTACATGGAAGTCCCCTTAATTAAAGATACGAATTATCAGAGTGATATATTATCAGATATAATCAAGCTGTTAATTAATCTTTACTGCTCAGATTGTTATGTTGATAAGTTTGTTAACTAACTCAATAAATTGCTACTATTTTTGGTTTTTTTATTCCATTCATCCTATTCGGTTTTTACTCTCATACTAATTTCTTTCATACCCCTCCACTCAAAATAAGAACTAAAAAATCAACTTATCTATTCATTTTGATTATTTATTTGATGATTTTGTGAACCACCTTGTAATTAAAATGTAAAAAGGTTGCTAATTAATGTCGAGTTGCTAAAAATTAAGCCAGACAACAGGTCAGACCTCTGACGAGAAACAGGAGTTTAATTATGATCCTACTCAGCATAATCTTTTTATTCGCTTTAATTGGCATATTTTTCTATCACAAAACATCTTTGCGACTCAGCATAAGCCTCATTCTGCTCTATACTGCCACTATGGGGCTGGTTAATATTTGGAGTTACTGGCTATTACTTCCTGCCATATTAGTGCTATTCCCATTGATATTCCCCTCAATTCGCCAGTCATTATTTTCAAAACGTATCTTAATCATGTTCAAAAAAGTTATGCCACCAATGTCACGAACTGAGAAAGAAGCGATTGACGCCGGAACAACTTGGTGGGAGGGAGATTTATTTCAAGGCGCGCCCGACTGGAAGAAGCTACACAGCTATCCGAAACCACAACTGACAGCAGAAGAACAAGCTTTCCTTGACGGTCCCGTCGAAGTTGTTTGTGGTATGGTCAATGATTTTCAAGTCAGTCATGAGCTAGCCGATCTGCCTCCCGAAGTTTGGCAATATTTGAAACAGCACCGCTTTTTTGCACTGATCATCAAAAAAGAGTACGGCGGTTTGGATTTTTCAGCCTATGCACAAGCCCGTATTTTACAAAAACTCGCGGGTGTCTCGGGTATTTTAGCAATTACAGTTGGTGTGCCTAACTCTTTGGGTCCCGGTGAATTATTACAGCACTATGGTACAGATGAACAAAAGCGCCAATATTTACCTGGCTTAGCCCGCGGAGAAGAAGTGCCATGTTTTGCCCTCACTAGCCCAGAAGCTGGCTCTGATGCTGGGGCAATTCCTGATACCGGTATAGTTTGTATGGGAGAATGGCAAGGTAAGCAAGTATTAGGCATGCGCTTAACCTGGAATAAACGCTACATTACTCTCGCCCCCATCGCTACCGTCCTCGGACTAGCATTTAAATTATCAGACCCTGAGCATTTACTGAGCGAACAAACAGAATTAGGCATTACCTGTGCATTAATCCCTACAAATACCGATGGCGTTGAAATTGGTAAACGTCACTTCCCTCTTAATATTTCCTTTATGAACGGTCCTACTCGAGGGAAAGATATCTTTGTTCCTATTGATTACATTATAGGGGGCCCAGCAATGGCGGGACAAGGCTGGCGGATGCTGGTTGAATGTCTCTCTGTTGGTCGAGGGATTACTTTACCGTCCAATGCAACTGGGGGATTAAAAAGTGTCGCTATGGCGACTGGGGCTTATGCCTATATTCGTCGTCAATTTAAGCTGCCTATTGGTAAAATGGAAGGTATCGAAGAACCTTTAGCGCGTCTTGCTGGTAATGCATATTTGATGGATGCCGCAGCAACCTTAATCACCACCGGCATTATGCTGGGAGAAAAACCGGCGGTATTATCTGCCATTGTAAAATATCATTGCACTCATAGAGGGCAACGCTCAGTGATTGATGCGATGGATATTGTTGGCGGTAAAGGTATCTGCTTAGGTTCATCAAATTTTGTCGCTCGCTTTTATCAAGGCTCCCCGATTGCGGTCACTGTGGAAGGTGCCAATATTCTTACTCGCAGTATGATAATCTTTGGACAAGGTGCAATCCGTTGCCATCCTTATGTTTTAGAAGAAATGAATGCAGTAAAAAATAATAATCTAACGGCTTTTGATAACGCCTTATTCGGTCATATTGGCCACGTACTCAGTAACCAAGTACGCAGTTTCTGGTTGGGATTAACTAATGGGCGAACCAGTCGCAGTCCAATGAAAGATGAAACACGCCGTTATTATCAAATTTTAAATCGACAAAGTGCTAACCTCGCACTGTTATCCGATGTATCAATGGCTATCTTAGGCGGTAGTTTAAAACGCCGTGAACGTATATCTGCTCGTTTAGGCGATATCTTAAGCCACTTATATTTAGCCTCTGCTACACTCAAACGCTATGACGAAGAAGGCCGTCAAAAAGCAGATTTACCGTTGGTTAAATGGGCTGTCGAAGATTGTTTATATCAGTCAGAAAAAGCGATGGATGATTTATTAAGAAACTTCCCTAATCGCTGGGTAGCAAGCGTGCTTAACCTGACGTTATTCCCATTAGGCCGCCGGATGAAAACGCCATCTGATCGTCTTGATCATCAATTAGCTCGCATTATGATGGAGCCTTCTGAAACACGTGACAGAATTGGACGGGGACAATATTTAACCCCTACAGAGCATAATCCACACGGATTAGTCGAACAAGCACTGCACGATATTATTGCCGCTGAGCCGATTTTTGAGCGTATTTGCCGGTTAGCAGAACGTAAATTTAGTTTTACCCAATTAGATAAACTGGCTGAAAAAGCTTTAACCGATAAAATTATTACCCTAGAAGAAGCAGAGATTCTACGCATCGCTGAAAATAGTCGCTTACGGACTATCAATGTTGATGAATTCGAATTCAATGATTTAGCTGTAGCACCAAGTAAACAGCCTGCCCAAGACAGTAAAAACAGTGAGAATGGCAATAGTCCCCTAAAGAAAAAACATGCCGCTTAATTTCACACCGATATAACTGATAATGCCTCTAGATAAATTAAATATTGACCCAGTAACAATAATGGCCTAGCTCATTCTTTCAGGGCTAGGCCATTTAAACTATCAAATAGCACAAACTAAATTAATTCTAATGCCAATAATTGTTCTATTGTTTGTCGACGACGAATTAATTGAGGCTGCCCATTAATAAACATGACTTCTGGCAATAATGGCCGGCTATTATAATTTGATGACATTGATGCACCATAAGCGCCTGTATCATGAAATACCAAATAATCGCCAACATTAACTGGAGGTAGTGGCCGAGTTTCTACGGTTCCCCCTTCTTGCTGAGTAAATACATCACCAGATTCGCACAATGGCCCAGCAACAATAGTATCAATCAAATGCGTATTATCGAGCTTGCGATCATCCGCAGGTAATACTGAAATATGATGATAGCTGCCATACATAGCCGGGCGCATTAAATCATTGAATCCGCTATCAACTAACACATAATTGCGACTTCCCATAGATTTTATCGCCCGAACCTCGGCAATTAATACACCAGATTCCGCCACTAAATAGCGACCAGGTTCAATTTCTAATTCAATCGAATGTTCCAAATGTGCTTCAATACGTTGACGTGCACTGTCCCATAAATGGTAATAATGGTTAATATCGATAGTTTCATCATCTTGACGATATGGCGTTGATAATCCGCCCCCTGCTGAAATTGCCTGAATATCTACGTCTGCGGTTTTTACTAATTCAACCATCGCCTCACACACGCTAGATAAATGTGCATAATCAACCCCTGAGCCAATATGCATATGTAAGCCAATTAATGATAAACCGTAATGGCGAATTTTTTCCAGCGCCAAAGGTAAATCCGCATGCCAAATACCGTGTTTGCTATTTTCCCCCCCAGTATTAGTTTTTTGGCTATGCCCATGACCAAACCCTGGATTAATCCGTAACCACACCGGATGCCCAGCTTTTTGCTGACCAATTTGATCGAGCATATCAATAGATCCAGCATTGACCGGAATATCTAATTCAGTAACTCGCATTAATGTCGCTTGATCTAACACATCCGCTGTAAATACAATTTCAGCACTTTCACGTCCCGGTTGAAAACCTGCCACTAATGCACGTTCTATCTCCCCCAGTGACACTGAATCAACTTTTACCCCTTGCTCTCGCATTAAACTTAAAATATGAATGTTAGAACATGCTTTTTGTGCAAAGCGGATCGCATCAAATTGGGTTAATCGTTTAATTCGTTCAAGGATCACTTCGCTATCATAGACCCAAAGCGGGGTTCCATAGTGTTGTGGTAACGCGCGTAATGTGGTTGGTGTCAGGTAATGGCTGGTTGTGCTAGCAAATGTTGTCATAAATGATCCATTTTATTATTTGATTTTGTTATTAAGATAAATTTGTTATTAAGATAAATCAGCAGAAAAAACGATATTGAATATTAATCCATTATCAATGCAAAATAAGCGGAAAAAAAATATCCATTTTGCTAAAGTCTATTTATTTCTGATATAGGTTGGAATAAAACCATGCAACAACTTTCTTGGCGCCATATCGAGATATTTAAAGCCGTTATGACCGCGCCAAACTTGACTGAAGCTGCGCAGTTGCTGAACACATCTCAGCCGACGATCAGCCGCGAATTGGCTCGGTTGGAATATCTACTGCAATTTAAATTATTTGATAGGATAAAAGGACGCCTGCACCCGACAGTACAGGGATTACGCTTGTTTGAAGAGGTAGAACGCTCTTATTATGGATTAGCGCGTATCAAAAATGCGGCTGAATCTATCCGACAATTTGAACATTCTGAATTATCAATAACCTGCTTACCTGCATTTGCACAATCTTTGTTGCCCCAAGTTTGCCACCATTTCATGGCCACTTATCCTGAATTAAATCTAACGATTATTCCGCAAGAATCACCACTACTTGAAGAATGGCTTTCTGCCCAACGCTACGATCTTGGGCTTACTGAGCATTTACAAACGCCGCCGGGTACCGAACGTATTAGTTTAATCAGCTTAAATGAAGTTTGTGTGCTACCCGCCGAGCACCCTCTCTGTAATAAGCCTCAGCTAACACCGGAGGATTTTTCAGGGCAACGCTTTATTCATTTATCACAAACCGATAGCTACCGACAAATAATCGATCGTATTTTTAGCCAGCATGGAGTCATGCGTAAAAGTGTTATGGAAACACATTCTGCCGCTTCAATATGTGCGATGGTACAACAAGGCATTGGACTATCTATCGTAAATCCGTTTACTGCCTTAGATTTCTATCAACAAGATCACCGAAAACTGGTGATCCGCCCATTTAGCTACGAGATCCCCTTTACTGTCAGCCTGATCACACCATTACATCGCCCATCTTATGAAATAATCTCAGCATTTCATGACTGCCTAAATAAAACCCTGCAACAGCTTGGTACCCAACTAAAGCAAGCGCTTACTCATTAATTGCTGCCAATATTTAGAATGGGCAAACCAATCGGCTAAATAATCTAATAGTACCCTCAAGGTGGCCGGCATATTTTGGCGGCTGGTATAAATTGCATAAATACCTAAAGGTTGAGGCTGGTAATCTGTCAATAAAGGGATCAGTTCGCCTGAATTTAAATACTCGGCAACTGAATAATAGGGTTGCATAGCAATACCAGCACCATAGCGGGCTGCATCAGCTAAAAATGTCGATTCATTAGCACTTAAACGTCCTTGCACAGGAACTGAGAACGATTCTCCCTGCTTTTTAAACAGCCAAATGCTACGTCCAAAGAAATTGTAAGTTAGGCAATCCATCATGGCTAAGTGTGCAGGTTCCGTCGGCAAGATTCTATGTTCAAAATAGCTTGGTGAAGCACAAATAACCGAGTGACAGGTTGATAACGGCCTAGCAATTAAATTAGGTTCCAAATCATTAGTAATACGGATCGCTAGATCAATTCGATCTTCAACCAAATTAGTTACTTTGTTACTGATTTGTAAATCTATCATCATTTGGGGATAAAGCAGTAAAAAGTCGCTAATTGCCCGAGATAATGCACTGTTCGCTATCGATTGGGAACAACTAATACGAATTAATCCACTGAGGGCTGTCGCACCTTTATCTTGCTGAACCGGTAAAGATTGGGCCAATAAATTTAATTTTAGTGCCTGCTGATAAACCTGCTCACCGGCCGAAGTCAAACTAAGCCGACGAGTGGTGCGGTTGATTAATCGCACTCCTGCCCACGCTTCCATTTCCGCCAAATAACGTGTCACCATCGCTCGAGACATCTCGAGTTTATCCGCGGCAGCGACCATGCTTCCCTGTTCAATAATGGTAATAAATACCTGATTTGCGGTGATCCGATCCATTTAATATGTCCGATTTATGCAACAAACAATTGTCAATTATGCCGTTTTTCTTTCTTTAATTGCAATTTAATATACATCTCATCAATACAGGCTAATAGCCTTCACCCTATAAAGTTATCTCTGATCCCAAGAGATAAATAAATACCTCAATCAGGATAATCTAATGAAATTAACTAAATTATTTGTCGCTGCTAGCCTGCTAATGACTGCCAGTCAATTTTCCTCGGCGGCAGCATTAAAACTAGAGATCTATAATCCCGGGAATAATAGTATTTTTCCCGTATCTTCTGAAATTATTAGTGGTGAAAATGAAGTTGTTTTAATTGATGCTCAATTTCAAAATAATGATGCTGAAGCATTAGTAAATAAAATCAAACAACTGAATAAAAAACTGACTACTATTTATATCAGTCATTCTGACCCAGATTATTATTTTGGCTTAGAAACACTAACTAAAGCCTTCCCTGACGCCAAAGTGATTGCTAGCCCAGCCACAGTTAATGCTATTAAAGCCAGCAAAGATAGCAAACTGGCTTATTGGAGCGGCATTCTTAAAGAGCAAGCTCCAGCATCATTAATTGTCCCTGAAGCTCTTGAGGGTAATAGTTTTTCAATTGAAGGAAAGCCTATTATTATTCAAGGAATAAATGGCGAGGATCCTGCCCGTACATTTGTTTGGATCCCTGATTTAAAGGCTGTTGTTGGTGGTGTTATCGTTTCCGATAATATCCACGTTTGGATTGCAGATACTCAAACAAGCGCATCACGCCAATATTGGAAAAATACATTAGCTTCGATTAAACAACTGGACCCGCAAATTATTGTTCCGGGGCATTTTACTGGTAAATCTACGTTAGATATTGCTAGCGTTAACTTTACGTTACAGTACCTTAATGACTTTGAAAATACAGCAGCCAATAGTCGTAATGCCGCCGAAACTATCCAAAAAATGACCCATAAATATCCACAATTAGAAGATGTCTCTAGTTTGGAGCTCAGTGCTAAAGTAATTAAAGGTGAATTGACCTGGCCACAATAATTGATATCTAATTTATCAGTCTATTAATATGAATCTCTTTGATATGGCCACTATGATAGTTCTGTTACTGAATAGTTCTATTACTGAACAGTTCTGTTATTTAGTGGCCTGTTATTTAGTGGCTTATTTAGTGGCTTATTTATCGAATAATTTAATCGCTAACTTAAATAAATTAATCATTAAGCTCATTCCAGCACAAAATGATCTCCCAATTTTCATTTATAGATAATCAGAGGTAAATTAGAATTAATGGACAATAATATGCTCAAACTCATTTATATTTATGATCCACTGTGTGGTTGGTGTTATGGCGCTGAACCACTCCTTGAAATAGCGGCGCAGCATTCATCGATCCAACTTGAATTACATGCTGGTGGAATGTTAGCAAATGATCGCAAGCTGTTGATCAACGATTCATTTCGTCAACATATAATAAAATCAGATCAACGTATTGCTGCGATTACAGGGCAACCATTTACTGCTGCATATCGCCAGATGTTATCTGAAAATAATCTAACTTTTGACTCCGCTCCACCAATCACTGCAATTTTAGCCGCCGGAAAACAATCACAACAAGATTTTGCTATGCTAAAAGCTATTCAGCATGCTCACTATGTAATGGGACGGCGTATTAGTGAAAATGAAGTTTTGTTTTCTATCGCGACAGAAATAGGTCTCGATAAAACACAATTTATCACTAATTTTAATCATTTTTACGGTAAGCCCACTCAGCGGCATGTTGATCTCAGTCGTGATTTATTAAATCGATCTGGCTCTTCAGGTTTTCCTACCTTATTAATAGGATCTTCATCAACTGATCATTTAATTCCATCCGATCAGAGTGGCGAATTACAACCTATTGCATTAGCTGATTTTCTCGGTGATCACTCTCGATGGAAGAAATACCTTGATCAACTTAGTGATCACCAATAAGTATCAATGAGTAACCAGTAACATCCACTAAGCACGATTGATGGTCCAAAGGGAATCGCTGCCGATCTTCTTTGAAATCTAAAATAGAGCCATAAATAATGAATAATTCCACATACTGCCGCCCCTAACAGTAAATAAGGCAGTTTTAACACCCCTAACCACGCGCCATAAGCGGCAATTAGCTTTAAATCTCCATGACCTAATTGTGGCTGCTGATAGTGCCAGTTCATCATCGAGGAAATAAATAGCATCAATAAATATCCTGCAAGAACCCCATAGATACCTAAAGCAATATTACCTTGTGGAATTAATAATTGAAAAATCAATCCTCCCCATAATAAAGAAAATGTTAATATATCTGGTAATAATAATAATTTAATATCAATTATAGCTAAAGTAATACTAAGCAAGAAAAAAAACGTCAAGAAAAATAAGGTAATACTATTTTTTTCATGCCATAAAACCCATCCGATAAAAATAAAAAAAACAGGAAATAAATATTTATAACTCATATTAATAGTTGGCATAGAAAACAGCCGTTGTGGAATATAATGCAATAATAACAACATAATTATAGGTAATATTATTACAGAGCCTAGTGCTATAATAACCTCTAATCGTTCAAAAGATAATGAAATATTTATGATATTATTTTTTTCTTCAACTGCTCTATCTATTGTCAAATTAGCAGCATCAATGGAGATATCAATACCACCAAATAAAACAATAATAAAATCATGAGCATAAAACAAAACCAAATAAGAATAGCAATAAATAAATTCTATAATTATATCTAATATAAAATTCCATTTCATTTAATTAAATCCTTTTTTATAACTTACAGTTAAGCTAGTTTAAAATTCACTTGATGTATATTGAAAATAATTAATCATCAACACAAAAATAAATTGATTGCAATCTGTTAAATAAAAAAACAATATACTAAATAATAAAAAACAAGAATTAACTTATATTTATTAAAAATAGGAGTGTTTTAATTAACTTTATATAGTTATATACTCGTCATTTATTAACAAAAGCATTTATTGAATAAAATATATATTCATTATAGTTGATAATGCACTAATATAATATTGAGAATTAAAATTTAAAATTTAAAATTTAAAATTAATATCTAAAATTAGCCCTAAAATGAACTTATAGAAATACAATAAATAATATAACCACAAAATTATACCGTAATACAAGTCAAAAAATAATTTCAGACTGACACAAAAATAACCATTGAGACCGATAACAAAACAAATTCTGTTGCTATAATTTATGGCTACTATAAATCACTGACTATTCATTATAGAATCATTAAACACTCGACAATCACTCATTTAACCTAGTGTTGTGGTCTAACGAGTTTATCATCAACAACATTCAGTCCCGGTACTCATAAGGAAAAACTCATGCGAATTCCACGCATTTATCACCCGGAGCCATTACAAGCTAATACTACAATTTCTCTGAGCGATGATGCAGCTAACCATGTCGGTAGAGTCCTACGAATGGTTAAGGGGCAAGCACTCGAACTGTTTGATGGTAGTAATTATATTTTTTCAGCAGAAATCATCGAATCATCTAAAAAAGAAGTTCGTGTCCAAATTATTGATTCAACACTAGATAACCGTGAATCTCCACTTAACTTGCATCTGGGACAAGTGATTTCTCGCGGTGAAAAAATGGAATTTACTATTCAGAAATCTGTTGAATTAGGTGTTAATATTATTACTCCGCTACTTTCAGCACGCTGTGGTGTTAAATTAGATGCAGAGCGACTAGCTAAAAAAGTGCAGCAATGGCAAAAAATTGCGATTGCAGCTTGCGAACAATGCGGCCGTAATCAAATCCCTATCATCCGCGAAATTCAAATATTAGAAACGTGGTGCGCAGAAGACGATGGGGCATTTAAAGTCAATCTTCATCCTCGCGCCACCGAAAGTATTAATACGCTACCGGCATCAGTTAAGGATGTACGGCTGCTCATTGGGCCAGAAGGCGGTCTCTCCGCTGAAGAAATTGCTATGACCGCAAAATATCAATTCACCGATATTTTACTCGGGCCTAGAGTATTACGAACAGAAACGACGGCGCTCACCGCTATTGCGGCATTACAAGTGCGTTTAGGCGATTTAGGATAAGGAGCTATAATGATTAAGTTGGGTATTGTGATGGATCCGATTTCCTCCATCAAAATCAAGAAAGACACCAGTTTTGCTATGCTGCTGGAAGCTCAGCGCCGCGGCTATGAAATTCATTACATGGAAATGAAAGATCTGTATCTGCATCAAGGTGAAGCAAGAGCACAGACTCAAATCGTAACCGTAGAAGAAAACCCACAAAATTGGTATCAATTCACTGGCGAACAAGATATTCCATTAGCCGATTTAGACGCTATTTTAATGCGTAAAGATCCACCTTTTGATACTGAATATATCTATGCGACCTATATTTTAGAACGAGCGGAAGAAGCGGGTTCATTGATAGTCAATAAACCTCAAAGTTTACGTGACTGTAACGAAAAATTATTCACCGCATGGTTCCCTGAACTAACTCCAGATACATTGGTTACTCGCAGTGCTAAGCAATTGCGTGAATTCCATAAAAAACACGGCGATGTAATTTTTAAGCCTCTGGATGGTATGGGCGGTGCATCTATTTTCCGCTTAAAACAAGATGATCCAAATGTCGGTGTGATTATTGAAACCCTCACTGATCAAGGTAACCATTTCTGCATGGCGCAAAACTATTTGCCAGCAATTAAACAAGGCGATAAACGCGTTCTAGTGGTTGATGGTGAACCTGTTCCTTACTGCTTAGCACGTATCCCTGCTCAAGGTGAAACTCGCGGTAATCTGGCAGCGGGTGGACGTGGAGAAGCGCGACCATTAACCGACAGTGACTGGGCGATCGCTCGTGCAGTTGCTCCAAAATTGAAAGAAAAAGGCCTGATTTTTGTTGGTCTGGATATCATTGGCGATCGTCTTACTGAAATTAATGTGACTAGCCCGACATGTGCGCGTGAAATTGAAGCAACATTTGATATTTCAATTATGGCGATGCTGATGGATGCCATTGAGAGTCGATTAAAAAATAAGGCTGAAAATTAATAATTTCGATTTTTATCCTCTGTGTGCTTCAGAGAAATAGTTTTAGAATTGTAAACAAACAGCGCTAAACTCACTTTGAAGTACACAGGATATAACTGAATAAATTAATTAAAATATTATGAAATTACAAAACCATTTCCTCATCGCTATGCCAACATTAACTGATCACTATTTTAGTCGCTCAGTTGTCTATCTGTGTGAACACGATGAAAAAGGTGCTATGGGTCTGGTAATCAATAAACCGATCGAGGAGTTTTCTATCGCTGAAATGCTAGCAAAACTTGAAATAAGTATTGCTGATAGAAATGAAGCTATTAATTTAGATACTCAAGTGATTGCTGGTGGCCCTGTAGCTGAAGAGCATGGATTTATTCTTCATACCCCGGTTGAAGGTTTTAACTCAAGTTTAAAACTCAGTGATGACCTGATGGTGACTACCTCAAAAGATGTTTTAGAAACACTCGGCAGTTATCGTCAACCCACCAATGCATTGGTCACTTTAGGCTATGCAAGTTGGGAAACGGGTCAATTAGAACAAGAAATTATGGATAACAGTTGGCTTACCGTTCCGGCTGACAGTTCATTAATTTTTTCGATACCGATACATCAGCGCTGGCAAGCCGCCGCTGCATTATTAGGGATTGATATTCATATGATTTCACCACAAGCAGGCCATGCATAATGTCAGGTAGAACAATTATCGCTTTCGATTTCGGCACCAAAAGTATCGGTGCAGCCATTGGTCAAGAAATTACCAGAACCGCACGCGCTCTAACTTCATTTAAAGCCAAAGATGGTATTCCTGACTGGTCCCAAATTGAAAAAATAATCAAAGAATGGCAACCTGATTTAGTTATCGTCGGCCTACCATTAAATATGGACGGTAGCTATCAACAAGTTACTAACCAAGCGCGTAAATTTGCTAACCGACTTCATGGTCGCTTTGGCGTTCAAATTGAGTTACATGATGAACGATTATCTACCGTTGAAGCCCGAGCCAATTTATTTGATAGCGGCGGTTTTCGTGCTTTAGATAAAGGCAAAGTCGACTCTGCATCTGCTGTAATTATTTTAGAAAGCTGGCTTGAAAAAATATGATTGCTCATTCCCTCTCGGTCTAACTGTAGAGGGCGCATTAGTCTGTACCACTGTTCATCTGGGATACAAAAAAGAGATTCTCTCTCCTCCATCATTAATTTCACTTATATCCAGTAAATTTATTCAGTTAATCGCTTAATTTATAACTCTATCTTAAAAAATAGTAAATTTTTAGCTGTTTTACATCCAAAGGTGCCGTTTACGCTAAATATGCTTTAAACTAGCGATAATCCTTTTATTTCTTTAATGATTGACGAAATTAGTATGACAACAATTCAACAAAATATTTCTGATGTCTTAAAGCGTATTTCTACAGTAGCAGAAAGCTGTGGACGTCATCCCGACGAAATTACGCTGCTTGCCGTCAGCAAAACTAAACCTTTTGAAGCCATTCAAGCAGCGATTGATGCTGGACAATGCCACTTTGGTGAAAATTATGTGCAAGAAGGTATTGAAAAAGTTCACGCTTTTGCTCATAACAAATCTCTGGTTTGGCACTTTATTGGCCCATTACAATCAAATAAAAGTCGTTTAGTGGCTGAAAATTTTGACTGGTTTCATACCTTAGATCGCGTCAAAATCGCTCAACGACTAAATGATCAGCGCCCGGCAGAAAAAGCCCCTCTCAATGTGTTAATTCAAGTTAATATCAGCGATGAATCCAGTAAATCAGGTATTCCATTACTACAAGTAGCTGAACTGGCGGAACAAATTGTAAATATGCCTCAGCTAAAATTACGCGGGCTAATGACTATTCCAGCGCCGGAATCTGATTTTGAACGCCAAATTGCTGTCTTTCAAAAAATGACAGAAGCCTTTAACATACTGAAAATGAATTATAAAACTGTCGATACATTATCGATGGGAATGACTGATGATATGAATGCTGCGATTCATTGTGGCTCAACATTAGTCCGAATTGGTACCGCCATTTTTGGCGCAAGAAACTATTCTCAATGAATCGACAATTCAAATACTAGTTTTATTGATAAAATACGATTCAATCTACATTCGCTCAATAGCTAGGGGACACCATGCAACATCGCAAAATAGCCTTCATTGGTGCAGGAAATATGGCTCACGCTATTATTGCAGGACTCGTTAATCATGGCTATCCCGCCAAGTTGATTACCGCCTGTTCACCAACCTCGACTCATCGTGATCACATTGCTACCCAATATGGTATTAATAGCGAAAGTGATAATATTCAAGTAGCTCAACATGCCGACGTTATTGTATTAGCGGTTAAACCCCAAATGATGGCTGAGGTCTGCCAACCATTAAAAGAATCCGTAGATTTCAAAGACAAGTTAGTGCTTACTATTGCTGCGGGCATTCCGGCAAAACGCTACCATGATTATCTTTCTGACTCATTACGTTTGATTCGCATAATGCCCAATACTCCCTCATTAATTGGCAAAGGGATCAGTGGATTATTCGCCGAGTCCCAAGTCAACCAGCAAGATAAAGATTTTGCACAACAACTAATGCAAAGCGTTGGAACCACTATCTGGTGCCAGCAAGAGCAAGGTATTAATGAAATTATTGCAATATCTGGCAGTTCTCCGGCCTATTTCTTCTTATTTATGGAATCTATCCAACAAGAAGCCGAAAGATTAGGTTTTTCAGCGCAGCAAGCCCGTGAATTAGTCCAGCAAACTGCATTAGGGGCTGTTACATTAGCAGGATCTCAACCCGATACGGCATTTTCTACTTTACGTGAACAAGTCACTTCGAAAGGTGGAACAACCGCAGCAGCATTATCAACATTCTATGAAGGGCACTTGCCTGAGCTCGTGGCTTCAGCAATGCAAAATGCGATTAAACGCGCAGAAGAAATGGAAAAACTTTTTTAAATTAACTTCAGGGCAGTGATATGCAAACATTACTTTTTGTGATCCCAACTATTATTCAGCTATATATTTTCGTGTTATTACTGCGCGTATGGATGCAATGCGTAAGAGCTGATTTTTATAATCCTTTCTCTCAGTTTGTGGTCAAAGCTACACAGCCACTAGTGGGCCCTCTGCGCCGTATTATTCCAGCTATGAGAGCTATTGATACCTCAACTGTTTTAGTCGCTTATCTACTCGCATTAGCTAGCATTATCTTTGGTCTATGGGCAACCAGTACAATGGCATTATTAGGATTATCATTAATTCCTATGGGAATTATTTTGCTCCTAACTTATGTGGGTAAATTAATTTTCTGGCTAATTTTAATCCGTGCAATTTTAAGCTGGGTAAGCCAAGGGCGTAATCCGGTTGATCTGCTACTTTATCAATTGACTGAACCCCTGATGGCACCGATTCGTCGTATCATTCCAGCCATGGGCGGTCTTGATTTCTCCGCTATGATAGTCATGTTTATACTGATTGCGCTAAATTACCTGCGCCTCGATGTTTCACTTATGATAGACCAGAATATCACTGCGGTTCTTTACTCTATCGGTATCATGTAATTAGAGCACCCTATTATGCAAAAAGTTGTTTTAGCCACCGCTAATCCCGGTAAAGTTAATGAGTTAGCTAGCCTACTGGCTGATTTTGGAATGGATATTGTTGCCCAAACGGATTTGGGCGTTAGCTCAGTAGAAGAGACGGGTCTGACCTTTATTGAAAACGCCATCTTAAAGGCACGCCATGCCTCTGCGGCTACCGGATTACCCGCTATAGCCGATGACTCTGGTATTTCGGTCGATGCTTTAGGCGGAGCACCGGGCATTTATTCTGCACGTTATGCCGGAGAAAATGCGACCGATGAGCAAAATTTAAAGAAATTATTATCCGCAATGAAAGATATTCCTGACCAACAGCGTCAGGCACAATTCAATTGTGTATTAGTGTATATGCGCCATGCAGAAGATCCTACGCCGTTAGTATTTCATGGACGCTGGCACGGAGTAATCGCTCACTCACCTTCTGGTTGTGGCGGATTTGGCTATGATCCTATTTTCTATACCCATGAATTTGGCTGTACTGCGGCGGAATTAACTCAGCCTCAAAAACAAGCGATTTCACATCGTGGCCAAGCACTCGATATGTTATTGGATGCGTTAGCAAATGCTTAGTGTTCCTCCATTAAGCCTGTATATCCATATTCCTTGGTGTGTGCAGAAATGCCCATATTGTGATTTTAACTCGCATACACTCAAGGGAGAGATCCCCCAGCAAGAGTATATCCAACATGTTCTCAATGACTTACAGCAGGATGCACAGCTGATAGGCAATAGAACGGTTAAAACTATCTTTATTGGGGGCGGAACGCCCAGTTTACTCAGTGCAGAATCAATGCAGGTTTTGATGGATGGCGTACGAAATATTATTACGCTGGACTCTCAAGCTGAAGTAACTATGGAAGCGAATCCCGGCACCGTAGAAGCAGAACGTTTCTATGCTTATCAACAAGCAGGAATTAACCGAATTTCTATTGGTGTACAAAGTTTTGGCTCAGATAAGCTGATCACTCTGGGACGAATTCATGGACCAGAAGAAGCTAAAAAAGCAGCGCGATTGGCGGCAGAGTTGGGTTTAAGAAGCTTTAACCTCGATTTGATGCATGGTTTACCCGCACAAACTTTCAGTGAAGGATTGTCTGATTTACGCCAAGCAATCGAGCTTTCTCCCCCGCATCTTTCTTGGTATCAGCTGACGATAGAGCCTAATACCCAATTTGGTTCACGACCGCCAGTTTTACCCGATGATGATGCGTTATGGGAAATTTATACCAAAGGGCATCAAATGTTGACTGCTGCGGGGTATCAGCAATATGAAACCTCTGCTTATGCAAAACCAGGATTTCAATGCCAGCATAATATTAATTACTGGCGCTTTGGTGATTATCTTGGTGTGGGCTGCGGTGCTCACGGAAAAATATCTTTTGCTGATGGACGTATTTTACGCACTGTAAAAGTTAAACATCCGCGAGGCTATATGGAAGGTCGCTATCTTGATAAATCCCACCAGGTCAGCGATGAAGATCGGCCATTTGAATATTTCATGAATCGTTTTCGTTTGCTCGAGGCCATGGAACGCTCTGATTTTACGCGTTTTACTGGCTTATCCGAAGCACATATTCGGCCTCAATTAGATCAAGCGCTAAAGCAAGGGTATATCACGGAAACCGCAGCCCAGTGGCAAATTACTCAGCATGGTAAATTATTTTTAAACTCACTTTTAGAGCTATTTTTAAATTAAACGTCAGTAAGTACTAACATTATTACTAGATTCAATGTTATTAGGCTAAAGAGTGCATTATAAAAATCAAAAAGATCAGCCGAAAGGCTGATCTTGGATTGACTGAAAACATTCGAATAACACTAGATAATGGTAACGAATTAGAGCGCGTTAGCCACCGCATTGACTTGTTCCGTCAAGCTGACTAAACCACCGCCTGATAAATACCATAAGTCGGACTGTAAATAAGTGATTTTACCGTTTTTATAAGCGGTAGTTTGTTGAACATTAATATCTTCAAACTTCACTTTATCCAACTTCTCGGCACCAATCGCTTCACTACGATCAATAATTAATATGACATCTGGATTAACCTGAGCAATCATTTTGCTATCGACCAATCTACGCTTAGTTTGCTCACTCGCCGTCTGTGGTGGTAACTCGGCACGCTGTGCTTTGACAACATCATAGACTACACTTTGATTATTTGGCATTAAGTTGCCGGCATTATGCAGCAAAACTAGCACTTTTTTATTTGATTTAGCCGCTTTATCTTGCGCTTTAGCTATCGTTTTATCTAACTCGGTTAACTTGGCATCAACCGCGGGTTGTTGCTGATATAAATCGCCCAATAAATGAAGATTAGATTTTACTGATGCCAAATAATGCTTGCTGTCAGTTCCCAAATTAATCGTAGGCGCAATCTCACTTAATGCCGCATAAGATGCACCTTGGCGCCCGGTAATCACAATAAGATCGGGTTTGATCTGCGCTAATTTAGCCAGATCAGGTTGTTTCATTCCCCCCGCATCTTGGATTTTTTTAGGTAACTTATCTTTCAGATATGCAGGGGCATTCCCCAAAGGTAACGCCACCACCTTATCACCTAATCCCAATGTATTCATCGAGTCATAAACACCAAAATCAAATAAAACAACTTTTTGTGGATTTTTAGGGACCGTAGTTTCCCCCGAAAGGTGTTTAATCGTTAATGTATCAGCCGATTGAGCGGTTACAGCATTTGGTGTAAATAATGTAGTTTCGGCAGAGCTTAACGCGTAAGGGGAAGAAAAAGCCAGAATAGAGACTAAAACGGCGGGAAGTAATTTTTTCATATAATGCACCCGTGAAGTAATTTAAAAAGCCTGCTCAGCATTCTAGAGACTCACGGGAACAAGTCAATCAAATAAGAATCAATTTCATTTTGATTTTCATTAAGATTTTTTGGGCGCTAATGTTAAAACACATCTGATTACGCCCATAATATCAACATTATTTTAATGAATTCATTAAGCTAATACGCTGTTGTTCTATGAATCCTGCTTTTGAACAAACTTGCTGCCCAAAGATTTTAAAACTAGCTTCTTGCTTCTTCCATTCGGATTCCAACTCTTGCTGCAACCCGCCCATATTACCTAACAGGCCTTGCAGTGATTGCTTGGCATCACCGCCGGAAAGTAATTGCTTGCGACCCATTTCATTAATACTGTCTTGCAGCATACCGCCAAGGCTTTCATTCATTAACTGTTTGCCTTGCGCTTCTAGCTTGTTAATCGCTTGATGATGGAATGTCAGATTCTCAGGGCTCGTTTCAATAACTTGATTTATTTGACGATTAATATCACTTTCTAATTTAGTTAATCGATTACGCACATTACTATCTTCACCAATAACATCAATCACCACTTTATCCAGCGATTGGCGTGAGTTTGCCAATTTTTGTTCTGATTGCTGTTTAATCCAAGGTAAATCATTTCTGACTACTGATTGATAACGCAGCGCTTTTTCCTTTTGCTGCTCATTGAGGTTCAATACTTGGCCATTTAAGGTCACATCACCTTTAGGCGTAATAATCATGTCGCCATTTGCCCCAACCACTTGTACGGACTGCGGAGTCACTATGATGTCATCTTTAAAGTTAACTGAGCATTGATAATCTGCTGCCAGTGCACTAGCAGAAGTCAGAAAAGAAATAGCGACCAACGTATGACGTAGCATAAATTCTCCCGTAATTTGCCATTATGGCAGTTTTTACCTGTTAAAAATGGCCATATGTTGGCCCGCTTGCTAGCCAATAATGGTCCAGCGATTCAATCATTTGCCCTCGATATTTGGGCTAAGTTGTCAGGCTCTGAAACAAATCCCTGAAATAAGTCCTTTCCGATGATTTCGGACGGGGCTTTATCTTGCCAGCCTATTCATAAAATTCAAAAGATAGAACGACCGATTTGTTTGGATAATAATTCTAAGGCAGCGCAACCCGCCAAAGAGTTCCCTGCTTTATCTAATTCAGGGGACCAAACCGCCACGGTAAAATCTTTGGGAACCACACAAACAACGCCCCCTCCAACACCCGATTTCCCCGGCATACCTATACGAAAGGCAAATTCTCCAGAGCCATCATACATACCACATGTCATCATCAACGCATTGATTTGTTTAGCTTGTTGCGGCCGAATAATAGCTTTGCTATCACTATAGCCAATGCCATGGGTGGTAAGATAAGTAAAACAGCGCGCTAATTCAACGCAGCTCATACTTAATGAGCAATAATGAAAGTAAATTTCTAGCGCTGAAATCACTTCGTTTTCAAAATTCCCAAAAGATTTCATCAAATAAGCAATCGCCGCATTACGACTTAAATGCTCCATTTCTGATTTTGCCACGACATCATCATAACGAATGTCTGGTTGGCAAGACATTTTACGTACAAATTCTAACATGCGCTGTTTAGGGGCACTTAAACGAGATTGCAGCATATCAGCAATAATAATTGCTCCCGCATTAATAAACGGATTACGCGGTATTCCTTTCTCCATTTCTAGTTGAATCAGAGAATTAAACGGTAAACCTGAAGGCTCCTTTCCAACGCGCTGCCAAATTTCATCTTCCTCATAACGCGTCATCGCTAAGGTTAAACTTAATACCTTTGATATCGATTGAATCGAAAATCGTTGTTCAGCATCCCCCGCTTGAAAAATATCACCGTTTGCCGTACAAACCGCGATACCTAAAGAATCGGGGGCGACATTAGCCAGTGCAGGAATATAACTAGCAACACGACCTTGACCTATCAAAGGGCGCACTCTTTCTAAAATATCGGACAATAATTGATTAGAAAACGATGTACTCAATGAAATCACCCCAGAAAATAAAGGCACCCATTACGGTGCCTTTATTTAATAACTATTTATTTAAAACTATTCACTTAAAAGCGATAAAATGTAGTGATTATTCCCACCAAACATCAAAAAGTTCTGATGTTTCTACGTCTTTCAAGCCTTTTGCTGTTAGCCAGTTATTTACGGATTGTCTGTGCTCTTCAGTACATTTTCCAATCCCTTGAAGGCAGACTAAACCTTCCCAGCTCAGATAACCACTTGCGTCAAAAGCCAAGCCCTGAGGCTCAATAACTTCAAGGATCAGCGCATCTACTACACTGTCAATTTCTTCTACTGATGTACCTTCAGCAAAACTCCACTTTACGCTAAAACCCAGTTCTTGAAACTCATCAATACGAAGTTTTTTACGTAAACGACGACTACGCTGTTTAGCCATTAGTTAATCCTCTTAAACATTAAATCCCAGACACCGTGCCCTAACCGCTGGCCCCGTTTTTCAAATTTTGTTACTGGGCGAGACGCAGGACGATCAACATAATCCCCCTGCTGAGAAAGGTTTTGGTAGCCTTCTACGCTACTCATAATTTCGAGCATATGTTCAGCATAAGGTTCCCAGTCGGTCGCCATATGGAAAACTCCGCCAGGCGACAATTTGCTTAATATTTTTTGAGCGAAAGGAACTTGTACAATTCGACGTTTATTATGCTTCGCTTTATGCCATGGATCAGGGAAAAATAACTGCACCATATACAAGCTATTATCCGGGATCATTCTATCTAAAACTTCGATAGCATCATGACACATAACCCTTAAATTCTGAACGTTTTCTTCAGCAGCATCCGCTAAACATGCGCCTACTCCTGGAGCATGTACTTCAATACCTAAAAAGTTTTTATCTGGATTTTGTGCCGCCATGGTCACCAATGACGTCCCCATACCAAAACCAATTTCCAAAACGACTGGATTATTATTGGTAAAAATAGAGGCGAAATCCATCGGTTGTGGTTCAAATTCAATACCCATAACCGGCCATACTTGCTCTAGTGCATCTTCCTGACGTTTTGTTAGGCGCCCTTGACGACGGACAAAACTACGAACGCGGCGAATAACGCGGCCTTCTTCATTATATTCTGGGGAAATGACGTTATTGATCATAATAATAGAAACATTAAGAATTAATCGGCTCTGCTCTGGCTATAAGCCAATAAAGCAAAATTAGCGGCGCAAAGAATCATTATTCTTATCTACGCCCATCACAGTACGAGTTATAGCTTACAGCTATGCAATTACACACTACGCCTGTATCAATATAATTTGATAAGTTCGGTATACCGGAGGGCTTAGTGATACGATAAATAATGCGCTGCCCCCAAAGAAGCATGGAGTTTAGCAAACCTTGAGCAAGTATGCATGATGAAATCCGAGTATATTTACAAACCCAAGCATTAATAGCGGTTTACAGTTGTTCTGGTCTATGTTGCAATCATTAACATTGGCGTTAACTTAATTGATAAAAATATCGTTTCAAATGGAAGCTCAACAATTCTCTCGTGCAGTGCTCAATTGGTACCATAAATATGGTCGCAAAACGCTTCCTTGGCAGCGTGAAAAATCCTCTTATCATGTATGGCTGTCTGAAGTTATGCTTCAGCAAACCCAAGTTGCCACTGTCGTTCCTTATTTTGAACGGTTTATTTCCCGATTTCCAACAGTTACGGATTTAGCTGCCGCCCCACTGGATGAAGTGCTGCATCTGTGGACCGGCCTTGGCTATTATGCGCGCGCGCGCAATTTACATAAAGCCGCGCAAATGATTGTCGAACAACATAAAGGTGTATTTCCGACACATTTCGATGAGGTCTTAAATCTTCCTGGAGTCGGCCGTTCTACTGCAGGAGCTATCTTATCACTCTCACAAAATCAACACTTTGCTATTTTGGATGGCAATGTAAAACGAGTTTTAGCCCGTTGTTATGCTATTGAGGGCTGGCCGGGTAAAACAGAGGTTGAAAATAAACTTTGGCAAATTAGCTGCGCAGTAACACCCGCCGAAGGAGTACAATATTTCAATCAAGCAATGATGGATTTAGGGGCGATGGTATGCACCCGCAGTAAACCGAAATGCGAACTATGCCCATTACAATATGGTTGTCTAGCCCATGGAAGGAGTAATTGGCAGGATTATCCGGGTAAAAAACCGAAAAAAAGTCTTCCAGAAAAAACTCGCTGGTTTTTGATTTTACAGCAAGATGATAGTGTATGGCTCGAACAGCGCCCACCGACAGGAATTTGGGGCGGCTTATTTGCCTTCCCTCAATTCGAAAGCCAAGAAAGTTTACAGCAATGGCTAGCAGATTCAGGAATAGACCATCAAGTACCGGAGCAACTAATTGCTTTTCGTCATACTTTTAGTCATTTTCACCTAGATATTATACCTGTAAAGGTTAATATTCAGGGGTTTTCATCTATGATGGATGAAGATAAAGGACTTTGGTATAACTTACAACGTGGCGCGACAATCGGTCTCGCTGCCCCAGTAGAAAATTTATTAAAACAATTGCGTTAACTGCCTGCCTATTGAGGACATAAATATGAGCAGAATAATTTTTTGTACATTTTTACAACGTGAGGCTGAAGGCCAAGACTTTCAGTTATATCCAGGCGAATTAGGTAAAAAGATATTTAATGAAATATCTAAAGAGGCATGGAGCCAATGGATGAGCAAACAAACCATGCTAATCAATGAAAAAAAACTTAACACCATGAATGTTGACGACAGAAAATTACTCGAACAAGAAATGGAAAAGTTCCTATTCCAAGGTCACGATATTAAAATTGACGGTTACACGCCACCAGAAGAATAATTTGTGGATCTGTCAGGTACTTAATACCTGACAGACACCCTGTTAGATGTTGTGAGTCCTATGAAAAAATTATTAGCGCTGACGTTATGTATCCCTTTGCTGATATCTTGTTCCAACAAGAAAGAAATCGCGTTTGAACCTAATTATGTAAAAGACACTAATGGATTTGATATTTTAATGGGGCAATTTGCCCATAATATTGAAAATATTTGGGGGATTAAAGAAGTCCTCATTGCAGGACCTAAAGATTACGTTAAATATACGGATCAATATCAAACACGTAGCCATATCAACTTTGATGCGGGTACCATCACCATTGAAACTATTTCATCAATTGAACCTGCGGCTCATTTGAAAAAAGCCATAGTTACCACATTATTAATGGGTGACGATCCTGGTTCTATTGATCTCTATTCAGATATTAACAATATTCCCCACAGCAAAGAGCCATTCCTTTTTGGTCAGGTTGTCGATAATACCGGTGAGCCTATTCGTTGGGAATGGCGAGCAACTAAATTTGCAGATTATCTGATAGATAAAAAAATACAGCGCCGTCAATCTGGGCTAAATGTCGTGTGGTCAGTTACTCTACAATTAGTTCCGAATCATTTAGACAAACGCGCACATAAATATTTGCCGTATGTCCGTAAGGCGTCTGCAAAATATGGTATTGATCAGTCGCTAATTTTAGCCATTATGCAAATTGAATCGAGTTTTAACCCTTATGCAGTAAGTCGCTCCGACGCGATGGGCCTAATGCAAATTATGCCTAATACCGCCGGTAAAGATGTTTTCCGCTCTCAAGGAAAATCTGGCGTCCCTAGCCGCAGTTATCTTTTTGATCCAGAAAAAAATATTGATACTGGTACTGCTTATTTAGCTATTTTACAAAATAGCTATTTAGGTGAGATAACTAACCCAACATCAAGGCGTTATGCGGTAATAACCGCTTATAACGGAGGTGCCGGCAGCGTACTTAGGGTATTCCATAGCGATAAAAAACGTGCCGCACAGTTAATCAATGGCTTGGAGCCTGGAGATGTTTTTGAAACGTTGAAAACTAAACATCCTGCCGCAGAATCACGTAATTATCTCATTAAGGTTAATAAAGCGCAGAAAAGCTATCGTTAATTAATCTGGCGGTTCTAGGTTATCCCCACCAATGCTTCCTAACAAGGAAATATATCATGGTGGGGATTTCTTATTTTATATTTTACTTTTATGCTTACAAGCTAAACATCTTGATTAATTATTAGCTAACTCGTTGAAAAAACGCGCATACAATCACTATTTTAAATAATTTTTATTGACGCTCTACTGAATATCGGGTTTAATACACCTCGTTGCCCGGATAGCTCAGTCGGTAGAGCAGGGGATTGAAAATCCCCGTGTCCTTGGTTCGATTCCGAGTCCGGGCACCACAAATTTTGAAGCCTCGCAGAAATGCGAGGCTTTTTGCGTTATAACAATCAGCAAAATCTACTTTCCTCAAAATTTAAACTCAACTGAATTCTACTCGATTCTATCTATAAGGGTCTAATTATCCAAGATACCTTGTTAGAGGTATCATAACCAAAACTAACGAGATCAGTATGGGTCGTAAATCCTTTACGCCAGAGTTCAAACAAGAGTGTGTTGAACTGGTTATCCGCCAGGATTATTAAGTTAAACAAGCAAGTTAAACAAGCGGCGATCGCGATGGATGTGGGTCTGTCCACATTACAGCGTTGGTTGCGTCAGTATCGTGGGGAACAAAAAGAAATACCCTCTAAAGCATCTGCTATTAACCCAGAATAACAACGAATTCAGGAACTGAAAGCCCAAGTAAAACAGTTAAAAAGTGACAGTGACCTGTTAAAAAAAGCGTCAGCCTTTTTCGCCATGGAAATGAACGGCAGTAAGTCGCGCTGAAGCTGAAAAAAGCTGGATACAAAGTGAAGCAGGTATGTCGTTTGTTGTCGGTGGGACGTAGTACATTCTACGCCCGTTGTAACCCCAAACTAATCTGTGATGAACACATTCGCTTAAAGACCGTAGTGCGTCACGTCCATCGGATTATGGATGCTACCTATGGTACTCGACGTATGACAGCAGAGCTGTGCGAATGGAGTTTTAAGATTGGCCGTTACAAGATCAGAAAGTTAATGAAGTCACTACAACTGGTTGCTAAACGCCCTAAACAACACCGTTATCCGATGTTAGGTAAACTATCAGTCATTGCGCCAAACAGGCTAACAGACAATTCAATCCTGACCGCGTAAACACGTATTGGTCGGGTGATATTACCTATATACGTACAGGTCAAGACCGGCTTTACCTAGCGGTTATTATGGATTTATATTCCCGCAAAATAATTAGCTGGGCATTCTCCGATACGCCTAATAGTGAGTTAACTACTCGCGCATTATGCTTAGCGGTAAACAAACGCCAACCTAAGGGGGAAGTGGTATTCCACTCGGATCAGGGTGGCCAATACACCAGTGATGCATTTCAGCGTTGCATGAAAGAACACAATGTCGTTTCTAGCATGAGTCGCAGAAGAAATTGTTTAGATAATGCGGTTATCAAACACGTCATCAGGCAATTGCTAATATTATCGATTACATCGAACCGGTTTATAATCAAAAACGATAAGATTCATTCTCTATTTCAAGAATATGACAATGATGAACTAATCGCTCTAATAGTGCTTTCGTCATCTTTGTATCCGTGAATAATTTTACCCATTCTGAAAAGTCAAGGTTTGTTGTAATGATTAAATTCGTTTATTCATGTAACTAACCGATAAAATAAAAGAATAATTTCTCTCCTAGCTGACTAAAAGGCAAATAACCTAATTGGGCTCGATACATTCAACGATTGTCTGTTAACCACTAGACTCACTTGGAAGAAAAGCGATTACCGAAGCGATGTCTCACTGCTTCAAATATGACAGCTTACACATTTTCGCCGCAGAAGCCTCCGGTACTTGCAGTCAAATTCAAGGCTTCACAATCACAACAATCTAAAGAGAACGTTATACGCAGTTTTTCACCATTATTACATCGGAACTCAAAACCATGTGAACACCAACATTGGTTGCTTTTATTCACCACCATTTGACCTGTATGAGCTTGTTTCAAGGCAAAAAGCACGGTGTCAATGATCTTCAAATCCACCACCGTGATCATTGAAAAATACTCCACCTGCGCAAGGGTTAAGAAAAACAACATAACAATGGTCAAGTTGCTTCCTTATTTCAGAAGGAAGAAAAAAGATATAGAGGTATATCGATGATTTTAATAGAATATAACTGTAATCTTATCGGTGCTCATCCCCATCATGAGCACCGATACTGACGATTATCCTGCAGGCGTCACCTTAATAGTCGCATTGTTTTGCATCTTAAATCCATAGCGGCTCAGAGGAGAGATATCAATCGCACTCAAGGCACCTTTCACGTCAACCGTTTTTTGTTCACCTGGGCGCAAATAAAATTGCCCCAAACTGTAAACTTGCCCGGCCGGTTGCCCCGTAAAATTAGGCGCTAAACGGATAACTTGCTTGCCGGTGTTTTTTAAGATTAATATATTGCCGGTTTGCGTCACTTTCAGCGTATCCCACGGCGTAGGGCTGACGCTCATTCCTGACGGCATAATCAGCATCGCCACATCTTGACGGATAGGCATTTTCGCAGCATTCGTTTTGGTCGCGCCAACCCCTTGGAAAGAGACTTTTAACAACACTTCATCCGTTAAATCAAGTCCCTTTTTCAACACAAAGTTGAGTTGTTGGCTTTGCTCCGGCTCAATCCGAATAATCGGTGGTGATACCATGACATCTTGAGCTAATGCTTGACCACCTTCAATATCAGATACCTTCGTCGACAATAAAATTGGCTCTTTACCTGTATTTTTCACACTAAACACTTTGCGCGGCTCTCCCGCATCGACAATCACTGTCATCGTTTCCAGTTGAAAACTCGCGTGTGCCAGCCCACTGAGTAAGCACAGGCTGCCAATAACACCTTGTCGTAGTCGTTTTATAATAATCATGTTCATTTTATTCAATCTCATTTTACTCTATTGTTCAATTTGGGATTTCTCATCCCACATATGCTAATGAAGGTGTGAGCCGAGTCATAACACGGCTTTTCTTATCAGTGGCACATCGCCTCAGCCTCTTCATATAATGTATTCGGGTCAAAGTGAGGTGGCACCGGATAATCTATTAAGCACTCGGCTTGATTCGCCATCCGTAATCGTACCGGCTGACCAATTTGCTCATTACTCAGCATCGCATTCCCATTACCCATCACAATCCCCATCAGTTGTCCTTTCTCATCCACTAAGCTGCTGCCCGAGGGTGCAGGCGTGCCATCCGCTAAGGTGATACTGAGCAGCAATTGCTTCATCAAGGTGGCTGACACTTCTCGTGAAATTACTGTACCTTTTGCCACCGCCACATCAAACGAAGTCGTTTCTAAACGCACATTCAACGGCAGGTTCTTGGTGTTCAACTGTACCGTGGTTTTGCGGCCTACAGGCAAAGTCGGAATAGCGGCAGTGCCCCAGTGATTGGTCACTGTCGTACCGCCTCCCAAGGTATTAATTTGTACGCCGCTTTGTCCCGGTACACGTAACACGCCAAAAGTATCACCCAGCGGCACCGCGGACGTGGCCAACAAGCCATCCGAATACACCACCGCACCCGAGGCTGACAACATCATGGCATGGGTGTTTTCATCCGTCCACGAACCGCTGCCCATCAATTGACTGTACGCAGTCGTCGCATTAACGCTGCCATTGACCCGCGTCTGCTCATCATTGTGCGACACCCCCATTGAATAGCCCCACAAGTTACTTGGTCGATGATTCAGCGTGCTGGTATAGGTAGTCGAATCTTGATAGCGCTGCATTTGCATACTGACTGAAGCTTTGCGTCCCAGTGGTACAGACGCATTCACAAATAACCGATTGTCGCGGTCATTGCCCCCTTGCAAGCTGGTATTGAGGGACACAATTCCGATGCGTTTAGCATAACTGACCGTGTGTAACACGGTATCGGATTTATTCCCGTAATAATGGTTATATCCCAAGGCATAACTTAAACGCCCCCATTGAGCATTACCAATACTGGCTGACACGGAATTGGCCGTTTGGGTTTCACTGCTTTTTTGCCACCACGGCGCCGTCGCGCTATCACTCTCTATCTCCGTATCGGATTTTTGCAATGTCTCTTCCAGTGTCGGGTAGTCCCGTGTCCGGTATAAACTGGAGACACCCAACGAGAGCGGTCCTAACCCAGAGCTAAGGCTGCCATCCCATTGCTGCCCCTGCTTGTCCTCATTGCGAGAATATTGCGCCCCTAAACTACTGCTAATCCGACCCTGCTCGCCCCACTGGCGGGAGAGGCGTCCTCCCACCGATTGATAGCGGTTAGACATCTGCATCCCGGCCAAATAATCGGTGTGATGATAACGAGCCCCGCCTTCCACATTGGCTATCAGTGGAGTGTCCATGTTGTCATTCCCTGAGCGTCGACGGTATTGCCCGACCGCCACTTGGTAGGTCGGCTCACTCATGATTTGGTCTAAGGCACGCGTGTTGGTGACCACACTAAACTGTTGTTGTCGACCATCATCTTGCAGTACCATCACTTGCAGGGGTTGACCACTGACCACTCCGTTAATGCGGTCTAACGAGAACGGTCCCGCCGGAACCAGTGTTCGGTACAACAGACGGCCATTTTGCAATACTTCCACCGTCGCGGGGGATTCGGCAACACCGGTAATCGGCACCACGAGCGTATTGCTTGTCTGTAAGCTGGCATCGGAATACAGCTGTATCCCATCCAATGGCGTCCCACCAAATAAATTGCCTTGGGTATTTATTTGCCCCAGTTGTACCATCGACCGCCATGGCGCAATGCTGCGAGCTAACGTGGTTTCATTAAACTGATATTGCGTGCTGTTTTGCCCCGCGGACACACTGCTATTATTGCGTAACATCCAGTTGTGCCAATTCATTCCGGATTCAAACTGCCCTTGATAAAAGTGCTGCGTATCGACCCCTTTCATTTGCATCCCGTAAAGACGGTAGTTGCTTAAGACGGCAAAGCCCCCGTAGGTCAGTTCATCACCGCGCAATTGTGGGTCAAAATCCGTTTCAGGCACCAACAAGTCAATAGTAAACGTGTTTGGATGCGGGGTGACTTGGGCAGACGGGTAGAAGGTGACAATATCGGGACAGGCGGTAGCCGCATCATCCATTGCTACCGCTTTTAACTTCAGCATCTTTTGCAAGACAGGCGTAAAACACACTTGACCAGTCTCCCCTACCATGATATTGGCCGGGTAACGAGAGCTGCCATTGACCACCATCGTCACGTCATACTGCCCAGGCAAGAATTGGCTACTGTATTTGAAAAAATCGGCGACTTCCGCGCCGTACCCCAAGGATTTTAATGCACTGACATCAAAGTCTATAGTCGATGCCGTCGAAGAAGAAACCGTCTTTGATAATACGGCTTGCGGTTGAGTCTGCCTGGCGGCTGTTGAGTCGGAAGTACTCATAGTCGCTTCAACAGGCGCATTATCGTGCGCCTGTGCCACGGAAAAAAAGGCACCAATCATCCAACCATGTCGCCAACGTACCCGCGGTTTGATGGATATCATCGCGATAGCCCTCGTTTAATGTCGAGAATCAATTGAAAAAGTCCATTTTATCAGGGAAATACACCTAATATTTGTGTCGCGCAAAGGGCTAAAGACCAAAAGAAACACGCAGTGCTAAATCCCCATTCAACTCGGCACCATCCACTAATGGCCCATGGGTGTCAGCCAAACTGTTCAATGTGGGTGAGATAGTTAAGGTAACTGTGAATTGTTGTCCACTGGCGAGGGCACCGGCGGGTGTCGCCCAGCCGTGAAATTGACCTGACTGCAAGATGACAGAAGACTGCGGTAGCCCTATTCCTGTTTCATCGGGACTTTGGTATAACGAAACAGATTCGCCATCCACCTGCGCGTTCGCTAACGTCACGGTGTAATACCCTAAACTGCCCTGCCCATTAACCTGCCCTAGACCAAAATGCGTCGGATCGCCGTCCGTCACACTGCTCGCGGCCATATCATTAACCCATATACGCATCCCGTCTATCGGCTGAGAACAGCTGATGTACAAAGTTTGCGTGATGAGGGGAAGGGGCTTCTGGTTATCGCGTTGAAAGAGACTGGCATGTAATTGGGCATACGGATAGGTCACTTCTGGAGTAGAAAAAGAACACGTATCTTCTTCCAACACGTCGGGCATCACCGCTTGCGCAAAAACTCCCGACGAAAAGGATTCTGCAATGAGGGTCGAACTAAAGAAGAGACAGCCCCAAAATAACACTACGATGCCACAGATAGATGGTGGCCGACGGAAAAACAGCCAAGGATATCGTTTTTTTATTATCGTCATATTGAACTACTAAGTTTAGTCTAAATAAACGCCTTGAAAACGAGCAAAAAGGCAAGGCTTCTCTCGATTAAAATAGCCATCCTCGCATATTGCTAGAATGGCTAAAATAAAAATCAAACACCAAAACTAAAGGTAAGAATAGATTGGCCGATAAAATCAACCCCCTCAGAAATATCGATACCAATTGTAGCTAATGTTTCATTTGATAGAATATAAGAACGGTTAGAATCATTACGATTATAGATATCTGCAGTAAAGACTTTTCCAGAAACCAATGCAAGTTCATCCACAGCAACATTTTTTTGTTGTTTACTAGTCCAACCGATAGTGACATTTTTTTGTAAAACAGTATCTTGATTCCATGTGCCCGCATTAGGACCATCATTAGCACGACTCAGAAATGCAGGCTGCCCATCAACCATCACATTACTCCATTTAAATACAATTCCCCCAACTTGCTGTTCAGTATTGTCGGCATTGACCAGATTAAATGTCGCATATTTAGCATTGATATTTTCCGTACTAGAGATAATGGTATCTACACTGGGATAAGCATCTTCACCTTTAAAGGTTAAATAGGTTTCTGCATCACAGCTGACAGTTAATTGGTTACTGACTGATGGAAATTGGTAAACACTGGTATTAGAAATTAAACTGGGTGAATAATTTCCCAACGCATATAATAAATCATCATTCCCACCATTCACCGTACAGGTTGGTGGCTTAATATCTCCCGTCACTTGAATATTGGCGACGGGGCCTGCAGCTAATGCACTCGCCGATAAAAAAGTGACCAATACAGATAAACCTAACAATTGTTTTTTCATATTCAAAATCCTGTTATTATCAACTGGGGGCGTTTAATAAAAAGTAGTCATGCGCTGACATAGCAACCCAATCAATATTTAAACACCAAAATTAAAGGTTAAAGTCACTTGCCCTAAATAATCCAAGCCATTAGTAATATCGATACTTTCTTCACTTAATCTATCTTTAGATAATATCGCTGTTGCAAGCACACCGCCGCTGGTAGTATGGGTGCCTGTCGAAAGTGTGGCTGTAAATTTTTTACCCGCAACCAGCTGTAACTCACTGGGATTAGCGACATTGTTTTGTTGTAAAGATGTCCAGCCGATAACCGCATTTCTGACTAAAGAGTCAGCCCACCAAGCTGCTGACGCAGTTTTAGTTCCTGAGCGACCTAAATAAGCAGGCTCATTATCAACAGACAGATCCTTGATAACATAACCAACCCTCCCCACTTCTTTTGTCGTATCCGAGGCATCAACTAACCCGAAGACTTCATCTTGAATCGAGGTTTCAACTGAATTGATCGTATAATTATCGGTCGATGTAAACGTCAAAAAAGTTTGAGCATCGCAAACTACTTCTAACGTTGTTGTTCTGATTGGAAGTTGATAATTGGTCGATTGAGGGATCACTGAAGGTGATATGCGCCCATAATCAAAAAGAATATCATTGTCCCCAGCATTGACTATGCAGGTTGGTGGCTTAATATCGCCCTTCACTTGAAGATTGGCAACGGAGCCTGTAGCCAACGCACTGGATGAAACTAATGCGCTTAGTAACGTCAAGCCAAATAACTGCTTTTTCATGCGTAAATCCTTTTCTTATCATCATAATCATATTGTTTACTCTGATTTCAGATACTCAAACAATATAACGGCTCGCTAAATATACATTGAGAGCCGTTCTTTATAAGATTAAATGACTTATTTTCAGTAAAAGTGCTTATAGACCAAACGCAAACGTCAAAACAGCATAGCCATCAAGAGACGCATCACCTGCACTATTTTTCAGTACGCCGTTAATGGTTGGCGTGACGGCAAAATCAGCAGCGAAGATTTGACCTTGAGCCAATGTATCCACACCAGTTGCCCAAACTACAGGTTGAGATTTGCTGACAGTACCGGTTGGGCCAAAATCACTGCCGACTTGCACACTAACACTAGTCGCATCTGCATCTGTATTCGCTTTTACCGTGGCATTTTCCATGGTCACCGTATAGAAACCAACATTGTCAGATTCGTAAGTACCTAAACCAAAGTTATTATCACCCGCAGTCAGCTCAGTACCCGCACGATCATCAACCGCAGTAAAGGTCAAATAGGTTGCTGCATCACACACCACTTCAATATTTTGCGATTGTGGATCTAACACTAAATTACCTGAAGCGGGGAAAATACCCGGTGAAATATCAAAATCGTAGGTAAAGGTATCTTCAGTTGCCCCATTAATTAAACAAGTTGGTGGTGTAATTGAACCGGTGACTTTTAAATTAGCGATAGGTGCAGATAACGCAGCAGCAGATAAGGTCATTAACGATAAAGTTAATAATGATTTTTCAAATAACATAAGTACACCTCAATAATGATAAAAATAAAAGAATAGTTCAGTCATAATAAAAATAATAAAGAAAATAAGACATATAGGACGCAATTGTATATTGACATCACTGAGGCAAAATGCTCAATCATTATCGATATCTGAACTCATCATTAACTGAAAAAGAGTGAAGCAATTAACTGTACGATAGTATATTTATAAAATATGAAAAATCAAAAGTAAGGAATTTTGAATACTTAATCTTAATACGACACCACATAAAAAAACACAAAAAAACCAACATAACCAATTGATAAAAAACACTTTATAAAAAATCAAAAATAGATAATCAAAAAAAATAGTTAATCACGCTAAATAAGTCTTAACTAGAATACAAAAAAACAATAAAATATTATAATTAATACTTTATCATAAAATCAAATCACCCAAAGAACACTCGCCTTAGATTAATCATAAAATAATATATTATTCTGAAATAAAAAATGAACATGCGATATAAATAAACTTTTAAATAAATTACTAAGATTTGGCATACTGTATTTTATCCTATATTTCCAAACACTCATTATTAATAAGTTCATTTCCTAATATTATTAATGACTAAACTAAGAACCTGTCCCAATAGATATTTATTTCAGATAATAATGCTACAGATAACGAGCAGCATTATCAGATAGTTTTCTATCTTCTTTTACCAACGAACCAAAGCTCGACACTAGAGATTCATTCAGCTATGAACTCTCCACAACCCAGTGGTGAGCAGGTATTCAGCCTTCAAACACAGCGGTATAACTCTACTAGGGCACAAAAGAGGGGATAAATTAGATTAATTAATTTAAATACAGATAGTTATAATGAAAAGTCGATTCCGAGTCCGGCACCACTTTCACTTCTACAGTGATATCCTCAAGTCAAGTAAACTCCTTTATATTCATTGAATTACCTTGTATTATCACTCATCGAGCTCAACACGACTCAACACTAAATCAAGTGTCGATTGGGGGCTCATCGTGTTCAATGTAATTTAGGATCCCCCATTACGGCACTCAGCGCTCGGCAGATACAAACTGCCAACCCTTAAGACAAAGAGTATAAGCTCTCTGATGAGCGTGGACTTTATCTTCTCATTAAACCTAATGGCGCTCGTTACTGGTGAATGAAATATCGATTCGCAGGTAAAGAGAAAAAATTATCGATTGGTGTTTACCCTGATATTTCTCTTGCTGATGCACAGCTTAAACATGATGAAGCCTGAAAGCTATTAGCCGAAAATAATGATCCTGCAGAACAAAAAAAGTTAGAAAAGTTCGTGAAAAAGATCACCGTAGAGAAAGGGTAATGGTCAACAAATTTTGTAGAAGCTCTAAGCTGCATTTTTTAGTTCATGGTATTTTTAATGTGGTGTTTAAATAGCCAATCGTTGAATGCCGTCGATAATAATTGTAAAAATGAATGTAATTTTCAACCTCACAGACAATAGATTGATGATTTATAAACGATAAAGGGTTGAGTCTTTCTGTCTTTAAACGCCTAAAAAGTCTTTCCATCACAGCATTATCAAGACAACTACCTCGACGACTCATGCTTTAGGTTATCTTTCGGTCAATGAGATGTGACCTAAACTCTTCTGATAAATATTGGCAACCTTGATCTGAATGGAACATCAAACTTGTCGTATCCCGTAATTGCCGTTCAATCGCGTTATCTAAGGCTTCTTTCACTAATTTCGAATCCGGTTTTGTTGATAAGGTATAACCAAAAATTTCTTTGGTGGCAAAATCCAACACACAGGCGAAATAACTCCCCCATGATGATGCCGAATATACGTGATATCTCCGACGTAATAGCGATCGTGATGTTCAGGCAAAAATTGGCGTTTAAGCGAATTAGAAGCATATCTATGTGCCTTACCTGATGATGGATAGTGGTGCTTTTTAGTCAGTTTAATCGCAATTAATTGATTTAATTTCATAATATTCGATATTTTATGCGTACCGATGCAATAATCTAAATCTTTTAACTCTGCTTGAATACGCCTTTTGCCATAAGTCTGGCCCGATGCATCAAAAATACGTTTTATTTCGCCACCCAGTCTTTCATCTTCAACTGTCGATATTTTTGTTTCATAATAAAAGCTACAGCTTTATCCGTATTAAAGACTTTTGGAGTTTGCTATTTATTGACACGATTGAATATTTCTCTAAGCACATCAATCACTAAATTCTTGCAATACCCCTGCTAAAAGTAAAAGCGATAAGTGGTTTTCGATGTAAACTTTTCGCCCGATAATAAAATACCACGATATTTTTTATCCCATGATGGGTGGCAATATTATAACCAAAACCGAACGCACGAAAGTTTAAATCATCTCCCACCGAAGGCATATCGTAAACAGTTAGACAACTCTATTTGGGTGTGTCTCAATTAATGGGGGGGGGACAAATGCACACCCATTTTTCTGGACGTGAACGAATGAATATACCAGCAGTGCATTATAAGTAATACTTAATCTACGGTGAACACCATGAAACTATCGGAACAGCAAAGAAAAAACTTATCCAATCCAAGGTTAAACTCTTTAAATATTAAGGTCTAAGTATAAATAAGCTATTCCCTCTGTCTTCAGTCCCCCTCAATAGGAAGAGATTAATTTGATAAAATTATGCTAAAATCATTCAACTTGATGTTAAGAAATAGACTTGAAGTCGGTAACGAGTACGATTCCGTGCTACGAACCCAAACTGCAATTTAGGATGGAACAGAAAGTACCCTGTTCGACTTCAAAATCAATGTAAAAACATCTTGAGGCCGTAACGAGATCTCATTTATTTTTCAATTTCGATAATGTAATATATATCAATGCATTAAATTGCGAGTTTCATTCCGAGTCCGAGAACCACAAATTTTGAAGCCTCGCAGAAATGCGAGGCTTTTTGCGTTATAATAATCTGCAAAATCTACTTTCCTCAAAATTTAAACTCCTTTAAATCAAGTGTCTGTTAGATAGCTCTTGGTATCAATAGTATCCAATACAATTTAGGACCTCTATGATTATGCTCAGTCCCAATAAAATGAGCTTACCAATCATTCTACACAATAAAATTAAGATACTTTTCTGAAGGCGCTTTTATACGACACTGGCGATAAATAATTATTTGCCGTGTACAATCGCATTAAATTATAATAACGAAGATAATTCAGTACGTCTTATCTCATTTCGATTCGATTTGCATCAGATCTTTTAAACAACTAATCGTGTTTTCAGCTGTCAAAAAAACGTTTAATACCCGTATTATCTCAACAAGCCCGTACATCTCTTTGACTAGAGCGCATATCATAATTGTTTATCAATGCTTAATATAATCAACTTGTGTACTGACTACCGCGCTTACAGTAAAATACACAACTTTTTAATGGTGAATACAAGTTATATACTATTATTAATTATCTATTAATCAATGCAATATTTATTTTAAATAACATATACCAACCGATAATATGCCGAGAATATAAATGCATCACAATGACTAAATACATCCAACCTTCATCTATTTTTAAATAAGTGATATTCTGCGTCCAAAATTTTTTAAGGACTAGAGGGTTAAAATTTTTATTTAGCGCGTTATCCACCATCGCATCATTGTGCTTACGCTTAGTTATGACTTCATAAGTAATGAGTTGGATCACGATGAGATCAAACTGAGCTATTTATCTGTATCCCTAAAAAAGTAACAACTTCGACATACTTAGTCCTACTTAGTGATAATATGACGACATCTTGCTTAAACTCAGTGGTATCATTTCTGCTCATTCTTTTTGTCATTTAACATCTCGATAATCGAAATATATTTCATTATTAAAGTATTTTGTTTGATTAAAGTAGAGATGGATTCAACAGACCCTAATATATTAAGCATATTTTCATATTATATAACTTATTTACATTCTAGTGAATTGCATATATTCAAATGACTCTATACAATGCTCAGCTTTCTAAAATCCATTGGTTTAATTATCTATCAAGTGACTACTGTGAAACTACTTTTTTCTCTTTCATTAACTACGGCAATTCTTTCTGGTATTTGGGCATGGGTTGCTGATTTGTTTGGTTTGATTAGCTGGGCCGGTTTTTTGGGTTGTACTGCTTATTTTGCTTATCCTAAAGAGGGTATTAAAGGCTTATTAATAACTGTACTTACTGTTTTCAGTGGTGTTATCTGGGGTTTAGTTATTATCCATAGTGACGAATTTATCCATGATCTACCTAATTATGTTGGCTATTTAGTTACTACAATAGTTGCTTTTGTCATGTGTTTCCAAGCGTATAAATCATGGTTAGCTTATATTCCAGGTACTTTTATTGGTGCTTGTTCTACTTTTGCAGGTCAAGGTTATTGGAAAATAATAATTCCATCTTTATTAATAGGAGTATTATTTGGTTATTTAATGAAGCAAAGTGGTTTGTGGCTAGTGAAAAAATGGAAATAATAGCTAAGCTTGCCACATTTAGTGTATTGATAACATATATAGCTAACTTTTATTATTATCTTTTATAACATATTTTCTTTTTTAAAGAAAAAATTTTAGTAAACTAACTTAATATTAAAGAAGCTGAAAATAGTATAATTTTATTTATTAGTCATCAATATTCGTTAGCAATAATTTAATATACATAACCAATTATTTTTTATTATCTTGTTTCTAACTATATTAATAACTAATCACCTAAAAATTTAATAATAATGAGTTATAGGATTGGCAAGATAATTGTTCTGCAATAGATAATGAATCTTAATTTTTAAGTAAAATATCTATTATTTTTGAGATGTATTCGGCAGCATAAGTATATTTTACAGAAAGTACAAATTTACTATTAAGTTTATATATCATCTTAATTTTTTATATTATTTATACTTTTCACTGTAACTATTATATCTTCAATAAATGGATTAGCTCTTTTCTAAACTTTCAAATTTTAATTCATTACCGGTGATTTAGATTCTTTGCAAGACTAAACTATCTATTATCAATAAATGAACTAATTTTGATCAACTGATCTCGATCTTTTACAGAGCTAGTATAGTTCCACAATATTCAAAACAATTATACTATAAGCAGAAAGCTACTGTGACAGTAGCTCATAAAATAGAGTATAGCCGACACGAAAATTGCTCAGATAACAATCAGATGGAGTGGTTTATTAGAAGACTAAAAAACGAGTAGATCTGGTGATGGGATACATTATCTTCAGTGATGCTGTATATAATAACAAACTATATTACTGGTTAATTTTAGTTAACCATTCTATGCTATAATTAATATTTTTTAAGCAATATTAGTTGGAAGTAATAATAAGCAGCAGAGGAAAGTATTATAATAATACGATTGTAGAAAGCTTTTTCAAATATTAAAAGAGGAAACTAGAAGGAGAAACTATTCCATACAAAAATACTCGTATGGATATTTTCGAATATATTGAAATATTCTAAAGATTTAAGCGCTGATAGAGTTCCAATAATCAGCTTTCTCCTGATGGATATAAAAAATCATATCAAGAATAATTAATTAGTGGCTACTATGCTATTGGCTATTCAAAAAATATTTATTCGTTAAACTTCATTTTCACTCCTGTGATCCTTGTGTTATAACATTACAATTAAGCCTGACGCATGCTCATAATCGTATTTTACTTAACTTAATTACAAAAAGATTATTATGAAGTTACTCAAGACTTTTATTATTTATTTATCAATGCTTTATTCGTTATCCACCCAAGCACATCCACACAGTTTCATTACACTAGAGACTGAATTTGAAGTTCATAATCAACAACTTACTGGTATTTCCTTTTCATGGAAAATGGATCCAATAACTTCTGCAGATATCTTGTCGGAACTGAATAATGTAAAACCAAATGATAAGCAGTGGAAGAAGCAAGCTGCTGATATTATGGCCAATATTTTATCAGAAAATTATTTCAGTGAGTTATATCATCAAAAGAATAAAGTCCAATTTAAAGCCTTACCTGATAGTTATTCTTTGCAGCGAGAAAGATCTCAATTAGTGTTTAATTTTAGTGTTTCTTTAGCTAAACCTATCCAATTACAACAAAATCAATTCGAATTACTCACTTACGACCCGACATTCTTTATTGATATGTCTTATCCAAAACAAGACGCTATCCACTTACCTCTCGAAATGGCGGCAGTCTGTGAAATACAATTAAATAATTCAAAACCTCCACAATCGGCGATTGAATATGCTACTTCATTAGATAATCAAGATATCCCAGAGAAAGAAATAAATTTAGGCCTTCAATTCGCACAACGAGTAAAAATAATATGCCGATAATTTCAGCAGATAAATTTAAGTGGATACAAAAATCGTCTTGGCTGCTAGCAATAATCATATTATCCCTAGTAATTGGCTACATGATTTATACGCACTGGATAGTTTGGTTACAGCAAGTAGTTATTTGGCAACGTAGTTTGAATTATCACTTATCAGAATTACTGCAAAAAGTAGATGCTGAGCCTCAACAAGCTGGTGTTATATTAATTGTTGTTAGTTTTATTTATGGCTTATTGCATGCTATGGGGCCAGGGCATGGAAAAGTCATTATCACTAGCTATATAGCAACACATCCAACTAGATTAAAAAGAAGCGTTATTTTGACCCTACTCGCCTCTTTATTACAGGCAAGTATGGCAATTATTATTGTCTCTGCTGTTCTCTATCTATTTCAATTATCCACTCGCTATGTACATCAAAGTAGTTTAATACTCGAGAAATTAAGTTATGGAATCATGGTTATATTAGGCACTATATTTTGTGTAAATGCATGTAAGTTGCTGTTCAAAACGTTAATATCTCCTCCTAAACCGTCACTAAAAATTAATACTATTAAATCAATATCATCTCATCAACACAGTAAAAATTGTGCTTGTAGTCATCAGCATACTGTCTCTAAACATATTTTGACCAGTAATTGGAAAACTCAATTACTGGTTGTCATTAGTATGGGAATACGCCCTTGTTCTGGAGCCATACTGCTATTAATTTTTACTTATGTTATTAATGCTTATAAATGGGGGATCGTTGCTACATTAGCAATGTCACTAGGAACCGCATTAACAATTAGTTTTATAGCGATATTTGTCTTTTATCTACGAAAAACAGCCATTAGATTAGCACAGTGGCAAGGCGCTAAATTTAGCCCAATCTGGTTATTAATCGTAAAAATATTAGCCGGCATATTCTTGATCTGTATTGGCGTATTAATGTTTCAAAGCCTTACTCTGGTTGATGCTAAATCCGGTAATATTTTATTAAGATAATCTAATATATATATCTAATATTTGGCTGCTATATTTTCTCATAATCTATATCTCTAAATTTATTACATATAAAACAATAAAAGGGTGAGTGAATTATCCTCACCCTTTTAAATAAAAGATTAACCTGCCACATGTTACGATATTTTAATAAAGAAAATGATAGAATAAAGAACAAAGAATAAACTGTCAGTAATAACTTTTCTATAGCGTAATATATGTTCATAATTTCCAGTTTGTCACCCTATAAACATATTAGTTAGCATTAATCCTAATGGTTTAGATAAACATAAATAGTCAATAAAATATATACTAAATTCATTTATTCTCGATTTATCCGCAGGCATATTGCCACGTAAAATCTAACTTAATGACCTACTTCATTAATAAGATTAGTTAATAAACTGTACAATAAAAAATTTAACTTTTTCAGTAATATGGAGCTCCCCCCACAAGCACAAGTCACATTTACATCCAAAGCACATTTCATTACCTGACGAACAATACCTGTAATATCTACATACCAAATATCGGCTTATAAATATATTGCGATAAATTACCGACCGTAGTAACGATAAATATAGCACTACGTATCACTGATACTATAAATCGATTTAGGATTATTAATAACTCTCGACAACAAATAAATAGCTTATCTATTAAATCAATAAGTTAAACAATTGAAAGTTTGTATAAATTAGTATTACTTTGAATGTGTAACAATGGAAATAAAATTAATTATTTAACTTTATAAAGAAACATAAAAAACATCAATAATATTTATACTCTATATTAATAATTTATTTATTGATTATATATCGTCAATTAAACAACAGTCACCGAGTGAAAATACTGGAGTGATTTATTATACTATTCAGTATAAATAATTATCTGTAACTTAATTATATTACACTATTTTAAAAATCACATGAAAAATGAATAATAAATTAAATATACAACATTGAAATTTAAAAACTTAAAGTGATTAATTATATTGAAGTAGTTAATATTTAATATTATTCAACTATAAAACAAAAAAGAATAAAAAATAAAAACACATTAAATATATGCACTTACAAGTTAATGTTAATTGAATAAATATATTTAATGATAAATACTGGACAAATGAAAAAGTATACATAATGATTAAACCATTAAATATACTTCAAAGTTTCACTTCGAATGTTAGTTATCCTAATGAATATTTAATGATACCAAATAAAAAGTAATAAATAAGACTACGCTATTATTTCAATAAAGAGCATATAGATGTTGCAGTATTAATGCATAGTCACAGCAATATTTAGTTAAACAAAATCATTTTTAAATTAAATCAAAGGAAATAAAATGAACTTAGCTAAGCATCAACCTACTATTTCAGAAAATGAAATAGCCGCCTTACATTTACTTGAACAAACCTTAGGATATTCATATCAGGCTGCTTTAAGGGCTGCAACTCTATTAGGTGTTGCAGATCATTTAATTGATGGTCCTAAAACAACAGAAGAATTAGCGAAACTAGTTGAAGCTGAAAAAAATAAATTACATCGTATTTTAAGATTATTAGCTACAAGAAATATATTCCAAGAGCAAGATAATGGAAAATTCGCCTTAACACCTGCAGCCCAATACTTATGTGTAAATCAGCCAAATTCATTAAAAAGTGCAGTATTAATGCTCACAGATGAAACATGTTGGCGGCCATTAGGTTCGGTGGTTGAAAGTGTTAAAGGAAATCCAGCATTCAAACATCTTTATGGCCAAGCTTTCTTTGATTATTGGGCACAAAAACAAGATGCTAATCATGATTTTCATGTCGGTATGTCATCAATGTCTGCGGTAGAAAACTTATTCTTGGCTCGAAACTATAACTTCCCCGAAGGTGCTACCATCGTTGATATTGCTGGCGGATTTGGTGGATTACTACTCAGTGTTTTACTGGCCAATCCTAAAACACAAGGGATTTTATTTGATAGAGAATATGTAATTTCTCGCCACAGATTAGGTGAATTGAATGATGATTCACGCTGGGATATTACCACCGGTAATTTTTTTGAATCCTGCCCTATAGCTGATATTTACATGCTGAAATATATTACTCATGACTGGCCAGATGAACAAGCTTCCACGATATTACGTAATTGTCGGGAATCAATGCTACCCGGTGGACGAATTTTAATTATGGATACAGTAATTCCACAAAATAATATTCCGCATACGGGAAAAGAGTTAGATATTCTTTGTATGGCTATTTATGAAGGTGGATATGAGCGTACAGAACAAGAATTCCATCAATTAGTTAAAACGGCCGGATTAAAAATCAATCAAATTATCAATACAGGTAGCTATATTTCTATTATTGAAGCGATTGCCGCTTAAATAACCCACTTTATTTCTCTAGGGGATATTTTAATGAATATTAAACGAAAACAACTAGCTATTATTGGAGGTGGCGCCGCAGGGGTGGCATCTTTTATCGCGGCAGTCCGGAATCACGTCGCTGATACTATTTATATTATCGATCCAAAACCTATCGGCCCAGGTATTGTATTTTCCACACAAGATAATGATTTAATTTGCAATACATCCATAGATACCATGTCTGTAATTATTGATGAACCTTTAGATTTTTTAGATTATTTACTTGAGCAAGGATACGATGTTGAAGCAGCTACATTTGTTCCCAGAAAATGGATGGGTAGATATTTAAGTAATCGTTTTGATAAATATTGTGCTATTGCATCCCAATCAAAGATTAATATTGTACATCTTCCTTATTTAGTTCATTCGTTAAAAATTGAAGGTAATGGACTTTATTCATTAAAATATTCAGATGATCAGCAAGAAAAATCCCCATTAATTACAGATGTTATTTTTTGTACTGGATTTGGTAATGTGCGTATTCCTGATAAATTAAATTCTCATCAAGAACATCCTACATTTATAAAATCGCCTTATCCCGAAGCGGATATGCTTAAGAAAATTCAATCTAAATCACGGGTATTAATTATTGGCAGTAAACTTTCAGCAATAGATGCCGCACTGCTTCTATGTCGTGAAGGCCATCATGTCACCATGATATCCCCTTCTGGGCAGATCCCAGCGGTAAGAACCCAGTTTATTCGTATGACTAAAAGCGTATTTAACAAACAAGATATTGCGTCAATAGGATCATTATGGAATAAACAAGCATCAAAATATAATAATCAATGTTTAAATTATAAGTATTTAAGATATTTTATTAAAACTCTTCACACACATACTAAAGTGCCCTGCCATTCTCAATTTTCATCCGCAAATGATGTTTATCATCGATTATCTGAAGAAATAGAGATTGCAGAAAAAGCCTCTTGTGAATGGCAAGATTTAGCCTCTAACTTTATAGTTTCTATGAATGAATTATATTTAACCGAGGATGCTTATTTTCAAGGCGCGTTCCATCCTGATTTTGCAAAAACACTTGAACGTTATATTACCGCTATCGCCTTACCTAATGCGAAAAAGCTCTTACATTATATTAATATAGGCTCACTTATCGTACAACCCGGTGAAATACAAAACATATCGACAGAAAAACATCATAACTCATGGTTAATTGATTGGGGAGTCGGTGAATATCATTTTGAAGCTGTGATTAATGCAACAGGTTATTATGCGCCCTACTTCTTTGTCAATTCGCAGGGCAATCTTGAAATAGATCGTCAATGTACTCATATGGATGATTCTATTTCAATTTTATCATCTATGGCAGCAAAAATTGAACAGCAAGAAAATATTTGGTTTGTAGGAATGCCTGCACATATAAGACTATGGACACCTAATGCAATGATTGCCGTTACCACATTGGCTAATCGGCTAATCGAAAATATATCAAATCAATAAATTAAGCCGCAATACGACATTTAATTAAAGAATGTAGGTTGATACTTCTAATATCTATCTTGTGCGGTAATATTACTCATATTAGAATCTATAATAATACATTGAACTCTGTGCTCTTCTAGAAGATACAATAAAATCCAATAAACCACCCAACAAAAAGCTCAATAAATTCAATATGTTAAGATAAATAAATTTTAATATATAACCAAAATTTAGACGACTAGCTCCCTTATGTCGTCTAAATAATTCAAGTTATAGCTAGACGACAAATGAATCTATTTCTTGTGAAAGTTTGGAAGTATATAAAAGTACGTGACTAATACGAATAAATATAATCAACTTTATTTTTACAAAAAAAGCGGCAACACAAAGTGTTACGAGCATAGAATGAACAAGTATCATGTATCTAATAGTTAAGAAACATTTGCTGAAAGTTCAGATTATAAAGTTTTTGCTAATAAGCTAAAGCGTCATACGTTGATGATATTAATGTTGTAGATCTTATCCCGTTTAAAATAATTATATTACGTCATTTTGAATGAATAGTTTCCGACTAGATTAATTATCGTACCACTTATATAGTTTTAGCCCCATCAGTGGCTAGGAAAATATTTACAGGAGGGATGATCTGTATAAATAAGCTATTCTGTACAAGTGAAATTTTTGTTTTACCGATTTCCATTATAGGTATTCAGCTCCACAGGTTGTTTTTTCTAACAGGATTAATCTAATAGAATACTAAAGTAGTTAAAATTGCAGTATTTTCTCAAGAAGCATGATAAGTAATATCTCCAGCTTTAGAAACGATTCTATTCGGCTTGTTGTGAATCAGTAGCTTTCGGGGAATATAGATGATTTTTTCTATAAATAATCAGTCAACTAAACGGTGAGCGATCATAACCTGATAAAATTATACATTATTTCTTAATCTACTAAGGCTACTGCCGTGATTATTTACGGAGCAAAGCGGATTTAGATTAAATATACTTGCAGCTCTATTGATAAATTATACATATCAAAATAATTCCATTATAGACATTAGTATCCAACTATGAATGTGTAAAAAATTTTAGTGTAGATTAAAGAGGACCCCTAGCTCACTAATCTAAAGATAAATATGGCTATAAATTGTACTATTAAGCTGAATAATCACCTTTGATTCATGATCAAGCTTTACTAGGCGAGGCTCAAAGTAAACAATCATTTTTTCATCCATTTCAGAGCAACACTCCGCGCTAATAGTCGAGTATTTAAACATTCTTATAATACCTTGGCCATATAATTTAGTACTGATTGATCTACACTAAACTCAGCCATCAAAACATAACGATCGTATTAGAC
>NZ_LGAA01000028.1 GCF_001294465.1 Moellerella wisconsensis ATCC 35017
CCAACTGTATACATTTGGAAATCCTGGAGTTCCGCTTGTTGTCTCGGGGCAATGTTTGCGTGCAACAAGCGGGACAGGAAATACTAATGGAAACTATATCTATATTGTCGATAAATTTGGTACAGCCCCCAGTGTTTGCCCAAATGGAGGTACCGTCGATAAAAACTCATCGGATGGTATTTTAAGATTTCGTTCAACAGGAAGTTGTAGCAATTCTTCTTGGATATTAGTGCTCGATTATAAAACTACTGGATCAGGCTATACCAATTTAGTAGGGGCAGGAGGGGGTACCGATTCCGGAGTGGTTTATTTGCAAAAAAAACCACCGCCAGGAAAAACAGTCGTTAATCCAACCTATATGTTAAAGCGTAATTTCTATTCGCGCATAGGCCAATACTCTACTACGGAGCAAAAAGAAAGTGTTGCATTCAGTGCGTCAACATCGATGACCTTAGTCAATAATACCTCCTGTGCAGTTACGGTTAACGATGTCGCATTCGGTAGTCAAACTGCCACGGATGTGAAAGCAAACGCGATAGCAGGGAAAACCATTAATGTGGCGTTTACCTGTAATGGGCTACTGCCTGCTTACACCCTTAGTTTTTCTGGTCGAGATGGCGCGAATAACGCTAACAGTGGAATTATTAATGTGAAAGATAACAGTTCAGTCGGCTATCAATTCACATGGGGTAATAGCACGGTTAAACCAGTAAACAGCGCAGTGGTTGTGAATGGGGCGGCTATCACCCCAAATTCAAAGCCAACGGCCAATAATTTTACAATTCCTATCACTGTGAAACCAGTGGCGTTATCGACCCAACCTATTCCC
>NZ_LGAA01000029.1 GCF_001294465.1 Moellerella wisconsensis ATCC 35017
AGTCGATGGCGAGCTTAAAACTAACTTAGCCGGTGTTGGGATTAATTTATCTTGGTTGGATGGCAGCCCAATTGATCTTTCTGGAGTTAATAAACGCTTTAGTGCAAATAATAATCATCAATTTGATATTAGCTTCTTTGCAAAGCCGTATGCTCAAGCCCAAACAGTTGAAAAAGGTTTAATGAAAAGTAGCGTTATCATCAATGCTCTCTATAAATAGATGCTCCTAAATTAAGATCTCATAGGAGTGCTCTGCTTTAATCAAACAGAGCACCTCAAAAATAATCAAATATACTCTAGCTATTGGGCGTTAAATAAAAAAACACCAAACAGAAGTTATACCTCAATATTTAAGCAACAAACCGTCTGATTGGTAACCTATTAGGCTATAGCATACTAAAAGCTGTAGCCTCTTTAGGAATTACTGATAATTACTTTATAAATAGAAAGCAAAACCTGATGCAAAGCAATCCGGATACGCTCTATTTTAGTCTCATTTAGCTTAAATATAAATAAAAGCCTAGCGGTTATTTTTATAATTAAGCTCTGCTAGTGGATGAAAATCAATCGTTATTACACTTAGATTTAATACCCAGTAAAATTGATGACTAAATAGCCACTAAAAGAATAACGGGTATAAAATAAATAAATACCATGCATCTTATAACTGGATCACAGCCCTACTCCGTCAGTACTAATGTACTGTGAGGTCAGTAATGCCCGCTCCTTGGCACAGAACGGACACGTTAACTGGGCTAAAGATCTACTTTTCACGAGGAGCAGACGTATTATCCACATAGCTGGTAGTTTATTGACAATAATAGATACTTTATATCGTCTTTAGTATTAAATAACTCCTTGGAAAAATAACCTTGAACTTTATTTACGATGATTTTTTATCGATACCTTATTGCTTCTACAAAAGCCATAAATGCGGGGGAAGACTGGCGACGATTTGGGTAATACAGATGGAAACCTTCAAAGTAAGGGCTGTAATCTGTCAATACAGATTGTAGTTTACCCTGTGAAATATATGGTTCAGCCAAAGATTCTGGAATATAGGCTATTCCCATACCATCAAGCGCTGCATTTAATTGATGCAAAGTACTATTAAAAACGAGTTGTCCCTCTACTTTTATACTTGTTATATGAGCATCCAGATTAAATTCCCACGCATAAATAGAACCCGCAGCGCGATGTCGAATATTAATACATTGATGTTTAGATAAATCGGAAGGAGATTTAGGTTTTAGATGTTGTTTAAAATAAGCGGGAGAAGCCACCGCAATTAAACGCCAATCAGGCCCAATACGTACCGCGATCATATCTTTATTGATATCATCGCCAATTCGTATTCCCGCATCAAAACGTTCTTCAACAACGTTTGTAAAACCATAATCCACATACATCTCTAATGTGATATCAGGGTATTTTTGTAAAAAGTTACTCAATATGGGTCGAATATAAGTTTCTATTTGATCATCGGTACAACTTAGACGAATAGTCCCCCTAGGGCTATCCCGTAACTCACTTAATGCGTTAATTTCAATATTAATCTGTTCAAATAATGGACTAATAGCATTCATTAGTTTTGCACCAGCCTCTGTCACAGAAACATTTCGAGTTGTTCTTGTAAGAAGCCGAATTCCTAATCGCTCTTCTAAAATCCGTATTGTGTGGCTTAAAGCCGAAGGCGTTACACCGAGTCTTGCGGCTGCTTTCGTAAAACTTTGCTCTTGAGCAACGATAAGAAAAGCATGCAAGTCATTCATTTTACTTTTTACCATTGATGAATTTTTCTCACAAGTTCATAAAGATTACACCTACTAATTAAATTATCATCTATATGCGATGATAATGTCTATTAAATATCGTAAACACAAAGATGAATAGAACCTATGGATAATACAATTCTTCGAGAACAAAAATCTCCTGAAAGAGCTAACTGGAGTGCCGTTTTTGCCATGACACTTTGTGTTTTTGTATTGATAGCCTCTGAGTTTATGCCAGTGAGTTTATTAACACCTTTAGCCACTGATTTTCAAGTGACGGAGGGAATGGCAGGACAAGGCATTACAATTTCTGGTTTGTTTGCTGTTGTAACGAGCTTATTTATTTCTGTTCTTACTCGTAGCTTAAATCGTAAAGCTCTGTTACTAGGGCTTACGCTATTGATGGGCATTTCAGGGGCAATGATTGCCTTAGCACCTAACTATTACATTTATATGGTAGGTCGAGCGCTTATCGGTGTTGCTGTGGGTGGCTTTTGGTCTATGTCTGCTGCAATAGCAATGCGTCTTGTACCGACAAAACAAGTGTCTAAAGCATTGGCTATTTTTAATAGTGGTAATGCATTAGCAACAGTTATTGCAGCACCATTAGGGGCATATTTAGGCGCAACTATTGGGTGGCGAGGCGCTTTTTTGAGTCTAGTCCCTATCGCGATTATAACCATTATTTGGTTATGGATGAGCCTACCGACAATGCCGACTGACTCAGATAATCATCAAAATAGATCACAGGTTTTCAATATTTTTAGCTTTTTTAAATATCGAGTCGTTACGTTAGGTATGCTCGCTATTGGATTATTTTTCATGGGCCAATTTACTCTCTTTACCTATGTGCGCCCTTTCCTTGAAACAGTGACAAAACTCGATATTTCGATGGTGACTTTTATCTTGTTATTGATTGGTATTGCTGGATTTATTGAGACATTACTTATCAATCGTTTATTAAACAGAGGTTTTTATCGCACGCTTATCGTCATTCCACTGTTGATGGCTAGTATTGGTGTGTCATTAATTTTCTTTGGTCATTCTCTTTTTGCTGTCATCGCATTACTGAGTATTTGGGGATTTATTGCAACCGCAGCACCTGTTGGGTGGTGGAGTTGGATACCTCGGATATTTTCAAATAACACAGAAGTAGGGGGTGGTTTAATGGTTGCAGTTATCCAAATTTCTATTGCCTGTGGCGCTTCTATGGGAGGCATATTATTTGATTTAGGAGGATATGAAAGTGCTTTTGCGGTTAGTGCCTTACTTTTGATTGTAGCCGCAATACTTGTTCAATTCACTGCGAGGGCTGAAAAAGGAAAAGAATATATTTAAATTTCATAAAAAAATAATTAATACAATTTAATGTCAATTGGTTAAGTTAACAAATAAGCATTTCTAAGAAAATGAAAAATAGAAGAGGATATATATTATGAATAATGAACGTCGGGGATTATTAAAATTAACTGGCGTAATTATTGCCGTTGCAGGTATGACATCAATATTTACAGCTCCCGCATTATCGTAATCAAAGACGATGCTTAATCAACAATGGGACAAAACTTTTATGAAAAGCGATAAAGTTGAATATAAAAAGGTCACATTTAAAAATCGTTATGGTATAGCTTTAGTGGGCGATTTATATCAACCTAAAAATATAAGAGGGCCATTAGCTGCGATTGTATTAAGTGGGCCATTTGGTGCCGTAAAAGAGCAATCCTCTGGATTATATGCTCAAACATTAGCAGAGCGTGGTTTCATCACATTAGCATTTGACTCTTCTTTTACGGGAGAAAGTGGTGGTGAACCTAGAAATGTCGCTTCTGCAGATATAAATACCGAAGATTTTAGTGCAGCAGTCGATTTTTTAGGGCTACAGCCAAATGTTGATCGCGAGCGTATTGGTGTGTTAGCTATCTGTGGATTAAGTGGTATGGCTTTAACTGCCGCCGGTAGTGATCCGCGAATTAAAGCTGTGGCTACTGCATCAATGTATGATATGTCTCGTAGTATCAGCCGTGGTTATCAAGATAGTTATACTCTTGAAGAAAGACATAAGGTGATTGATTATCTTAGCCAACAGCGTTGGAAAGATGCAGAAAATGGCGACAATGCTCTCGGCTATCATGAAGTACTCTTTAATGAAAATGGCCATGTTATTGAAGGACAGCGTGTTTTACCTGAAGTATTACCAAAGGATGCACCACCTGTATTAGCTGCATTTTTTGATTATTATCGTACTCCTCGAGGCTTTCATCCTCGTTCAATTAATTCGACTGCAGCATGGACGGCAACAACACCTATATCTTTCTTTAATTTTCCTATGTATGCCAATATTGAAATGATATCTCCAAGACCCATTTTACTGATTGCAGGGGAAAATGCACATTCGCGCTACTATTCAGAAGATGTTTATAAATTAGCATTGGAGCCTAAAGAATTATTGATTATTCCGAATGCCGATCATGTTGATTTATATGATAATTTAAATAAAATTCCATTTAATAAGATTACAGATTTCTTTCAGCAGAACTTATAAAGTTTAATCTTTTTAATGATTAAGTCACGATGTCTATAAATAAAGCAGAGACGTGTTTGTCATTGCTTGCAGGGGATTTGATGATTGAGGTTCATTATCAAATTCCACAAAAACCCTTTATCCTGCAACTGCCGCTTTTTATATAACTTTGTTTTAATACTTATAAACAGATTTGTCGCTGTTTATCTATACCATCAAGCTCGTTTTATTATCATGCGAAGCCTAACATAATTGATGCTGATAAGTATCGATTAGAAGCGTCTATTAAACGTATCCATCATGAAATAGATGCAACGTATAATAAACCTAGAATGCTTTCTGAGTTGTTAGATTTAGGCTTTATCCTTAGTATAGACAAAGTCCGTCATCTCATAGCGTGGTTAGGTTTAGTGGCAGCTCATCGCTATCCTGCTGGAAAACGGGCTTCTTTCATTTTGCCTAATAGATTGAATCGGCAGTTCACCCCGGAAAAACTCAATCGTTATTGGCCAGGAGATATCACTTATATTCGCACAGGACAAGGCTGGTTATACCTAGCAGTTAGCTTAGACTTATGCTCTCGACGAGTCTTTAGCTGAACTTTTTCTGATAAACCGAATAGCGAGCTAACGACCAGAGTTCTACGTCTTGCGGTTCAAAAGCGGCAAATTAAGAGTAATGTTATTTTTCATTCAGATCTAGACTGTCAATATACTAGTGACTCTTTTCAAGAGTCACTAAAAAAAGGTATTGAAGGAAGTATGAGCCGTGCAGAAAATTGCTTAGATAATACCGTCACAGAACAATTTTTTAGAAGTTTAAAATCTGGGCGAGTCAGTTATCGACGTTATGATACTCGACACTAAGCCATAAGTGATATTTTTGATTATATCGAACCATTCTATAATCAAAAAAGAAAACATTTAAGATTTTTAAGATTGGGAAATATAACGCCAGCGCAATATGCGCATAAATTACAAAAAACTGCCTAAAACAATCTCCAATTTTAGTTGCCCCTTACACCTGCGGGTCGCGCAGTTGCAAAGTTACTAGCTTAAGTTGAAAAAGAGTATCTAGCGAAGTACCCCCCTTGCACAAATATGAACAGAGAACAAGCCATAGAAGCTATTGCAACAATAGTTAAATAAATTGTTTAACTTCTCGTGTTAATGTGTGCAATGTAGATGATATCGATAACTTGTTAGATATTGGTTTTTCAATAAAGCAAAATTATTCGATTCAATATTATCAAGAATAAGGATGGTTAATGTATGTTGCTGGAAGGAATCGAGACGCTTTTGGTATTGGCAGAAGCAAAAACGATGAGTAAAACAGGCAGTTTGCTATATATCAGTCAATCAGCCGTGAGTAAGCGGATTAATCATTTAGAGAAAAGGTTAGGTAAAAAGCTTATTGAACCACATGGGAAATATGTCCGTCTCACCAATGAAGCCTTGGTATTGATAAACAATATCGGCCCAACGTTCAACGAACTTCGTGGGCAAATATACGAACAAAGTCTGATGGATGAAAATACGGTATCCATCAAGATTGATTGTTCAGAAACGTTAATTTCGGGCTACTTTAGTAGATTACTCTCGTCAGAAATTCAGTCGGATCCTCAGATCATTATCTCAACTAATCATACTCCAAGAATCATTGAACACGTAAAATCTGGTCAAGCAACAATGGGGTTGTGTGCTGGTTTTTTACCTGCGCATACAGGACTACTTACCTTCCATCTGTTTGATGAACAATTCTATGTATTAAGCAGTAAGCCACTGAATACATTGCCAGAGTACTTGATCACAACAGATTTAAGTAACTCTGCAAATTCTTATCAATCTACCATATTAGAGAAATTGAACGTCAAGCCTCTAATGCAACTTGATTCTTATACGGCCGCTGCCCATCTCGCATTACAGGGGGCAGCACCCGCGCTGATCCCGTTATCGATAATCCATACTTTGTCTATCGATAAGTCAAAGGTACACAGTTTTTCTGAATTGAATCCACTGATCCGTCCAGTAAATGTGTGTGTTAGACAGAATAGCTACAACTTAAGCCGTGTGAAAAGTCTCGTGAAAAAGCTTTGTAGCGTCCCCTACAACTCAGATTTATTCAATCACTGAGCCGTAGGGAATAACATTAGAGTAGCCAATTAAAACAGCTCTAACAATTGTTGCTGCTTAGCTGGATCAAAAACGCCATTGGCAATCATTAGTTGTACTAAAATCTGAGATTTTTGCGGGCTAAGACTCCGACAGGCAATAATAAAGTTAAGTCCGTCATCATCCACTTCAAGGTTTTTGCATATATGGCCAGTATTAAGCCTGGTTGAGCGAACCACGCATTTGTTATGCCCCCAGTAGATAGTATAATGGCACGTTTTTTAGACATCACTATTCTTAATCATATTGAGCAATAAACGAAAAATGAAGCGTTAATATCATTCGCAAATGGCGATGCAATCAACCTCTATATTAAAGCCAAAGTGCAGATCGCGCGTTGGCACAATGGTTCGAACTGGCTTATGACTGATAAAAAAGTCGCCACAAATATCGTTCACTTGATCCCACAACTCTACACTTGAAATATAAATGACCAGTTTAATGACCTGATTTATATCCGTATCTGCCTGTTTCAAAATGAGCTTCAAGTTATCAAAAACACAATTTGCTTGTTCTTTGATATCACCGTTAACTTTATTCCCCGTATCCGGGTCGATAGGTAATTGACCAGACACATAAAGTAATCCGGCATGTTTGATCGCTTGGCTGTAATGCCCTGCCGGCTTGAGTGCGTTATCGGTTTGAATGTATTTCATCGCAGTTCCCCTATCGTTATCTAATCATTAGCCAATAAATTTTGTAGTACATTCGTCGCTTTAAGACCATTTCCTGTGACCACACCAACAGTAATTTGTCCATCCTCAACGTCGCCTGAATCAATCAATTTTTTGATCCCTGCAAACGCTACCGCAGACGTCGGTTCAATGAAAAAACCTTGCTTGCCCATACTACGTAAAGCTTCCTCTATTTGTGATTCATTCACGCTGACAAAACCACCATTCGACTGACGAACAAAATCAATGATTTCGTCAATACGAGAGGAACATTGGATCTTAATGCCTTCGGCTAGAGTATCTGTCGAACCGATTTCGATGCTTTCACCATTAAACTGCTGTACAAAGGGCTGTATCCCTTCGGTCTGGATCCCAAACAGTCGTGGCATTTTGTCTATTGCCTCGCCATTTAACAATTCTTGAAACCCCAGATATGCTCCAGCCAATAAACTGCCGTTCCCCGCAGGGGCGATAAAGTTATCAGGAGCCAGATAGCCACATTGCTCCCAAATTTCATAAGCGATAGATTTCACACCTTCAATAAACAGCGGATGCCAGTTATGACCGACATAATAGCTATCATGAGTTTCTTTGCTGTTCATCGCCACTTGCGCCACATCTTCTCGAGAGCCTTCAATCTCAAGGCAACGAGCACCATAAAGCCGTGTTTGAACTGTCTTCCCAAGAGACGTTCCGGCAGGGACAAATATGTTGCAGTCAAAGTTACCTTTCGCTGCATAGGCAGCATAAGCTGAGCCACCATTGCCACTCGAATCTTCCGAAATACTTCGAATCCCTTGTGTATTGAGATAGTTGACAACCATGGCAGCACCGCGATCTTTAAACGAACCGGTGGGCATCAAAGAATCCATTTTGGCCAAAATATTTACATTGGCAATTTTGGCCGATGCCAACGGAGTAATAGTTTCATTGAACGAAATCTCAACAGACTTTCTATCAAGTGGATACACTTTCGAGTAGCGCCACATGGTGAAGTCATCAGTAATCAAATCCGATTTCGAGAAACTTTTTTCAGGTTTAACCCACAAAGCAGATCCACAATCACACCGAATTAAAAGAGGTTCAGGCGTGTACTCTTTGTCGCAATGCATACATATGTACTTCATTTCGTAAACTCCATATCACTGACTTAGAGTAAGCATACAAACTGAACAGGATAAGAGTTAGCGAAATGAAGGCATATGTCCAATTCCTGAATGGAATTAATTTTGGGACATTGTAAATACGCGGAGAATGGAATCTGAGAGCCTCGAAGTTGAACTAGATGTTTAACAGCCAAATGATCAAACTTACCATGAACTGTAGGCATAATGAGTTGTGAATCCATAGCTATACGAAAGCATTTTGAAAAATCACACGTAATTTAAGTGTAGTGGTCAACTAAAATTGGTAACCACGCTAAAAATTCCTTGAGTTCGTTGTCATCGAGGTAACGAGTTCCTTTGTTGCTGGTCAGTTTAAACTTCGCTTGTTGCAAACTCGATTTCGCCAATAACGCAAGATTAGCAAAATTATCATCAAAATACTCTAGACCGATCGCAAACTCATAAGCTGCTGACAGCTCTCGTAATACATTACCCGCTTGAACCTTAGCGCCTCGTCCATCAATTTCACGCACCAGTTCAATGACATCTTTTCGAGTAACTCTTTTTGTTCCCCACGATACTGACGCAACCAACGCTGCAATGTGGACAGATCCACATCCATCACCGCTTGTTTAACTTGCTTGTTTAACTTGATACCCCTGGCCTGGCGGATAACCAGTTCAACACACTCTTGTTTGAACTCTGGCGTAAAGGATTTACGACCCATACTGATCTCGTTAGTTTTGGTTATGATACCTCTAACAAGGTGTCTTGGATAATTAGATCCTTATACCTTAATTTAGGAGCATCTATTTATAGAGAGCATTGATGATAACGCTACTTTTCATTAAACCTTTTTCAACTGTTTGGGCTTGAGCATACGGCTTTGCAAAGAAGCTAATATCAAATTGATGATTATTATTTGCACTAAAGCGTTTATTGACTCCAGAAAGATCAATCGGGCTGCCATCCAACCAAGATAAATTAATCCCAACACCGGCTAAGTTAGTTTTAAGCTCGCCATCGATT
>NZ_LGAA01000030.1 GCF_001294465.1 Moellerella wisconsensis ATCC 35017
TAATATAGATTATTAATACATTATTTTTACTTAACCATTAATTCCAGAGCAAATAAAAATACTTAACTTCAAAAAAATTTAAACTCTGTAATATAAAACCCCACCCAAAATAACATTTTATATTAAAACCAATTATTATATTTATTGATGAGAAAATCATATGCCAATTGATATAATTAAGATTTATCTTAATTACAACCTTAAAAAATTATCATTAGTAAATTTAAGAACTTTTATTTTACTGGTTTCTTAATAAAAGTTTAATGCTATTTAAAATATGAATAGTGTAATTAGCATATAAATATTCATAGCATCTCATTGAAAATTATTTTTTATTATCGCTTATTTGCTCTCTCCTTAATATCATTTGTAACCAAATGTAATCCACCATTTCAATATTAACTAAAACTCTAAATTTATATGTTAATAAACATAATAAAGACATAACAAAAATATCATCATTCAATTATTCACTAAAAATAAAAAACTTAATTATCAATGCATTAAGAATTTTTATTTCCCATGCTGATCGGAAAATCCGATCAAAAATCACTTTATGATAGTCTAAATCTATTGATGTCATATTATCGATCGGTATAAACGTTTTTGTTCTATTGGATAGTAATTATATATTAATCCCAATTCCACTTATATCTGACATTCAAACTTGATAATAGAAGAGAATTTAATGAATGAAAAATTGCCATTCTAAATCGATTAATTCTACTATTCTTAATAAAAAAATTGGATGTTTTATTAAAAATAAAAGAAAACGAATGAACATAACAGGTAAGGATTTAGGTGTTATGTTGAATATCAGTCAACAGCATGTTTCTCGGTATGAAAATGGAATAACAAAAATTACCGTTACAACGCTAAATGATATTTTAAATATACTGGATGTCTCTTGGGAAGAATTTATCTTACTTAATGAATTACATGATGATAACTAAATCCTATTCTATTTTATAACGTAATTAAATCGTTATTTTGTTGATGTAAAATTATATTAATTAGGAGAATTACTAGATGAAAAAATTATTGTTACCTTTAATTATTAGTGGTGCATTATTTAGTGGATATACCTCAGCGAATACTGGCGAAGTTCAGTTTATCGGCGCGGTAACATCAGAAACTTGTGACATTAATACTGAAGTTGGTGGATTAGTTAAATCAACGATTGATCTAGGCCAAATGACAACCGCAGATAAAACAGGGGACTATATTGACTTTGATTTAGTACCACGCACTGAAGAATGTCTTAAAAAGACGAGTGGTCAAGTCGGTTGGCAGAGCGCTGGATTTACTAATACCGGGCTGGCAAATATGAAAGGAACAGCGAATGGCGTATCAATCCAATTGACAGCCATCAACTCCACTATCCCAAATCAAGATGTGACTTATAACCGCCAAAGCGTTGATTTTGGTAACGGCACTGATGCAATTGGTAATCTGAAATTTAAAGCCAGAATGGCGGCAACGACAGGTCAAACACTGACTGAAGGTACCGTTATTTCTAGCGCAACCTATGCAGTAGCCTATAAATAATACCTCCTTCTTTTTTCGTGACTTGGCATTTATTGTCACTTTAACGCGTTCAACTGATCATCCGATAGGCATCCTATATCGATGCCTATTAGGCTCTTTTTACGCGTTGTCAATAATGCCAAATTAAATAAATTGAGATAGGAATATAAATAAAGGGTCTTTGACCCTTATTTTAGCCTACGAATAGATATGGATAATATCAATGCGTTTAAAACCGATTAATGCCTTTATGTTATCCCTGTTAGTCAGTCCATTTTACGTATCTGCAGATTTAAATATGGACTTCTTACATGGAGGAGTTCAGCCCCAAGCTGCGAGCGTTTTTGATGAAAATGTTAAGTATCCAGCAGGGCATTATATTGTTGAGGTAATTTTTAATCGCCGTGCGATGAATCGAAAAGAACTTATTATTTTACCGGAAGATAAAGAAAATTTATGCCTCAATAAAGATTGGATAACGGCGCTAGGCTTACCCATTAATTTAACTTCATTTGCGGAATATTTTCATCCTGAAAGAAATTGTTATGAGATAAGCCGGTTTCCGGGGGCTCAGGTTATTTTTGATAATACAAAACAGACCTTGTCGTTGAGCGTGCCACAGATAGCCTTAGATACCACTAAAAACCAACAAGAATGGGATTATGGAATAACAGGACTTAAGGTTAATTATTCCGGATATGTGTCTAAAACCAGCTCTTCACAAGCTCAGGCTTACGGGGATATTGATTTATATTCCAATCTGGGTCGCTGGGTCGCTTATATTCGTAGTAGTTATTCAAAAGACTCTGGCTCAGAAACGTCTGAAGCGACCGTATCTACTGCGATTAAATCTATTCAAGGCAGTTTTATTGTCGGTAAAACATTAACGGCTTTATCAATATTACCTAACTTCGTTTTTTACGGCATGGCGATCCGCTCGGAACGAGATATGCGTCCGTGGGAAATGCGCGGTTATGCGCCGGTTATTTCAGGGGTAGTCAATTCTAACGCTAAAATCACCATATCACAAAATGGCTATATTTTAAGCTCTCAAGTGGTGCCCGCCGGTGCGTATCAATTGAAAGATATTTCGCCTGTAAGCAGTGGGAATATCACGGTTACGGTTGAAGAAGACAATGGCACCAAAACAGTTCGGTATTATCCGGTTGCCACATTGCCATCTTTATTACGCGCCAATGAGCTCGATTATAATATTGCCATTGGGGAACGTGAAATTGCCAACAATAGAGAAAACCGCCTATTTTTTCTTGGATCGTTTGATTATGGACTAACCCATTTTACCTTTCATGCCGCAGGTATTTTGCATAATGATTATAAAAGTGCTGGATTAGGAGCAAGCAAAGATTTGGGACAATTTGGGGCCCTTTCGTTTAATTTAAATACGGCCATTAGTACGTTTCAAAAACAAACAGCGACCCAGTCCGAAGCTAAGCAGTCGGGGATCAGTTATATGCTGAAGTACGCGAACTCATTAACCGATAATACCAATTTACAACTGCTGGCTTACCGTTATACCGGCAAAAATTACGTGGATTTTAATGAGTTTAATCCTGACGCATTATATCACCGGAGTAACCGTAAAGAGCGTTATGAAACGATATTGTCTCAAAATTTTGATAATAGCTTTGTCAGTGTGTCGGGCTGGATACAAACCTATCGAAATAAGATCAGCAATGAAGTCGGGGCCAATGTTACCTACAACACCACTCTAAAAGGAATCGATTTATCCTTATCGGCGGATTACCAAAAATTAAACGATTATGACCGTGATAATTATATGCTGTCCATTGGGGTCAATATTCCGTTTAGTGTATTTGATAAAAATCATTTTTGGACTAACTCCGTTAACTACGACCGGAACACTAAAACCAGTTTTAACTCTGGGGTATCTGGCAGTATTAATGAACATATTAACTACAGTGTGAATACCAATAAAGATCGTGATAACTGGTCGAATTCAGCTTATTTTGGTATTGATCAACCTTTGATCAATACCGGCGTTGCCATTTCCCAAACCAAGCGACAAACCACTGGCTCGATCAATGCGTCTGGTAGCTTATTAGCTACCCAAGAGACCGGGCTATTATTCAGTCATATTCGAAGAGATACCGTGGCCATTGCGAACATTCGCGATTTGGACAACATAACATTTAATGATTCACCGCCGACGGATAAAAAGGGCAATACCGTCATCGGTATCTCACCGTATATTGAAAATAATATAAAAATAAATACCGAAGAAATTCCTAATAACGTTGAATTACTCGATTCCGTACAAAACTTTGTGCCAACAGATAAAGCGATTATCTACCGAGAATTTAAGTACGCCACTATCCACCGATATATTTTGCGTTTGAAAAAACACAAGGGGGAATTTGTCAGTGCGGGCAGTTCGGTGAGAAACGAAAAGAATGAATATGTTGGATTCGTTTCAAATGGTGGGGTTCTATTATTAAATTTATTAAATAAGCCAAATACTTTATTTGTTTTATCGCCAAAAGGGGAGTCATGCACCTTGAATATGCAACATATTGAATCAAATGAAAATAAAATAATGGAGATTGAGTGTAATGAATAAACTGATGTCAAGATGTTTGCTGCTGATATCGTCATTAATCTGTTTTAATGCATACGCTGCATTTACGCTTAATGGCACGCGATTTATTTATGATGAAGGTCGAAAAAATATCGCGATTGAGGTGAAAAATAACAGTGATAAAACCTATGGCGGTCAAGTATGGGTTGATAACCTTGATGGTAATGAGGTTTTTTTCGTGCCGGCTCCGAACTTATTTAAAATAGGGGGCGAAGAAAAACAATTAATCCGCTTACTGTACGTGAATGATATTTTACCCAAAGACCGAGAATCGTTGTTTTGGCTAAATGTTCAAGAAATCCCTCCAGTGGCGACCAATGAGGAAAGTAATGTTCTCGCAGTGGCGTTAAATACGCAGGTTAAACTGATTTATCGACCTAAAATTTTAGCGGAAAAGCGCGAAGATGCGGAGAAAGGCCTAACGTACAGTGGCTCGATATTAAAGAACCCTACCCCATATTATTTTGCTTTGACCCAAGTGTCGGTCAATAACCGTCCGTTGTCGTTATCCAAAGAGATTGAACAATCTATCAGCTTGTTTCCACCTTTCAGTGAGGTCAATTTACAACGCCCTTTATCGGGAAAAGTGACCGTTGAAGCCATTGATGATTATGGTGCTCGACGCGTACTTGAGCTGCAATAAGGAAAATGGAATGGCAAAGAACGCCTTTTATTTAATGACGCTGTGGGTACTGCTGATGTCTTTCGATGCATCCGCGGCAAGATGCCGAAATCTGTCGTTAAAATACAATTTCCCGGCTCAAATCGATATCACAAATAAAAAAGTGGGTGA
>NZ_LGAA01000031.1 GCF_001294465.1 Moellerella wisconsensis ATCC 35017
CTAAATCATTCGGTGTCTCTCTAAAACACCTTCGGTGTTGTAAGGTTAAGCCTCTCGGTTCATTAGTACTGGTTAGCTCAACGGCTCGCACCGCTTACACACCCAGCCTATCAACGTCTTAGTCTTAAACGTTCCTTCAGGACTCTCAAGGAGTCAGGGAAGACTCATCTCAAGGCAAGTTTCCCGCTTAGATGCTTTCAGCGGTTATCTCTTCCGCACTTAGCTACCGGGCAATGCCATTGGCATGACAACCCGAACACCAGTGGTGCGTCCACTCCGGTCCTCTCGTACTAGGAGCAGCCCCTTTCAATCTTCCAACGCCCACGGCAGATAGGGACCGAACTGTCTCACGACGTTCTAAACCCAGCTCGCGTACCACTTTAAACGGCGAACAGCCGTACCCTTGGGACCTACTTCAGCCCCAGGATGTGATGAGCCGACATCGAGGTGCCAAACACCGCCGTCGATATGAACTCTTGGGCGGTATCAGCCTGTTATCCCCGGAGTACCTTTTATCCGTTGAGCGATGGCCCTTCCATTCAGAACCACCGGATCACTATGACCTACTTTCGTACCTGCTCGAGCCGTCACTCTCGCAGTCAAGCTAGCTTATGCCATTGCACTAACCTCACGATGTCCGACCGTGATTAGCTAACCTTCGTGCTCCTCCGTTACTCTTTGGGAGGAGACCGCCCCAGTCAAACTACCCACCAGACACTGTCCGCAACCCAGATAATGGGTCTACGTTAGAACATCAAACATTAAAGGGTGGTATTTCAAGGTTGGCTCCATGCAGACTGGCGTCCACACTTCAAAGCCTCCCACCTATCCTACACATCAAGGCTCAATGTTCAGTGTCAAGCTATAGTAAAGGTTCACGGGGTCTTTCCGTCTTGCCGCGGGTACACTGCATCTTCACAGCGAGTTCAATTTCACTGAGTCTCGGGTGGAGACAGCCTGGCCATCATTACGCCATTCGTGCAGGTCGGAACTTACCCGACAAGGAATTTCGCTACCTTAGGACCGTTATAGTTACGGCCGCCGTTTACTGGGGCTTCGATCAAGAGCTTCGCTTGCGCTAACCCCATCAATTAACCTTCCAGCACCGGGCAGGCGTCACACCGTATACGTCCACTTTCGTGTTTGCACAGTGCTGTGTTTTTAATAAACAGTTGCAGCCAGCTGGTATCTGCGACTGGCTTCAGCTCCGTGAGTAAATCACTTCACCTAACGCCAGCGTGCCTTCTCCCGAAGTTACGGCACCATTTTGCCTAGTTCCTTCACCCGAGTTCTCTCAAGCGCCTTAGTATTCTCTACCTGACCACCTGTGTCGGTTTGGGGTACGATTAATGATAATCTAGAGCTTAGAGGCTTTTCCTGGAAGCATGGCATCAGTTACTTCATCACCGTAGTGACTCGTCATCAGACCTCAGTGTATGGTGAACCGGATTTGCCTAATTCACCCACCTACATCTTTAAACCGGGACAACCGTCGCCCAGCTAACTTAGCCTTCTCCGTCCCCCCATCGCAATTATCACCAGTACGGGAATATTAACCCGTTGCCCATCGACTACGCTTTTCAGCCTCGCCTTAGGGGTCGACTCACCCTGCCCCGATTAACGTTGGACAGGAACCCTTGGTCTTCCGGCGTGCGGGTTTTTCACCCGCATTATCGTTACTTATGTCAGCATTCGCACTTCTGATACCTCCAGCATGCCTCACAGCACACCTTCGCAGGCTTACAGAACGCTCCCCTACCCAACAATATCTAAATATCGCTGCCGCAGCTTCGGTGCATAGTTTAGCCCCGTTACATCTTCCGCGCAGACCGACTCGACCAGTGAGCTATTACGCTTTCTTTAAATGATGGCTGCTTCTAAGCCAACATCCTGGCTGTCTGAGCCTTTCCACTTCGTTTCCCACTTAACTATGACTTTGGGACCTTAGCTGGCGGTCTGGGTTGTTTCCCTCTTCACGACGAACGTTAGCACCCGCCGTGTGTCTCCCGTGATAACATTCTTCGGTATTCGTAGTTTGCATCGAGTTGGTAAGTCGGGATGACCCCCTAGTCGAAACAGTGCTCTACCCCCGAAGATGAATTCACGAGGCGCTACCTAAATAGCTTTCGGGGAGAACCAGCTATCTCCCGGTTTGATTGGCCTTTCACCCCCAGCCACAAGTCATCCGCTAATTTTTCAACATTAGTCGGTTCGGTCCTCCAGTTAGTGTTACCCAACCTTCAACCTGCCCATGGCTAGATCACCGGGTTTCGGGTCTATACCCTGCAACTCATTCGCCCAGTTAAGACTCGGTTTCCCTACGGCTCCCCTATTCGGTTAACCTTGCTACAGAATATAAGTCGCTGACCCATTATACAAAAGG
>NZ_LGAA01000032.1 GCF_001294465.1 Moellerella wisconsensis ATCC 35017
GGGCTCGCAAATACTGCCCTAACGATTAATGTTAAACTAAATTAAAAGGAATGACCGATGATAAAACCATCACTGTTTATTTTTGCTGGCATCTTGTTACCTTTTTATGCCGGAGCTACCAGCTTTACCACTAATGTTACCGGGGGAACCGTCACGTCAAATTTAAGCATGACAGTCAAAGCGTCTTGCAGTGCAGCGGTTGAGGATGTGGCGTTTGGTGACCAAGCAGCAGGTGATATTAAACAAGGCACGGTTGCCGACAAAATAATGTCACTGGCGATTGCGTGTGATACTACCATGGCAAATTACACCCTGACATTTACTGCGGCGGATGGGACTAAAGATGCCACCAGCGGTATTATTAATACCAAATTAAATTCTACGGTCGGTTACCAGTTAACTTGGGGGGATTCTACCGTCAAGCCGGTCGATACCGCGGTTACGGTTAATGGCGCCGCTATCACGCCAAGCAATAAACCAACAACCGCCAGTTTTAGTATTCCAATCAAAGTAAAACCGGTTGCAATGGGTGAAATTGTGTCTCCCGGCGCCGCCAATACGGCGTTGAATATTAAACTGACATTCAATTAGTTGAGGGCATTATGCTCAAATCTATTTTGCTTACCAGCCTGTTGATAGTTATCTCAATCAGCAGTAATGGCTCAGAACTCAAGCCGGCTTCCCTTGATGGCGGCACGGTTCAATCGCAATTTAGTATGAATGTCAGAATAGCCACGTGTTTACCGGCCACTGTCGACAATGTCGCGTTTGGGTCGGTAGATACCGCCACGCTTCTATCCGGTGAAATTGAAGGACATTCAACATTGTCATTGGACTGTTCGGGGACTATCAAACCGCAGCGGATTTCCGTGTTATTCGAGCCAGCAACCCCCCATTTAACGATGGGGACATCCGGTTATATCGGGTCCAAAAATTCCACTTTGGGGTATTTAATTTCATGGGAAGACGCTCAAATCGGAACTATCGGTGATGGCGTTCCTATGGGAAAGGAATTGTTTTTGAAAAAAGTGGATGCTTCGCTGATGAAAGTAAAACTTAAAATAAAACCGGTTGTGCTTCCGCTAGGGGGCCAATCGATTAATTTAGGCAGTGGAAATACCCATATCACCATTAAAATAAAATATATCTGATGCGAGCGACGGATGAATAAAAAACTCTCTGTTTATTGTATTGCCATGTGCTTAAGTGCTTATTCTCAATTGATATATTCAGATGAAAGCTTGCCTGATACCGTCCTCACGATATCTCTTGATGTGGTAAATATCACCTGTGATATCAATGATGGACAAGGATTTAATAAAATTATTGATTTTGAGACTATCAACGAAAGCGATTTACTGACAGGTAAGCAACCGGCGGTAAAAGCACAATTTATTGTAGATTGTCAAAAAAGTGGGGTTAAACCTGATTTCATTGATATCAAAATGAGGCCAGGCAGTCAGGGGACTTTAAATAATGG
>NZ_LGAA01000033.1 GCF_001294465.1 Moellerella wisconsensis ATCC 35017
ATGCTATTACTTGATGATGCTAGCAACAACACCCGCACCTACAGTACGGCCACCTTCACGGATTGCAAAACGCAGACCTGCATCCATTGCAATTGGGTGGATCAGAGTAACGATCATTTTGATGTTATCACCTGGCATTACCATCTCAACGCCTTCTGGCAGTTCGATAGTACCGGTTACGTCAGTTGTACGGAAGTAGAACTGTGGACGGTAACCTTTGAAGAATGGAGTATGACGGCCACCTTCATCTTTGCTCAGGATATAAACTTCTGATTCGAAAGTTGTATGCGGAGTGATTGAACCTGGTTTAGCCAATACTTGACCACGTTCGATATCATCACGTTTAGTACCACGCAGCAGAACACCAACGTTCTCACCAGCACGGCCTTCGTCCAGCAGTTTACGGAACATTTCAACGCCAGTACATGTTGTTTTCACGGTATCTTTGATACCAACGATTTCAACTTCTTCACCGACTTTAACGATACCACGCTCAACACGACCAGTAACAACTGTACCACGGCCTGAGATTGAGAATACGTCTTCGATTGGTAACAGGAATGGCTTATCAATGTCACGCTCTGGCTCTGGGATATAAGAATCCAGTGCTTCTGCCAGTTCAATGATTTTAGCTTCCCACTCAGCTTCGCCTTCCAGAGCTTTCAGCGCTGAACCACGGATTACTGGAGTGTCATCGCCTGGGAAATCGTACTGAGACAGCAGCTCACGGACTTCCATTTCAACCAGTTCTAACAGCTCTTCGTCGTCTACCATGTCACATTTGTTCAGGAAAACGATGATGTATGGAACGCCAACCTGACGACCTAACAGGATGTGCTCACGAGTCTGTGGCATAGGGCCATCAGTTGCAGCAACAACCAGAATTGCACCGTCCATCTGAGCAGCACCGGTGATCATGTTTTTAACATAATCGGCGTGTCCTGGGCAGTCTACGTGTGCATAGTGACGTGACGGAGTATCATATTCTACGTGAGAAGTTGAGATGGTGATACCACGTGCTTTCTCTTCTGGTGCGTTATCGATTTGATCGAATGCACGAGCGCTACCGCCGTAAGTTTTAGCTAATACAGTTGAGATAGCTGCAGTCAGAGTTGTTTTACCATGGTCAACGTGGCCGATTGTACCAACGTTAACGTGCGGTTTTGAACGTTCAAATTTTTCTTTAGACA
>NZ_LGAA01000034.1 GCF_001294465.1 Moellerella wisconsensis ATCC 35017
TGGAGGAATACCGGTGGCGAAGGCGGCCCCCTGGACAAAGACTGACGCTCAGGTGCGAAAGCGTGGGGAGCAAACAGGATTAGATACCCTGGTAGTCCACGCTGTAAACGATGTCGATTTGGAGGTTGTTCCCTTGAGGAGTGGCTTCCGGAGCTAACGCGTTAAATCGACCGCCTGGGGAGTACGGCCGCAAGGTTAAAACTCAAATGAATTGACGGGGGCCCGCACAAGCGGTGGAGCATGTGGTTTAATTCGATGCAACGCGAAGAACCTTACCTACTCTTGACATCCAGAGAATTTAGCAGAGATGCTTTAGTGCCTTCGGGAACTCTGAGACAGGTGCTGCATGGCTGTCGTCAGCTCGTGTTGTGAAATGTTGGGTTAAGTCCCGCAACGAGCGCAACCCTTATCCTTTGTTGCCAGCACGTAATGGTGGGAACTCAAGGGAGACTGCCGGTGATAAACCGGAGGAAGGTGGGGATGACGTCAAGTCATCATGGCCCTTACGAGTAGGGCTACACACGTGCTACAATGGCGCATACAAAGAGAAGCGAACTCGCGAGAGCCAGCGGAACTCATAAAGTGCGTCGTAGTCCGGATTGGAGTCTGCAACTCGACTCCATGAAGTCGGAATCGCTAGTAATCGTAGATCAGAATGCTACGGTGAATACGTTCCCGGGCCTTGTACACACCGCCCGTCACACCATGGGAGTGGGTTGCAAAAGAAGTAGGTAGCTTAACCTTCGGGGGGGCGCTTACCACTTTGTGATTCATGACTGGGGTGAAGTCGTAACAAGGTAACCGTAGGGGAACCTGCGGTTGGATCACCTCCTTACCTAAATTCGAAGTTGAATGTGAAGTGCTCACACAGATTGTCTGATAGAAAAGTAGAGCAAA
>NZ_LGAA01000035.1 GCF_001294465.1 Moellerella wisconsensis ATCC 35017
TTAAGCCTTGTTGCAACGCTCTTTAACAATTTATCAGACAATCTGTGTGGGCACTCACAAGACACTATCGAAATAAAAAATATTTTTGATTTTAAGTCTTAAAGAGTGACTAACACGTTAATTCATATATGAATAAATGAAGTCAGTTTAATTCTTTGAGCATCAAACTTTAATTGAAGAGTTTGATCATGGCTCAGATTGAACGCTGGCGGCAGGCCTAACACATGCAAGTCGAGCGGTAACAGGAAGAAGCTTGCTTCTTTGCTGACGAGCGGCGGACGGGTGAGTAATGTATGGGGATCTGCCTGACAGAGGGGGATAACTACTGGAAACGGTAGCTAATACCGCATAATCTCTAAGGAGCAAAGCAGGGGACCTTCGGGCCTTGCGCTGTCGGATGAACCCATATGGGATTAGCTAGTAGGTGGGGTAATGGCTCACCTAGGCGACGATCTCTAGCTGGTCTGAGAGGATGATCAGCCACACTGGGACTGAGACACGGCCCAGACTCCTACGGGAGGCAGCAGTGGGGAATATTGCACAATGGGCGCAAGCCTGATGCAGCCATGCCGCGTGTATGAAGAAGGCCTTAGGGTTGTAAAGTACTTTCAGTCGGGAGGAAGGCGTTGATATTAATACTATCAGCGATTGACGTTACCGACAGAAGAAGCACCGGCTAACTCCGTGCCAGCAGCCGCGGTAATACGGGGGGTGCAAGCGTTAATCGGAATTACTGGGCGTAAAGCGCACGCAGGCGGTTGATTAAGTTAGATGTGAAATCCCCGGGCTTAACCTGGGAATGGCATCTAAAACTGGTCAGCTAGAGTCTTGTAGAGGGGGGTAGAATTCCA
>NZ_LGAA01000036.1 GCF_001294465.1 Moellerella wisconsensis ATCC 35017
CCAACTGTATACATTTGGAATCCCTGGATCACCAATAAGCTATACAGGTGAATGCTTACGTGCAACAAGCGGTGCTGGTAATACTAATGGAGACTTCATCTATATCGTCGATAAGTTTGGAGCCTCACCTACTACCTGTCCTAAAAGCACTACCGATAAAAATTCTCCTGATGGTTATCTTAGATATCGATCAACAGCGAGTTGCAATAATACCGCTTGGTTACTCTTAGCTGATTATAAAAAAGTAGGAGCAGGATATACAGCACTAGCTGGACCTGGCGGCGGCACTGATTCTGGCATTGTATATTTAGCAAAAAAACCACCGCCAGGAAAAATAACTGTTAACCCAACCTATATGCTAACGAGAAACTTTTACTCTCGCATAGGCGAATACAGTAATACATTACAAAAAGAAACTGTTGGATTTAGTGCATCTACATCAATGACATTGATAAATAACGCTTCCTGTGCGGTTTCTGTTAATGATGTTGCTTTTGGTGACCAAACAGCCACGGATGTGAAAGCAAACGCGATAGCAGGGAAAACCATTAATGTGGCGTTTACCTGTAATGGGCTACTGCCTGCCTACACGCTTAGTTTTTCTGGTCGAGATGGCGCGAATAATGCTAACAGTGGAATTATTAATGTGAAAGATAACAGTTCAGTCGGCTATCAATTCACATGGGGTAATAGCACGGTTAAACCAGTAAACAGCGCAGTGGTTGTGAATGGGGCGGCTATCACCCCAAATTCAAAGCCAACGGCCAATAATTTTACAATTCCTATCACTGTGAAACCAGTGGCGTTATCGACCCAACCTATTCCT
>NZ_LGAA01000037.1 GCF_001294465.1 Moellerella wisconsensis ATCC 35017
ACCACCGGCGTTGTGCGTTGCGATCAACCCCGGACGATCGATATGAAAGCCCGCGGCGGCAAACGACTCGAACGGGTGCCAGAGACTATCATGGACGACGTTCTTGGCCGTCTGGCCACCATCCTGACCTGACCCCAGCGTGCCGGCATGAAATATGCCGGCATTGCCTGTTTCCTGAAGCCTGCAATATACTGTATGTATAAACAGTTATTGGAGGCTAGATTATGGCGCTGGATATCGTTTATCCCCGGCCTTCAGTGGAAGGCGACGCACTCCCTTTTTTTGCCGAGCCCGTTGCGGCCGGCTTTCCCAGCCCGGCCGCAGGCTATGAGGCCAATGAACTTAACCTGCATGATTACTGCGTGCGGCGTCCGGCCGCAACGTACTTCTTGCGTGTGTCCGGCGATTCCATGCGTGATGCCCGCATTCATGATGGCGATGTGCTGGTCGTCGATCGGGCAGAAGAGCCCCGACACGGCAGCATCGTAATTGCCAGCATCGATAATGAATTTACGGTCAAGCAGCTGCAGCTCCGCCCTTACCCCTGCCTGATGCCGCTGAATCCGGCTTTTCCGCCAATCAGGTTTGATCCGGAGGCGCTGCAGATATGGGGTGTGGTTACGTTCACTGTCATGAGACACCGCCCGTGTACGCCTTAATCGATGTCAATTCGATGTACTGCAGCTGCGAAGAAGCGTTCCGCCCTGATTTACGAGGTCGCCCTGTGGTCGTTCTCAGCAACAACGACGGGGCGCTTGTTGCGG
>NZ_LGAA01000038.1 GCF_001294465.1 Moellerella wisconsensis ATCC 35017
GGGGCGCATCGATCAGGCAGAACATATGAAACAGGTCTATTACAACGAAGGCTGGAGCGGTCCGAACAAGTACACGTTTGAAGTCTATCAGCTGGAGAACGGGAGTTACCGGGCGCTGGCCCGCAAATGGAATGGCAAAATCAACAAGGTGCAGCAGGAAACGCAGTACCTGTCTGACACGCGGGAGGGGCTGAAGCACCAGGACTATCCCCGCACGCGCCAGGTGAAAATTTTTCTCAATTCTGACTTCTGGGAGAAGGGTAATGATTAAGATGGTTAGCGTCGTTCCGCAGCCGGAAACAGTGAAGACGCTCCGGGAAAAAATGGGCATGACTGAAACCGCATTAGGGGCAGTCATGGGGTACGAACTGCGCGCCTGGCAGCGTAAGGAAGCTATCAGCGACGACCTCAGCCAGTACAACAAGACCAGTCTTCGCCCAGGCGAATATAACATGCTGATGCTGATCGCCGGCGTGCATCCTGATTACCGCCTGAACAGGACGTTCAGCCCGGATGATATGGTTAAAGAGCCCGCCACGGCCGAAGACGTTCGCCGCCTGCGTCTGGCGCTGGGGCTAAAACACGCTGAAATTGCAGCGCTGTTTGGTTATAAGCCGGCGTCATGGCAGACAAAAGAGAAGGCGGGACAGCGTGGCGTGAAGCTCAAGACCGGGGAATTCAATTTCCTGTTACTGCTGGCCGGTGAGCATCCGTCACTGCAGCTGGTTGATAAAGTGAAATAAGACCAGCGGCCGACCTGATAGGACCC
>NZ_LGAA01000039.1 GCF_001294465.1 Moellerella wisconsensis ATCC 35017
TACGCAGTCACCCTGATAAATCAAGGCTCCCACTGCTTGTACGTACACGGTTTCAGGTTCTATTTCACTCCCCTCGCCGGGGTTCTTTTCGCCTTTCCCTCACGGTACTGGTTCACTATCGGTCAGTCAGGAGTATTTAGCCTTGGAGGATGGTCCCCCCATATTCAGACAGGATAACACGTGTCCCGCCCTACTCGTCGAACTCACAACACTAACATTTTCAGATACGGGGCTATCACCCTTTACTGCCAGACTTTCCAGACTGTTCTCTTAATGCTAGCGTTGATGTTGGTTCTGGGCTGCTCCCCGTTCGCTCGCCGCTACTAGGGGAATCTCGGTTGATTTCTTTTCCTCGAGGTACTGAGATGTTTCAGTTCCCTCGGTTCGCTTCATTTAGCTATGTATTCACTAAATGATGATGCACCAAAGTGCACCGGGTTTCCCCATTCGGACATCGTCGGCTAATAATGCTTCATATCAGCTCACCGACGCTTTTCGCAGATTAGCACGTCCTTCATCGCCTCTGACTGCCTAGGCATCCACCGTGTACGCTTATTCGCTTAACCTCACAACCCGAAGGTGTCTTTTATCGCTGCAAGCACAGCGACAAAACCTTGGGGTCTGAGTATTTTGAGAGACTCTGGTATTCTTTCGACAAAGAATACCGTTGTTTTCAATTTTCAGCTTGTTCCAGATTATTAAAGAGCATAATTGTTAAGCCGACTCAATAAGTCAGCTTAATCATTA
>NZ_LGAA01000040.1 GCF_001294465.1 Moellerella wisconsensis ATCC 35017
CCTCGCGGCCGTTTCTGTGTTAGCTCTTGCCGGGTGTGCCTCTCAAAGCGAAAAGGAAAAACAAATCTCTGCTCAGCAGCTGGTAGATCAGGAATTGCGTGAGCAAGCCATTAAGATAAAACTCGCACAGGATGAGCTTTACCAGGCTGGAGCCATTATCAGGACCCGTTACAAATTCCCTACCATTATCAATGCAAACAGTCAGTATGTTCGTGTGAGCTGGCAGGGTGATGCTTACGAATTACTGGAGCAACTGGCTAAACAGCGTGGCCTTCAATTCACCAGTCAGGGGATCAAGTTACCGCTTCCACTCAATATCGATGTTGGTGGTTCGAAGGTTACGTTTGAACAGTTGCTGACCCTGATCCGACAACAAACGCAGTACCGTGCCACCATCAACCAGAAACCCGGTGAACTGCAGCTGCTTTACCTCACACCATCGAAGAAAGGTTCATTCCTCAGAGGGAGCCGCCCATGAAACTCAAACTGATCGTGCTTCTGACGTTACCGCTGCTTGCTGCGAACGTTGCACGCGCGGACGACTCCGATGTTAAAGGCCTGGATTACTACATGGACCCGCCAAGCCAAAGTGACGATGGGGCCGATGTTACTGGCAGTATGCTAAACGACGCAGCGCA
>NZ_LGAA01000041.1 GCF_001294465.1 Moellerella wisconsensis ATCC 35017
CTAACCTCAAATTTATGTGCAGCTAAAGTTAAACCTGCTGCAAAAACAGCGACGCCGGAGTTAGTTTGTGCGATTAAATTAAAGCAAGGATCCCACTCATTAGGAATCTTGATCCCGATAAGCACCAACAATGTGGCTAATACTGGTGCCCAGACGACAGGTTCTTTAAATGCTGAAATAAGAGCATTAGTTTGTCCAACACCTTTGCCGCCTTCACGTGCGGAAGGGTTCAGCAGATAGAGTCCAATTGGAATAGTAATCGCGTTAACAATAATTGAGATAATTGCGACCACGAGCCCCGTACTGACAGTGTCTCCATAGATAGGATCCAATACCTCGAACCTTAAAAAACCTATCGTAGGGGAACCCGCAATTAATGCACATACGGCGGCTTCTGCACGAGTACGTTTATAAAAAGTATAACAACCAAACCAAGAGAAAAAGAAACAACCAAGAACAACAATAAGGGAAACAATTGTCAATCTTGTATCAGCAAAAATCATATCTCTATTAGCTCTCGCAATAGAGACAAATAATGCAGCTGGTAGAGCAAAATTCAGTACTAATTTATTCAGCGCACGCGCTTGATCTTCTGAAAAT
>NZ_LGAA01000042.1 GCF_001294465.1 Moellerella wisconsensis ATCC 35017
AGCACCATCTTATTGGGCTGAGCATAGTGTTCACGCAATTTTTGCTCATCGGCAATGATAAATTCAGGATTTAGCTGCATCACTTTCTCATTAATGACTAGGGAAATTGCGGGCACATTAACAGCAGTAAGTATGATTCGCAATCGCGAAAATAACCCTATTTCATTGAGGGAAAGGTGTTCTGGGGAGTTGATAAGTACCTCCCCCGAGAAGGGGGAGGTGGTGCGGGATTAACGGCGTTTACGTCCGGCAATCAGCGCAAGACCGGCCATGACAAAGGTAATAATTCATAATGGGATAGAACCAAAGCGGGCGTAAGGCGTGATGCCAGTCGTCGGTGCAACGTTAACTTCGAGTACTTTGCGTTCAAACTGTGGAATTTCCGCAATCACATTCCCTGAAGCATCAACCGCAGCGGTAACGCCGTTGTTGGTGCTGCGCAGCAGTGGACGACCAAGTTCTAACGCACGCATCCGTGCCATTTGGAAATGCTGCCATGGGCCAATGGAGTGGCCGAACCACGCATCGTTAGACACGGTGAGCAAGAAGTTAGTGTCCGGGCGGAAGTTAGCGCGTACCTGTTCGCCAAGC
>NZ_LGAA01000043.1 GCF_001294465.1 Moellerella wisconsensis ATCC 35017
ATCAGGAAGAAACCGTACGTAAGCGCTTGGTTGAATATCATCAGCAGACTGCTCCGCTGATCGGTTACTACAGCGCAGAAGCCGCAAACGGCAAGACTAAGTACGTCAAATTAGACGGTACTCAGTCTGTTGCAGCCGTTCGTGCTGAGCTGGAAACTATCCTAGGCTAAGAAATAAGAACGATTTTAGGCGAGTTTGGCCTAGAAACGATGAAAGGCGGCTAATAAATAGCCGCCTTTTCTATATCCACCTTTTGATGGTGTTGACCAATAAGAGTAATTGGTTGGGATTTGCAGCATTTTGGTTACAATATCAAAACTCCCAATCTATCAAGATAATGCATAACCGAGGGCAGCATGAGGCAAGAAAAGTTCGGCGTACTGTTAGTTAATCTGGGCACGCCAGAGGCTCCAACCTCGTCAGCGGTTAAACGTTACCTAGCCGAGTTCCTCAGCGATAAACGCGTGGTCGATGTTTCTCGCCTGATCTGGTGGCCGGTTTTAAACGGTATCATTTTGCCGATCAGCTCTCCTCGCGTCGCCAAACTGTATCAATCCGTCTGGATGGATGAAGGCTCGCCGCT
>NZ_LGAA01000044.1 GCF_001294465.1 Moellerella wisconsensis ATCC 35017
TGGCCTGCATGGCTTTTGACGTCAAACCAATCTTATGGCCCTTGAGTACGCGGCCCTCGTGAATTTTGAGATCGACCCATTGACGCTGGATCGCGTAGGCGTCCTCAATGGTGATCTGTGGATGATCGAGCGATATCTGGCGGATCTGCTCACGGCTTTGCTCAGCCTGATGCAAGCGATGGGCGATCTGGCTTATTGTTTCTTTCGTTAACATTGCGTTATTTGCCGTCATAGGCACCTCAGTTGTTCTCAATTCCGCCAAAGCAGAGATATTTCACTTCCAGATAATCTTCGATTCCGTAGCGCGAACCTTCGCGCTCTAAACCCGATTGTTTAATCCCACCAAACGGCGCGACTTCGTTTGAAATCAGCCCTTCATTGATGCCAACCATTCCGCTTTCCGGCGCTTCGGCAACGCGATAAATACGTCCGATGTCGCGTGAGTAGAAGTAGGCGGCGAGTCCTGATTCAGTTTGATTCGCTAAGCGAATGGCGTCTGCTTCATCGCGAAAACGAAGAGGGGAGCGACAGGGCCGAAGGTTTCTTCATG
>NZ_LGAA01000045.1 GCF_001294465.1 Moellerella wisconsensis ATCC 35017
CGAAAATATTCCCCGCTTAAATGCGCTACGCCAAAAGCTCAAAGAGCACCCGTTAAGCTGGAATAATATTCCGGTTGAACTGCACTATGGTTTGTCTTATGGCGAACTTAATCGTGAAACAGATAATCTTCATCGCCGTATTGGTCAGTTAAGCTATCTATGTGAAAAAGCATGCCAAGAGGATCGTCTGTTATGCCTTAGTGAGGGCAATCAGGTCGTCGCAACCCAAGTGTCAGACCGAGTCATGCTGCTGCAAAAAATCAAAAATGCACTTAATGAAAATAGCATCATGCTGCATGCGCAGCCGATTGAGCATAAAAATGGTACACGCTATTACGAAATTTTAGCGCGCCTGAAAGATAACAATGACATCATTACGCCAGATAAATTTATTCCTTTAATCGCGGAATTTAACCTTAGCCCACGCTTCGACCTGCTGATGGTTGAGAACGTAGTTAAATACATACGAACGCAAAACCTAGCCACAGAAGAAGTATGTTTCTCCGTTAATCTAATGCCTCTATCGTTAATGCAGCATGGTATT
>NZ_LGAA01000046.1 GCF_001294465.1 Moellerella wisconsensis ATCC 35017
CTAACACGAAGATTGCTCTCATTCTGACCGCATCCGTAATCAGTTGCAGTGCCTTTGCTCAGAGCGTATCCGCGCCGAAAACCGATTCTTTGCTGAGCAACATTCTGGGTGAACAGGTACAGACAAACCAACATCTTGTACAACTGCTGGCAAAGGATCAGAATGCCGGTCTTACACTGACCCCGGAACAAAAGAAAACCGCCTGCCTGTATGAAAGTCGTTACTACAGCAGTGGCGCACAGCTTACCGTCGGAAAAGAGACGCTTCGCTGCACGCTGAGTGGCGAAATCCCGACATGGGAAAATGCGAATGAGGGCAACATTGTCTCTGCCGAAGGAAAATAAAACTCCTCTGACAGCTTCTCAATTATGCGCACCAAAATGATTTAAAAAAATCTCCTTTTGATGGTATATTTTTTACTCGAAATAGAAATCATTAGGAGATTGTTATGGTTGATGCCCCGCCCTCAATCCCGCTGCCAACCTGCATGGTTGAAGC
>NZ_LGAA01000047.1 GCF_001294465.1 Moellerella wisconsensis ATCC 35017
ACGGTTGAGAATAACTTATTATCGAATAAATTCGGTGTTGATAAGTTAAATGACAAAGGGAAGGCACTTCATAAAAAGCTAGAAGAAGCGGGTATTGGTGGCGTTGATGATTTACAAGCCAAATTTGTTGGCTGTAATGGAAATGCCGATTGTGAACGAAATGTTCGCAACGAATACCGAAATCAAGAAAAAGCCGCAGGTGAAAAACTTGTTGGTCTATATCAATCAGGTCAGTTAAGTAAAGAAGAGTTTAACTACCTTGTTACTGAATACACTACGGCAATGCTGTTGGGGATAGAACAAGGTGAAAAGCTCAGTGATACAGGATTTAGCTGGATTGGTGATATTTACCGTTTATCCGGTAGTGACTGGACAGTCGCAGGGCAAATAAATAATCCTTATTTAAATGCCATTAGAAGTAGTGAACTCATTGCTGATTGGAAAGCTCAAGGATTGAGCGATGAGAAAATCCAAGAAAAA
>NZ_LGAA01000048.1 GCF_001294465.1 Moellerella wisconsensis ATCC 35017
AAAAGCGATAGCCACTGACGATAAATCAATCACTTACGTATCTGAGTTGGTTAAATAATGTGCTTAACGTACAAAAATTTCCGATCTCCAAACTGACCCCTTGATGGCCGTTTTGTTCTTGCGTGGATGCTGTTTCAAGGTTCTTACCTTGCCGGGGCGCTCGGCGATCAGCCAGTCCACATCCACCTCGGCCAGCTCCTCGCGCTGTGGCGCCCCTTGGTAGCCGGCATCGGCTGAGACAAATTGCTCCTCTCCATGCAGCAGATTACCCAGCTGATTGAGGTCATGCTCGTTGGCCGCGGTGGTGACTAGGCTGTGGGTCAGGCCACTCTTGGCATCGACACCAATGTGGGCCTTCATGCCAAAGTGCCACTGATTGCCTTTCTTGGTCTGATGCATCTCCGGATCGCGTTGCTGCTCTTTGTTCTTGGTAGAGCTGGGTGCCTCAATGATGGTGGCATCGACCAAGGTGC
>NZ_LGAA01000049.1 GCF_001294465.1 Moellerella wisconsensis ATCC 35017
ATGTGAGAGAAAGAATCGGTGGAGCGGTAGTTCAGTTGGTTAGAATACCTGCCTGTCACGCAGGGGGTCGCGGGTTCGAGTCCCGTCCGTTCCGCCACTTATTTATGTTATGCCTGCTTGAACGCGGGGATAATAGTAAGCGTTCTTTAGGGGCGTAGCTCAGTTGGTAGAGCACCGGTCTCCAAAACCGGGTGTCGCGAGTTCGAGTCTCTCCGCCCCTGCCATACAAATAGCCTTCCGCTTGCGGAGGGCTTTTTTGCGTTTTAGCGCAGAAAAAACTTAAATTAAGACTTACCCTTCAGCATTTTTCCCAAATTCCTACCTAAATGTACTAAGTTGTTGGGGCAATTTCATACTATCGCCCCCCAACATTAGTGTTCTGCAATGCCAAAAATTACTTTGGCTGCGCTAGATGATAATTTATCAATGACTGAGTTAAATACTTAATCTCTTCTTTCCTGTCACT
>NZ_LGAA01000050.1 GCF_001294465.1 Moellerella wisconsensis ATCC 35017
GTCTTCGGTCAGTTGGCTTGCATCTTTGCCATACAGTTTCTCGGACAGCATTCCCACCGCTTCGGCAGTCATTGTACCGAGCGATTGCGCGCCTGCATTTTCACCTTTTGCCAGCGCTAATGCAACATTGGCAATACCGTGGGCAACGAGGCGGCCTTCCTGATTTTCTTTCGGTATTTGCTTGGCGATTTCATTCGCGATATATGGCGCGCTGGCATTCGCCACCGCTTTATTTACATCGCCATTTACCAATCCTTGGATTAACGCCGTGCCTGATTCCACGATACGGCGCTTATCGCCGCCCACTCCCCAACTCGATTTATTGATTTCAGCTTGAATCGTCTGCTCTTTGATATAGCCGTCTATCACGCTTAAATCATTTATCTCTTTCCCTTGTTTTGCTAGCGCTTTTTGTGCTGCCTCTCTTTCCTTATCTGTTGGCGTTTTATCAAAGTTTTCC
>NZ_LGAA01000051.1 GCF_001294465.1 Moellerella wisconsensis ATCC 35017
ATGTTGTGAGTTTTAAGACTCATGCTGATACGAAACGAGAAAGTGAAAGCTTTGTCGGTATTTTCGTGTCCCCATCGTCTAGAGGCCTAGGACACTGCCCTTTCACGGCTGTAACAGGGGTTCGAATCCCCTTGGGGACGCCATTCCGATAATGAGTGAAAGACATTATCACCCGTTCTGATGAACGAAAAATCTTAAAGATGATTCTAACGAGTCGTGTTTAAGATATTGCTCTTTAACAATCTGGAACAAGCTGAAATTTGAAAGCTTAAGCAACTGTGAGACACACTGACACAGTTTGTATTAAGCAGTCTCTCAATTTTTTGCAATCTTGAATGCTGTCTTGAACCGGTTCGTAACCGCGTTCATTAAGAGACACCTTCGGGTTGTGAGGTTAAGTGACTAAGCGTACACGGTGGATGCCTAGGCAGTCAGAGGCGATGAAGGAC
>NZ_LGAA01000052.1 GCF_001294465.1 Moellerella wisconsensis ATCC 35017
CGATGTCCGATTCACTCCTGGACGCTTATCCTCGCCAGGGTGCTGCAAGGCTTTGGCGCAGCGGCGGTGATGAGCGTGAACGTCGCGCTGGTGCGTTTAATCTATCCTCAGCGTTATCTCGGACGAGGAATGGGCATTAACGCATTAATCGTTGCCGTTTCTGCGGCGGCGGGGCCATCGGTCGCGGCGGCAATTCTCTCCGTCAGCAGCTGGCCATGGTTATTTGCCGTTAACGTGCCAATTGGCATTGCCGCCTTTATTTGCGGCATGAAATTTCTGCCAGAGAATCCGCCCAAAGTGGGTAAGCCAAAATTCGATGGTTACAGCGCGTTGCTTAACGCCCTCACCTTCGGCCTACTGATTTCTGCCATTAGCGGCTTTGCTCAGCGCCAAAACAACCTTCTACTGCTGGGTGAACTGGTGGTTATGCTGATTGTGGG
>NZ_LGAA01000053.1 GCF_001294465.1 Moellerella wisconsensis ATCC 35017
TAATATCCATCGCATCAAGCGTTTCAGCCAATTCTCTGTCTGGTTCACTGACAATCACGCCGCGCCGATGGTGGAAATCATAATGCCAGTGGGCATCTGGATGCTCTGGGCCATGAATAAAAACGTAGCGTGTCGGTTGTTGAGGGCTTACCGTTACCACGCCAACATGTGCGCCATGCTGCGCGCGGTAAACGACTTCCACACGTCCATCATGAACATTCACACGCTCAATGCACAGCCCGGTAAAAGAGGCTCCGCTGGGCCGTACATCGTATGCCAGCCACTCACTGTCTGGTGTCCAAACGTTAATATTGGTGAGCTGGTGCCCACGCGGATCGAAAGTGAGCTGCTTTTCAGCATAGCGAGACATGATAGATTCCTTTAACAAGGTAACGCATATCTCATTAGCAT
>NZ_LGAA01000054.1 GCF_001294465.1 Moellerella wisconsensis ATCC 35017
TTTCAGTCAAAGAAATGGAGCAGCACTGACGGAGGCGGGTTTATCTGGCATACGACAGGCTCAGGAAAAACCCTGACCAGCTTTAAAGCCGCCCGACTCGCAACTGAACTTGATTTCATTGATAAAGTATTCTTTGTGGTTGACCGCAAAGACCTAGATTATCAGACCATGAAAGAGTATCAGCGCTTCTCACCTGACAGCGTCAACGGCTCTGACAGCACCGCGGGACTGAAACGTAATATCGATAAAGATGACAATAAAATCATTGTCACGACTATCCAGAAGCTGAATAACCTGATGAAGGGGGATGCAGATTTAGCCGTCTACCAGAAACAGGTCGTCTTTATTTTTGATGAATGTCATCGCAGCCAGTTCGGGGAAGCCCAGAAAAACCTGAAGAAGAA
>NZ_LGAA01000055.1 GCF_001294465.1 Moellerella wisconsensis ATCC 35017
GTTCATTCCCTGCTGTTGGCTGTGGGTATACAGGTTTTACTTCCCACTCATTACGTTTGGTCTGGATAGTTTCATAACGAACGATCTTGTTGCTTTCATCACGGACAGGTGCATTCACCTCAACATCCACAAATCCCAGCTTTCTGACTGTAACAAGACGTTCGGTGTCTACACCAGCATCTTTAACCGCTCTCTCAAGGTCTTTCCCCCAGAGTGTCTTCTCTCCATGTTCATTTTTGAGAGTGACAAAGTAGTTCATGGATTCATCATCTTTCCACTCATACTTAGCACGTCCATGCGCGACGATAACGCCTTTCTCCCAGGATTCACCCGCAGCTTTATCTTCCTTTTGAGTATCAGATGCATTCTGCTTCTTCGGCTGTACAGAGGCCGATTCTTCC
>NZ_LGAA01000056.1 GCF_001294465.1 Moellerella wisconsensis ATCC 35017
TTAACCTCTTTCAGGCCATCCAGAACGTCCAGTTTAGTCAGGCAGAAGCCAGACAGAGAGTTCAGCTCTACGGCACGGCGAACGGCAACAGCGTCCAACCAGCCGGTACGACGACGACGACCGGTAGTTGCACCGAATTCGTTGCCTTTAGTACACAGGAACTCACCCACTTCATCAAACAGCTCAGTTGGGAATGGACCTGCACCTACGCGAGTAGAGTAAGCTTTAACGATACCCAACACGTAGTCTACACAGCGTGGACCCACGCCAGAACCGGTAGCAACGCCGCCTGCGGTGGTGTTAGAAGAAGTCACATACGGATAGGTGCCGTGGTCAATATCCAGCAACGTACCCTGTGCGCCTTCAAACATCACAAACTCGCCTTTCTTGTGA
>NZ_LGAA01000057.1 GCF_001294465.1 Moellerella wisconsensis ATCC 35017
CACCATCAAAGGTATTGAGGTGATGCGTGCACTACGCAAAGGCCAGGCCTCAGCATTTTATTATGGTGATCCCCTGGGCGAAATGCGCCTGGTAAGCAGAGTTTTTGAAATGTAAGGCCTTTGAATAAGACAAAAGGCTGCCTCATCGCTAACTTTGCAACAGTGCCGTTCGAATTGCTTGTTGTAAAGATCCATTTTTCAGTTTCGCTTCAAAAGCTTGATTCTGGCCTCGTTAAATTCCTCTTCAGAGATGTGACCATCTTCCTTTAGCTTTGCCCATTTTATTAGTTCGTCAGCTACAGAATATTGCTTTAACTTTTCTCCTTTGATTATGTCTACCTCTGACTGATTTACTGAGCTTTT
>NZ_LGAA01000058.1 GCF_001294465.1 Moellerella wisconsensis ATCC 35017
CGGCATACGAAGGAAATATTATGAATACTGATAACTATTTTTTCAGAGTACCGGCTACACGTGGAATACAGGGCGGCATAGAACAATACATGCTGACGGTTCCTATGGTCGTGTTACGTCGTATTCTTGCAATGGACAATGATGGCGATGTTATGGATCGCAGCCAGCGAGAAGCGAACAAAACGCGGGCGAAAAAAATACGGAATTATGTTGCCGGCGCGACTTCAAGACGAGCCCCCTATATTTTGCCGTCAATTACCGGAAATATTGACAGCCATGTTGAATTCCTCCCCAGCGAACTTTCGCCGGCAGTGGGTATTCTTAAAATCCCGATGGACGTTGATTTAAAACTATTCGATGGCCAGCACCGGGCGCTGGGTAT
>NZ_LGAA01000059.1 GCF_001294465.1 Moellerella wisconsensis ATCC 35017
GCCCTGCTCAACTTGCCGTCGTTAATCACAAATACGGCGCGACCAGAGATATCGAAACAAATCCAATCTTTGAGTTCGGGGTGACGTGAGATTGCTACTAATTTATTAATCTCAAAGTCACTCATCTTGCTGTAGTTACGTGAGGTTGCTATCAGTCGGTTTATTTCATCGTCGCTTATCTTGCTGTAATCAGTCATGTCTATTCCTTGCTCGCACTCTCAGCCAACGCACATCGTGAAGGTGGGCGCTGTAGTTGAAAGTCACTGTTGATATGGGTTGGGGTTTACTGCGTGGAGTGGATTTGTTGAAGATTAAGTTGTCTATCGTTATTCGTGTCGGACTTCGCTGTCGCTTCATGCTGCTGAACTCCAGTCACCGA
>NZ_LGAA01000060.1 GCF_001294465.1 Moellerella wisconsensis ATCC 35017
GTATTACTGGGACATTGATAAAAAAATTAGAACCCAGCTCAACTTCAGGGCTTTGACTAAATACCAGCCTGTTCTGTAACTCACTCATCTAAATTTCCTTTTTTTTATAAAAAAAGGCCTAATGCCCCCGTGGTGGGTATATAAAAATCACGGGGAGCGTAGCGACCTTCGTCTAGCTCGTTTCTTGTTTGTCTTACCCTGCAAAAGGTTCGATTGTGTGGGCATAGTGTCCGACGTTTGCAATCACACTATGCCGCTTACTACTCCCTAGAAACTCACTTTATCAGGTGCCAGTTATCGTACTGCGAGACGGGGTAGAGCCAACTGCTTTCCCGAGTTGGTTAGGATTTTATTCCCATCGTATGCC
>NZ_LGAA01000061.1 GCF_001294465.1 Moellerella wisconsensis ATCC 35017
GATCCCAGATTTCAACCATCTGTTCGTCGGTATAATCTTTCACCGTCAATATTCCTGAGTTATGCAGTAAAATCAGCACTAAAGGCTGTAGATAGGTGACATTTTTTTCATTGGCATTGTATTGGAAACGGTATTTTTTATCACCGTCTTCGACCCCGGAAATTAGCCATTCTTCGCCGGCAAGATTATTGTAGTGGACTGTGCCTTTTTTTAACGTCGATGCACCTAACTGGCGCATAATTGGTTTAACCTCTGAGGAGCGTTCGAGCAAACTGTCATCTTCACTCCCCAACAAGTTATCCATCACAATTGCCCACGCAAATTGACTATTTTTAAAAAGCATGGACAATTTAAATTTATGTTCTTG
>NZ_LGAA01000062.1 GCF_001294465.1 Moellerella wisconsensis ATCC 35017
GTTACCAAATATACAAGCAAGAAGATCATTATGGTCCGCTTCCAGATTGTTTTTCCTGGATGATACAGCATTGAATACAGACAAAAAATCTGTCTCATTGTTTACATACTTCATCACATCGACTATTCCGATATTTTTTATTTGATTGTAAATCGGATTGTCAATGCTGGTCTTCCATTTTTTATTGGCCAGGCTCCACTGTAATTTGTTTGACTGCGGCTGTTTTTTTACAAACTCATTAGCATCTGAATTTATGCCAATGGTTATACGTTCCAGCTTCTCGTTAAATATATTCTCCAGATCGTCGAGAGTCTGCGTTACTGGTGTAATAAGTCGTTCAAGCCCGGTCTT
>NZ_LGAA01000063.1 GCF_001294465.1 Moellerella wisconsensis ATCC 35017
ATTTAACCCTTTGTTCTGGGTTAGTCAGTTTCACCTCAATGTTGTATTCACTGATAAGGTTAAACACTCGCTCTTTAAATTCGTCACTGCCGGTGATTTCAATACCACGATGATGTTGCTTATCCGCGGTTAGAACGGCCGCCAGGATCATCTCGTCACTCTGGCTGGCTTCAGGGGTAGCCATACGCAGATGTGAGCCGTAATCGTAAAACGCATCCTGTCCATCAAGCGTATACGCCGTATAGTCTTTCTCTGCTCTGTACCCAAACCGGGCAATTAACCCTTCCAGGTCTATACGTTCTTTTGGGGGCGTTTCTGCATTATCGTTGGTTGCCCATCGTATGCCGTCTT
>NZ_LGAA01000064.1 GCF_001294465.1 Moellerella wisconsensis ATCC 35017
AGGTGTTTAAATCATTATTGTTATTATCGCCCTCAGATTTATTATTACTTTTCATCATCAGCAAGTCGTAATTAACCATTGCCCCTGTTCCGCCCGCTGTATACTGGCTGACATCCAGATTGTTACTGTCTGCAATAGCTTCAGCTGGTAATACAAACAACAGTTTATTATTACCGGGATCGGTGGTAATTGTTGCCTGTGGGTAAGTAGTTATTAAGTTAATACACTGTGCGTCCGTATTTTTCACGGCCACAATGCCTAATGTCGTAAGATCATTAAGGCTTAAACAGGGCTGGCCATTATCATCAAAGGTGACAGCATGGGAAGGTTTTTCCACGCCATTAATTACC
>NZ_LGAA01000065.1 GCF_001294465.1 Moellerella wisconsensis ATCC 35017
CGTACAGGCGCATGAGTGGGGGAAATACGTTGGGCGTGCTGATTTCAGCTTCCGTAACGGTGAGCTGACTTTGCAACACTACCAGCTCATTCCGGTCAATTTGCGTCAGAAAGTGACGAAAGACGATGGCACGACGGAACGCGCTTACTACACCCACAAGATTGACGAAAACCCGCAGATGCTCAAGCTGCTAACGCCGTTTGAAGAAAAGGGCAAAGCGCAGTTGGAGGTTAAGGTCGGCAGCGTGGATGGCAAATTGATGGGCGATCGTAGCAAAGTACGCTTCGAACAAACCAATATGGCGCGTTTACTGCTTGCTGCACAGATGGAGCGCACGCAGGCAGATTTA
>NZ_LGAA01000066.1 GCF_001294465.1 Moellerella wisconsensis ATCC 35017
CGCAATATCTTCTTCGCTTTCTTCTTCTTCAATTATCGCCTGCGCCTTGTTAGACAGGATAACGAAAGGCATATACACCAGCGTTGAGACACCCAAGTTGAACAATGCGACTAACAGCGCAGCGATGCTGCCGTTACTGTTAAAGAATGCACCCAGTCCGGTAGGCATGGTCCACGGTGCAAGGTTAGTCACCGGAGGAATGATGCCCATGCTGTACGCCGCCAGCGTGATCGCTGCCAGAATCGGCTGAATCAGCACGAACGGAATAAACATCACTGGGTTCATGATAATTGGCAAACCAAACAAGATCGGTTCGTTAATCTGGAAGATGCCGACGGCAGCGCCAG
>NZ_LGAA01000067.1 GCF_001294465.1 Moellerella wisconsensis ATCC 35017
CCGATCGCCGGCTATCGCCTCTGCGCGTCGTGTGGCCAGCTCATCATTCTTCATGGTTATTCCATCTCCGTCAGGCGTTTGTGATAAACCTCTCTGGCGATCTCCAGGCCTGCTTCTGTCAGTCCAAACGCGAGCATCAGTGACTGATTATCCCGGTATTTGCTGAGCAGGCCGTGACGGTTCAGCGTATGGCAGGAGCGACGAAAATTGGTATCGGCAACGGGCTGGAGGCGTCCCTTATTGAGGATGCTGAAAAGCTGCATCGCCGGGAACGGGCCCGCCAGCTGACGTTCTGCCAGACCATACAGAACAAACAATACGTCTTTTTGCACACCGGAGAGCCGCATC
>NZ_LGAA01000068.1 GCF_001294465.1 Moellerella wisconsensis ATCC 35017
AGGCGTTTCCTGCGGCCCAGCTCCAAATGGAACCGTCATTTACGAGCTCAGGAAAAAGGAGATACCCGTCTTTGGGAAGTGGCGGTACTCTTTCACCTCCGGGATGCTTTTCGTTCCGGAGATGTCTGGCTCGCTCATTCGCGCCGCTATGGTGACCTCAAGCAGGTACTGGTGCCGATGATCGCGGCGCAGGAAAATGCAAAACTGGCCGTGCCTTCCAACCCACAGGATTGGCTGGCAGACAGAAAGGCGCGACTCACGATCGCTCTTAAGCGGCTGGCCCGGGCTGCCCGTAACGGCACTATTCCGCACGGTAGCATAGAAGATGGAACGTTGCGGAT
>NZ_LGAA01000069.1 GCF_001294465.1 Moellerella wisconsensis ATCC 35017
GAAGGCTTACCACCGTTGAATGAAATTGTGCCGGATGAAGTGCCCGTTGCTAAGCTCAAGGGGGATAAAGCGCCGGAGAATATGTCAGCATTCCAGATTTTCACTACCTATGTACTGAAAAACAAAAATGCCTGGTATGTCTCTTTCGTTGACGTATTTGTCTATATGGTGCGTTTCGGCATTATCAGTTGGTTGCCAATCTACCTGCTGACGGTTAAACACTTTACTAAAACAGAGATGAGCGTGGCCTTCCTGTTCTTCGAATGGGCTGCGATTCCATCAACCCTGCTAGCCGGTTGGCTGAGTGACAAACTGTTCCGTGGTCGTCGTATGCC
>NZ_LGAA01000070.1 GCF_001294465.1 Moellerella wisconsensis ATCC 35017
CGTTCACTGGAAAAAATGGGCGTATTTTCCTCCCAGGATCACCCGTCGCTCGCCCGCGGCGCGAACGGCGAGGTGGATTCGCTGATCGCCAACACCCGCGTGAAATATTTTGAGTCGATTGAAGACCGGAAAACCTTTGAAATACTGCGCGAAACCGTCGGCCAGGATTATTATTCTGAGCTCTCCGGGCAGGAAGCCGAACACGGCACGTTTTCCAAAACGGTCCGGGAAGGGGATCTGTACCAAATCCGTGAAAAGGACCGCGTGAACATTCGTGAGCTGCGTAAGCAGACCGAAGGTCAGGTGGTAATTTCTTTTCAGGAT
>NZ_LGAA01000071.1 GCF_001294465.1 Moellerella wisconsensis ATCC 35017
TATTCACGCTTGAGTGACGCACTGATATAACGCCTGGCAGCATCGTGATTGAGATTCTCTTCCTGAATCAATGCCTCCGCTTCCCGCTGCTGAGCGGCCTGAGCGAAGGTGTAGAACTGCTCTATCACGGACTCTTTATTCGGCAGGTTATCTATATCTGTCTGCCCGATAAATTCCAGCATCAGCCCTTCTTTCGCCCGGTTCCCCAGACTGGCACGGATAAGCCGGGTGACCTCTTCCTTCAGTGTCTCTTTGTTCGGGTGCTGTTTGTTGTATTCAAAAATCAGTTCAGGAATGTAATCGAGATTGATTTCCTGAGACTT
>NZ_LGAA01000072.1 GCF_001294465.1 Moellerella wisconsensis ATCC 35017
CTGTCGCGTAAAAGAGCCTTGGCTCTTCTACCGTAAAGAAACACATACCAATTAACTATTTAAGAGGCATTGTGCTGTGAATCTTAACGCAACAATCCTCGGCCAGGCCATCGCGTTCATTTTGTTCGTATGGTTCTGCATGAAGTATGTATGGCCTCCAATTATGGATGCCATCGAGAAGCGTCAAAAAGAAATTGCTGACGGCCTCTCAAGTGCAGAACGTGCGAAGAAAGATTTGGACTTAGCTCAAGCCAATGCGACCGACCAGCTGAAAAAAGCTAAAGCCGACGCTCAGGTGATTATTGAACAAGCGAAC
>NZ_LGAA01000073.1 GCF_001294465.1 Moellerella wisconsensis ATCC 35017
TGGTATCAATAGGCTTGTAGCTCAGGTGGTTAGAGCGCACCCCTGATAAGGGTGAGGTCGGTGGTTCAAGTCCACTCAGGCCTACCAAAATCGAATAATGCGGTGTTGAGTTCGTTGGTTTACATTGTAAACGCAATGAAGATTCGCTGACTGCGTTCGATTTAGCTTTTTATAACGATTAATAACCGTTATTAGGTACTGTTATACTTGTTATGGGGCTATAGCTCAGCTGGGAGAGCGCCTGCCTTGCACGCAGGAGGTCAGCGGTTCGATCCCGCTTAGCTCCACCATAACAATTGCTCATTAAA
>NZ_LGAA01000074.1 GCF_001294465.1 Moellerella wisconsensis ATCC 35017
TAGAGACGAGGTGCCAGCAGCCGCGGTAATACAGAGGGTGCAAGCGTTAATCGGAATTACTGGGCGTAAAGCGCGCGTAGGTGGTTTGTTAAGTTGGATGTGAAATCCCCGGGCTCAACCTGGGAACTGCATTCAAAACTGACTGACTAGAGTATGGTAGAGGGTGGTGGAATTTCCTGTGTAGCGGTGAAATGCGTAGATATAGGAAGGAACACCAGTGGCGAAGGCGACCACCTGGACTAATACTGACACTGAGGTGCGAAAGCGTGGGGAGCAAACAGGATTAGAACCGTACGGT
>NZ_LGAA01000075.1 GCF_001294465.1 Moellerella wisconsensis ATCC 35017
CAGCTGGCTTTCAAACCTCGCCGATGGTAGAATTTAATGAGGTATTTAAGTACGGGACAAGATGTGTTTTTGGAGTACCGCCGACACGCGGCGGCCGTCCAAAAACGTCTTGGTCAGGGCAAGCCCCGACACCCCCTAACGAGGTTAGCTATCTGATGAGCCGTAGCGAGAGCAGAAAAACAGACGATCGAATCCAGGTGAGATGTTCCACAGAAGTGAAAGCTAAACTCACCGAAAAGGCCCATGAAGCAGGGCTTAGTCTTAGTCAATATCTTATCAAATCTGGGCTTGGAAAGC
>NZ_LGAA01000076.1 GCF_001294465.1 Moellerella wisconsensis ATCC 35017
CCAACCCTGCTGGTGATGAACAAGATCGATATGCTGGACGATTTCGAACCGCGTATTGACAGAGATGAAGAGAACAAACCGATCCGTGTCTGGCTTTCTGCGCAGACCGGAGCGGGGATACCACAGCTTTTTCAGGCTTTGACGGAGCGTCTTTCCGGCGAGGTGGCGCAGCATACATTGCGTCTGCCGCCGCAGGAAGGGCGCCTGAGAAGTCGTTTTTATCAGCTTCAGGCAATAGAAAAAGAGTGGATGGAGGAGGACGGCAGCGTAAGTCTGCAAGTTCGTATGCCGTCT
>NZ_LGAA01000077.1 GCF_001294465.1 Moellerella wisconsensis ATCC 35017
CCCTGATGCTCCAACTAGCAGTGGTTGGTGGCATTGGACTGTAGCAAATATTCCAGCCAATATTCGAAGTTTACCCGCTAATGCTGGAGCTCAAAATGGCAAAAACATGCCGACTGGCGCAGTTCAAGGCCGCAATGATTTTGGTTATGCCGGATTCGGCGGTGCTTGCCCGCCAGCGGGCGATAAACCACACGACTACCGTTTTACCATCTGGGCATTGAAAACTGATAAATTACCGATTGATAACCAATCCAGCGGCGCTTTAGTGGGTTTCATGCTGAATGAAAACG
>NZ_LGAA01000078.1 GCF_001294465.1 Moellerella wisconsensis ATCC 35017
AATCAGGCGATAGCCGTCTTCGGCAATGCCTTCCTGCTGCGCAATTTTTGCCGCCACCGTAACCATTCGGCCCAGCGCCGCTTCATCTTCTGGCTTAACGTCATTCACCGTTGGGATCAGCTGGTTAGGGATAATAAGAATATGGCTAGGTGCCTGTGGAGAAATATCACGGAATGCAGTCACTAAGTCGTCCTGATAAACGATATCAGACGGGATCTCACGACGAATAATTTTGCTGAAAATAGTTTCTTCTGCCATGACGAATATCCTTTAGCAATCAATTGAGAT
>NZ_LGAA01000079.1 GCF_001294465.1 Moellerella wisconsensis ATCC 35017
GGCTGGTCCGGCAGACATTCAGCGCTGGCATCCAGATGAATGAGACTGACGCCATAACGTTGGATGAGTGTGACAACCAGACGACGGAACGTTTTTGACAACCCCAGGCGTTTAAGCCGCAGAACCGGATATGACCACGCATCGGTACGTAACAGATATCCGCTACCTGTGAAATGAATCCATTCTGATTCACCGAAGTCACTGGTCTGGTGTGACAGCGAGTACAGCCAGGCGTTATCCTTTTCCGTGATATGTGCGGTACTGCA
>NZ_LGAA01000080.1 GCF_001294465.1 Moellerella wisconsensis ATCC 35017
TCTTATGTATTAATAATGAAGGATACATCTCTTTCAAAAATATAAATAGTTCTTTTAATGTTTCGTTTCATGAGTGGAATACCGATCACAACAGAAGGAAGGTTACATTATCTAACTGCCACTGAAACGGTATTGTCGGTATTTGTATGCAGTACGAAAATGCTGTGCTCATGGCCTGAACGGGAACATTTTTATGAGCAAAATGAACAACAATGGCGGCAGTGTCGCGCCGAAAGAAAGAATCAGCGTTCGGTATACACCAAAAGTTGATGGGGTGGCTGCTGA
>NZ_LGAA01000081.1 GCF_001294465.1 Moellerella wisconsensis ATCC 35017
GTGTTCAATCAACGATCCTTCGGCCTGAGAGTGAAACATCACCTGCGCTAACCCCGTGGTCAGCAACGGATAGGCTATGCCGGTGATGGCGGTCAAAATCAGCATCATCATGATAGAGGGACGTAGTAGAGACATTATCTGATCCTTTTCCCCTTCATACTTGAAGCGGTATCTGCGTTGGCTGCGTTCGTTCACCCGAATCACTTACTAGAGTAAGCTCTTCGGGATGAACTCGCTTGCCGCCTTGATACCACTCCAATTATTTTGGGGATGTTA
>NZ_LGAA01000082.1 GCF_001294465.1 Moellerella wisconsensis ATCC 35017
GTTGACCACGGGTCCAGCGTCGTATTAGTCAGGCTCCCCCACTTCTCATTAATCTTCGATTTAACCGTATTGCATACCTCATCCTTCACCTTATCAATGATGTCGCTGATAGACGGAAACTGAGGGATTTTTAGTGATACCGATAGCGACCCCAGGCACTGTCCGAGAGAATCAGATGTACTGGATTCACTTTTAGCGGCGTTGTTAATCCGTTCAACCTCCTGTTTATAGGCAGCATCAGCACCAGCTTTTGCCAGTTCGTATGCTGCACAGGT
>NZ_LGAA01000083.1 GCF_001294465.1 Moellerella wisconsensis ATCC 35017
GTGCAGTCGGTGAAGTTTGTCGAGAGCCATCAGGGTAAAAGCCGTGATATCGCGCTGTATGGTCAGGAACTGACAGCCACGACGTATAAACTGGCAAAAATGAACCTCGCCATTCGGGGTCTTTCAGCTAACCTCGGCGAACGCCCGGCAGACACCTTCTTTAGCGACCAGCACCCGGACCTGAAAGCCGACTACATTCTGGCGAACCCGCCGTTCAACCTGAAAGACTGGCGTAATGAAGCCGAATTAACCAAAGATCCACGTTTTGCCGGTTA
>NZ_LGAA01000084.1 GCF_001294465.1 Moellerella wisconsensis ATCC 35017
AATATCCAACGTTGGCGTTAGTTAATAATCCCGACGATTTGCGCCTGATATCAAAAGATAAGCTGCCGAAGCTGTGTGATGAGCTGCGGCAATATCTGTTGAACAGCGTTAGTCGATCCAGTGGCCATCTGGCTTCTGGCCTTGGTACTGTAGAACTTACGGTTGCGTTGCACTATGTCTACAATACGCCATTCGACCATATCGTCTGGGACGTAGGCCATCAGGCCTATCCGCACAAGATCCTGACCGAACGCCGCGATCGTATGCCGTCTT
>NZ_LGAA01000085.1 GCF_001294465.1 Moellerella wisconsensis ATCC 35017
TACCAACTGAGCTAACGACCCATTTATTTATCTGGCTTACTACCTTAAAACTAAATCATTTTGAAATGGTGGGTCGTGCGGGATGACTCGGCTTTCGCCTCGCCCTTCGGGCCGTTGCTGCGCAACGTTGTCTCGCTTTCGCTCGACTCGAACCTTTACGGTTCTCACCCACACGTCTTACCTATTTCTACTATTTTTGAATGGTGGGTCGTGCGGGATTCGAACCTGCGACCAATTGATTAAAAGTCAACTGCTCTACCAACTGAGCTAAC
>NZ_LGAA01000086.1 GCF_001294465.1 Moellerella wisconsensis ATCC 35017
CGGCTATCAGCATCTATTTCTGCTCCTGTGCTGGGGCTGAAACCTCAAGGTCTGAAATAATGTCAATCACAGAACTTAATCGAATAGCCATTGCCGAGGCTTTTTGAGTCGGAACTGGAAGCTCTTTTAATATCCAATTCAAGATTCTATTTAGTATTTCCACCTGCTGACTCAAATCTACAGGCTCGGTCTGTTTAGGTATTACCGGTGCTGCATAAAGCGGCGTAGAGTGAATGCCGTGCGTGGCCTCACCAAGCCCAACAA
>NZ_LGAA01000087.1 GCF_001294465.1 Moellerella wisconsensis ATCC 35017
TGATATTCTTTAAATCTGATCACTTCATCACCAAACCATTCGTTAAACTCTTTCATTCTTTCCTGCAGTGGTATCAGCTCATTCTGTACAAAAACCTGTGAGGCTTTCTTAACATCACCAAAGCCGCCAGTATTGTTAGGAATAATTCCCATCATCTGAGGTGGTACGCGGTGAGCGCTTAACATATCGTCTCGTGTAACATTCTTAATGTTAAAAAACTCATCCTTGGCCGTGACTTCACTCAGTGGAATTATCGTATGCCGTCTT
>NZ_LGAA01000088.1 GCF_001294465.1 Moellerella wisconsensis ATCC 35017
TTGATAGACCTGATGGCGGCTATGTCACATAAAGACTGGCTAAGCCGCCGTCAGCGTCAGAAACAGGGGATCGCGCGAGCACATACGATGGGGAAATACCGTGGTAAGCAGGCTGATTTCGAACGACATCAGAAGGTGTTGTATTATCGTACGGTAAAAAAATTAAGCATTCAGGAAACAGCTGAAGCAACCGGTTACAGTTGTTCTCAGGTATGCCGGATACAGGCCCTGCACAAGCATGAAAGTAAGGACAGGATTACGTAAT
>NZ_LGAA01000089.1 GCF_001294465.1 Moellerella wisconsensis ATCC 35017
GTTCTGAGAGGCTTAAGAGACACAAAACAGGTCAGGGGGAAGATACCGCTCGCCGCAAGACCGGATTAGGGAGCAAAGCGATTCTGTCCGGTCGAGGAAGCGGAGGATCATCCGGACGAACAAACAGCTCCGGTCACCATCAGGCTGAAGAGGCTTCCGTTCTGCCAGCAAATCCCTCGACACCGGTCGCACACAAAAAGACGTATCAGCGACATTACCCCAGCCGTTTTTTAATCCGCTTTTCTCGGTGCATAGGGTCGGTG
>NZ_LGAA01000090.1 GCF_001294465.1 Moellerella wisconsensis ATCC 35017
CCAAACTGACGACGACGAAACGCTGGCTGCATCAAGCGCTCTTTGACCTGCGCCGCATTCAGTCGCAAATCTAAAACATCCGGTCCAACGCGTTGTAAAAAGGGATGCTGCGCAATCTCCTCACGCGGTGCGATGGTGATATCCGACGCGCTATACAACAAAATGGCTTTATCTTCAGTCTCAAGACGAACACGCAGATCGCGTTTGGTATCCGGCGTTTCGCCCGCATCAACAATTTCCCACACCCCATAAAGCT
>NZ_LGAA01000091.1 GCF_001294465.1 Moellerella wisconsensis ATCC 35017
ACCACGCGACTCGCCCCGCAGGATCAACCGCATGTTAAATAAAAAGAGCGTGTTGTCCTGATGAAACAAAAAGAGCTATGGATTAACCAGATCAAAGGGTTATGTATTTGTCTGGTGGTGATTTATCACTCGGTCATTACCTTTTATCCGCATCTGACCACTTTCCAGCATCCGTTATCAGAAGTCCTGAGCAAATGCTGGATCTATTTCAATCTTTACCTTGCACCCTT
>NZ_LGAA01000092.1 GCF_001294465.1 Moellerella wisconsensis ATCC 35017
TATTAAATGACCGTATTGAAAAATCGGTTCAAGCGTCAGAGTGGGGCGTTGGTGGCGATAAGCGCCGTATCGTGGAATCAGGCACGGCGTTAATCCAAGGATTGGTAAATGGCGATGTAAATAAAGCGGTGGCGAATACCAGTGCGCCGTACATTGCGAACTATATAGGTCAACATATCGAAGATGATAAAGCGAAGGTAGCTGCACACGGTATTGCCAATGTTGCATTAGCGCTGGCAAAAGGTGAAAATGCA
>NZ_LGAA01000093.1 GCF_001294465.1 Moellerella wisconsensis ATCC 35017
GACTAAAACGAAAAGCATCGCACTTAACCATCACCTGTGACTTACCGATTTTTAAACCCTTCATTACCCTGCTGGCTAACGTCATCGAACGTCACCCAAAAGTCTTCAGCATCACGCTCAATTACAGCAATGCTGACTATACGGCAGAAACGGGCGGTTACCGCCCCGTTGAAATTAGGATAGAAAGGAAACAGGATAATCGATGGCATATCTGTTACGTAACCGAGTTTACCTATAT
>NZ_LGAA01000094.1 GCF_001294465.1 Moellerella wisconsensis ATCC 35017
CATAGCGAAGTAGCGGCTAACCCGGTTCACCTATTCTATGTGTTGGAACAGCAAGTTGAGCGCGAACAGTTCCCTCAGGACGTTGCAGAAAAATATCTGGAGCACCTGAAAGGCTATCTGATCCCGAAATACGTGGAGTTTATCGGCAAAGAAATTCAAACCGCCTACTTAGAATCTTATTCTGAGTACGGACAAAATATCTTTGACCGCTATG
>NZ_LGAA01000095.1 GCF_001294465.1 Moellerella wisconsensis ATCC 35017
GACCGATACTAAGGTTAACTTTATCGGCTCGAGGATCCTGTTTGTAGGTATCCATCAGCGAGAGAATCGGATCGCCTGCATAGGCGTCTACATGCTGAAACACGGGTGCTCTCCTTGAAATCACGGGGGGTAAAAATGGCTTTAACAACACAATAACCTTGTCACAGGTCATAAAGCTAGAGCCAATTACTTCGTCCATACCGATCTTTTTGGGCTAGGCTTAAAGGATACGTTTCACCAT
>NZ_LGAA01000096.1 GCF_001294465.1 Moellerella wisconsensis ATCC 35017
CAGGATGAGTCTTCGGACAATGCCTTGCCGGGTCGGCTCATGGGATATGTGGAGGCTTAACCCCAAACTTTATATAGAGGTTTAATCATGGCAACTGTTTCCATGCGCGACATGCTCAAGGCTGGTGTTCACTTTGGTCACCAGACCCGTTACTGGAACCCGAAAATGAAGCCTTTCATCTTCGGTGCTCGTAACAAGGTTCACATCATCAACCTTGAAAAAGCTGTTCCAATGTTCAACG
>NZ_LGAA01000097.1 GCF_001294465.1 Moellerella wisconsensis ATCC 35017
TGCGCATGATGATGGATGAACAAGCGACGGAAGTGTTGTAAACCTGCTTCAAATGCCGCTTCCCCCGAGCAGGGGATGACGCTGATTTTTGTAATGTCATCATGCTCTTTACCTTTCTCAATATCAGGCAACAAAAATACGTTGGCCTGTAGTGGTGTCAGAGATTTTAAAACAGCATCAATTTCCACTAACCCTTGCTCAAGCTGGCGAAAACAGATGTTCATACGATCGATAACATGAT
>NZ_LGAA01000098.1 GCF_001294465.1 Moellerella wisconsensis ATCC 35017
ACTGACTACAGCTTATATTAACCGGTGCAGTGAGTGGTCTGCTCACTGCAGTTTATATTCTGTTTCCTGCAGTGCTGTCTGTAGCTGAGCTGCCATCTGCCTGTCCCTTACGTAAGTGATCCCGTAACCTGATGCTGAGGCATTGCTCCCTTCATAAAACATGACTTACTCACTACAGCTTATATACATGCTCCAGCTTATGTTATGTCTGTTCTGCTGACCACAGCTTATATAAGGAAGC
>NZ_LGAA01000099.1 GCF_001294465.1 Moellerella wisconsensis ATCC 35017
GAGTAAAGAAGACCCGCACGCCGCGCTCTGCCAACAGTTTCACATTGATATTTTGCGCATGTAAAGCAGGCAAGTCAGACACCGGAATACCGTAGATTCGTTCCATTACCAACACGCTTTCACGGCAGTAATCAGAGTAAATCTCGGGAACATACAGCATTGGGCTGTCTCCGAAATTACGACGAAGCTGAATGGCGTTCGCAGCTTCTCGCAGCAAATTGAGCTCATCCAATAG
>NZ_LGAA01000100.1 GCF_001294465.1 Moellerella wisconsensis ATCC 35017
ATGATCCAGCATTGGGACGGTATTTGACGCAGGACCCGATTAAGCTGGGTGGTGGGTTGAATGGGTATCAGTATGTAGATGGAAATCCAGTTTCTTGGGTAGATCCGCTGGGGTTATTTAGACAAGATGGCACTGGATTTGGGAATGCAACAGTCAATTCTAGTTCGCCATCCTTACCTAAAACATCCTCTTCGATGGAAGATATACTGGCTACAGGG
>NZ_LGAA01000101.1 GCF_001294465.1 Moellerella wisconsensis ATCC 35017
CGTTAAGTCTGATGTGAAAGCCCTGGGCTCAACCTGGGAATGGCATTGGATACTGGCGACCTAGAGTGCGGTAGAGGGGTGCGGAATTCCCGGTGTAGCAGTGAAATGCGTAGATATCGGGAGGAACATCTGTGGCGAAGGCGGCACCCTGGACCAGCACTGACACTGAGGCACGAAAGCGTGGGGAGCAAACAGGATTAGAAACCCGGTAGT
>NZ_LGAA01000102.1 GCF_001294465.1 Moellerella wisconsensis ATCC 35017
GAGCCGCCTGCTGCATATTATGGGTGACCAGCACCACGCTGTAATTTTCTTTAAGCCCAACGATCAGCTCTTCAATGGTCAACGTGGAAATAGGATCCAATGCAGACGTCGGCTCGTCGAGCAACAATACCTCTGGCTCAATCGCAATCGCGCGCGCGATCACCAAACGCTGTTGTTGGCCGCTGGATAATTTGAAGGCGTTATCGCTCAAGCG
>NZ_LGAA01000103.1 GCF_001294465.1 Moellerella wisconsensis ATCC 35017
TACGCAGTCACCCCATAAAAGAGGCTCCCACTGCTTGTACGTACACGGTTTCAGGTTCTATTTCACTCCCCTCGCCGGGGTTCTTTTCGCCTTTCCCTCACGGTACTGGTTCACTATCGGTCAGTCAGGAGTATTTAGCCTTGGAGGATGGTCCCCCCATATTCAGACAGGATGTCACGTGTCCCGCCCTACTCATCGAACTCACAACATAT
>NZ_LGAA01000104.1 GCF_001294465.1 Moellerella wisconsensis ATCC 35017
CTTTCTTTCTTAGTCGCTTTTATCCTTTCATTCGCCACCGCAATATCAGTAATCTGCTTACCTAACTCGCCCACTAACTGCGTTTTCTCAATCCGTTTTTGCTCTTTTTCTTTGTCAAAAATCGTATTCAGCTTCTCATGGGCATTATCGGTGTCACGACTTAAGTCGTTGATATCTTGTTTTTGATTATCCTTATCGCGAATAA
>NZ_LGAA01000105.1 GCF_001294465.1 Moellerella wisconsensis ATCC 35017
GTCGTTGCTGGACTGGGTCACATCAACGTAGATCGGATCAAGTTGCTGCACGGTTGCCAGCGCAGTCGCCTGACCGTTCTGTACCAATGCGCCTTCCGTCACGTTTGACTTACCAATGCGACCACTAATCGGAGAGGTGACTTTGGTGTAAGCCAGATTGATTCGCGCAGTTTCAACGGCAGCTTTCGCCGCAGTTACCGCAGC
>NZ_LGAA01000106.1 GCF_001294465.1 Moellerella wisconsensis ATCC 35017
AGACACCAGTCATTGACACTATTACCGATATGCCAGTCGCCAGTAGGAGCGCAATATGAAAGCGTTGTGTCAGGAGTACCGCAATGGCACCAGGCGCAATGAGAAGAGAAATAGAGAGAATGATACCTACCGCTTTCAGCGTCGCCACAATGGTCAGGGAGACCATGCACAGCAGCCCATAATGCAGCCATCTCGTATGCCGT
>NZ_LGAA01000107.1 GCF_001294465.1 Moellerella wisconsensis ATCC 35017
GGCGCGCAATCGCTGGGTGCGATGACGGCCGAAGCGGTGGGAATGCTGTCCGAGAAACTGTATAGCAAACCTGCAAGTCAACTTACGGAAGATGAAAAAGCCACGGTGAGTGCATTTGCGAGTCTGGCGGCAGGTATTGCGGGTGGTTTAGTAGGCGGTGATACCTCCAGTGCAGCAAATGCCGCAGAGGCAGGGAAGACC
>NZ_LGAA01000108.1 GCF_001294465.1 Moellerella wisconsensis ATCC 35017
GGCGCCTAATCGCTAGGTGCGATGACGGCGGAAGCGGTGGGAATGCTGTCCGAGAAACTGTATGGCAAAGATGCAAGTCAACTGACCGAAGATGAAAAAGCCACGGTGAGTGCATTTGCGAGTCTGGCGGCGGGCATTGCAGGCGGGCTAGTCGGAGGTGATACATCCAGTGCCGCCAATGCAGCAGAGGCAGGGAAGGCG